>NZ_FCON02000103.1 GCF_001544535.1 Caballeronia choica | reverse complement strand
AATTCGCCGCTGCTTTCTTTGCTTACTTTCTTTGCAGCAGCAAAGAAAGTGAGTCCCGCCCCGGACAGGGGCAGAGCAAATAAACCAAAAACAAAACAAGTTCCATAGGAGCACAAGCGCATCAAACGGCGTAAACCACACCCCACCCCCACCCCAAGCGCCAGCGCCCACCCCACCCCACCCAAAGCTCGTAAAATCGTGACCTCCCAAACCACCCGAAGGGTCCACGATAGATGACGCATTCACCCGTCCGCCGCGCCTTGCTGGCCGCGGCCGCATCGATCCCGCTTGCGAGCGCATGCACCTCTTGGCCGTCCGGCGAATCCTCGGCATCGCGACTAAAAGCGCTCGAAGACGCATCCAACGGACGCCTCGGCGTGGCCGCATTCAACACCGCCGATGGCGCGCAACTGAGCTACCGCGCCGACGAGCGCTTCCCGTTTTGCAGCACCTTCAAACTGCTTCTGACGTCCGCGATCCTCGCACGCAGCGCGCACGACGACGGCCTGCTCGCGCGGCGCATCACCTACGCGCAAGGCGATCTCGTCAACTACTCGCCGGTCTCGGAGAAGCACGTCGCGGATGGCATGACCGTCGCCGAACTCTGCGCCGCCGCGCTCCAGTACAGCGACAATTCCGCCGCGAACCTGCTCATCCGCCTGCTCGGCGGGCCTTCGGCGGTGACGGCGTTCGCGCGCTCCATCGGCGACCACGAATTCCGGCTCGACCGCATGGAGACGGAACTGAACACCGCGATCCCCGGCGACCTGCGCGACACGACGACACCCGCCGCGATGGCACGCGACCTGCAACGGCTCGCGCTCGGCGACGCGCTCGGCACCGCCCAGCGCGACCAGTTGCAAACGTGGATGCGCGGCAACACCACAGGCGACGCGAGAGTCCGCGCCGGTGTTCCGCGCGACTGGCAAGTCGCGGACAAGACCGGCACGGGCGACTACGGCACCTCGAACGACATCGCCGTGCTGTGGCCGCCCGCGAAGCCGCCGATCGTCGTCGTGATCTACTTCACGCAGCGCGAGCCGGACGCGAAGGCGCGCAACGACGTGATCGCGTCGGCGGCGAAAATCATCGCGGGGAGGTTCGGCTGAGCCCGCGGCGGCCCCCGCAAGATGCGTCAATCGTGAATTTTTATTGACCGTCCGCGAAGTCGGTTTATCCTTGTCGATCGGCGCGACAGACGCCACAGTACATTCAGGGAGACACCGTGTACGTCAACCACGAGGTTTTCAACGACGCGGACCGGCACGCGGCGGCGCTTCGCGGCTGGGACCAGCATTACGATCAACTCGGCTCGGGCGTGTTCCAGAGCACGGTCAAGCAGGTGGCGGTCGAAGGCGTGCAGGTCTTTCAGGAGGCGGCGAACGTGCGCGTGGTGCAGCGCGGCGAACTGCCCGCCGGCCATACCACCTTCGGCCTCGCGCTCGGCGGCAGCGGGCCGTTTTCGTTCCGCGGCGTAAAGCTCGACCAGGACGCGATGGTCATCACGTCGGGCGCGAAGGAATTCATGCTGCACTCGCCGGCGGGCATGTCGCTCGTCGGCATCGCGATCGATCCGAGCGTGCTGCGGATGGTCGCCGATGCCGCCGGCATCGACGTTGAAGACAATCTCTTCGAGCGCGACGTCATCGACATTCCGCGCGCGGCGGGCGTGCGCGTGGGCCGGCGCATGGTCGAGGCGGTGGAGCGCGCGCTCGCGCGGCCGGACCAGCTTGCCGATCCGCAAGGCGAGCGCCGCTTCGCGCAGGAAGTGGCCGAAGGCATCCTCGATCTCATCACGTATCACGTTCCCGACCAGACGAATCGCCTGACTCATGCGTGCCAGAGCGACATCGTGCGCCGCAGCCACGATCTGCTGCTGCAGCGCCCCGAGGACCCGGTGTCGATTCTCGACTTGTGTTCCGCATTGCGCGTGAGCCGCCGCACGATCCAGAACAGCTTTCAATCGATCGCGCAGACCAATCCCGCGACCTACCTGCGTTCGATCCGCCTCATGCAGGTGCGGCGCCTGCTGCTCACGACGCACCCGAACGAGGTGCCGGTGAGCGAAGCCGCGGCCCGCTGGGGCTTCACGCATCTCGGCCATTTCGCGAGCGACTACAAGACCCAGTTCGGCGAATTGCCGTCGCAGACGACGCGTCGGCCGTAGCCTACCCATTACGTCAATGCGCGTTTACGCGCGTAAACGCGCATCAAAAGCATGTCGGGAAGGCTCTCTTTCAGCCGTCTTTCGACTATCCCAAATTGGCACGAACGCTTTGCCGTTCCCGGCGCGACCACCGTTTTTCCTCGCCTTAGAGTCTGTCACACGATAGACAGACGGAGGAGAAACGATGAAACGCAGACGACTGGCCGCCTCGATGGCGGCGGTGATGTCTGGTGTACTGGCGTGGCAACTGGCGAGCGCAGCGGAGCAGCCGGAAGAGCTGACGGTCGCCAAGGTCCCGCCCTATAGCCCGCACCAAATCTTTGTGCCGGACATCGCGTTCGCGAGCATGACCGACGCGCGCGTGCATGTCTTCGATGCGGACACGAACCGCTTCATCGGCCAGATCGACGCCGGCTTCGGCCCGGGCTTCGCGGTCTCGCCGGATCACAGGACGAGCTACGTCGCGACGACGTACTTTGCGCGCGGCGGCCATGGCGCGCGCACCGATGTCGTCGAGATGATCGACAACACGACGCTCGACGTCACCGGCGAGATCGTGATCCCGCCGAAGCACGGACAGCATGTGCCGTCGCCCTACAACACCGCGCTTTCCGACGACGGCCAGCGGCTCTACGTGGCGAACATCACGCCTTCCACCTCGGTGACGGTCATCGATACGGCCGCGAAGAAGGTGCTCGGCGAGATCGATACCGACGGCTGCGTGCTCGCGTATCCGAGCGGCAACGACCGCTTCTCGGCGCTGTGCGAAAGCGGCAAGGCGCTGACCGTCACGCTCGATGCGGCGGGCAAGGAGAAGAGCCGCAAGCTCTCCGACGCGTTCATCGACGTGGACCACGATCCCGCGTTCATCAACGCCGCGCGCGACGGCAAGCTGTACTGGTTCACCACGTATCTGGGCACCGTGCGCACGGCCGACCTGTCCGGCGACGCACCGGTATTCGGCACGCCGTGGCCGCTCGTCAGCGCAGCGGAGAAGAAGGCCGGCTGGCGTCCGGGCGGCCTCCAGCAGACGGCCGTGCATGCGAAGAGCCATCGGTTGTATGTAGCGATGCACAAGGGCGTCGACGGCTCGCACAAGGACCCGGCGACCGAGATCTGGGTCTTCGATACCACGACGAAAAAGCGCATCGCCCGCTGGGATCTCGCGAAGCAGAAGATCGATCCGCTCATCGCGATCCAGGTCAGCACCGACGATCAGCCGCTCTTCTACGGCCTCACGCCGACCTCCGATCTCGTCGTGATGGACGCGCAGACCGGCCGCCTCAAGCACGTCGACAAACAGCTCGGCGCGACGTCGACGCTGCTCGTCAATCCCTGAGGTGGCCACCATGCTCGATCCCGTTGTCCTCATGGTGTGCGTCGCGACAGTCGCGATCGTCGTGCTGCTCGGCGCGACGGCAAAGCTGCGCGAGCCGGCGAAGTTCAGCGCATCGCTGGCCGCGTACCGGCTGTTGCCGTCGTTTGCCGTGGCGCCGCTCGCGTATGCCGTGCCCGTGCTCGAAGCGGCCGGCGCGCTCGGCTTGCTCTTTTCCGCCACGCGTACCGGCTCCGCGTTGCTGTTGATCGCGCTGTTTGCCGCATTCGGCGTCGCGCTCGCGATCAACGTCCTGCGCGGCAACACCGATATCGATTGCGGCTGTGCCGGCTTCACGGCTCTTTCGCGTGAAGCACCGAAAGGCATCGGCTGGTGGCACGTCGGCCGTGTCGCCGCGCTCGCCGCTCTCGCCTGTGTGCCGCTCATCGCGCAGGACCCGCGCACGGTCGTCTGGTTCGACTACCTGACAGTCGGTGCCGGAACGCTCTTCGCCGTCGCCGCCATGCTCACGCTCGACGTGCTGCTCGCCAATCTTCCCAAGCTCGAATCCCTGAGGAATTCATGATGCAAACCGCTCTTATCATTTCCAACGCGCTCTCCTGGGCCGCATTGCTCGCGCTCGGCGCGATCTGTCTCGCACTGGTTCGCCAGGTCGGCATTCTCTATGAACGCATGATGCCCGCCGGCGCACTGATGATCGACAAGGGCCCGGCCGTGGGTGCCATCGCGCCGACGTTCGAACTGGCCGATATCGCCGGCCGCGCCGTGAAGGTCGGCGGCATGTCCGCGGGCGGACGCAACACGCTGCTCTTCTTCCTCTCGCCGACGTGTCCGGTCTGCAAGAAGCTGCTGCCGCTCCTGCCTTCGATCCAGTCGCGCGAAGGGGCCACGGACGTCGTGCTCGCAAGCGATGGCGACATCACTGAACACGCCGCGTTCTATCGCAAGACGGGGCTCTCGCAGCTTCCCTACGTGCTGTCGCAGGAACTCGGCCTTGCGTACCAGATCGGCAAGTTGCCTTACGCGGTGCTGCTCGACGACCAGGGCAAGGTGCGCGCGAAGGGTCTCGTCAATACGCGCGAGCATCTGGAGAGCCTGTTCGAAGCAAAGGAGCGGGGCGTCGCGTCGCTTCAGGAGTTCGTGCATGGCAAGGCGCACGAGTCGCACGAGTCGCATGACCACGAAGCACAGCACGCATGAGACGCGGGCCGCTTCCATCAACAAGCTACTGAGAAAAGGACGGCGTCTATGAAATGGCTGGACTCAATGTTTGAACACTCGGCGCGCGGTGTCGCGCAGCGCTCTTCGCGGCGCAGCGCGATGGCGAAGCTCGGCCGCGTGCTGGTCGGCTCGGCGATGGTGCCGCTCCTGCCCGTCGATCGCACTGCTTACGCGGCTGAGCCGAAGAAGCCGGGTGCATCGAAAACCGATGACCCGACGAGCTGCGACTACTGGAAGTATTGCGCGATCGACGGCTGGCTTTGCAGTTGTTGCGGCGGCACGTCGAGCAGTTGCCCGCCGGGCACGACGCCTTCGCCGATCACGTGGATCGGCACCTGCCGCAATCCGCACGACGGCTCGGACTACATCGTGTCCTACAACGACTGTTGCGGCAAGACGACCTGCGGACGCTGCTTCTGCAACCGTAACGAGCGCGAGAAGCCGCTCTACAAGCTCTCGCTGAACAACGACATCAACTGGTGCATGGCGAACGGCAACTCGAACTATCACTGTTCCGTATCCGTGCTGCTGGGAGCGGCGAAGCAATGAAACACATCATCAGGGCAGTGGCGCTGATGCTCGCGTGCGCGGCGTCGTCTGCGCACGCGCAGTCGGTGCAGTACGCGGGCGGCAAGGCGACCTTCGATGGCAAGTGCGTGGTCTGCCATCAGGCGGGCGGCAAGGGCATGGATGGCCTTGCGCCGCCGCTCGTCGAATATCCCGGCAAGTACGCGGCATCGGACGAAGGGCGCAAGCACCTTGGAACCACGCTTCTCTACGGCATGTTCGGGCCGATCAAGGTCAAGGAGAAGACCTACAACTTCAAGATGCCGTCGTTCGCGTCGCTGTCGGACGCGGAAATCGCCGATGTCCTGAACTACGTCGTGTTCGATCTCAACGCGGCGCACGGCAACGCGAAGCCGTTCGATGCGGCGCAGATCCAGGCGTTGCGTGCGAACCCCGTCGATGGTTCCGCGGTGCATCGGCAGCGCGAGAGCGTCGTGAAGAGTCTTGGGCTATGAAACGAGCTGCCGTCGTTTTGCTGGCGGCGTGCGTGGCGAATGCCGCGTTCGCCGAGGGCGATGCCAACGATGCCGCGCGTGCCAGGCAGGGGTGGGTGCTCAACTGCATGGGCTGCCACACCGCCGACGGCTCGGGCATCCCGGGGAAGGTGCCGGCGCTGCGCAACTCGCTTGGCCACTTTGTCGGCATGCCCGAAGGGCGCGAGTTCGTGATGCGCGTGCCGGGGGCGGCCAACTCGGCGTTGAGCGATGCGGACCTCGCCAATGTCCTTAACTGGGTGCTTGCGACGATGAACGCGACGACGCGGCCTGCGGGGTTTAGGCCCTATACGGCCGAGGAGATTGCGGCGCACCGCAGGCCCGCGTTGACCGATGTCGCGAGGGCCCGCGCCGGGCTTGTTCATCGCCTGCAGGCGGATGGGATTACTTCCGTGCCGGAACATTATTAGGTGGGGTTTTTTTTGTTTCCACCGTTTGATGTTTTTGCGCTTCTACTGAACTTGTTTTGTTTTTGGTTTATTTGCTCTGCCCCTGTCCGGGGCGGGACTCACTTTCTTTGCTGCTGCAAAGAAAGTAAGCAAAGAAAGCAGCTTCACAACGCCAATCCTTGCCATGTGCCGCTAGCCCGTTATGTCGGAGTGGTCCAACCGGGGGAGTGTCGTTAGCGGGGTTTGATCGTTGTTGGCATGTAGAAAAGGCGCGCACGTCGCACCGCGACAGGGAGTGGACCAGCAGTCATTCATCCGTCTTGGCACTGCGTGCCCGACGCCAGGTTCGCTAAGCGGTGAATGGAAGCATGCAGCACGCACGAACGAGCAACGTAGCGATGGGTTTCGGTTTTGCCTGACGGGTGAGCGCGTAGCGCGAGTCCGGATGTATGACTGCTGGTCCACTTCGTTTAGCGGTGCGACGTGCGCGCCTCTTCTACATGCCAACAACGATCAAACCCCGCTAACGACACTCCCCCGGTTGGACCACTCCGACATAACGGGCTAGCGGCACATGGCAAGGACTGGCGTTGTGAAGCTGCTTTCTTTGCTTACTTTCTTTGCAGCAGCAAAGAAAGTGAGTCCCGCCCCGGACAGGGGCAGAGCCAATAAACCAAAACCAATACAAGTTTCATAGAAGCCTGAGCGCATCAAACGGTGTAAACAACCAGCCAACCCCAGGAGACAACCATGACAAACCAACCCACCCTCCCCACGACCCGCGCATTCATCGCGGGCCCCAAGCGCATGTTGATCAACGGCGAATGGCACGACAGCGCAACGGGCGAAACCATCGAGGTGCTCAACCCCGCCGACGGTAGCGTCCTATGCCGTGTGCCAAACGCAAATGAAACCGACATCGACCGCGCGGTCCAAGCCGCCCGCCGGGCCTTCGACGATTCCGCATGGTCGCGCATGAAGCCCACCGATCGCGAGCGCCTGCTGCTGCGCGCCGCCGATGCAATCGAAGCCAGTGCCCGCGAGTTCGCGGAAATCGAAGCGCTCGATAACGGCAAGTCGGCCGCAGTCGCCGAAGCGCTGGACGTGACGATGGCCGCGCAGTGCTTCCGCTACATGGCGGGCTGGGCGACGAAGATCGAAGGCAGCACCGTCGATGCGGCAATTCCCTATAGCCCGTCGAATGCGTACTTCGGCTATACGAGGAAGGAAGCGGTCGGCGTGGTCGGCGCGATCATTCCGTGGAATTTTCCGCTGCTGATGGCCGCGTGGAAACTCGCGCCCGCGCTCGCGGCAGGCTGCACCGTCGTGCTGAAACCCGCCGAGGACACGCCTCTCTCCGCGCTGCGGCTCGGCGAACTGCTGCAGGAAACGGGCTTCCCCGCGGGCGTCGTGAATATCGTCACCGGCTACGGCAGGACCGCCGGCGCCGCGCTCGCGAAACATCCTGGCCTCGACAAGATCGCCTTCACGGGTTCGACGCCCACGGGCAAGGCGATCGGCCACGCCGCGCTCGACAACATGACGCGCATGTCGCTGGAACTCGGCGGCAAGTCGCCGGTGATCGTGCTGCCGGATGTCGATATCGACAAGGCCGCCGAGGGCGTCGCGAACGCGATCTTCTTCAACTCGGGACAGGTCTGCACGGCGGGCTCGCGCGTCTATGTGCACGACAAGGTGTTCGACCGCGTGATGGAGCGCGTCGCGTCGATCGCCGATTCGATGAAGCTCGGCCCGGGCCTCGATCCGTCGACGCAGATCGGACCGCTCGTGTCCGCGCGGCAACTCGATCGCGTGCTCGGCTATATCGATGCGGGCCAGACGGAAGGCGCGCGCACGATCGCGGGTGGCGGGCGAGGCGAGGGCGCGGGCTTCTTCGTGA
The DNA here is from genome assembly GCF_001544535.1 of Caballeronia choica. Lineage (GTDB taxonomy): Bacteria > Pseudomonadota > Gammaproteobacteria > Burkholderiales > Burkholderiaceae > Caballeronia > Caballeronia choica. The sequence continues at coordinate 18,695 of NZ_FCON02000103.1, read as the reverse complement.
AGCCGACCGTGCTCGTCGATACGGATCATTCGATGCGCGTCGTGCGTGAAGAGATCTTCGGACCGGTGCTGGTCGCGATGCGCTTCAACGATCTCGACACGGTCGTGAAGCAGGCCAACGACACGCCGTATGGTCTCGGCGCGAGCATCTGGTCGAACGATCTGTCGGCGATTCACAAGCTCATTCCCCGCATCAAGGCGGGCACCGTCTGGGTCAATTGCCACTCGCTGCTCGACAACGCCGTGCCGTTCGGCGGCTTCAAGCAATCGGGCTTCGGCCGCGAACTCGGGCGCGCCGCGCTCGACATGTACACCGAGACCAAGTCGGTGCTGATCAATCATGCGTAAGGACCATCGGATGAAGAGCGGATTCGCCGCGGCGGCGATGCTGGGCATATCGACGTGCGCATCGGCGCAAAGTTCGGTGACGCTCTACGGCACCGTCGATGCCGCCATCACCTACACGAGCAACCAGCAGTTCACGCGCGCCGACGGCAGCGTCGGCTCGGGGCACGGCTGGCAGATGACGGGCGGCAACCTCGTGCCGTCGCGCTACGGACTGCAGGGCGTGGAAGACCTCGGCGGCGGACTGAAGGCGACCTTCATGCTGGAGAACAGCTTCTACACGGGTACGGGCAACTTCGTGCAGAGCGGCTCGCAGTTCAATCGGCAGGCGTGGGTCGGCCTTGCCGACGAGCGTTTCGGCACGCTGTCGCTGGGTCGTCAATACGATTCGTATTCCGATTTCCTCGGGCCCTACGTGTCGAGCAACAATTGGGCGACGCTCTACGGCTCGCACATCGGCGACGTCGACAACCTCAACGAAGCGTTCAACTTCAACAACGCGATCAAGTACGTGAGCCCGGACTGGAGCGGCTTCACGCTGGGCGGCACATACAGTCTCGGCGGTGTCGCGGGCAACTTCGCGCAGAAGCGGGGTTACTCGTTCGCCGCGACGTATGCGCATGCGCCGGTCTCGTTCAGCGCGGGGTATTTGAACCTGCAGAACCCGCTCGACGCGGCGCTTGGCGGCAGCAACGGATACATCGGCGATTTCGCGTGCAGCAATCCATCGGCGATGTATTGCCAGTTGCAGAACGCCGATGCGTTGAAGGCCTACGGCGCGGCAGCGTCCTATGCGATCGGACCGGCGACGATCGCGCTGACGTATACGCACAGCCTGCTCGATCACAGCCGGTACTTCGCGACGAGCGCGCAGCCGACGGGCAGGAACATCGGGTTCGATATCGGCGAGGTCAACGTGACGTATGCGGTCTCGCCGTTCCTGCAAGTTGGCGCGGCGTATATCTACAACGTGGCGAAGCCGGACGGGGGTTCATCGACGCGCTTTCATCAGGTGAACCTGGGCGCGAACTATGCGCTTTCGAAGCGCACGGCGTTGTATGGTGTGGCGATCATGCAGAAGGCGGTGGGGGCGGGCATCGGGATCGATCCGGCGACGGGCGCCGCAGTCAACTATGCGCAGATCCCGAATCTGCCGAATTCGAATAGCGACAGGCAGTTGTCAGTGAGTCTGGGGGTGCGGCACAATTTTTAAGCCGTTGCTGGCGCCTGGGGTGGGGTGCGTTTGGGGATACACGATTGATCCGCAAACGCACCCCTCACCTTGCCGACAGCAGTAACCACCCACCGCAGCCCACGAGCGCCGCGCTCCAGACAAGATCGATATTGATCCATCCGGTACGAAGAAAACCGAGCCCCCCGGCACGGTCATAAACGACCGTCGAAACGGCGGCAATAACGGCAAGCATCGCGAACGTATGAATCCCCAGCGCGAGCGCGCCGACCGGCAATGCATGACCCGCCGACGCCAGCCCCGGCGCCCCCGCCGCCGCACAAAGCGGCAACAGCACGGGTATCAGCATGAACCCGGCGCCATGCGCGCTCGACATCACGAACGACCACAACGCGAGCCCGGCAAACCCGGCACGCATGCCGACCCTCGGCTGTCCGCGATGCCCGCGCAGCGCGCACCACACGCCCCAGCCGATCAGGAACACGCCGCACGCGCGATTCAGATAAGCGTGATCGATCAGCGACCCAAGCGTCAACGCGCCAGCCAGCACGAGCGCGACCGAAGCCGCATGCCCGATCGCGATCGGCACGAGCGAGAGCAGCACCACCCGGCGGCTATGCGCATACAACCCGAGTGCGACCGCGAACAGCCAGCCCATCGCCGGGTTGATGCCGTGAAATGCGCCCAGGCCCGCGGCGCCGAGCCATAACGTGGCCGATCCGGGCTCCATCGAGTCGGCGCCTATGGATAGCAATATGAATCGGACGAGCAGTCGCCGCCTTGCAGGCGGATCTGATGCGGCCGATGTCCCTTCGGCCAGTCGATGAAGAAGTTCTTGTCGGCCGCCAGTCCGCCGGCAGGATCGGCGTCGAGCTTGACCATCCAGCCGTCGATGCCTTCGGGATAGAACTGGTTGTCGATCGCGCCATACAGCGAGTTCGTGAAATAGACGCGCCGGCCGTCGCGGCTCACCTCGACCATCTGCGGCCCGCCGTTGAGCTGGCCGTTTTTCGCGCCCGGATGCGTCGCGCGCGACACGATCCCGCCGATGCGCACCTTGCCCGTGAGCTTCGGCGCGAACGGGTCGGACACGTCGTATTGCAGCAGGTCGCCCGTGCCCCAGCACGACACGTAGAGAAAGCGGTCGTCCATCGAGAGATCGATGTCGGAGACGAGCGGCGGCACCGCGCCGAAGCCCTGCAAGAGCGGCGGCAGCACCGAGGCGTCGGCGGGTTCGGCGGGGATGTCGATGATCTTCTTGACGGCCCATTTGTCGCCGTCGCGATACCACGTCCAGATCGACGACGACAAATCCTTCAGGCTGATCACGCAATTGACGAAGCCATACGGCTTGGTCGGATCGTGCGCGGGACGCAGTTCGAAGACGAGCTGGTATTCGTCGCCGAAGTCGATTTCCTGGAGATGCTTGCGGCGCGTGAGGTCCCAGAAGTGCAGCTTGCGGCCGTACTTGGCGCCCAGCAGGATCTCGGGGACGAGGCCGTCCTCGAAGGTGTCGGGCGTGCCCCATTCGCTCGTGACGAGCGTGTCGTAGCCGAGATGCCACCAGCCGTCGTAGGCGAGGCGTTGCGAGCCGCGATCGACCTCCCAGCGGCCGAGCGGATCGAAGCTCTGCTGGTCGAGCAGCAGTACGCCGCCCGGCGCCCCGCCTTCGGCATTGCCGAGCGCGGTCACGTAGATACCGCCCGGTCCGCAATGCACGGTGTGCGGGCGCGTGTAGCCGGTCTTCTCGGCGAGTTCTTCCGGCTCGATGGTCTTGACGATGGTGAGCTTCTTCGGGTCCGGCTTCGTATCGACGATATGAATGCGCGACGACCGCAAGCCCGGCACGATCAGATAGCGCCGCTCGACGTGCGGATGCGGCGCGTTCGGACACAGGCACGACGAGCACGCGTTCCAGCCGAAGTGATGCAGTTCGTCGCCGGTATTGGGCATCGGCAACTGGCCGACGATCTGCGTGTAGGTCGCGGAATTCGGATCGACATCGACGACGGCGAGCACGTCGGGCTGCTTTCGCTCGGGGTCGAACGTCGCGACGTACGCGAGCGTTTCGGGCGGCGCCTTGGCCGCGAGGCGGGGTGAAGGGTAGAAGCTGGGGTCGGGTCTCCATGTCGCCATGATTCGTCTCTCCTTGCGCGGTGCTTGCACTATAGGACACATGCGGGGCACATGCGGGATAGCGCGTGGTTGGCGATTGATGTGTGGATTCCGGTGAACGTAGTGCAGCGTCCGCATCAACCAGGATTCCGCCGCGATGGCAGAGGCGGCCTGAGAACTTGCCGTCGCGCGGGCGCCAGCATGACGCGACGATGACAAAAAGGGCTTGACCGGCGCTGGATTAAGCAATTCAATCATCGGCCTGGAGGCCGCAAACCGAAGGCGGCCGAGCAACCTTGTCAACCCTGTCAGACGCGAGACGTATCGAATGTTCAGTTATGTAGGCGGATTTGTCCTGCTGGCCGCGCTGCTGCACGCGACCTGGAACGCCATGCTGCACGGCAACCGCGACCGCTTTCTCTCCATGACGTGGATGTGCACGAGCACGGGCCTCGTTGCACTGATCGCACTCCCTTTCCTGCCGATGCCGGCCGCGCCAGCCTTTCCCTACATCATCGCGTCGGGGCTCGTGCATATCGTCTACAGCGTGAGCCTCGTCTACGCGTACCGGAGCGGCGATCTCGGTGAGACCTATCCGATCGCGCGCGGGTCGTCGCCGCTCCTCGTCGCGGTGGGCGCGGCGCTCTTCGCGCGCGAGCATCTCGGATGGTTGCCGCTGGCGGGCGTCCTGCTCGTGTCCGGCGGCATCATTTCGCTTGCGCTGGAACGCGGACGCGTGTCGCTCGGCGGTGCATCGGCGGCTTTCCTCACGGGCGCCACGATCGCGGTATATACGGTGATCGACGGCATGGGCGTGCGCGTCTCGGGCAATGCCGTCGCCTACACGGCGTGGATGTTCGCGTTCTTCCTGCTGATGCCGCTCGTGTTCATCGCCGTGCGCGGCGTCGCGGGCTTGCGTGCGCCGCTCGCGGCCATCGGGCAATCGGCGGGCGGTGGGATGGTGTCGATCGCGGCATACGGCATCGTGATCTGGGCGATGCAGTTCGGCGCGATGGGCGCGGTGTCGGCGCTGCGCGAAACGAGTGTGGTGTTCGCCGCGCTGATCGGGCGGATGTTCCTCAACGAGCGCTTGAGTTTCCGGCGCATCGCGTCGTGCTGCGTGATCGCGCTGGGTGCGATCTGCATCGGGGCGTGAGGCGAGGGCCGGGGCAAGGCATGGCACGACAAGGCTTAAGCTGGCTGGTGATAATCCGCCGCTCACCTACAATGTAAGCATGGCCCTGACCTCGGAGGAGGCTCCCATGACTGAGCCGATGATCAGCTTGATAGTTGGGATCGCGGTGTTGCTTTGCGTCGCTGTCGTCCTGATGCACCGCCACCGTGCCGAACACAAGGGAGAGCCGCATGCACGCTGGCTCGACACGCATCCGCTGCGCGACTGGATGCGACACAGGCACTGACTGACTCGCGAGCACGGGCCGCGCAATGCGGCCCGCCGCCGGCCTCTCGAACACCGGCGCTTCATTTCCCCCGGGCACTTCCTGCCGCACAAACAGCGATCAGCGTTTCGGCCCCTTCATGGCCTCGGCTTCCATCGCGGCGTGCCATTCCTCGCTGGCTTCGATCGGGTCCATTGTTTCGTCGATGAAGGCCGACGCGCGCTCCGCAAAACCGCGCGTTTCGTCGTCCATGTCGTCGGCGCCGTCGGTCGTGTCGTCGTCGCCTGGCGGTTCCAGCATGTCGTGCAGCATGGCGCTCAATTCGGGCGTGTCCCACGGTTCGCCGTGCTGCTTCTTCTTCTTGATGTAATGACGGACTTCGGCGTCCTGTTCGGCGGTCAGGGGAAGCCCGCGGAAGGTGCGGTTCGCGTCGATGTCGGGCATGGCGTTTCTCCTGGTGTTTCGCTCCCCAGTGTAGCGCTGTTTGTACGGCGGATGGCCCGATCCGCGTGGGGGCATTCCCGCTCACCGCAACGGCGGCAGCCTGCGCGCAACGGGCGTCGATTTCACGATGGCCGTGCTCGTCTCGGCGCGCTCCGTGACTTTCGACAGGATCGCGTCGAGCTGTTCGATCGAGTGCAGGAAGAGGCGACAGATGAAGCAGTCGTCGCCCGTCACCTTGTCGCACTCGACGAACTCGGGGATGCGGCGGATTTCCTCCTCCACGAGATGCAACTGGCCCGGCATGGGCTTCACGCGCACGATGGCCTGCAGCGTATACCCAAGCGCACGCGGATCGATCTGCACGGCGAAGCCGCGGATCACGCCCTGCGCCTCGAGCCGGCGCATGCGCTCGGCGGTGCTCGGCGCCGACAAGCCGACGCGCCGCGCAAGTTCGCTCACCGCGATGCGGCCGTCGTCGGCGAGCACGGCGATCAGTTCGCGGTCGATGTCGTCGAGCGCGGCGGCGCCCTGGGGCGTTGAAAGGCTTTTCGGCATGGTCGGCTACGATCGTTAGGTAGAATCCGCAACGCTCCTAATTTTAGGCATGGTTTCGCGCAATTGCCGCCGATAAACTGAATCGCATCGAAACTCGCCAGCCAGAACCATTGCAATGAACACGAATGAAACGCGCCGCGGCGCAATCGAAATGAGCCTCGCGATGCTGATGTCGGGCACGATCGGCTGGCTCGTCGTTTCCTCGGGGCAGACGCCGTTCAACGTCGTGTTCTTTCGCTGCGTGTTCGGCGGTGCCACGCTCCTCGCCGTATGCGCCGTGCTTGCCATGCTGCGCCGTCGGTTTTTCTCGTGGCGCATGCTGATGCTGGTCGCGCTGAGCGGTATAGCGATCGTCGGCAACTGGCTGCTGCTGTTCGCCGCGTATTCGCGCGCTTCGATCTCGATGGCGACGACCGTCTACAACACGCAGCCGTTCATGCTCGTCGGCCTCGGCGTGCTCGTGCTGCGCGAACGCGTGACGATGTCCACGATCGCGTGGCTCGGCGTCGCGTTCGTCGGGCTCGTGATGGTGGTGCGCGTCGAGCCGGCCGTGCTCGCCGTGCCGGGGCAGTATCTGGAAGGCATCGGCTTCGCGCTCGGCGCTGCGTTCCTGTACGCGATCTCGTCGATCATCACCAAGCGGCTCAAGGGCACGCCGCCGCATCTGATCGCGCTCCTGCACGTCGCGCTCGGCGTCGTCATGTTGTCGCCGCTGGTGCGCTTCGACCAGCTACCTGCCGCGCCTTCGGGCTGGATCGAACTGCTGGTGCTCGGCGTGGTGAACACGGGGCTCATGTACGTGCTGCTGTACGGTGCGATCCAGAAGCTGCCGACGGCCATGACCGGCGCGCTCTCGTTCATCTATCCGGTGGTGGCGATCTTCGTCGACTGGATCGCGTTCGGGCAGCGCCTCGCGTGGCTGCAAGTGGCGGGCGCCGCGCTGATCTTGCTCGCGGCGGCGGGTGTGAACCTCGGCTGGCGCATCGTGCCGGCGCGGCGAGCGGCCGTGCGGTGAGGTGGGCTTTCGCATGAAGACAAGAGCGAATGGGACTTGCCCGGATGGGTCCAGGTAGGCGTACGGGACCCGGCCGATGCCATCAAACTCCACACGCTCGTATAGAATGGCGCGCCTTGCTTTTCCTCCGCGGAGCGCTGCCAATGTGGTTCAAGAACCTTCAGCTTCATCGTCTTCCGGCTCCCTGGGCCGTCACTCCCGCACAGATCGAAAAGTGGCTCGCGCCGCACGCGTTCGCGCCGGGCAATACCGTCGAAATGCAGGCGCACGGCTGGGCCTCGCCGCGCGATGACGGCGCGCTGGTCTATTCGACGAACCGGCAGATGCTGCTTGTCTATCGCGCGGAGAAAAAGCTGTTGCCCGCGTCGGTCGTCAATCAGGTGACCAAGGCGCGCGCGCTCGAACTCGAAGATCAGCAGGGATTCAAACCCGGCCGCAAGCAGATGCGCGAATTGAAGGAGCAGGTCACCGACGAACTCCTGCCGCGCGCCTTCAGCATTCGCCGCGATACGCGCGTATGGATCGATACGGTGAACGGCTGGCTCGTGATCGACGCGGCGTCGCCGACGCTCGCGGACGAGGTGCGCAGCCTGCTCGTGAAATCGATCGACCGCTTGCCGCTCGACACGTTGCGCGTCGCGCGCTCGCCGGTTTCCGCGATGACCGAGTGGCTCCTGTCGGGCGAGGCGCCCGGCGGCTTCACGCTCGACCAGGACACCGAGCTGCGTTCGACGGGCGAGGGCAATGGCACCAAGGCGACGGTGCGCTACGTCGGCCACGCGCTCGATGCCGACGACATGCGCCGCCACATCGAAGCCGGCAAGCAGTGCATGAGGCTCGCGATGACGTGGAACGACCGCGTGTCGTTCGTGCTGACGCCTTCGCTGATCCTGAAGCGCGTGAATCCGCTCGACGTCCTCAAGGAAGCGTCCGATCCGACCGCGCAAAACGACGACGAGCGTTTCGAATCGGACTTCATGCTGATGACGGCGGAACTCGCGCGCCTGTTCGCCGATCTTGCCGATGCGCTCGGTGGCGAAGTGGAGGGCGCGGTGCGGGCCGCCGCGTAGGGGCGGGTCACACTGTTTGATGCGCTGAGGCTTCCGGGGAACTTGCTTTCCTGGCCCCTTGTCGGGAGCGGACAGGTGGCCGATGGCGCGCGAGTTGTGGCGTAACCGCCGCTTGATGTTTTTGTGCTTCCAATACAGGTTCAATAGAAGCCCAAGCGCCAGCGGCCCTCACCGCATCCGCTGCGCAAAAGCGAAGCCGTTCTTGCCGTTGCGCTTGACCTCGTACATGGTCTCGTCGGCGGCGGCCACGAGCCGCCAGTAATCGTCGACGCGATCCGGAAAACTCGCGATCCCGATGCTCGCGCGCACGAGCCCGAGGCCCATCTGTTCGTCGGTCTGCGCGACGCACGCGATCAGCCGCTCGGCGATCGCGCTCAACTCGGCGTCGGTGTCGAAGCGGGTGACGAGCACGGCGAATTCGTCGCCGCCGATCCGCGCGACGACATCGCCCGTGCGCACCGACTCCCGGAAGCGCCTCGACACGGCGATCAGGAATTCATCGCCGATCCGGTGGCCCTGCGTGTCGTTCACGCGCTTGAAGCCGTCGAGATCGATGTACAGCACGGCGAGCTTGCCGGCGTTGTCGCCGGCGGCGACCGTGGCTTCCAGCGCGGCGAACAGGCGCCGGCGGTTCGGCAGGCCGGTCATCGCGTCGTGCAGCGCGGCGTGCTCGAATTCGTGCGACATCCCGGCCAGTTGCCGGGTGCGCTTCGCGTACAGGCCGAGCGCGGTGACGAGCACGCCGAACACGATCGCGGACAGCACGATCAGCGTGTCCGCGACGCCCGAGATGCGCTCGCGCATGCCGGCGCCGACCGCCTCGCGTTGCGCGCGCCAGTATGAAGCGGCCGCATCGAGCGACTGGCTCGCGGCGGTGAAGTTCGCATCGCGAGACAGGACGCTGCGCGGGAGCGGCGGTGCCGGCGACGGGCTCGCGTTCACCAGGGCGTCGAGGGTGGCGAGGCGGTCGGTTAACTCGAGGCGCGCGAGACGGTAGGCGTCGGAGGGGGCGGGGTTCGGGTCTGCTGTCGCTGTGTTCGCTGTGTTCGCCGTGTTCGCTGTGTTCGCTGCGCTTGCCGCGTTCGCCGTTTTTGCTGCGTTTGCCAGTACCGCGACCGCATCGCGGGCGCTTTCCGCGCGATCGACCGCTTCCAGCACGAGGCCGATGTATTCCTGCTGCAACTGCGCCGAGAAAATCGAGCGCACCTGGACGGCGAGAAAGAGCAGTCCGATCAGCAGGCAGACGAGCGATGCGCCCGCCATCGGCGCCGGTCCGGGCCAGCCTCGCGGCCACCTCGACCGCGACGGAAACGCCCGCGGCGCGCGACGCCGGTCACTGATGGGCGTATTCGTCTCGCTGGCTTCCGTTGACATTCTGTCGATAGCTCACGCGGTGAAAAAACGAGCCCATGCGGGCGAAAAGACTTTGGCTGGCTGGCTTCGCGTGCTGCGTCGAACGGTGGCGGTTCTGCGCGACGGCCTGAGTCTGACCCGGCGGACGGTTCGAGCGTGCCGACACGGCTTGCGCAGCGGGCGGTTTTGCGTTCGCGGCAGGTGAACGGTTCGGCACGACGGCAACGACGGGTGGCGCCGATGGCGGCGGAGCGACGAGCGTCTCGGGCGGGTTCGGCGCCGTAGTGTCGGCGCTCGCCAACTCGACGACATGCGTGGGCGGCGGCGAAGTATCGACCGTTCCAGACGACAGCGTCTGCTGTGCGGCTGCCGCCTGGGACAGGCCCAGCGTCTCGCGCGCGCTCGTCATGGCTTCGACGTACTCGCGCTGGTCGTGGCTGAACCAGGCCCGGTAGGCCACCGTTCCCGCGACGCCAACCGCCAGCGCGCTCGCCGATGCAACCCACAGCACGAGTCGTCCAAAACGCAGGGGCGCCCGCATGGGCAACTCGTCATCCGCATAGTCGACGTCGGCATCCAGCAGCGCTTTGCTGGATGTCGGCGGCATGTCTCGTCTGGCCATGGCAGCGTCTCCGAAAACATTTTCGTCAGACGAAGGTCGTGCATTCAGCGCGGTCGCGAAGTTGCGGCCGGCATGCGGGCGCTTGTCTATCTTCGGGCCGCGAAGGGCGAGCAGGCAGCGCTCGCGGCATCGGCTGAAAAAGCGGAATCCGGCGGTCCGTCTGACAGAACCGGCCGGTGCGGCGCCGAATTAACTGATTTTACGAGAAAGCCGCGATGCGATGTAACTCTCGCCAGCAGGTCGCGGTTTTCAGGTGCAAACGAGCGCCACGACGCCTTGCCGGACAGGGCTTGCGACGCATCGAGCCGATTCGTGGACGTACTGCGCGTCGTCCGGCGATGCAACTCACCAGCATTTTTTAGGCCCGTCGCACTGAGCGTCCACGGTCCGCTCGTCCAATTATTGAAGCGTTTCCTTTTGCTCAGCAGCGCAGCGTTGTGGAATAAAGGCGGCCGGCGTACGTTATGACCCTGCCACACGCGAACAAACGGAGACCATCCTATGCCAACGCTCATCCGCGCGGGATGCGCAGTGCTCGCCGCCAGCGCCACACTGGCCTTTGCGCAGACCCCGACATCGCCGTCCGTTGCCGCGCCGAGTCCCGCGTCCGTTCCCGCGCAGATGCCGTTCGACATTCCCTACGGCGCGCCGATCGGCCTGGACGCCGCGAAAAAACTCATCGCCGCCGCCGAAGCCGAAGCGCGCAAGCGCGACTGGAAAATGAACATCGCGGTCGCCGACACGCACGGCGATCTCGTCGCGTTCGAACGGATGGACGGCGCACAACTCGCGTCGATCAGGGTGTCGCAGGCCAAGGCGCGGACCTCCGCGCGTTTTCGTCGCGAGACGCGCGCTTTCTACAATCAGTTCGAGTCCGGACACCCCTATGTCGCGACGCTCGATCCCGATATCGTGGCGTCGCCGGGAGGCTTTCCGATCGTCGAAGGGGGCAAGCTGATCGGAGCGGTCGGCTGCAGCGGCGGCTCGGGCGACCAGGACGCCGTCGTCTGCAAGGCGGCCGCTGATACCGTCAGGTAGCCGCGCCACGGCGCACGTCTTCAGCCGGTGTGAAACGGTTCCGGCGGATCGTCGTCGGCGGGCGTGCCGAACCGCTCGAACTCGGAGATGACCTGCGCGCCGAAGAGCAGCAGCGTCGCGAGCGCTTCGAGGCTGAAGAGCACGACGATCGACGTCGTGAGCGAGCCGTACACCACGCTCACCTGCGAAAGCGTCGCGAAGTACCAGACGAGGACGTGCCGCGTGATTTCCCAAAGCAGCGCGGCCGTGACGCCGCCGATCAGCGCATGCCGCAGCGACGGCCGGCCGACGGGCATCACCAGGTAGATCGACGTCAGCACGAAAATCTCGCCCGCGAGGCCGAGCAGGTACAGGAGCGCGCGCGAGAACCCCTTGAGCGACACGTACTCGCCGAACAGGTCGACGCTGTTCGCGCCCATCGCCTGCAGGCTGTTGGAGACGAGCGTCACGATCAGCATGCCGACACCGAGGCACAGGATGTAGCAGTAGGGCAGCAACGCGGAGAGCAGGAAGTGGCGCCGCCGGATCGCGACCCGATGCACGAAGATCACCGACATCGCGTTCTCCAGCACCGTGAACGCGAGCGAGCTGAAGAAGATCATCGTGACGAGCAGCAGCCAGCCGATCACCGCGCGATGGGCGAGGAAACTGGAGAGTTCACGGACGATCGCGCGGGCCTGTCCGGGCACGAGCCATTCGAGCAGGCGCGCGAGGGTGTCGAGGAGCGTCTGCTGCCCGACGAGATTCGACAACGCGATCACGATCAGGATCAGGAGCGGGATGATCGAGAGCAGCGCGTAGTAGGCGACCGCGCCCGCGAGCAGCATGCCCTGGTTGGCGCGGAATGCCTTCAGCGTATGCAGGGCGAACGAACCGGGATGTCTCGCGATGTTCTGGACATTCGGGCCGAGCCACTTCCAGATGAGAGTCGACATGAGATCTCCGCCGTGCCGGAGGCGGGCGTTGGGACCGCGCGGCGCCGCGCGCGAAGGCGCGCGGTGATCACACGATGCAGTCGGTGCGCTCCCGCGTGAGGGCGAGCGCCACGAGTCTCACCCGCAGCAATTATTGCACCACGCGCGAGAGCGAGAGCGAGGGCGGCAGCAGCGGAGCGGCCGCTCAGGTCCCGCGTGCTTCGTCGGACAGGGCGTCCTTGTGGGCCGCGACGTCGAGCGCCATGTTCCAGAACGCGTCCACTTCGCCGGGGGACAGGTCCGAGGCGTCGATGCGGCGCAGCCGGCAAAGAAGTGCAAGCGTCTCGCCGGCGGCGGCGAAGGCGTCGTGCATGTCGCGGGAGGTGAGACGTTTCTTTTTCATGTCCAGCTTATCGGCGGGCGTGTGCGGAACTTTAGCGCGCGCCCTTTTGCTCGCGGGAACCGCACCAAAAAAACAAATTGACCCGGCAGACGCGGCGCGCGGCATCGAGTAATCTCTGTTCAAGGGGTAGCCGGAGTTGCTGTTCAGTCGATGCAACGCAAGTGAAGCGCAGGCAGTCGCAGTCGCTGTCGAACCACTTCTTTCGTCAGCCGAATGAGACTCGGCGCCGGCTCTCGGGCCGCCGCCGCGCTCTACGGCGCCGCTGAACCCGAGGGAAACATCATGGCCGATACCACCGCCGCCGGCGCATCCGCATTCGACAGCGACGCGCCCATCTCCGACGCCAGCGAGCGCCTCTACAACCACGATCTCGCGCCCGTTCCGCGCGCGAAACGCACCTGGACCGGCTACAGCATCTTCGCGATGTGGATGTCGGACGTGCACAGCGTCGGCGGCTATACGTTCGCCGCGAGCCTCTTTCTGCTCGGCATCTCGGGCTGGCAAGTGCTGATCGCGCTCACGGTGGGCATCCTGATCGTCTACGTGCTGATGAACTGGGTCGGCAAGCCGAGCCTGACGCACGGCATCCCGTTCCCGGTCATGGCGCGCGTCAGCATGGGCGTGATGGGCGCGAATCTCGCGGCGCTGATTCGCGGCGTCGTCGGGATCGTCTGGTATGGCGTGCAGACGTATTTCGCCTCGAAGGCCGTCGCCACGCTGCTCTTGCTGTTCGTGCCGTCGGCGATCGCGTTGCGCGACACGAGCTTCATGCGCCTCGACATGCTCGGCTGGGTCAGCTTTCTCTTCATGTGGCTCCTGCAGTTGATCATCTTCCAGCGCGGCATGGACGTGATCCGCCGCTTCATCGACTTCTGCGGCCCGGCCGTGTACGTGGTGATGTTCGTGCTGATGGGCTGGATCCTGAGCCGGGCGGGACTCAGCAGCCTCAACCTCACGCTCGGCGGCGAAGTGCTCTCGGGCACCGGCCAGATCCTCGGCATGGGCAACGCGATCCTGCTGGTCGTGAGCTACTTCGCGGCGCTCCTGCTCAACTTCGGCGACTTCTCGCGCTTCGCGAAGAGCGAACGCCAGATGAAGATCGGCAACTTTCTCGGGCTGCCGATCAACTTCGTCGTGTTCGCGATCATCACCGTGATCGTGACCTCGGGCAGCGCGAAGGTCTTCGGCACGATGATCATGGACCCGGTCGAGATCGTCTCGCGCATCGAGAACAAGGTCGCGGTGGCGATCGGCAGCGTGACCTTCATCATCGCGACGATGGGGATCAATATCGTCGCCAACTTTGTTTCGCCGGCGTACGACATCGCCAACCTGTTCCCGAAGCACGTCAACTTCAAGAAGGGCGGGCTGATCGCGTCGATTTTGGCGGTGCTGGTGTGCCCGTGGATTTTCGTCGACAGCCCGAAGGCGATCACGATTTTCGTGAGCGTGTTCGGCGCCGTGCTCGCGCCGATGTACGGCGTGATGATGGCCGATTACTACCTCGTCAAGAAGCAGGTCGTGCAGACGGCCCAGCTCTACACGATGTCGCCCAGCGGACGCTTCTACTACGACGGTGGATGGAACAGGGTGGGCCTGATCGCGCTGATCGTGTCGGGGGTCATCTCGGTCGGCTGGGAAATCAGCACGCAGTTGCTCAAGCTCCTGCCGGCGAACAACTTCGGCTGGCTGATCGGCGCAGTCGCGGGGGCGGTGATCTATACGCTGGCGATGCGCGGTACCAGGCGAGCGTAGGCGCTTATTGCAGCCTTTATTCCAGCAGTTAGTGCAGCCCTCATTGCAGCGAGTGCGTTGCGGCGAATCACCGTGCCGACGCTAATCGTCGCGGGCGCGCGCGACGGGGTGTTGGCCGATGCCAACTCGATCGTGTTGAACCGCCTGATCGCGCACTCGCGCCTCGCTATCGTCCACGACGCCGGGCACGCGATGATGTTCCAGTATCCGCGCGAACTCGCCCGGCTGATCGATGGGTTCATCGGCCGTTGAGCATCGGGGGTGATGTCGAACGCGACACCACCTACGACAACGCCGCGTCCTGTTCGAGCAGATCGTCGAGACGGCCTTCCATGTCGAGCGCGTGAAGATCGTCGAACCCGCCCACGTGCAGATCGCCGATGAAAATCTGCGGCACCGTCCTGCGCCCCGTGCGCTGTGCGAGCGCGGCGGCGCCCCGGGCGTCGCCTTCGACGCTGATTTCCCTGAATGGCACTCCCTTGCGGCGCAGAAGCGTCTTGGCCGCTATACAGTACGGGCAGGTCGGCTTGGTGTAGATCGTGACATCGGACATGGTATTCACCTCGTGGTGTTGAAAGAAAGAGAATTCGCTCACGCTGCAACAACCTGAGCGTCGACGTGCTTCGTCAAGGCAGGATGCACACGGTTTTCGAGCGCCTCGACCGGCAACTGCCGGACGGCATCGCGCAACGCGGTGCGCAAGCCTTCCTCGATCACCGGGTGATAGAACGGCATCGCCAGCATCGCGTCGACGGTCAGGTTCATCTGCAGCGCCCATGCAAGCAGATGCGCGATGTGCTCGGCGTCCGGCCCGATCCACTCCGCGCCGACAAACCGCCGGCTCGCCCGGTCGACGTAGACGTGCATCAGGCCGCGGTTGCGCAGCATGACGCGGCTGCGTCCCTGGTCTTCGAAGCTCACCTCGCCGGCGACGAACGAACCCGCCGCCAGATCCGCATGCCTTGCGCCGACCATCGCGATGCCCGGGTCCGTGAACGCGATCGCGAGCGGCGCGCGGCGCACGAGGGGTTCGATGTCGGGGAAGCGCGCGGCGCTGCGGCCCGCCGAGCGGCCTTCGTCCGCCGCTTCGTGGAGCAGCGGCAGCACGCCGTTGGCGTCGCCCGCGATAAATACCGGGTGACGGCCGGCCTGCAACGTGCGCGCATCGTAGACCGGCATCCCGCGTCGATCGAGTTCGAGCGACGTGTTGTTGAGCGCGAGGCCCGTCAGGTTCGGCTTGCGGCCGGTCGCGACGAGCACGTAGTCGAACGCGTCTTCGACCTGCTCACCCGCCGCCGACCGATAGCGCAGGTGCACCGTGTCGCCGTCGCGCGTGGCTGCCAGCACTTCCGCGCGCGGCTCGAAGTGAAACTCGTCGGCGAAGACGTGATGCGCGTAATCGCGGATCGCCGGATCGGTCAGCGGCCCGACGTGGCCGCGCGCACCGAGCACGCTCACGCGCACGCCGAGCCGGGATAACGCCTGGCCGAGTTCGAGCCCGATGACGCCCGCGCCCACCACCGCGACGCTCTTCGGCAAGTCGGACCACGCGAACACGTCGTCGTTAACGATCGCGCGGTCGCCGAGCGTGGCGAACATCTCCGGCATGTCCGGCGCCGAGCCGGTCGCGATCACGACGCGCTTCGCATGCACCAGCGTGTGCTCGCCGACCTGCAGCAGCCCGTCGTCGATGAACCGCGCATGGCCGACCAGGCGGTCATCGGCGGGCATCGCCTCCACGCCGTCCACCACGAAGCCCACGAAGCGGTCGCGCTCGCTTTTCAGGCGCTGCATGACCGCGCGGCCGTCGATGCGGATCGCGCCGTCGACGTGCACGCCGAACGGCGCGGTCCGGGCGGCGTCGTGCGCGGCCTCGGCGGCTGCGATCAGCAGCTTGGACGGCATACAGCCCACGCGTGCACAGGTCGTGCCGTAGGCGCCGCCTTCGATCAGCAGCGCCGCGGCCCCTTCGGCCTTCGCGGCGCGGTAGGCCGAGAGGCCGGCACTGCCTGCGCCGATGATCGCGACATCGGTATGAACGGTTTTCATGACATTCCCTACGAGGTTTGTTAACGTGTGCGTGCCGACGCCGGCAGTGGTCTGGCTCGTTACCGGCTTGCTCGCCTGGTTGTCACTGTAGGGCGGCGGGGTGTCCGTGCTAATTCTCAAAACGCGCAATTTCATGCTCACGCGGCTCATATGGATCTGCTAAGCCGGCTTCTTTCGCTGATGCCCGTCAGCGGCCGCCTCGATGTGCGATGTCACGTCGGCGCTCCTTGGGAGATCACGCACGGTGTCGCAGGCGTGCGGGAGATTCCGTATCACGTGCTGGTGTCGGGCCACGCCGTGCTGGAGGACGGCGACGGACCGCCGCAGCCGCTGATCGCGGGCGATATCGTCGTGTTTCCCGGTGGCGGCGCCCATCGCATCCACGATGGCAGCGGCAAGCCGCCCGTGCCGATGACCGAGCACGAGGGCAGCGCGTTCGCGATCGCCGAGAACGGCGCGCCGGGCGAGGGCGCCGACATCCTGTGCGGCCGCTTTCTGGTCGGCGCCGTGCCGGACCGGCTGTTGCGCGATCACCTGCCGAGGCGGCTCGTCGTGCGCAGCGCGGCGAACGGAGGCTCCGGGGCGACGTCGGCGACCCGGCCCGCGAGCGGTTCGCGGCTCGCGCGGCTCGTCGACCTGATGCGGGAAGAGGCGATCGACGAAGGGCCGGGCAGCGCATCGCTTGTGAGCCACCTTTCGGCGGCGCTGTTCGCGCTGACCTTGCGCTTCGCCAGCGAGGGCTCGGAGCCGCCCCAGGGGCTGCTCGCGCTTGCCGCGCGGCCGCGCCTGCAGGCGGCCTTGTCGGCGATGTTCGAGCGGCCCGGCGAGGCGTGGACGCTCGATCAGTTCGCCGCGCTCTGCAATATGTCGAGGGCTACGTTCGTGCGCCAGTTCCAGGAAACGATCGGCCGCTCGGCCACCGACGTGCTGACCGAAGTCCGCATGACGATGGCGGGGCGCGCGTTGCTGGAATCGAGTGCGCCTGTCGCGGCGATCGGAGAGTCGGTCGGCTATCAGTCCGATGCGGCGTTCCAGCGCGTGTTCAAACGCCACATCGGCGTGACGCCGGCGCGCTGGCGCGCCTCCGGCGGACACGAGCGCGTTTCGCAGGACGAGGCCGTCGCGCAGGACTGACGTCTTTCGGGCGGCTTTCAGGGGCGAGGATTACGCTTGTGGGTCGCAAAGAATCTTTTGTCTTAAACGGCATTGATCGGTGCGGCTGCCAAGGCCTACGATTTCAGCATGACGCGTCGCCTGGCGGCGCAAATCGACTTTCCGAGGCCTTTGGCCATGGGAGCTGACATGCTGAAAGTATTGCTGGAAGTCCTGGCGGCGTTCGCGGTGACCGGTCTCTACCTGTTGCCCGCGATTCTCGCCGACCGAACCAAGCGCCGGTCCGTCCTGTTGCTCGCGCTGTTCAACCTGCTGTTCGGCTGGACCGTGATCGGCTGGTTCGCTGCGCTCTATTGGGCGTTTCATCCCGACAGCGCGAGGAAACTTGGCCGCGTCGCGAAGAAGAATCGCCGGCGCTCGGCGCAGAACACGATCGACGCGATTGTGTCGCGCGCGCGCTCGCGTGGTGGTCGTGGCGCGGGCGTCGGGTTTGCGCATCGCGTCGAGCACCGCCGCAGCGGGAATTGACGCGCAGGGCGCTTGCGAGCCGTGGGGCGCGCGGTAATGCTGCGGACCTTTGCGTAGCGCGCAGGCGGGCGGGTAACATTCCGTGCCGACGGCATTCGCCGTCAACGACAAGGACACGGCATGAGCATTCGCATCGTTCAACTCGGGACCGGACGCGCGGACGGCGAAGGGCTCCGCATCGGGACCGTGCGCCGGCCGCCGCGCGGCGTTCCGAAGGCTGAATTCAGTGCCCGGAACTACTACGACGTCTGGCTGCCGATTCTGTCGCCTAGCGCGGAACTGATGACGCAGGGACGCAACGCCGCCGACGATGCCGAATGGTCCGCGTTCGAGCGCAAGTTCCGCCAGGAAATGAATGCCGGCGATGCCAGCAAGGTGCTCGACCTGCTGGCCGCGCTTTCGGCGACGTCCAATTTTTCGATCGGCTGTTATTGCGACGATGAACGTCGCTGCCATCGGGGGATTCTTCGCCGGCTGCTGAGCGATCGCGGTGCGTCGATCGTGTAGTGGCTACGGAGTTCAACCGATCGGCCGTCATGGCATCCAGCCGGTTATTGCTCGGCTTCGAGCGCCGGCGATCCGTTCCGTTGCAGCCATCAAAGCCTCCGGCGCGCCGAACAACCGGCGACCGGTCAGCTTACGATCAGCCCGAAACCGGACATTTCTAATGAGCTAAAACCCGACATTACTAAAAAGCTCTTACACATGATGTCAAAGCCAGATACAGATGTCCGCTTTCCGGCCAAGTTGAAATGTCCGGTTTTACGGGGGTTTGGAAGTCTGTC
>NZ_FCON02000102.1 GCF_001544535.1 Caballeronia choica | reverse complement strand
CTGCTTTCTTTGCTTACTTTCTTTGCAGCAGCAAAGAAAGTGAGTCCCGCCCCGGACAGGGGCAGAGCAAATAAACCGACATGAAACCGAGTTCCATGGAAGCCTGGGCGCATCAAACGGTGTAAAAGCCCGGTAACGGAAAAGCGCGCTCGCCAGCAACCCCCACCCCGCGCCTCGCGCAAAAATCCCCCGATACCAGAGAAACCATGTCGCGAACGCGCAAGAAGTAAACCGCAGCATTACCTAATATCGGTAGTAACGAAGCAAGAACCCCAGACAAGGAGTAGCCCATGACCGACATCAACGTAACGCGCAGCACCTTCGACGAAGTGATGGTCCAGGTATTCGCCCCGGCGAATTTCGTGCCCGATCGCGCGCGCGGCTCGCGCATCTGGGACACCGACGGCAAGGACTACATCGACTTCGCCGGCGGCATCGCGGTCACCGCCCTGGGCCACGCGCATCCCGAGCTGCTCAAGGTGCTCCAGGAACAGGGCGAAAAGCTCTGGCACATCGGCAACGGCTACACGAATGCGCCCGTGCTGCGTCTCGCCAAACGCCTGACGGACCTGACTTTCGCCGATCGCGCGTTCTTCGCGAACTCCGGCGCCGAAGCGAACGAAGCAGCGCTCAAACTGGCGCGTCGCTATGCGATCGAGAAGTTCGGTCCCGAGAAGATCGAGATCATTTCGTTCACGCAGTCGTTCCACGGCCGCACGTTCTTCACGGTGAGCGTCGGCGGACAGCCGAAGTATGCGGAAGGCTTCGGCCCGCAGCCGCAGGGCATCAAGCACTTGCCCTACAACGATCTGGCGCAGGCGCGCGAGGCGATCGGCGCGAACACCTGTGCCGTGATCGTCGAGCCGATCCAGGGCGAAGGCGGCGTGCTGCCGGCCGATCCGGCATTCCTGAAGGGCCTGCGCGAAGCCTGCGACCAGCACGGCGCGCTCCTGATTTTCGACGAAGTGCAGACGGGCGTCGGCCGCACGGGTTCGCTCTACGCCTACATGCAGTACGGCGTCACGCCCGACATCCTGACGACGGCTAAGGCGCTCGGCAACGGCTTCCCGATCGGCGCGATGCTGACCACGGACGACATCGCCGCGCATTTCAAGGTCGGCGTGCACGGCACGACTTACGGCGGCAATCCGCTGGGGGCGTCGATCGCGGAGAAGGTGGTCGAACTGATCAGCGATCCGAAACTGCTCGAAGGCGTCACGCAGCGCAGCGAGGCGATCAAGGCGCATCTCGCGCGCATCAACGAGCGCTTTTCGCTGTTCAAGGAGATTCGCGGCACGGGCCTCCTGATCGGCGCCGAGCTGGCCGATGCCTACAAGGACCGCGCGAAGGACGTGCTGAACGCAGCGGCCGCCAACGGCGTGATCATGCTGATCGCGGGACCGAACGTGCTGCGCTTCGCGCCGTCGCTGATCATGCCGATGGCCGATCTCGACGAAGGGTTCACCCGCATCGAGCGCGCGATCGCCGAGGTGGTGGGCGAAGCCGTTGCGGCGCGCTGATGCGGGCAGGCAACCAACGACACAGGAACCGATGATGCTATTCGTCCGACCGGCAAGACTCTCCGACCTCGACGCGCTCGAACGGATGGCACGCGCGGCGCATCCCGTGCTGCACTCGCTGCCGCGCGACCGCCGCGCGCTGGAGACGCGCGTCGCGCTCTCCGAGGATTCGTTTCGCGCCGAAGTCGATTTCCCGGGCGAGGAGTTCTATCTCTTCGTCCTCGAAGACTCGGAGACGGGCGCGCTCCATGGCACGTCGAGCATCGTGGCATCGGCGGGCTATTCGGAGCCGTTCTACGCGTTTCGCAACGACGCGCTGATCCACGCGTCGCGCGAACTCAAGGTGAACCGCAAGATCCACGCGCTGACGATGTCGCATGAACTGACGGGCAAGAGTCGCCTGACAGGCTTCTACATCGATCCGGCGTTGCGCGACGAAGCACGTCGGGATGCAAACCGGGACGCAACCCAGGACGCGGCGGCGCATCTGCTGTCGCGTGCTCGCATGCTGTACATCGCGGCGAACCGCAAGCGCTTCTCCGACGAGGTGTTCTCGCTGATGCTCGGCGTGACCGACGACGCGGGCGTGTCGCCGTTCTGGGAAGCGGTCGGCCGCAAGTTCTTCGGACGCGATTTCGAGCAGGTCGAACTGGAGTCGGGCGGACGCAGCCGCACCTTCATCGCGGAAGTGATGCCCAGCTATCCGCTCTACGTGCCGCTGTTGCCCGCCGAGGCGCAACGCGTGCTCGGCGAGCCGGCGGAAGGCGCGCTGCTCGCGTATGACATTCATTTGGAGGAAGGCTTCGAGCCCGACCGTTTCGTCGATATCTTCGATGCGGGTCCGGTGCTGACCGTCGCGGTCGAACGCAGCGCGTCGGTGACGACGAACGAGCTTCGCACCGTGCACGAAGGCGCGGCGCAAACCGGCACGCCGTATCTCGTGGCGGCGGGCGGCGCGCATTCGTTCCGCACGGCACTGGCGACCCTGCCGCCGACGCGCGCCGACGGCGCCACCCTCACGGCGCCGATGCGCGAAGCGCTCGGCGTGAACGAAAAGGATACGGTGCGTTGCGTGCCGCTGCATCTTGCCTCGGGAGAACTGCAATGATCGTTGTACGCTGCGTGCAGCCCGGGGACGTGGACGCGCTCGTCGCGCTCGCGCACGAGACCGGCCCCGGACTCACCACTTTCAAGCCCGACCGCGAGGCGCTCACGGCCCGCGTCGAACGCGCGCTTCGCACGCTCGCAGGGACCGCCGAGCCATATGAAGCGGGCTATTTCTTCGTGATGGAGAACACGGCGACGGGCGATATCGCGGGCGTGTGCGGCATCGAAACGGAAGTCGGCCTGGAGCAGCCGTTCTACAACTATCGCGTGTCGACGGTTGTGCATGCGAGCAAGGACCTGGGCGTGTGGACGAAGATGTCGCTGCTCAACATCTCGCACGACCTGACCGGCTACGCGGAAGTGTGTTCGCTGTTCCTGAGTCCGCGTTATCGCACGGCGGGTGTCGGCGGCTTGCTGTCGCGCTCGCGCTTCATGTTCATCGCGCAGTTTCGCGAGCGCTTCCCGGAGCGTTTGTGCGCGGAATTGCGCGGCCACTTCGATGACAGCTTCGAGTCGCCGTTCTGGAACGCGGTCGGCTCGCACTTCTATCAGATCGGCTTCAACGAAGCGGACTATCTCAGCTCGCACGGCAAGAAGTCGTTTCTCGCCGAACTGATGCCGCGATATCCGGTGTATGTCGACCTGCTGCCCGAAGCGGCGCAGAAGGTCGTCGGGCTCACGCACCGGGACACCGCGCCCGCCCGCAAGATGCTCGAAGCGGAAGGGCTGCGCTATGAAAATCACGTCGATATCTTCGATGCCGGCCCGGTGCTCGAATGCCACATCGCGGACTTGCGCACCGTGCGCGAGAGCGTGCTGGTGCCGGTGCATATCGTCGAACCGGGCGAGCGCAACGAGGAAAGCGAGGCGCGCAGTCTCGTGTCGAATACATCGCTGGACGATTTTCGCGTCGGCGCGACGGTGGGCGCAGTGCGGGACGGCACGTTCCTGCTCACCGCCGAGGAAGCCGCCGCATTGCGCGTGAACGAAGGCGACATGGTGCGTGTGCTCGCATCGCAACCGCGCGTGAAGAGCGCGGCCTGAAAGAAAGAGCAAGGACCCAGGCAATGAAACTCTCGAACCAACTGTATATCGACGGCGCATGGAACGAAGGCCGGGGCGCGCCGTTCGCGTCGCGCAATCCGGCAACCGATGAACTCGTGTGGGAAGGCAAGAGCGCGGACGCAGCGGATGTCGATCGCGCCGTATCAGCCGCGCGCCGTGCGTTTGCTTCGTGGTCGGCGTTGCCGTTCGACGAACGCGTCGGCATCGCGAAGCGCTTCGCCGCGCTGCTCAACGACAACAAGGAAGAACTCGCCCGCACGATCGGCCGCGAAACCGGCAAGCCGCTCTGGGAAGCGCGCACCGAAGTGGCGACGATGGCCGCGAAGGTCGATATCTCGGTGCAGTCGTATCACGAACGCACCGGCGAAAAGCGCGCGCCGATGGCCGATGGCGTCGCGGTATTGCGGCATCGTCCGCATGGCGTCGTCGCGGTATTCGGTCCTTACAACTTTCCGGGGCATTTGCCGAACGGGCATATCGTGCCGGCGCTGATCGCGGGCAACGCGGTGGTGTTCAAGCCGTCCGAACTCGCGCCGGGCGTGGCCGCCGCGACCGTCGAACTGTGGACGCAGGCCGGCCTTCCCGCCGGCGTGCTGAACCTCGTGCAGGGCGAGAAGGACACGGGCGTCGCGCTCGCGAATCATCGTCAGATCGATGGCTTGTTCTTCACCGGAAGCTCCGACACCGGCACGCTGCTGCACAAGCAATTCGGCGGGCGCCCGGAGATCGTGCTCGCGCTGGAGATGGGCGGCAACAACCCGCTCGTCGTCGCGCAGGTCGAGGACATCGATGCCGCCGTGCATCACACGATCCAGTCGGCGTATCTGTCGGCGGGGCAGCGCTGCACGTGCGCCCGACGTCTCTTCGTCCCCGACGATGCCTTCGGCGAACGCTTCATGGCGCGCTTTACCGAAGTGACGTCGAACATCCAGTACGGCGCATTCGACGCCGAGCCGCAACCGTTCATGGGCGCGGTCGTCTCGGCCCGCGCTGCGTCGAAGCTGGTTGCCGCGCAGGCGCAACTGATCGAGGCGGGCGCCACGCCGATCCTCGAAATGAAGCAGCGCGCGGCGCATCTCGGCCTCGTCTCGCCCGCGATCCTCGATGTGACGAACGCGCGCAACGTCCCCGACGAAGAGCATTTCGGCCCGATGGTGCAGGTCACGCGCTACAAGGGCTTCGACGAGGCGATCGAGCGCGCGAACGATACGACCTACGGCCTCTCGGCGGGACTGCTGGCCGACGACGAAGCCGCCTGGACGCACTTCCAGCGCACGATCCGCGCCGGCATCGTCAACTGGAACCGGCCGACCAACGGCGCATCGTCGGCGGCTCCGTTCGGCGGCATCGGACGCTCGGGCAACCAGCGGCCGAGCGCGTATTACGCGGCGGACTACTGCTCGTATCCGATGGCGTCGGTGGAAAGCGCGCAGTTGCAGATGCCCGCGAGCGTATCGCCCGGCCTCAAATTCTAAGAACCCGCGAAGGATTCATGATGCAAGCATTCGAAGCGAACTTCGACGGGCTCGTCGGCCCGACGCACAACTACGCGGGGCTGTCGTTCGGCAACGTCGCGTCGCGTAACAACGAGAAGTCGGTGGCGAACCCGAAGGCCGCGGCGAAGCAGGGCTTGCGCAAGATGAAGCAGCTCGCGGACCTCGGTTTTCATCAGGGCGTGCTGCCGCCGCTCGAACGGCCGTCGCTGAAACTGCTGCGCGAACTCGGCTTCACCGGCACCGACGCCAGCGTGATCGAACGCGCCGCGCGCGAAGCGCCGGAGCTGCTGGCCGCCGCGAGTTCCGCCTCGGCGATGTGGACGGCGAATGCGGCGACTGTCAGCCCGTCGGCGGATACGTCCGACGAGCGCGTGCACTTCACGCCGGCCAATCTCGCGAGCAAGCTGCATCGCGCGATCGAGCACGGCGAGACGCGCCGCTCGCTCTCCGCGATCTTCGCCGACGAAGCGCGCTTCCGGATTCATCACGCGCTGCCCGGCACGCCCGCGCTCGGCGACGAGGGCGCCGCGAACCACACGCGCTTTTGCCGCGAGTACGGTGCGAAGGGCGTCGAGTTCTTCGTCTATGGACGCAGCGAGTACGGGCCGGGGCCGCAGCCGAAGCGCTTTCCGGCGCGCCAGACGCTCGAAGCGAGCCGCGCGGTCGCGCGGTTGCATGGACTGAGCGAGCGCTCGACCGTCTTCGCGCAGCAGCTTCCCGACGTGATCGATGCGGGCGTTTTTCACAACGACGTCATCGCGGTCGGCAATCGCACGACGTTGTTCTGCCATCAGCGCGCGTTCCTCGACCAGCCGAAGGTCTACGACGAACTGCGCGCGAAGCTCGGCGCGCAAGGCGCGAAGTTCACCGCGATCGAAGTGCCGGAGGACGAGGTAAGCGTCGCGGACGCGGTCTCGTCGTATCTCTTCAACAGCCAGTTGCTGACGCGTCCGGACGGCCGTCAGGTGCTCGTCGTGCCGCAGGAATGCCGCGAGCACGCACGCGTCGCGAAGTATCTGGATTCGCTCGCGACGCGCTCGACGCCGATCGACGATGTGCTCGTCTTCGACTTGCGCGAGAGCATGAAAAACGGCGGCGGTCCGGCGTGCCTGCGTCTGCGTGTCGTGCTGAACGACGCCGAGCGCGCGGCCGTGAATCCGGGCGTGTGGATGAACGACACGCTTTTCGCGCGCCTCGATGCGTGGATCGACGCGCACTATCGCGACCAGCTCGCGCCCGCCGATCTCGCGGACCCGAAGCTGCTCGACCAGTCGCGCACCGCGCTCGACGAACTCACGACAATCCTGGGCCTCGGGGCGATCTATGACTTCCAGCGCTGAAGACGCGATGCTTGGCCGTTTCCTTGCATTCGCGCTCGACGGCAGCCAGCCGGCGCGGCGCGCAGGAACGGCGCCTTCGGGCGTGCGCTGGACGTGGCTCGGCGACGGCATCCTGTGCCTCGAACCGCAGCACGCAGCGACCCACAGCGTGATCGCATCGGCGGGGATTCACGGCGACGAAACCGCGCCGATCGAAATCCTGTCGACGCTCGTCGCGGACCTGGCGAGCGGCGCGGCGAAACTCAGCGCGCGCGTGCTCGTGATCCTCGGCAACATCGCGGCGATGCGCGCCTCCGACCGCTATCTCGACGACGATCTCAACCGGCTGTTCAACGGCCGTCATCTGGCACTTCCGGCAAGCCGCGAGGCGCCGCGCGCGGCGGAACTCGAAGCCGCCGCGCTGCGATTCTTCGCCGATGCGACGCATGCGAAGTGGCACATCGACATGCATACCGCGATCCGCGCTTCCGTCTTCGAGCAGTTCGCGCTGCTGCCGCACACGGGGGCGCCACTGTCTCGCGCGATGTTCGACTGGCTGCGCGATGCGCATCTGGAAGCCGTGCTGCTGCATCGCGAGAAGTCGAACACGTTCACGCATTTCACAGCGGAGCGGGCGGGCGCGTTGGCGTGCACGCTTGAACTTGGCAAGGTGCGGCCGTTCGGGCAGAACGATCTCGCGCGGTTCGCGGCTTCGGATCGAGCGTTGCGCCGGTTGATCGCGGGGAAGCCGGCGGTCGACGCATCGCGGCCGTTGCGCGTTTTCACGGTGGTCGGGCAGATCGACAAACAGAGCGACCGGTTCGTGCTGAATGTCGCGAGCGATGTGCCGAACTTCACGCCGTTTCGGGCGGGTACTGTGCTGGCGCAGGATGGGGATTATTGCTACCGCGTCGAGCACGATGAAGAGCGCATCGTGTTTCCGAATCCGAAGGTCAAACCGGGGCTGCGAGCGGGGTTGCTGGTCGTCGATACGACGGACGAGACGCTTGCTTCGCTCGCGGGTGGGGATGGGGGTGCTTACGCCGTTTGAAGCGCTTGGGCTGCTATGGAATGCGCTCGTACAATTTCGTCGAACGCGGCTTCTTGTGGATCGTAGGCCATTGTTTTTCCTCGTCTAGCTGGGCATCACCATCACTTGGTTCGAATGCGCTTTTCCGGTCCGACTAGATGCTAGACGGACTGGAGTTGAGCGGCTGCCCGTCGATCAGCTTGAACCTGTTCATCATGGCTTATCCTGGAAGTTCAGGCGGCCTTGAGCATGAAATCGACGTGTACGGCGTCATACGGGAACTCAATCGCGCTGTCCACGTTGCGCTCGAGAACACCAGCGTCCAACAACGCATGCACGTCACGGTGCACCGCTTTGACATCCCGACCTACGCGTCGCGAGATTTCTCTGATCGAAAGCGGTCCGGCTCCCGTCATCTCCTGAATGATGTTCCAACGCAATTGCGTGAGCGTCTGAAACAGCAGTTCCGGTGAATCAAAGGTGATGAACGCTCCTTGCGCCTTGCCGTTCATGGCGGCAAGAAAGCGCTTCGTAACCGCATCGCGTGAAGCGACGCCAAGAGTGACTGTCTTCATTTCGACCTCCAGCTATCTATGTCGGCCCAAAAATCAGCGATCAGCTGCTCGGGCGTTGAGAACTCATAGGGCATTTCGGATTTCCCAAGGTGCCGGTGATCCCCCTTGCCTTGCTCGTTGTCGTACCGCAAGACACATAATCCGCTAACGACGAACGCGAGGCTGTACTTGAAAAAATGCGAGCTTCCTCGTACTGGCGCAGGTACCCTCCACACCAGAAGTTCAGCAAACGCTTCCCGGTCTACCGCGTGACGCTCTTTGAGCAAAAGAGTTGCTTTCATGTTGGACAGTATGACAACGCTTCGTCATGTTGTCAATTGCTCCAACAGCAACGCAACAGGACCTCGTCCTAGCCCCGGCCGATACGTTGCCCACCGCTCAAACGGTCGGCGCAATAACCACCGTACACGTAGTCCCCGCCGACAGCACCATCCCCGCCGGAACTTCATCGATATGAATCCGCACCGGCACGCGTTGCGCGAGGCGCACCCAGTTGAACGTCGGGTTCACATCGGCGAGCAGTTCGCGGCTCTGCGGATTGTCGCGGTCGTAAATGCCTCGCGAGATGCTCTGCACGTGGCCCTTCAGCACGCCGCCGCTCATCAGCCGCATCTCGGCCTTGTCGCCGATGCGAACATGCGGCAGTTTCGTTTCCTCGAAATAGCCATAGACCCAGAACGAATGACTATCGACGAGCGCGAGCTTCGGCGTCCCCGCCGTCGCGTAGTCGCCGCGATAGACGTTCAGGTTCGTCACATAACCGTCGACCGGCGCAAACACCTTCGTGCGTTCGAGATTGAGTTGCGCGGCATCGAGCGCGGCCTGCGCCTGCTGCAATTGCGCCTCGGCGGTGGAGGCCGTCTGCGCCGCGTTCTCGCGCTGTTCCTTCGATACGACCTGGCTGTCCATGTCCGCGCGACGGGCGGCATCGGCGCGGCGCATGCGCAGTTCCGCCTGCCGCGCGGCGACGTTCGCCTGCGCCTGCTGCACGGCGATCCGGTAGTGCGACGGATCGATCTCCATCAGCAGATCGCCTTTCTTCACGAACTGGTCGTCGGCGACCGGCATCGTCACGACCGCGCCCGATACGTCCGGCGCCACGTTGATGACGTCGGCGCGGACGCGGCCGTCGCGCGTCCACGGTTCGTCCATGTAGTGGACCCAGAGGGAGCGGCCTATCAGGATGGCTGCCGCGAAGATGGCTGCCGTGAGGATGAAACCCACGATTTTTCGAATGATCATGATGCGACTCTCAGTGCATTGGATGAATTGATGCGCGCCTCAAGCGTCAGGCTCAGCGATAGACGGCGAGGCCGAGCAGCCCGCAGACACACACGAGCAGGCTGGCGCGAAACAGCGACGGATGCCACACGACGCGATAAAGACCGGTCAGCGCAAGCCCGCGGTCGACGAGCCAGGTGAAAAGCGCGCCCGCGACGAACAGCAGGAGGATCGTCGGCACATAGGCTTCGAGGATCGCGATACTACGAGGCATGAGGTGCTCCCGGACGTTGGGCGCCGCTGTAAGGCCCGAGCGGCGATTGCGGATCGAGCAGCGCGGTGCGGATGAAATGAAGCTTGCTCAGGATGCGTTGCAGCCGGTGGCGCTCCTCGCGCGGCGGCCGCTCGGCATCGAGGAGCGTCTGGAGATCGGCGATGGCTTGCGCCGTCGACGTCAGCGCCGCGTCGAAGCGAGCCGTATTCGGGCGATCGAAAAGACGCGCGACGGCGTCGAGCGTCGTCGCGATCGAACGGCGCCACGGCGTGCCCGACATTTCGCGCGCGCCCACGCCGGGCGCGGCGAGTTCGTGGCGCAGGTCGATCACCGCGTGCCCGACTTCGAGCACCGCGAAGAGCCATTGCAACGCGTCGCGCTGCAGGTCGGGGCGGTCCGCCGCGAGCGCGTTGATCTGCGAGAGCAGGTCGCGCGTGCGGCTTTCGAAGCGCGTCGCGAGGCCCGTGACGCGCGCGCGGCAGCCGAGCACCACTTCGCGGCGCAGGTCGCGCATCAGAAGCCGGCGCAGCCACGGCGCATCGGTCGGCAGGAGCACGGCGAACGCAAGCGACGAGAAGAGCATCGAGAGCACGAGCGCGATCGCATCGTTGATGAAGCCGGTCGGATCGTAGTGCGTCAGGTTGTCGGGGCCGGCGAGAAAGCAGAAGAAGATGCAATAGCCGACCCCGACGCCGACGAGACTGCGCCGCGTGCTCAGGAACATGCCGAGCAGCAGGAACGGAATCAGCGCGGCCGACAGCAGCAGGAAGCCGTCCATGCGCGGATACAGCCCGAACACGACGATCATGCCCGCGACCGTCGCGAGCAGCGTGCCGCCCGCCATCTGGAAGGCCATCAGCGTCGGTCTCGGCGCCGACGACGCGAGCGCGCACACCGCCGCTGCGTTCAGCACCATCGTGCCGCCGCTCGGCCACGCGGTCTCGATCCAGAACGCGCCGAGCACGAGCATCACGATCATCGCGCGCAGGCCGGATACGCTCGCCGCGACGAGGTTCGTGCGTGGCACGTAGCGCGCGATCCAGTGCTCGCGCTCGTGCGTCGGCACGGCAAGCGACGCGTAGGTCTCGGCGTAGGCGAGCAGGTCGTCGACGAAGCGGTAGAGCAACTCGGCTGCGGTATCGAATTCGAGCAGCGCGAAGGCGGGATCGGTATCGCGGCGGGCTTCGAGTTCGATGCGCGTCGCGCGGATGCGCTTCGGCAGCGCCGCCTTGAACGCCGCGAGTTGCGCGGCGGCGTGCGCGGCGTCGGCGGCATTCAGCACCGGTTCGCCGGACTTGTTCAGGAGCGGCGCGACCTCGCGGAAATACGGTTCGAGCGCGGCGACGGTCGTCATCGAACCGTTCGCGCGCAGCCGGTTCATCAGTTGATGGAGCGCGTGAAAGCGCGTCGACGCGCTCATGAACTCGCTGTTCAGGCGCGCGAGCCGGCCACTTTTCAGGCGCGTTTCCGGATTCTCGAACACGGCGACGCTGCGCGCCGCCTCGAAGCCGACGATATCCGCGACGAACGCCGCGTTGGTCGCCTCGATCTGCGGACGGTCCATCTGGCCGGACAGTGCGCGGCACACGTAATCGACGAAGCCGCTGAAGCGGCGCCGCACCGTCGTCTTGATCTGCTCGCCCGCGTGCTGCGGAAAGACGAGCGCGCTCACCGCGCCCGCGCACACGATGCCGAGCGAGACTTCGCTCACCCGGGTGAGCGCCGAGAGGAACGCGCCATCGGGATGCTGGGCCGCCGGAATGCCGATCAGCGCCGCCGTGTAGCCGGCGAGCACGAAGCCGTACGAGCGGAAGTTGCGGTTGCGCGCCGCGCCCGCCGTGCAGATGCCGACCCAGAGCGCGGTCGCCGCGATGAACAGCACGGGCTGCTGCGAGAACAGGCTGATCAGGACCAGCATCACGACCAGGCCGACCATCGTCCCGCAAAAGCGATAGAAACTCTTCGCGAGCACCATGCCGCTTTGCGGCTGCATCACGACGAACACTGTCGTCATCGCGGTGCGCGGCTGCGGCATGTCGAGGCGCATCGCGATCCAGAGCGTCAGCAACGCGGCGAGCACGGCCTTGAAGATGTAGATCCAGGCGAGCCCTTCGGTTTGCGCCCAGTTTGCCAACGCGCTTGGCAGCGATTCGCGTGGCGGCCTGTCGGCGAGGGAAGCAGGAGTGGACATCGTGGCTCCTTTATTTCGCGCTGGCGCTGAGTGCGCGCAACGGCCCGATATGCTTCGACGGCGCAAGCGTGCCGTCCTCGGGTCCGTTCGACGGATCGTCGAGACCGCCGCCCAGCGCCGCCTGCAAAGACGCATAGCTGGAGAGCCGCTCCGCGCGCACGCGTGCCTCGC
This sequence comes from Caballeronia choica, assembly GCF_001544535.1. Classification (GTDB taxonomy): domain Bacteria; phylum Pseudomonadota; class Gammaproteobacteria; order Burkholderiales; family Burkholderiaceae; genus Caballeronia; species Caballeronia choica. The sequence continues at coordinate 15,130 of NZ_FCON02000102.1, read as the reverse complement.
CGTCCTGCGCGCGCAGCAACTGCGTCTGCGCGATGAGCACGTTGAGGTAATCGGTCAGGCCACGCTTGTAGCCTTCGTTGGCCAACTGATAGTTCTTGCTCGCCGCAGCGACCGAGCGGCCCGATGCGTCGAGTTGCGAGTCGAGCGAGCGCATCCGCACGACCTGGTCGGCGATTTCCTTCAGCGCGCCGACCAGCGTGCCGTTGTAGTGCTCGACCGCCTGGTCGTATTGCGCGGACGCCGCGCCGAGTTCCGAGCGCAGGCGCCCGCCTTCGAAGATCGGCAGCGTGATCGCCGGGCCCGCGCTGAAACCGGTTCCGGTGCCGCCCAGGAAAGTGAGCAGCGCGCCGCCGGCGGCCATCTGGCTCACCGAGGCGAGCAGGTTGACGTTGGGATAGAACGCCGCTTTCGCGACGTCGATGCCGCGCGCCTGTCCCGCCACCATCCAGCGCGCGGCGACGACATCCGGCCGTCGCCCGACGAGTTCGGCGGGCAGCGCGGACGGCAGCCCGAGCGGCTGGGCCAGCGAAAGCACCGGCCGCACGAGCGACGCGCCCGCGCCCGGACCCGCTCCCGCGAGCGCGGCGAGCTGATTGCGCGCGAGTTCGATCGCTTCGTTGTAGACGTCGACCTGACGCTCGTATTCCGGCAGCGGGGTTTCGGCCTGGCTCAGTTCGAGTTGCGTGCCGAGGCCGCCCGCGAGCCGCCGTCGCGCGAGATCGGCGATCTTTTGCTGCTGCGCGAGCGTGTCGCGGGCGATGTCGAGCAGCGCGAAATCCTGCGACAAGCCGATATACGCCCGCACCACGTTCGTTTCGAGTTCGAGCTGCGCGGCGCGGGCGTCGGCGGCGCGCACGTGGGCGGCATCGACGGCGCGTTCGGCGGCGTTTTCGTCGCGGCCCCAGAGGTCGAGGTTGTACGAGAGCGAGAGGGCGGCCGTGTTGTTCCAGGTCGTCGTGTTGTTGAAGGGGCCCGGGCCGTAGTAGCCGTTCTCGGGCCAGCCCTGGCGCGTCACGTCGAGCGATCCGTCGACGTGCGGCGCCAGCGCCGAGCGCGCGACGCCCACCAGCGACTGCGCTTCGCGTACGCGTGCCGCCGCGATCGCGAGCGTCGGGCTGCCGGCGTTCGCGCGCTCGACCCAGTCGTTCAATTGCGGGTCACCGTATGCGCGCCACCATTGGGCGGACGGCCAGCCGGCCTGCGCGTCGGCGGCGCGAATAGCTGCGCCGGCGTCGAGCGTCGCGGCGTCCTTGAGCGAATCCTGCGGGGCGACACTTCCCGTGCTGGCGCAACCGGCTATTGTTAAGATTACTGTAAGAGCCGCGAGGGCAAAGGCTCCTTTTGATACCGGCGCTGGCACGATTAGCTCCCAAATCTGGATTAGACGTCAGAGACTTATTATATTTTTGCTCTGATTGTCGAATAACCCGTAACGATGCAAAGCATCCTTACGAACTTTGAGATAATCGTTATTGCCGAACATGTAATAATCGGCGCCGAAGACATGAGGAGCGACGGAAGGCTGTATGGATACGCTACAAAACATGCGCGTTTTCGTGCGCGTCGTGGAAGCCGGGAGCTTCACGGCGGCCGCGCAGCATCTGAATACGACCACGGCGTATGCGTCGCGGGCCGTCTCCGACCTGGAGGCGCACCTGCGCACGCGCCTTCTGAACCGCACGACGCGCCGGATCGCGCTGACCGAAGCGGGCGAGCGCTATTTGCAGCGCTGCGAGCAGATTCTCGCCTACGTCGACCAGGCCGAGGCCGAAGCGGGCGACGCGCACGCGCGCCCGTCGGGCAAGCTGAAAGTGCATTCGATGACGGGCTTCGGCCAGCACTACGTCGTGCCGATGATCTCGCGCTATCAGGCGCGGCATGCGTCGGTGCAGGTCGAACTGACGCTCGCGCAGCGCATGCCGGACTTGCTCGACGAGGGCTACGACGTGTCGGTCGTGCTGGCTTCCGACTTGCCCGACTCGGGGCTCGTGTCGCAGCGGCTCGGCTCGGCGTTCAGCATCGCGTGCGCGTCGCCGGCCTATATCGCGAAGCACGGCACGCCGCACGTACTGTCCGACCTCGTGCGCCACACCTGCCTGCAACTGGTGACGCCCGTCCTGCCGATCGACAAATGGATCTTCGAAGGCCCGAACGGCCACGAGACGGTGAGCCTCGGGTCGGCGACGTTCACGGTGAACGTCGCCGATGCGATGGCGGTGGCCGTCCGCGAGGGCATGGGCGTCGGCGTGCTGCCGACTTCGTCGGCGCTGCCGCTGTTGCGCGCGGGCACGATCGTGCGCGTGCTGCCGCAATACACGATGCAGGAGCTGAACGTCTTCGCGCTATACCCGTCGAGGCAGTACCTGGACGCGAAAATCCGCACCTGGGTGGATTTCCTGCGCGACGAATTGCCGGCGACGCTCGCGGCCGATACCGAATCGCTGAAGGAATTCGTCGTCGCTTGAATCGAGTGACGAGCGGTAACAATTGAAGTGTGGGGTGCAACACTTGCTTACTTCGCGTTTGGCCGCATCTTGTTACTTTCGAGGTTATGCAATCCATTGCACTCGACCACGCCACGGGAAAAGCCTGATGAATACGCCACTGACCTTCGCCCTTGCGATGCTGCTTGTCCTGATCGCCGTCCCTGCCACGCGCGAACTGTTCGGCATCTTGCGCGACAATGCGGCGAAAAAGCGCCTCGTTCCCATCAGGATCGATGCGCAGCGCCGGCGCGATCGTTGAGCGTTGATTCCTGGCGTCATTCCTGACGCTCCAGCGGTTCGATCAGCCGCGGATCGTCGTTGATCGCGCGGTTCACGTCGGGCGTCACGCGATGCCAGACGAATTGCGACGCCGCGACGCCGCCCGTCTCGCCGAGCCTGTCGAGTTCGTCCGGCGGCAGCGCCGGATCGAGCCAGCGCCGCGCGGCATCGGCGGCAAACACGAGCGGACGGCGGTCGTGGACGTCGACGAGCCCTTCGTCGGCGGCGGCCGTCACGATCACGAACCCCGCGCCCGGCACGAGCGCGTCGTCCTCGGTCTGGATGCTCGTGAGCGCCGCGAGGAACATCGGCTCGTCATCCGCGCGCCGGATGAAATAGGGCTGCTTGAGCGGTTCCGCGCCATTCGCCTGTGCTTCGCTTTTCCACTCGAACCAGCCGTCGGCGGGAACCAGGATTCGCGCCTTTCTCCACAACACCCCGAAATACGCGCTCGTCGACGCCGTTGCGACGCGCGCGTTAATCGTCTGCGGCAGCTTCTTCTGGATCGCCCATTGCGGGCAATAGCCCCAGTGAACGGCGCGGATCGTCTCGTCGGGATAGATGGCGAGCGGATGCGTGCCGGGCGACAGGTTGTAGCCGGGGCGCCGGTCGGCGGCATCCACGAGCACGAACGGGTTCTTCAGGTGCATTCGCTGCGCATAGTGCATCGGTAGTCGGTACTGGCTGATTCGGCCGCACATGGCGCTCCTCCGCTAAGTCCAACGATGGCTTTGCCGCTCAGATCTCGACGATCCTGTCCCACGTGAATTGCGGGTTTTCGAGCTGGCGCGTGCGCCGGTCGATATAGCCGCGCGGATTGCAGACGACCCGCGTGCCCTCGGCCATGTAGTCGAACGCGGTGTGCGTGTGACCGTGAATCCACAGCGCGACCGGCGCGCGCACGAGCGAGGGCAGGTCGTTGACGAACCCCGCCGACACCCAATCCTCCGCGTACTTTTCGGCGAGGCTTTGCTTCAGGGGCGCATGATGCGTGACGACGATCGTCTTGCCGTCGAACGGCTTGGCCAGCTCGCTTTCGAGCCACGCGCGCGCGTGTTCGTGAAGCGCGAGCGAATCGCTGGTGGCGAACGAGCGCGGCTCGCCGTCCGGCTCCGGCCACGAAATCTGGATCACGCCACGGTAGTCGAGCATCACGCGCGCGCACGCTTCCTGCGCTCGGGCAAGCTGCGCCTCGCTCGCGCCGAACAGCGCGAAGTCGGTCCAGAGCGTCGTGCCGAGCACGCGCCATTTGCCATATCGATCGATGAGCGTCGCGTTGTTCAGGTAATGCACGTTGTCGACGCTCTGCGCGGCGTCCTGCATCGCCACTTCGAGCGCGCCGAATTCGCCGTCGTAGTACTCGTGGTTGCCCGGCACGTAGATGATGGGCACCTTCGAATCGAAGTTCTCGGCTGCCCAGCGCAGGCCTTCCGCGTGATTGTGGATGTCGCCGGCGAGCACGACGAGATCCGCTTCGGCGTACGGGATCGCGACGGGTTCGTCGGCTTCGAGATGCAGGTCGGACAGGACGCGAATCTTCACGACGGCTTCTCCTCGGCGCGGCGCGGCGCTCCGTTCCAGCGCACTACCTTGCCCGGATTCATCAGGTTTTCGGGGTCGAGCGCGGCCTTGATCGTCTGCATCAGGCGAACCTCGACGGGCGATTTGTAGCGCATCGCCTCGTCGACCTTCAACTGCCCGAGCCCGTGCTCCGCGCTGATGCTGCCGCGATGCGCGTGCACCTGCTCGTACACCAGCGCGTTGATGCGCTTCTGGTGCTCCGCGAGAAACTGCTTCGGCTCGCCGCCTTCGGGCGCCTGCACGTTGTAGTGCAGGTTGCCGTCGCCGAGATGGCCGAACGTCACCATCCGCGCGCCGGGCACGGCTTGCGCGATCAGCGCGTCGGTTTCTTCGATGAAGCGGCCGATACTCGAAATCGGCACCGAAATATCCTGCTTGATGTTGAGCCCTTCCTCGGCCTGCGCGAGCGGAATGTGCTCGCGCAAGTCCCAGAACGCCTGCGATTGCGCCAGATTCTCCGCGACCACAGCATCCTCGACGACGCCTTGCGCGAGCGCCTCCTCCATCAGCCGTTCGAAGAGCGCGCGGGCGTGCTCCTCGCTTTCGCTGTCGGAGAGTTCGAGGAGGACGGTCTGCGCGTGCGCTTCGGCGAACGGATAGCGCATTTGCTCGAAATGCCGGCCGACGAGGCGCAGAGAGAAATCCGACATCAGCTCGAAACCGGTGAGCAGCGCGCCGGCATGACGCTGCGCCATCGCGAGGAAGTCGAGCGCGGCGTGCGGCGACGCGAGGCCGGCCAGCGCCGTCACCTTCGCGACGGGCGCCGGATGGAGCTTCATGACCGCCGCCGTGATGATGCCGAGCGTGCCTTCCGCGCCGATATAGAGATCGCGCAGATCGTAGCCGGTATTGTCCTTGCGCAGCGCGCGCAGGCCATCCCAGATTTCGCCCTGCGGCGTCACCACTTCGAGCCCGAGACAGAGTTCGCGCGTATTGCCGTAGCGCAGGACGCCCGTGCCGCCGGCGTTGGTCGACAGGTTGCCGCCGATCATGCAACTGCCTTCGGCCGCGAGGCTCAGCGCGAAGAGCCGCTGCTCGGCGTCGGCGCGCGCCTGGATGTCGGCGAGCACGACGCCGGCTTCGACGGTGATCGTGTTGTTGTGCGGATCGACGTCGCGGATGCGGTTCAGGCGCCTGAGGCTCACGACCGCCTGCCCACCACCTTCGTCCGGCGTCGCGCCGCCGGCAAGGCCGGTGTTGCCGCCCTGCGGCACGATCGCGACGCGGTATTCGCGCGCGAGCCGCACGACGGCGGCGACCTGCTGCGGGTCGGCGGGCAGCAGCACGGCGCACGCGTGGCCCGTGTAGCGGCGGCGCCAGTCGGTGAGGAACGGGGCGGTGTCGTGGGCGTTGGTGAGCACGTGGGCGGCGCCCAGCACGTCGGTGCAGGCGGTGACGAAGGCGGCGCGGGAATCGTTGCTGCGGGCAGAAGCGGAGGCGTTCATGGAATTCGAATTCGAAAGGCGTACCGACAGTATCGCGCAGTCAGCCCCCGCGCGATGCCTGGCCGGATGGCATAGGCACGCGCCCGGCGCGCCTGTCCGTGCTACAAAGCGTCATGGGCGGCGCGTTTTGCTGCTCGCGCCGCGCGTTTGTAGGGCGCGACGTAGGCGAGCGCGCAGGCGAAGAATACGAGCGCGAGCAGCGCTTCGAGCCAGCCGAGCCGCGCGGACAGGCCGCCGTCGGTCATGCCGCGCACGGTGCCTTCGGCGAGATAGAGCAGCACGAGCATCGATGCCCATTGCAGCGTGTAGACACTGCGCCGCCATGTGCCGGAGAGCGCCAGCGCGAGCGGCAGCGCCTTGATCGCGAGCGCGGAGCCGCCCGGACGAAGCGGAGCCAGCCAGAGTTCCCACGCGAGCGACAGTGCGATCAGGGCGACGAGACTGACGAGCGCGCCGGCGGCGAACGCGGGGCGCGCCGCGGCTGGGTTTTCAAGAGGCCGGTTCATGAGGTCCGGCTCATGCCGCTGCCGCGCCACGCGACAGTTGCAGCGCGGTGCGCGCGAGACGCGCGCCAAGCGCAATGGCAAGCGCTCGTTCGTCGCCGGAGATGCCGCCGCCGTTGTCGCCATTCGAGCGCGCATGATGCGACGCGCCGTATGGCGTGCCGCCGGTCTGCGTCGTCGTGAGCCGCGATTCGGTGTATGGAATGCCGACGATCATCATGCCGTGATGCAGGAGCGGCAGCATCATCGAGAGCAGCGTGCTCTCCTGGCCGCCGTGCAGGCTGCCGGTCGACGTGAAGACGCTGGCAGGCTTGCCGGCCAGCGCGCCGGAGAGCCACTGCGGCGTGGTGCCGTCGAGGAAGTATTTCAGCGATGCCGCCATGTTGCCGAAGCGCGTCGGCGAGCCAAGCGCGAGTCCCGCGCATTCTTCCAGATCGCGCACTTCGGCGTAGGGCGGGCCGTCGGCGGGGATCTCGGGCTGGGTTGCCTCGCAGACCGTCGAGACGGGCGGGACCGTGCGCACGCGTGCCTGCATGCCGGGCACGCTGTCGATGCCGCGTGCGATCGCCAGCGCGAGCTCGCGAGTGGCGCCGTGCCGGCTGTAATAAAGAACAAGGATGTCGTTCATAAGGCTTTTTTAGTGAACGGGTATTATAGGGATAGGGCTTATGTTCGTGGCATTTGGCGCATTTTCTTGCTTGCGCGCCTTACCGTCACGATTGAGGAGAATGGTTTTTGCAGATGCTTTCCATCGATTTCACCGCTGTCAGGCGGCTCGCGAGTTTCGTCGCCAGGCGCACCGGTGAGGACCGCGTGGCTCAAGTGGCGGGCAGCCTGACGTTCACGAGCGTGCTGTCGCTGGTGCCGCTCGCGACTGTCGCGTTTGCGCTGTTTACCGCCTTTCCGATCTTCGGCTCGTTCCAGTCTTCACTGCAGGATTTTCTCGCGGTGCACCTGATGCCGTCGCAGATCAACAGCCAGATCTTCAAGTACCTGAACCAGTTCGCGTCGAAGGCGAAGGGCCTGACGACCGTCGGCATGATCATCCTGTTCGTCACCTCCGTGATGACGATGATGACCGTCGAGTCCGCGTTCAACGTGATCTGGCGCGTGCGCAAGGCGCGGCCGCTCGCGCAGCGCGTGCTCGTCTACTGGGCGATCATCACGCTCGGGCCGATCCTGTTCGGCTGCAGCCTGTCGATCTCGTCGTATCTGTTCGCGCAGTCGCTGGCGTACGCGGGTTCGCATCACCTGTTGCCGCCGATCGTGGAATGGGCGCTCACCGGCGTGTCGCTGCCGCTCACGGTGCTCGCGTTCACGATGCTCTATGTCTACATGCCGAACTGCAAGGTCGAGTGGCGCGACGCCGTGATTGGCGGGCTGATCGCGGCCGTCGCGTTCGAACTCGGCAAGCGCGGCTTCGGCTATTACGTGCGGCGCATTCCGACCTACACGGCCGTGTACGGCGCGTTCGCCGCGCTGCCGGTGTTCCTTCTCTGGGTGTATCTATGCTGGATGATCGCGCTGATCGGCGCGATGGTGACCTCGGCGTTGCCCGCGATACGCATCGGCCAGTTTCACCGGCGGGATTTTCCGGGCAGCGACCTGCTCGATTCGCTCGAACTGCTGGCCCGGCTCGTCGAGGCACGCGAGCAAGGCAGACCCGGCCAGACGGCGCTCGAACTGGCGCGGATGCTGCGTTGCGATATGGACACCTCGACGCGCCTCCTTTCGCAGCTGGAGGCGCAGGGCTGGATCGGACGGCTGGACGACGTGCGCTTTCCGCGCTATGTGCTGATCGCCAACCCGAACCAGATCACGGTGACGATGTTGTTCGACCTGTTCGTGATCGACCGCGACGAACTCGACTATCAGCTAAGGCTCGATGCCACGCAGGTCGACCGTGCGGCGGTGATGGGCGCGCTGGAAAACGAGAAGCTCGATATCACGCTCTGCTCGCTGATCGCCGCGCGTTCCTCGGCGCTGACGGATGCGAGCTTGCGCAACGCGACCCGCTCGCCGATGCCGCACCAGCCCGCGTGAGTTCGCGTCACCGGTCAAAGCGAGATCTTCCCCACGCAGATGTCCTTGAACATCACCCAGTCTCCCATCAGGCTGTAGAGCGGGTGCCGGAACGTGGCCGGCCGGTTCTTTTCGAAGAAGAAGTGGCCGACCCACGCGAACCCGTACCCGCAGACGACTGCCGCTGGCAACCAGAGCCAGTCGCCTGTCGCGATCGCCATCGCGATGCAGCCGATCACGCCGAGCGAGCCGATGAAGTGCAGCCTGCGCGAGACGAGATTGCGATGCTCTTCCAGGTAGTACGGATAGAACTCGGCGAAACTCGCAAAGTGGTCGCTGTGTGCCGTGTGAGCCATGGCTGCCTCCCTTTCTTTCGACGCTTGACGCGTACCCGGACGAGTCCATTGTGCGGCGAAAGGCGCGCTCCGCGCAACCTGGCCATTCGGCCGATGGCGGCGCGTTTCTGCAGCGCTTATTCTGGCCGTATCGCGAAACCGAAAAGGGCGTCGAGCGTTGCGTCGGGCTGTTCGGTCATCAGCGCGTGACCGGCGTCGAGTGTGACGGTATCGACCGCGGCGCCCGTGTTGACGAGCGCATCGACGAGCGCGCGGGCGGCTTTCGGCGGCGTCATCATGTCGTTCCGCCCCGACACGACGAGCACCGGGCAGCGTACCGCCGCCGCCCGTTCGAGTCCGTCCATGTAGGCGTTGCAGGCGCTGAAGTCGGTGTAAAAGAGCAGGCCCTCGCCGCGCGCGGAGACGCGCTCCATCAGGCGCTGGTTCACGCCGTGCAGCCAGAAGCCGGGCGCGGGGCTCGACGGCTTCGCGGCGATCGTCGAATGCGACCACTGGTTGACCATCTCGATCGCTTGCGGCTCGCGATCGCGGGCGGCGTCGAGGAGGGCATCGGAGACGGTCATCGGCACGGCGGTGGCAAGGAGCGCGAGTTTCGCGACGCGCGCCGGATAGCGCGCGGCGGCATCGAGCGCGATCAGCGAGCCCATGCTGTGGCCGACGACGAGCGCACGGTCGACCCGCGCCGCGTCCAGCACGCCGATCAGCCAGTCGGCGAGCGACGCGATGTCGCGCAGCGCCGGCCCGGCGCTGCGTCCGTGGCCCGGCAGGTCGAGCGCGAGCACGCCGAAACCGTGGTGCGCGAAGTAGCGCGTCTGCAACGCCCACACGCTGTGGTCGTGCTCCGCGCCGTGGATGAAGACGGCGGTGGGCCGGGTCGCGTCGAACGCCTTGCCGCCGGTGTACGCGTAGACCGGTGTGCCGTTCATGTCGAGGATCATGCGCGGCTCCCGGGCGCCGGCGCGGCGGAACCGCTCTTTTGCGACGCCTTCAGGCCGCGCTTGAGGTCGTCGATCAGGTCGTCGGGGTCTTCGAGTCCGATCGACAGGCGAATGCGACCCGGCCCGATGCCCGCTGCCGCGAGCGCGGCCGCGTCCATGCGGAAATGCGTCGTCGAGGCGGGGTGGATCACGAGCGAGCGCGCGTCGCCGACGTTCGCCAGATGCGAAAACAACGTGAGCGATTCGATGAAGCGGCGCGCGGCGGCCACGTCGCCGCGCAGGTCGAAGCTGAACACGGCGCCCGCACCGCGCGGCATCAGGCGCGCGGCAAGCGCGTGGTCGCGATGCGTCGGCAGTTCGGGATAGGCGACGCCCTCGACCGCTGGATGCGCGAGCAGGAATTCGACCACCTTGCGCGTATTCGCGACATGCCGGTCCATGCGCAGCGGCAAGGTTTCGATGCCCTGCAGCAGTTGCCACGCGGCTTGTGGATGCAGGCATGCGCCGAAGTCGCGCAGGCCCTCACGGCGCGCGCGCAGCAGGAATGGCGCGACCGTGCTTTCCTCGGCGAAGACCATGCCGTGAAAGCCGTCGTAGGGTTCGGTGAATTCGGGGAAGCGGTCGGTGGCGGTGAAGTCGAACGTGCCGCCGTCGACCAGCACGCCGCCGATCGTCGTGCCGTGGCCGCCGAGGAACTTCGTCGCCGAATGGTAGACGAGGTCGGCGCCGTGCTCGAAGGGCCGCAGCAGGTAGGGCGTCGTAAAGGTGGAATCGACGAGGAGCGGCACCTGGTTCGCGTGGGCGATCTCCGCGACCCCCGCGATGTCGAGCACGTCGAGCCCAGGATTGCCGAGCGTCTCGCCGAAGAAAAGCCGCGTGTTCGGCCGCGCGGCGGCGCGCCACGCGTCCAGATCGTGCGGCGCGACGAAGGTCGTTTCGATGCCGAAGCGGCGCAGCGTGTAGTGCAGCAGGTTGTGCGAGCCGCCATAGAGTGCGCTCGACGCCACGATGTGCGAGCCCGCGCCCATCAGCGTCGCGATCGCGAGATGGAGCGCCGCCTGGCCGCTCGCCGTGCCGATCGCGCCGACGCCGCCTTCGAGCGCCGCGACGCGTTCCTCGAACACGGCGACCGTCGGGTTCGAGATGCGCGAATAGACGTGCCCCGAGCGCTCCATGTTGAAGAGGGCGGCGGCGTGGTCGGTGTCGCGGAAGGAAAACGAGGTGGTCTGGTAGATCGGCGTGGCGCGCGCGCCGGTTGTCGGGTCGGGCGCGGCGCCCGCGTGCAGCACGAGCGTGTCGAAGCGGTTGGCGGGCATGTGAGCGGCCGGGGGGCGGGCTTCCGGCGGTGATCGAGGGTCAATCATCGTAACATCGGCACACGCGCGCCGGACCTAGGGCGCGAACCTAGCTTCCAATCCAGATGCCGAGCGCGAAAACCTTGTCCGATAAGCCAGGCGGGCCGCCCCGCGCTTTCCTTTTGACGGCCTTTCCGCTAGGATCGATCCACGATTCGGCATTTCGCAAGGAGACAAACATGCGAGTCAGCGACATTCTGAAGGTCAAGGGCAACGTGCTCTTCACGGTGACGCCCGAGACGCCGCTGCACGACGCAATCAATACGATGGCGTCGCACGACATCGGTTCGCTCGTGGTCATGGAATACGGCGATCTGGTCGGCATGCTGACGTTCCGGGAAATCATCGTGACGCTGAAGGACAACGGCGGCAGCGTCGGCACGTCGACCATCCGCAAGGTCATGGACGATCATCCGCTCACCTGCACGCCGGAAACGGACGTGAACGAGGTGCGCCGCATGATGCTCGAACATCACGTGCGCTATCTGCCTGTCATGGAAAACCGCCATCTGATGGGCGTGATCTCGTTCTACGACGTGGCGAAGGCGGTGGTCGAGGAGCAGGGTTTCGAGAATCGCATGCTGAAGGCCTATATCCGCGACTGGCCGGAGCAGCAGGAAGAGACGCGCTGATCCGCGCTTCGATCCGCATTCGTACGAAAGACAGCCAGAAAGACACACCGCATCGCAGAACATGGGCAATAAAAAAAGCGCGCCCCGCATGGCGCGCTTTTTTTTCGCCCGCTCCATTTGATCCACATTCCTCCCTCAGCTATCAACTCCAACAAACCATGAGTGACCGCCCGCTTCCCGCTTCGCGCCGTGCGTCCCGCCGCGCCGGCGCCGACGGCGAAAGCCAGTTTCGCCTGTTGCGCGAACGCCGCTTCGCGCCGTTCTTCTGGACGCAGTTCCTCGGCGCGATGAACGACAACGTGTTCAAGGTCGGCTTCACGTCGCTCGTCACCTTCCAGGCCGCGCGCTTTTCCGGCGTCGATCCGAAGACCGCCGCGTTCCTCATCTCCGCGATTTTCATCGTGCCGTTCGTGCTGTTTTCCGCGACCTCGGGCCAGGTCGCCGACAAGTACGACAAGGCGACGCTCACGCGCCTCGTCAAGACCTTCGAGATCGCGGTGATGCTGGTCGGCGGCGCGGGTTTCCTGCTGCACAACGCGGCGCTGCTGTATGTCTGCACGTTCCTGATGGGCGTCCACTCGACCGTGTTCGGGCCGGTCAAGTACGCGTATCTGCCGCAACACCTGGACTCGTCGGAACTCGTGGGCGGCAACGGCCTCGTCGAGATGGGGACGTTCGTCGCTATCCTGATCGGCACGATCATCGGCGGGGCGGCGGCCGGGCTGACCGAGCACGGCGCGATGCTGCTCGCGGCCGCGTGTCTCGCGTTCGCGCTGATCGGGCGAGCGGTGTCGAGCTTCGTGCCGAAATCGGCGGCGCCGGCGCCGGAATTGCGCATCAACTGGAACCCGTTCAGCGAGACGTGGCGCAACCTCGCGCTCGCCCGGGAGGACCGCACCGTATTCTTGAGCCTGCTGGGCATTTCGTGGCTGTGGTTCGTGGGCGCGACCTTCCTCACGTCGTTCTTCAACTTCGCGAAGGACGTGCTGTCGGCGAACCCGGATGTCGTCACCATCCTGCTCGCGACGTTTTCGATCGGCATCGGCACCGGGTCGCTGATGTGCGAAAAGCTCTCGAAGCGGCGCGTCGAGATCGGGCTCGTGCCGCTCGGCTCGATCGGCATCAGCGTGTTCGCAATCGACCTCTTCTTCGCGAGCCATCGCATCGCGCCGGCGGGCCACCTGCTCGGCGTCGGCGAGTTTCTGGCGATCGCGTCGCACTGGCGCATTCTCGCGGACCTGTTCCTGCTCGCGATGTTCGGCGGCTTCTACAGCGTGCCGCTCTACGCGCTGATCCAGAGCCGCAGCCAGCCGACGCATCGCGCGCGCATCATCGCCGCGAACAACATCCTCAATTCGTTCTTCATGATCGTGTCGGCGGTGCTGGCGCTCGCGCTGACGTCGCTCGGGGTCGGCATTCCGGGGCTGTTCCTCACGACGGCGATTTTGAATATCGCCGTCGCGGCGTACATCTATTCGCTCGTGCCGGAGTTTTTGCTGCGCTTTGTCGCGTGGCTGCTGGTGCATACGTTCTACCGCATCCGCCTCGTCGATGCCCAGCGCATTCCCGAGCGCGGCGCGGCGGTTTTGGTGTGCAACCACGTCAGTTTCGTCGACGCGATCGTGATCATGTCGGAAAGCCCGCGGCCGATCCGCTTCGTGATGGATCACCGGATCTTCCGGTCGCCGTTCGTCGGCTGGCTGTTTCGTCACGTGAAGGCGATACCGATCGCGCCCGCGCACGAGGACGCCAAACTGTTGGAGCGAGCCTACGACGCCTGCGGCCGCGCGCTCGCCGACGGCGAACTCGTCTGTATCTTCCCGGAAGGCAAGCTCACGCGCACCGGCGATATCAACCCGTTCAGGCACGGCATCTCCGAGATTCTCGGGCGGCAGTCGGCGCCCGTCGTGCCGATGGCGCTGCGCGGGCTGTGGGGCAGCGTGTTCTCGCGCCACGAGGACACGCGCTGGCCGCGCCCGGTCCAGCGCGGCGTGATGAGCCGGCTGACGCTCGCGGTCGGTGAGCCGATCGATCCCGCCGATGCCACGCCGGAACATTTGCAAAAGGTGGTGAGCGCGCTGCGCGGCGCGCGCAAGTAGCGCGGAGGCGGGCGGCGCGGCGCCTTATCGAGATGCCGCTGGCATAATATCGGCTTCCCCGATTCACTTTCTCAGGACGACGCTCATGTCCGGCAACACGTTAGGCACGCTTTTCACCGTCACGAACTTCGGCGAGTCGCACGGTCCCGCGATCGGCTGCGTGATCGACGGCTGCCCGCCGGGCATGGCGCTCACCGAAGCCGACATCCAGGTCGAACTCGATCGCCGCCGCCCGGGCACGTCGCGCCACGTCACGCAGCGGCAGGAAGCGGACCAGGTCGAAATCCTGTCGGGCGTGTTCGAGGGCACGACCACCGGCACGCCGATCGCGCTCCTGATCCGCAACACCGATCAGCGCAGCAAGGATTACGGCAATATCGTCGAGACCTTCCGCCCCGGCCACGCCGACTACACCTATTGGCAGAAGTACGGCATCCGCGACCATCGCGGCGGCGGGCGTTCGTCGGCGCGACTGACGGCGCCGACGGTCGCGGCGGGCGCGGTCGCGAAGAAGTGGCTGCGCGAGCGCATGGGCATCGAGACGCGCGGCTACATGAGCGCGATCGGCGAGATCGCGGTGCCGTTCGTGTCGTGGGAGCACGTGCGCGAGAATCCGTTCTTCGCGCCGAACGCGGACATCGTGCCGCGTCTCGAGGAATACATGGACTCGCTGCGCCGCGATGGCGATTCGATTGGCGCGCGCATCGAAGTGGTCGCGAGCGGCGTGCCGGTCGGGCTGGGCGAGCCGCTCTACGACCGCCTCGACGCCGATATCGCCAAGGCGATGATGGGCATCAACGCGGTGAAGGCGGTCGAGATCGGCGCGGGCTTCGCGAGCATCGCGCAGCGCGGCTCGGTCCACGGCGATGAAATGACGCCCGAAGGCTTCGTCGCGAACAACGCGGGCGGCATCCTCGGCGGTATTTCGAGCGGGCAGGACATCACGGTGTCGATCGCGATCAAGCCGACGTCGAGCATCCGCACGCCGCGTCATTCCATCGACAAGGCGGGCACGCCGGCCGTCGTCGAGACGTTCGGGCGTCATGATCCGTGCGTCGGCATTCGCGCGACGCCCATCGCCGAGGCGCTGCTCGCGCTCGTGCTGATCGACCATGCGCTGCGGCATCGCGCGCAATGCGGCGATGTCGTGGTGAGCACGCCGAAGATCGCGCCGCGGGTTTCCTGAGCGAGCGGCGGGGTCACGAAATAAAAAGGGCGTCGGTTTCTGAAAACCGACGCCCTTTTTTCATGCACGAACCATTTACATGTTCGGATAGTTCGGCCCGCCGCCGCCTTCGGGCGTCGTCCAGACGATGTTTTGCGTCGGGTCCTTGATGTCGCAGGTCTTGCAGTGGACGCAGTTCTGCGCGTTGATCTGCAGGCGCTCGCCGCCGTCGTCGGTCTTGACGAATTCGTACACCGCAGCCGGGCAGT
>NZ_FCON02000101.1 GCF_001544535.1 Caballeronia choica | reverse complement strand
AGTGCCAAGACGGATGTATGACTGCTGTTCCACTCCGCGCAGCGGTGCGACGTGCGCGCCTTGTCTACATGCCAACAACGATGAAACCCCGCTAACGACACTCCCCCGGTTGGACCACTCCGACATAACGGTCTGGCGGCGACTGGCAAGCATTCGCGGTGGCAAGCTGCTTTCTTTGCTTACTTTCTTTGCAGCAGCAAAGAAAGTGAGTCCCGCCCCGGACAGGGGCAGAGCGAATAAACCAAAAACAAAACAAGTTCCATAGAAGCGCAGAAACATCAAACGGCGTAAACCACACCCTACCCCCAGCGCCAGCGCCCCCCTCAAGCGGCATTCTCCTCCACCGCCACCCGCGCCAGCACCGGCCTTAGCGCCGCGCCGGTGTGGCTGCGCGCGTTGCGCGCGAGCGTCTCCGGATCGGCGGCAGCGACGATCGTTCCGCCGTTCACCCCGCCCTCCGGTCCGAGGTCGAGCACCCAGTCCGCTTCCGCGATCACGTCCAGGTCGTGCTCGATCACGATCACGCTATGCCCGCCGTCCACCAGTCGGTGCAGCACGCGGATCAGCTTCGCGACGTCGGCCATGTGCAGGCCGACCGTCGGTTCGTCGAGCACGTACAGCGTGTGCGGCACCTTCTGCCCGCGCCGCGTGACGTCGTCGCGGACCTTGCTCAATTCGGTCACGAGCTTGATGCGTTGCGCCTCGCCGCCAGAAAGCGTCGGCGACGGCTGGCCAAGCGTCAGATACCCGAGCCCGACGTCCTTCATCAGTTGCAGCGGATGGGCGATGCTCGTCATCGAGCCGAAGAATTCGACGGCCTCGTCGATTTCCATCGTCAGCACTTCGCCGATGTTCTTGCCGCGCCACGTCACCGCGAGCGTTTCCGGGTTGAAGCGCTGGCCGTGGCAGACGTCGCACGGCACCTTGACGTCGGGCAGGAAACTCATCGCGATCGTGCGCACGCCCTGGCCCTCGCACGCCGGGCAGCGGCCGTCGCCGGTATTGAACGAGAAGCGCGACGGCGTGTAGCCGCGCGCGCGGGCTTCGAGCGTGTCGGCGAACAGCTTGCGGATCGTGTCCCACATGCCGATGTAGGTCGCCGGACACGAGCGCGGCGTCTTGCCGATCGGCGTCTGGTCCACTTCGAGCACGCGGTCGATCGATTCCCAGCCGGTCACGCCCGCGCAACCCTGCCATTTATGCGTGACATCGAACTTCGGGCGCGGCGCCTCGCGCGACAGCACGCTCGCACGGTTGCGCGCGGGCGCATCGGCTTGAGCCACCTTGCGCGCGCGGCGCGTCGCCGGCGACGACAGCACCGAGCGGCCGACCGCATCGAGCAGATTGGTCATCAGCACGTCGCGGGCGAGCGTCGATTTGCCGGAACCGGAAACGCCCGTGATCGCGACGAGCCGGCCGAGCGGCATGCTGGCCGTGACGTTGCGCAGGTTGTGCAGCGTCGCGCCTTCGACCGTCAGCCATTGCCCGGGCGTGGCCGCGCGCTTCGCGGTGGCCGCGCGCACTTCGCGGCGCGCCTGCAACGGATGCGGAATCGGATGCGCGAGGAACTGGCCGGTCAGCGACGCTTCGTTCGCCGCCAGGTCGCCGACGCCGCCCTGCGCCACCACCGTCCCGCCGCGCTTGCCCGCGCCCGGCCCGATATCGATGATGTGATCGGCGCGGCGGATCGTGTCCTCGTCATGCTCGACGACCACGAGCGTGTTGCCCTTGTCGCCGAGCTTCTTCAGCGCGTCGAGCAGGATCTGGTTGTCGCGCGGATGCAGGCCGATCGTCGGTTCGTCGAGCACGTAGCACACGCCCTGCAGATTGCTGCCGAGTTGCGCCGCGAGCCGGATGCGCTGCGCTTCGCCGCCGGACAGCGTGGGCGCGGCGCGATCGAGGCTCAGATAGCCGAGGCCGACTTCCTCCAGGAATTGCAGCCGCCCTTCGATTTCGCTGACCACGTCGCGGGCGATATCGGCGTCGCGGCCTTTCAGCGCGAGCTTTTGCACCCACCGCCGCGTGTCGCTGACCGTCCAGCGGCCGACTTCCGTGATCGGATGGTTGCCGAACGTCACCGCGCGCGCGACTTCGTTCAACCGCGTGCCTTCGCAATCGGGACACGGCACGTCGACGACATCGTCCGGTTCCTGTTCCACCGAGCCGATGGTCTGCTCGCGGCCCCGATCGTCGCCGGCGAGGATCGTGTCGTCGTAGGCCGCGCGCTGTTCGCGCGTCAGCTTCAGGCCGGTGCCCACGCAGGTGCCGCACCAGCCGTGCTTGCTGTTGTACGAGAACATGCGCGGATCGAGTTCGGGATAGCTCGTGCCGCAGACCGGACAGGCGCGCTTCGTCGAAAAGACGCGGATTTCTTCCTTCCCGCGGCGGTGTCCGTTGCTCAAGGCGCCGTGCAGTTCGTCGAGCGGCGCACACAGGTGCATCACGCCCTTGCCGAGTTCGAGCGTCTCGTCGAGCAGCTTGCGCAGCGCCGCTTCGTCGTTCGCCGACACGACGAGATCGCCCACCGGCAGTTCGATCGTGTGCTCGCGAAAGCGGTCGAGCTTCGGCCACGGATTGACCGGCAGGAACTCGCCGTCGACCCGCAGATGCGTATTGCCGCGCGCCTTCGCCCACTTCGCGATGTCGGTATAGACGCCCTTGCGGTTCACGACCAGCGGCGCGAGCAGCCCGACGTGCTGGCCCTTGTAGTCGCGCATGATCTGCGCGGCGATCGAGTCGGAACTTTGCGCCTCTACCGGCGCGCCGTCGTGGATGCAATGCTGGATGCCGAGTTTCACGTACAAGAGGCGCAGGAAGTGCCACACCTCGGAGGTCGTCGCGACCGTGCTCTTGCGCCCGCCGCGCGACAGGCGCTGTTCTATCGCAACCGTCGGCGGAATCCCATAGACGGCATCGACTTCAGGGCGCCCCGCCGGCTGCACGATCGAGCGGGCGTACGCGTTCAGCGATTCCAGATAGCGGCGCTGGCCTTCGTGGAACAGGATGTCGAAGGCGAGCGTCGATTTGCCGGAGCCGGAGACGCCCGTGATCACGTTGAACTTGCCGTGCGGAATGTCGACGTCGAGCGACTTCAGGTTGTGCTCACGCGCGTTGACGATCCGCACGACGTCCTCGCCCTGCAACGCGCGGCGCGCACTCGCCACTTCCGCCGCCAGTTGCAGCGGCACGCCCGCCGAACGCTTTTCGGCGGCGCCGGGCGCCATCGCTTCCTCGTAATCGAGCAGCGCGCGGCCTGTGTGGGAGCCGTCGCACGCGGCGACGTCGTCCGGCGTGCCGACGCATACGACCTGCCCGCCGCCGTCGCCGCCTTCCGGGCCGAGGTCGATGATCCAGTCGGCGGCGCGAATCACATCGAGGTTGTGCTCGATCACGATCAGCGAATGGCCGCGCTCCATCAGGCGGCGCAACGCTTGCATGAGTTTGGCGATGTCGTCGAAATGGAGCCCGGTGGTCGGTTCGTCGAACATGAAAAGGCGCCCCGGCTTGCCACCCTTCACCTGCGACGTTTCAGCGAGGAAACCCGCCAGCTTCAGGCGCTGCGCCTCGCCACCCGAGAGCGTCGGCACCGGCTGGCCGAGCTTCACGTATTCCAGCCCGACATCGACGATCGGCTGCAACACGCGCAGCACTTCGGCGTCGTTGGAAAACAGCGCGACGGCCTCGCTCACGGTGAGTTCGAGCACGTCAGCGACGCTCAATTCGCGCCCTCCGCGCCCGATTTTCACTTCGAGCACTTCCGCGCGATAGCGACGGCCGTCGCAATCGGGGCAGCGCAAATAGACATCGCTCAGGAACTGCATTTCGACGTGCTCGAAGCCCGAGCCACCGCAGGTCGGGCAGCGGCCGTCGCCCGAGTTGAAGCTGAACATGCTCGCGCCGTAGCCGCGCTGCGAAGCGAGCGGCGCCTTGGCGAAGAGCTTGCGGATTTCGTCGAACGCGCCGACGTAGCTCGCCGGATTCGAGCGCGCCGTGCGGCCGATCGGCGATTGATCGACGAAGATCACGTCGCTCAGTTGATCGGCGCCCGTGAGCGACCGGAACGCGCCCGGCGTTTCCGTCGCCTTGCCGAAATGGCGGGCGAGCGCGGGCGCGAGGACGTCCTGGATCAGCGTTGATTTGCCGGAACCCGACACGCCCGTCACGCACACCAGCCGCTGCAACGGAATCTCGACCGTCACGTCGCGCAGGTTGTGATCGCTTGCGCCTTCGAGGACGAGGCGCGGCGTGCTTGCGTCCACGACGCGCCGCAGCCAGTTCGACGCATGCGCGACGTGCTTGCGTCCGCCGAGGTAGGCGCCGGTGAGCGTGTCGCTATTCTGGATTTCGTTCGGCGAGCCGTCGTAGACGATGTCGCCGCCGCGCTCGCCCGGGCCCGGACCCATGTCGATCAGGCGATCGGCGGCGAGCATCACCGACGGATCGTGCTCCACCACGACGAGCGTATTGCCCGCGTCGCGCAGCCGGTGCATCGCTTCGACGATCCGGTTCAGGTCGCGCGGATGCAGGCCGATGCTCGGTTCGTCGAGCACGAACAGCGTGTTGACGAGCGACGTGCCGAGCGCGGTCGTCAGGTTGATGCGCTGCACCTCGCCGCCCGACAGCGTGCGGCTCTGGCGATCGAGCGTCAGATAGCCGAGGCCGACGTCGCAGAGATATTTCAGGCGCGTGCGCACTTCCGCGTGCAGCAGTTTCAGCGCTTCGTCGAGCAGCGTGCTCGGCAGCGTCAGCGAGTCGAAGAAGCGGCGGATGCGCTCGATCGGCATCAGCATCAGGTCGTGCAACGTCAGCCCGGACATGGCTTCGAGCTGCGCGCGCGTCCATTCGACGCCGGTTGGCATGAAGCGGTCGGCGGGGGACAGCACGGCGTCGGCCTGCTCCTTCGTGCCGAGGCGCCACAGGAGCGCTTCCGTCTTCAGGCGCGCGCCGTCGCAAGCGGGACATTTCGTGTAGCTGCGATATTTCGACAGCAGCACGCGGATATGCATCTTGTACGCCTTCGACTCCAGATAATCGAAGAAGCGCTGCACGCCGTACCACTGGTTGCCCCATTTGCCCGTCCAGTCCGGCGAGCCCTTGATGACCCAGTCGCGTTCCTTTTGCGTCAGTTCGCTCCACGGCACGCCGAGACGGATGCCCGCCTTTGCGCCGTAACGGACCAGGTCGTCCTGGTTTTCCTTCCACGCCGGCGTCTGCAGCGTCTTGATCGCGCCTTCCTTGAGCGTCTTGCGCTCGTCGGGGATCACGAGGCCCAGGTCCACGCCGATCACGCGGCCGAAGCCCCGGCACGTCTCGCACGCGCCGTAGGCCGAGTTGAACGAAAAGAGCGCTGGCTGTGGATCGGCATAGCGGATGTCGCTTTCCGGGCTGTGCAGGCCCGTGGAGAAGCGCCAGATTTCGGGTTCGCCTTCGTCGGCGAGCACGTAGACGTTTACGCGGCCCGTGCCGCGCAAAAGCGCGCCTTCGATCGCTTCGAGCGCACGCGAGCGCTCCGTGTTCTGCAGGCGGAACCGGTCCGCGACCACGTCGAGCAACTGGCGCGCGCCGCTCTCCGTTTCGACGTGGCGCTTCGCCTGGACGCGCGTATAGCCGCTCGCCGAGAGCCATTGCGTGACTTCGTCGTCGCTGGCGGTATCGGGCAACTCGACGGGGAACGTGATCGCGATGCGCGGATCGTTCGCGCGCGTGCGCTCGAGCAACTCGGCGTAGATCGTCTCCGGCGTGTCGTGGCGCACCTGATGCGACGTCTTGCGGTCGAAAAGCCCGGCGGCGCGCGCGTAGAAAAGCTTCAGGTGATCGTTCAGCTCGGTCATCGTGCCGACCGTCGAGCGCGAACTGCGCACCGGATTGGTCTGGTCGATCGCGATGGCGGGCGGCACGCCGTCGACGCGATCCACCTGCGGCCGGTCCATGCGGTCGAGAAACTGCCGCGCGTAGGCGCTGAAGGTCTCGACGTATCGGCGCTGGCCTTCGGCGTAGAGCGTATCGAAGACGAGGCTGGACTTGCCGGAGCCCGACGGGCCCGTGACCACCGTCATCTGGCCCGTATACAGGTCGAGATCGAGGTTCTTGAGGTTGTGCTGGCGGGCGCCGCGAATACGGATTGCGTTGTTCGATGCCACTTTTGCTGACCGGTTCAATGAGTTTGGGACTTCTGGAGCCGCCATTTGCGCGCACGGCTTATGCCATCTGCACGGCTCTGACAGACAAGCTCGACACTGTACACTCATACAGTGTTTGTCGCAAAAAGCGCCGGGCGCGTGGTAGTGCAGCAGAAGCCGTTCCGCCTCGTCGGGATCCGAAAAATAGTTTGCCGCTTGCCGGCAAACGGCATACAATGAACTCCAATGATTGTGACCTTCGCTTGCGCCGATACGAGGGCGCTGTTTGAAACCGGCCGTTCCCGGCGCTTCGCCAACATTCTGGCCGCGGCCGAGCGCAAGCTCACGCTGCTCGATGCCGCCGCCACGCTGAGTGCGCTGCGGGTACCGCCCGGGAACAGGCTGGAAACATTGCGCGGCGATCTTGCGGATACGTACAGCATCCGCGTCAACAATCAGTGGCGGATCTGTTTTTCATGGACGCTGGACGGACCCGCCGACGTGCGGATCATCGACTATCACTGACCGAGGCAACACATGGCTAATTTCACGAACGGCATGCGCCCCGTCCATCCGGGCGAGGTGCTGCGCGAGGACTATCTCGTGCCGCTCGGCATGACCGCGAACGCGCTCGCCCGCGCGCTCGATGTCACGCCCAACCGCATCAACGACATCGTGCTCGAGCGGCGCGGCATCACGCCCGAAACGGCGCTGCGACTCGCGCGCTATTTCGGCGGCGACGCGCAGACCTGGCTCAACCTGCAAATGACCTACGACCTGAAGATCGCCGCGCAGCAACACGCGGAGGAAATCGCGCGGAAAATATCGCCGCGCGAAGCGGCGTGAAACGCGCTGGGGCGGATATCGCGGCAGGGTGACGCGGTCTGCCGTTCGTATCAATGGTCGCGGGTGTCGCATGCCGGCCGTCGTCACGGGCTTCCGCGAGCGCATCTTCGCCTATCACGACGTTGAGCGAATCCGGGGCGTCAAGCGCGATATCGGGCATGCGTGGCATTTGCGGCAAAAAATGCGCGTCGCGTCTGCGGGGAATTTTGGCGGCTGCCGGAACCGGCATACTCTTTTGCACAGGCATCAGCCATTCAGGCGCCCGTAGGTGACCCAGGCTTCGGCATCGACGGCGCCCACCATGAAGAGACGAATCGGATGTTGAACAGACACGCCATCAGTTCCGGAGCCTATCTCGAAAGCTTCGATACGCTGCCCAAGGAAATCCTCTGGACGCAAGAGCGTATCGACCAGTCTCTCGCGCAAACCATGCAGTCGCGGCCGGACGACGGCGAGGTGTGGGTCTTCGCATACGGGTCGCTGATGTGGAACCCGATTTCGGTCTACGACAGTCGCCGCATCGCGACGCTGCACGGCTGGCACCGCAGCTTCTGCCTGCGCGTGACTGCCGGACGGGGCACGCCCGAGCGCCCGGGCAGGATGCTTTCGCTCGAGCCGGGCGGCAGCACGCGAGGCGTGGCGCTGAGGCTGTGCAATTCGACGCTCGACGAAGAACTCAGGATTCTCTGGACCCGCGAGATGGTGACGGGCGCCTATCGCCCGACCTGGGCGCCCGTCACGCTCGACGACGGCACCGAGACGTTGGCGATCGCGTTCGTCGCCGACCATGAGCAGTCGCAGTACGAAGCCGACGCGCGACCTTCCACCATCGCGCCGCTGATGAACGCCGCGTCCGGTTTATTCGGCACGAACGCCGAGTATGTGTTCATGCTGCAACGGGCGCTGGAGGAATGCGGCATGGCCGACGCCTACATCGACGAACTCGCCTGCGAACTCACGCGTCTTTGCGGGGAACCGGCGTCGGTCCCGGCGCAGGAATAGCCGACAGCCGTCTCATCGATCGAAGACGAGCAGCGTCGATGTCGCCGATGCGTGCAGGCGCCCGTTCGCATCCTTGAGCGTGGCCTCGGCGAATGCCGCGCGCCGGCCGATCGACAACACGCGGCCTTCGGCTCGCAGCAAGCCCGAATCGCGCGTCACCGCCTTGTGATACGCCACCTTGAGTTCGAGGGTGGTATAGGCCTGCGTCGCGCTGAGGCGCGAATGGACCGCGCAGCCGCACGCGGAATCGAGCAACGTGGCCGCGTAGCCGCCGTGCACGGTGCCGATCGGGTTATACGCGTGCTCGCCCGCGATGCCCGCGAACACCGCCCTGCCCGCGTCCACTTCGACGAACTCGAAATCGAGCGATACGAGAATGCCCGGCTTGCGCCCCGAGGCGATCAGCGCGCGCAGTTGTGAAAGGCCATCGAGGCCGGCGGCGGTTTCTTCGATCAGGCTCATGTTCATGTCTATGTCTCCTCAGTTGACCGACGATGGATTTTTCCGCACCGCCTGCGCGATCGACGGCGTGCTATTCACAGCGATATCGGCGTCCGCGGGCGTCTGGCTCCAGCCGCCGCCGAGCGAGCGATACAGCGCGACCGACGCGAGCGCATGCTCACGCTTGGCCAGGTTCAGCGAATCGGCGTCCTGCAGGTACGACTCCTGCGCCGCGAGCACATCCAGGAAGCTCGCCGCGCCGCCCTTGTACAACTCGGTCGAAAGCGTCAGCGACTTGCCCGACGAGGCGAGCGCGTCGGTCAGGCGCGCGGTCTGCTCGGTCGTGCTCACGAGATCGCTGCGCGTATCCTCCACGTCCTTGAGCGCTTGAAGCATCGTCTGGCGCAGATGCAGTTCCGATTCGCGCATCCGGCTCTCGTTTTGCTCGATGTCCGCCGTGATGCGGCCGGCGTTGAAGATCGGGCTCGTCGCGTTGAGCGCGGCGCTGAATAGGTTGTCGGTGAGCGTCGGCAAGCCGAGATACGACGACGCCAGCAAGCCGTCCGTCAAGCGCAGCGAGAACTTCGGATAACGCTCCGCCCTCGACACCCCGACCTCCGCCGCGCGCTGCTGCACATCGGCGTAGGCGACGAGCACGTCCGGGCGGCGCAGCAGCGCGTCGGACGGCAGCATTTGCGGCACGCTGCTCGTCGGCGTGGGAATCACGGGCGTGTTGCCGGCATTCGCGAGCATCAGCCGGTCGACGGATTCCGGCGTGCGCCCCGAGTACACGGCGATCAGGCTCAACTGGTGCTGGATCGTCGACTGCGCCCGCGGAATGCGCGACTGGAGATCGCTCAACTGGTTCTGCGCGCGCGAAACGTCGAGCTGCGTCGAAAGGCCATACTGCAGGCGCCGTTGCGTCAGGCGCAGCGCGCGCTCGCGGATCACGACGTTGTCCTGCAGGATCTTGAGTTCCGCCTGCGCCCAGCGCAGATCCACATAGGCCGACGCCGTATCCGCCGCGAGCGCGAGCCGCAACTGATCGGCGGCATGTTCGCGGCCGACAAGCTGCGCCTGCGATGCCAGCAGCTCCAGCCGCTCGCCGCCGAACACATCGGGCGTCCAGCTGAGCGACAGGCCGACGCCCGCCTGGCGCACGTAGCCGAGCGGCGGCGGCGTGTTCTGCCGGGTGTCGGAGGCGCCTGCGTTCGCGTCGAGTTGCGGGAGCAGCGCGGCGCGGCGCTGTGTCGTCAGCGCCTGGGCCTGCTTCACGCGCTCGACGGCCGCCTGCACGTCGAGGTTGTCGTTCAGCACCGATGCCACGAGTTCATGCAGCACCGGATCGCCGAACTGGTTCCACCACGCGGCGGGATCGGCGGGATCGCGCGGCACGTCTACGCTCCAGTCGGTGGGCGCCGTGGCGCTAACCGTGGCGAGCAGGTCGGCGTGCGTCGCGGGCTGCACCGCGCACGCGGCGAGCGACAGACACGCCAGGATTTCAACGAGAAGTTTTTTCATGATCGGTTCAAAGCTCAATGAAGGCTCAATGAAGGCTCAATGCGCATCTGAGGAAGGCGGAGCGCTCGCGATCGGCCGCGAGAACACGACGCTGACGATGCCCACCAGGAAGCACAGCGCCAGCACGTAAAAGCAATCGGCGAAGGTCAGCACGAGCGCCTCGCGCATCACGAGCGCGTGCAGGCTCGCAAGCCCGGCCTGTGACGCGTCGAGCGCGTCGCCCGCGACGGAGGCGAGATGGCCGGAACTGCGCGCGAGCAGGCCTTCGACTTCGGGGCGGCCGACCGTCACGTTCTCGCTCAACCGCAGGTAGTGCAGGTTGAGCCGGTCGTTGAGCATCGTCGAGCTGACGGCAATGCCGATCGCGCCGCCGAGATTGCGCATCAGGTTGAACAGACCGCTCGCCGACTTGAGCCGCGACTGTGGCAGCGAGCCGAGCGCCATCGTGACGATCGGCGGCACGGCGAATTGCTGTCCGATGCCGCGCAGCGCCTGCGGCAACAGCAGTTCGTGCCAGCCCCATTGATTCGTGAGCGGCGTGTACAGATAACACCCGGCGCCGAAGCATACGAGACCGAAGACCAGCAGCACGCGCATGTCGATGAACTTCGTCGCGAACGCATACGCGCCGAGCGCGAGCAACTGGAAGCAGCCGACCGACAGGAGCGCGAAACCGATTTCGAGCGAATCGAAGCCGCGCACGCGGCTCAGGAACACCGGCGTGAGAAACACCGACACGAAGATGCCGATACCCGTCACGAACGAAAGCAGGCTGCCGATCCCGAAGTTGCGCACCGCGAGCGCTTTCAGGTCGACGATCGGCTCCTTTGCCGTGAACGCGTGCACGAAAAAGAGAAAGCCGCAGATCGCCGAGATCCAGGTGCACGCGATGATCGCATCGTCGCCGAACCAGTTCTTGCGCGGGCCTTCTTCGAGCACGTATTCGAGGCAGCCGAGAAATCCCGACATCAGCACGATGCCGAGGTAGTCGCCCTTTTTCAGCAGCGAAAGATCGGGCTCGTCGATATGCACGAACTTCGGCACCAGCGCCGCGACCGCGATCCCCGGCACGACGTTCAGGTAGAACAGCCAGTGCCACGACCATTGCGACGTGATCCAGCCGCCAATCACCGGACCGATGGCCGGCGCCAGCGACGCGAGCGCGCCGATCGTCGTCGAGGCGATCACGCGCTGCTTGCCGGGGAACAGCACGAAGGCGGTGGTGAAGACGGTCGGGATCATCGCGGCGCCGAGCGCGCCCTGCAAGCCGCGAAAGAGGATCATCGAATTGATGTCCCACGCCATCCCGCACAGCATGCTCGTGATCGTGAAACCCACCGCCGACGCCACGAACAGCCAGCGCGTGGAGAACACTTTCGAGAGCCAGCCCGACATCGGGATCACGAGGATTTCCGCGATCAGATAGGACGTCTGGACCCACGAAAGCTCGTCCTGGCTCGCCGACAAACCGCCGCCGATGTCCTTCAGCGACGACGCGACGATCTGGATATCGAGCGTCGCCATGAAGAAGCCCAGGCACATCAGCGCGAACGCCAGTACGCGCTGCCTGACCGGCTGGCTGGCGGGATCGAGTGGAAGGGTCGTCGGCATGATCAGTTCGCGCCGTTCAGATGGACCTTGACCGTCGCCGACAAGCCCGGGCGCAGCACCGCCTGCATCTCCTTCGGCACGTCGAGGCGCACGCGCACCGGCACGCGCTGCACGATCTTCGTGAAGTTGCCGGTCGCGTTCTCGGCGGGCAGCACGCTGAAGGTCGCGCCCGTCGCCGGTGCCAGGCTCTCGACGCGGCCGTGGATCGGCTCGCTGGACGCGTCGAGATCGACGTCGACCTCGTCGCCCACGCGCATCTTCTTCAACTGGTCTTCCTTGAAGTTGGCGTCGATCCAGAGTCCCGACGACGGCACGATCGTCAGCAGCGACACGCCCGTGTTCGCCAGCATCCCGACGCGCGCCGTGCGATTGCCGACGTACCCGTCGACGGGCGAGCGGATCGTCGTGTACTCGACGTTCAGTTCCGCGACGCGCCGCGTCGCTTCGGCGGTGGCGACGCGAGCGCTAGCATCGGCGATCTGCGCTTCGATCACGGAGAGTTCGCGCTTCGCTGCCACCAGCGACGCGCCGCTTCGATCGACGGCCGCGCTCGCCTTGGTGAAGTCGGCGTCCGCGCGCTCGACGATCTGGCTCGACACCGCGTCGTCCTTCACGAGTTCGCGATAGCGCGAGCGGTCCGACGCGCTGCGCGTCATTTCCGCCGACGACGCCCGCACCTCCGCCTGCTGCTGGTTGATCACGGCGCCCTGCAAGTCGCGCTTCGCCTGCAATTCGGCGACCGCGGCATGCGCGCTCGCCACTTCGGCGTTCGCTTGTGCGAGGCGGGCGTCGTAGTCGCGCGAATCGAGGCGCACCAGCACCTGGCCCGCGCTCACGCGCTGGTTGTCCTGCACGAGCATCTCGGCGACGAAGCCGTTCACCTTCGGCGCCATCACCGTGACGTTGCCGCCGACGTAGGCGTCATCGGTGGTCTGCACGAAGCGCAGCACGAGCGTCCAATAGGCCGCGGCCGCGACCACCACGACGCCCACGAGGCCGAGCGCCAGGAGCATCCAGGGAATGCGCCGCGCCCCTTTCGGCAGCGCAGGGGCGGAAACCGGTGAAACGTCTGTTGAAGGACTGGACATTGTCGTTTAAAGTGCATATGCACCGTTTAGATTGAAGGAAGTGCCATTTAAGGCACTTGTTAATAGCGGAAGACTAATTGTGCATATGCACGAAGTCAAGTCAAGGATGCGCACGACTGAATGACGCGGGCAGCAATAATCGGCGCGGAGTGTTGTGTGACGGGCTTCCGGGCCATTGCGCGCGGGCGGTCCGCCGGGCGCCGGAGAGTGTGATCCGAACGAGCATGTTTGCGAGCCCGACGGGCATTAACGCGCCGAAGCTCGGGGAATACAGTTCATTCACGCCAAACGAATGGCTGTCCACATACTCAGGAGCTCACCATGTCACGACTTTCAAAGATCAACGTCAACGAAGCAACCGGCGTCGCCGCAGACCTGTTCGCCGGCATCAGGAAGGCCGTGGGCCGTGTCCCGAACGCCTACGCGACCGTCGGCACGCACAGCCCCGCCGCGCTCGGCGCAGCGCTGAACGGCGACGCGATCCTCGCGAAGAGCAGCCTCTCCAAGCCCGATGTCGAAGCCATCAAGCTCGCGGTCAGCGAAATCGCCGGCTGTGACTACTGTATCGCCGCGCATACGCTGGTCGGCAAGATGGTCGGCCTGTCGCTTGAAGAAACCCGGCAGGTCCGCGCGGGTGTCGCGACCGGCAACGCGCAGCGCGATGCGCTCGTCGCCTTCGTGCGGCACGTCGTGTCGACGCACGGCACCGTCGACAAAGCCCGACTCGACGAAGTGCGCGCCGCCGGCTACAGCGAAGCGCAAGTGATCGACGCGCTGTTCGCCGTCAGCGTGATCACGTTCACGAACCTGGTGAATCGCGTGAACGACACGGACCTCGACTTCCCGGCTGTCGAATAAGCCGTCCGGCGCTCCGCTCTTCGTGGGCGGAGCGCTACTCTCTTTTCAGCCGGTCCAGCAACGACGTAATGAGATCGATCGGCATCGGGAAGACGATCGTCGAGTTCTTGTCGGCGGCGATGGTCGTCAGCGTCTGGAGGTAGCGCAACTGCATCGCCTGCGGCGCCTGCGCGAGCATCTGCGCCGCCTGCAGCAGTTTCTCCGATGCCTGCAATTCCCCTTCCGCGTGGATGATCTTCGCGCGCCGCTCGCGTTCCGCTTCGGCCTGGCGCGCGATCGCGCGGATCATCGTCTCGTTGATGTCCACATCCTTGATTTCCACATTCGATACCTTGATGCCCCACGCGTCGGTCTGCGCATCGAGCACGCGCTGGATATCCGCGTTCAGGCGCTCGCGTTCGGCGAGCAGTTCATCGAGTTCATGCTTGCCGAGGATCGCGCGCAGCGTCGTCTGCGACAACTGGCTCGTCGCGTCCAGGAAACGCGCGACCTGGATCACCGCCTTTTCCGGATCGACCACGCGGAAGTAGACCACCGCGTTCACCTTCACCGACACGTTGTCGCGCGTGATCACGTCCTGCGGCGGCACGTCGAACACGACGGTGCGCAAGTCCATTCGCACGACCTGCTGCACAGCGGGGATGATCAGCACGAGACCCGGCCCCTTCACCTTCCAGAAGCGCCCGAGCATGAACACGACGCCGCGCTCGTACTCGCGGAAGATGCGGATCGCCGAGAACAGCAGCAGGACGATCAGCGCAACCAGCACGCCCGTGAAACCGAATGTGATACCCATCATTGACGTTCTCCATTCAATGGCTCGACCGTGAGCGTGAGGCCGTGGCGAGCCGTCACCCGCACCCGTGCCCCGCGCGCGGGAAGCGCTTGCGACTCGGCGCTGCGCACACGCCAGCGTTCGCCGTGGACCGTCGCCCAGCCGGCGTCGTCGCCTTGTGCGTCGAGCATCACGCCGACGGTGCCGAGCATCGCCTCCGCGCCGCTCACCACGGGCCGCCTGCGGGCCCGCAGTGCGAACGTCGACACGGAAAAGATGAACAGCGCAGTCACGATGACGATCCCCGCCACGACGCCGACCGGAATGCCGAACCCGGGCACGTCGGTATCGATCAGCATCAGCGCGCCGATCGCGAACGCGACGATCCCGCCGATGCCGAGCGTGCCGAACGTCGGCAGGAACATCTCCGCGACGAGAAAGCCGATGCCGAGCACGATCAAACCCAGCCCGACGAAGCTGATCGGCAAAAGCTGCAACGCGAACAGGCCGATCAGGAGACAGATCGCGCCCGCCACGCCTGGCAGCATGAAGCCCGGGTTCGCGAATTCGAAGAACAGGCCGTACATGCCGATCATGATGAGAATCAACGCGACGCTCGGGTCGGTGATCGTCGCGAGGAAGCGGCTGCGCCAGTCGGGCTGCAAGGTGATGATGGCGGCGCCCTTCGTCGCGAGGACGTGGTCGCCGCTGAGTGTGTGGACGCGGCGGCCGTCCAGTCTGGCGAGCAGGTCGGGCACGTCGGCGGCGGTGAGGTCGATCACGTGTTGCGCCAGCGCCTCGCTCGCCGACAGGCTCACCGCCTCGCGCACCGCCCGCTCGGCCCAGTCGGCGTTGCGTCCGCGCATTTGCGCGAGGCCGCGGATGTAGGCGGCGGCGTCGTGAACCTGCTTTCTCGATTCGGTCGATTGCGCGGCGACGGCGGATGCCGCCGATGCGCCCGTGCCCGGCATGGCGTCGCCGCCGCCCGTGCCGATCTGGATCGGCGTCGCGGCGCCGAGATTGGTGCCGGGCGCCATCGCGGCGATGTGGCTCGCGTAGACGATGTAGGTGCCCGCGCTCGCCGCCCGCGCCCCGCTCGGCCCGATGAACGCCGCGACCGGCACCGGCGACGCGAGTATCGCCTTGATGATCGAACGCATCGAGAGGTCGAGGCCGCCGGGCGTATCGAGTTCGAGCACGGCGAGTTGCGCGTGATCGTCGGCGGCGCGCCCGAGCGAGCGGACGATGAAATCGGCACTCGCCGGCCCGATCGCACCTGTGACCGCGATCACCACGACAGGCGCGCTCGCGGCACCGGCGAATGAGCCGCCGCAGAGTGTCAGCAGAAAAAGCGCCACCCCATGCAGCACGAGTCCGAACCGGCGGCGAAGCACGTCAAGCGGGTTTGTTTTCATCGATGAAAACCGACGGCTCGCGAGCGCCGCGGCCCCTTTGTGGCAATGCTGGTCTGATATCAAGCTTATGCCAAATTTGCACGCTTGCCCGAAATGACCATCGCTCAAGGCTTCGCCACCGTCCGGTCGATGACCGTCTCGACGTCCGCCGTCTCACCGAGTTGGGAAAGAAACCGCGCCTTGTCGAAATCGCGCGCGACGCAGCCGTCGACGTAGATGAACCTGCGCTGCAGGGTGAGCCACAGGCTCGTCTTCTCCCGCCATTGCGTGCTGGTATTGAGCGCGTTGAGCCGCCGCGTCACGCTTTCGGCGATTTCCTTGTCGTAGTCGTAGCTGTTCGGCAGCCGGCAGCGGCCCGCGATCCAGCAGCTATTGCCGCGCTCGATGCGGTAGTGCGCCTCGGCGAGCCACTCCTTCTCCGACACGAACGGACCGCGCGGCGGCGTGCAGCCGGCGATCGCGGACGATACCTGCATGAACGGATCGTTGCCGCGGTTGGCGAGCGGTTCTTCGGCGAGCGCGGGGATCGTCGGGAGGCAGGCGACCACCACAAGCGCGCGCTTGGGCCAATCTGAAAGAGACATGGTCGGTCGATTGATGGCGAAAGCGTTCACCCCAAGCATAGTCGCCTGCCGGCGCCCTATCAAAACGCATTGCAGCCGATAAACTGAATGAACGAGCGCGTCTCACCGGCGCGCACTCCTCGCGAGAGAGGCCGATATGAAACAGGCACTGCAGCACCTGACGGTCGCGACGAAGACGCGCGGCCTGCACGAATTCACCGCCGACATCGATCACTGGATCGACCTCCAGGACATCCGCACCGGCGTCCTCACGGTGTTTTGCCGGCATACGTCCGCTTCCTTGCTGATTCAGGAAAACGCCGATCCCGACGTGCGCACCGATCTCGAACGCTTCTTCGAGACGGTGGCGCCTGAATCGCCCGGGCGCTACGTGCACGACACCGAAGGCCCCGACGACATGCCCGCCCACCTGCGCACCGCGCTCACGACCGTGCAACTGTCGATTCCGGTCGAAGCCGGCCGCATGGTGCTCGGCACCTGGCAGGGCATTTACCTGTTCGAGCACCGCCGCGCGCCGCATCGGCGGGAAGTTGTCTTGCATCTGATCGGCGAGTGACCTAATATACGCTCCGCGTACATCTACCGGAGCGATTCATGGCCGTTCAGCAGCAAACCGTCCTGCGCGACGCGATGCGCCGCCTCAACATGACCCGCGACACGTTCGCGAACCGCATCGGCGTGTCGCGGCGGGCGCTCGACACCTGGCTGCTGCCCGACGGTTCGCCCGAATCGCGCACGATGCCGGAGATCGCCGGGCGTTATGTCGCCGAGATTCTCGAACGCGCGCCCAACGGCGAAGAATATACGCAACGCGTACAGGCGTCGATTGCGTTCGAAGGCCGCTCGCACTTGCTGTCCGTCGACCAGTTCTCGCGTGATTCGGTCGAGGCGCTGTTTCGCGTCGCCGACGCGATGCAGCCGATCGCGCGGCGCCAGAAAATCACGCGCGTGCTCGAAGGCGCGGTGCTCGCCAACCTGTTCTTCGAAGCCAGCACGCGCACGCGCGTGAGTTTCGGCGCGGCGTTCTGCCGGCTCGGCGGCTCGGTGTGCGACACGACCGGCTTCACGTTTTCGTCGATGGCGAAGGGCGAGTCGATCTACGACACGAGCCGCGTGATCAGCGGTTACGCCGATGCGCTCGTCGTGCGCCACCCGGAGCAAGGGTCGGTCGCCGAGTTTGCGCGCGCCACCAATATCCCGGTGATCAACGCCGGCGACGGACCCGGCGAGCATCCGAGCCAGGCGCTGCTCGACCTGTACACGATCCAGCGCGAGTTTTCGCGGATCGGCAAGATCGTCGATGGCGCGCATATCGCGATGGTCGGCGATCTCAAGTACGGGCGCACGGTGCATTCGCTCGCCAAGCTGCTGTCGCTGTATCGCGGGCTGAAGTTCACGCTGGTGTCGCCGCGCTCGCTCGAAATGCCCGACACCATCCTCGAACAGATCGCGCGCGGCGATCACGTGATCGAGCAGACGTCCGACTTGCGCGCCGGGCTCGAAGGCGCCGATGTCGTGTACGCGACGCGCATCCAGAAGGAGCGCTTCGCCGACGAATCGATCGAAGGCTATACGCCCGATTTTCAGATCAATCAGGCGCTGGTGAACAGCGTCTGCGGCCCGGACACGCTGATCATGCATCCGCTGCCGCGCGACGGGCGCCCCGGCGCGAACGATCTCGCAACGGACCTGAACCACGACTCGCGGCTTGCGATCTTCCGGCAGACCGACAACGGCATTCCCGTGCGGATGGCGATCTTCGCGGTGCTGCTGGGCGTCGAGCATCAGGTGCAGCATTCGATGCGCGACGCCGCGTGGCGCTCGCCCGCGTATGTCGGCCCGGACGATGCGGTGTTTCACGGCATCGATTGATAGCGGCCAGGGTTTATACGGCGCGCGCGGATTTCTTGACGCGCCGTTTACGCTCGGCGGAATAAGCTTCGAGATATCTTCAGAGATCGCGGAGCTTGCCGCAAATGGATATGGTTCTTCCGCCCCACCGCGTGCTGCTCTCGGCGCTCGTGCACGGCTCGTACGACGACGAGGCACGCGAGCGCATCCGTCGTCTTTTTCATTCGCCGCTGGGCGTCTATGTGAGCCATGCGTCGCGCGATCACGCCGAACTGCGTGTCGAATTCGATGTCGCCAGCGAGGATCTCGCGTTCACGATCCGCACGCTCAGGCAAGTGCTGCCGGAGGCCGCTGTCGAGGAGATTCGTCCGCTGATCACGACGATCAGCGCTTGATCCGCAAATACGCGCGGCTAAGCGCGGGCCGGCTGTGGACCCAGAGACGGCTCGCGAGCCACGACGCCGGACGGTCGCGCACTTCGAGCCGGTTGATCGAACGTTCCGCATCGGGCTGGACGTTCGCCGCGCTCACGTTCGCGCCCGGATGGCAGGTATAGAAATGCCGGAAGCCGGCTTCGCGCGCGATTTCACGATAGTCGTCGTCGTAATAGCCTTGCGGCCAGCACAGATGATCCGACGCACCGCCGAGCCGCTCGTCGAGCGTGACGCGTGCGGCAAGCAGATCGTGGCGCAAGCTCGCGCGCTTCTCGGCGCGGCTGCCCGCGACCTGATCCCAGCGCACATGGCTGTGCGTATGACTGTGGAACTCGAAGGTGCCCGCGCGGCGCATCGCGTCGATTTCGGACCAGCGCAGGATCGCTTCGTCGGCACGGCCTTCGTCGATCGCGATCTCGCCTTCGCGATGATTCAGCAAGCGCGGCAGCGTCGCGCCATCCAGTCCCGCCGCCACATCCGACGCGTTCGCACGCGGCGTGCCTTCGCCCGGCCAGCCGCTGACCAGAAAGCAGATCGCCGTGAAGCCGTGCCGCTGCAGCACGGGATGCGCGTGGACCCAGTTGTCGAGATAGCCGTCGTCGAAAGTCAGCACCAGCGACTTCGGCGGTACCCGCTCGCCCGCGAGAAAACCGGCGAGTTGCCGCGCCCCGAGCGTCCGATAACCCGCGCTCGCGAGATACGCCATTTGCGCCGCGAAATTCGGGGGCGTCACCGTGATCATTCCGGGCGACGTGCTGACATGGTGATACATCAGCACCGGGACCGAACGCGCGCCGTTCGTCATGCGCGCGCGCTCCGCTCGCTCAGGCTGCGTCGATAGAAGTCGACCGTTTCGTCGGCCATTCCGCCGATCGTGAAGCCTTGTTCCGTGATCCGGCGACCCTCCGCGCCGAGCCGCGCACGCAGTTCCGGATCGTCGATCAACTGCACGATCGCCGCGCGCAACGCTTGCGTATCCTTTGCCGGCACCAGCAAGCCGTTGACGTTCTGCGTGATCAACTCCGGCACGCCGTCGACATGCGTACCGATCACGGGCAGCCCTGCCGCCATTGCCTCGATGTACGACTGGCCGAGCGCTTCCTGATGCGTGGGCAGCACGAACAGGTCACAGCCGCGCAGCACGTTCGGGATGTCGGTGCGAAAGCCGAGCAGATGGATGCGTTGGGCGAGCCCGCGGCGCTCGACGAGTTCCTTGATCCGCGCGAATGTGTCTCCGTCGCCGGCCATCACGATGTGCAGGTTCGGCTGGGTCGCGAAAAGCGGCTCGGCTGCGGCGATCAGGTCTTCGTGGCCCTTCTTGTCGCGCATGATCGCGACCATGCAGCCGATCAGCGCATCAGGACCGAGGCCGAGTTCGGCGCGCAAGGTCGATTGAACGATAGGCTCGGGCGTCGGGATGCCGTCGTAGATGGTCTGCACGCGTCCCGCTGCGACACCCGCCGAAATCAGGTACTGCCGAACGTAGCGGCTGACCGCGATCACGCGATGCGGTATCCACGTGTAGGTGGCGAGCGAACTGATCGGCAATGCGAGATGGCGCGTGCGCACGACGAGCGGCGTACCCGCGAGCCGGCCGGCCATGCCCGCGACGAGGCTATCGTGGCCGCTGTGCGTGTTCAGCACGTCGAATGCCTTGCTGCGCAGGAGCGCCTTGATGGCCGTCATCGAGCGCACATCGCCGCCGCCGCGCATGCGCGCGTGATGCACGGCGAAGCCGAGCTCGGCGCTGCGCGCGCCGATCCGGGCATCGGACGGGCACACGAGTTCGACGACGTGCCCGAGATCGCGCAACGCGACCATTTCCTTCAACGTGCGTACTTCCTGGCCGCCCCATCCTCTGGATGATTCGCTATGCAATATCTTCAGTGACTTCATGTGTTCTCAAGGCGGGCGACGTTTAAGACGATCTTCCCAGATGTCGGATAACGGGACGGTAATATATCGTAATAATTTGGACGAAATCTTAGCGTTTGCTTAGGCTCAGGGAATGTCCGGACGGTAAATTTGGGATGCCGAAGCACTCGGTTTGAGACGATGCCCGAGTCTCAAGGCGCCCCAGTCGGGGCCTCGACGCTCCGACAAACTTTTGCCCATGCCCAAGGCTTACGATTCGACTCAAATTCGAAACTGAGCAGCCGATAGCCCGGACGGCCTAAAGGACGATTGCTGACGTCAAGTTGACACGCGCATTACGATTTTCGACGCATTGTTTTTGCGCAAACGTTTGGAGAGACTCGACCAGCTTGTCGCAAGCGCTACGAGGTTGCTACCCGAGTGCCCGAATCAAAAAAAGCCGCTGGCTCACGCTCAGCGGCTTTCAATTCGAACTACTGCCGACCTACTGGATAAACCGATGAAGTCGGGCTCACGCCGCCCGATGCGTTTGCAGCCACTCGCGCAGCGCATTGTTCATGCGCGTCTGCCAGCCCTCGCCGGTCGCCTTGAACGCCTCGACGATATCGGCGTCGTAACGAACGGTAAGTTGTACCTTCGGCGATTCAAGGCGCGGCCGGCCCAGCGGTTTCATCTTCGCGAACTGCTCGTCGGAAGGGATGAACGTTTCCGGATCGGAGTCGATTCCGCGCTGGATCTGGGCTTCCTCCTCGGGAGAGTGCCTCGTAAGCTTCAGTTTCTTGTTCATAACGGTCAAGCTCCCTGTAGTTGGCTTTGCGCAAACTGATGATGCGCAACGAGATGACTCGTTGCGTGAAAACGACGCAGTAAAGCCGCGTTCCGATCGGCGCATAGCCGATCTCGCGCACTTCGCCATAGTCATGACGGTCGTCGACACCCGCCATCACAGTCGACCAGTCGATTTGCCGCGCGAGTTCGAGCGATACACCGTGGCGCCTTCTGTTGGCTTCGTCCTTTGCAGGATCAAAAACAATTTCGATGTTCATTATTGTAGTTACACAAAAGTGAATAGGCAAGTGGCGTTTGCGAGCGACACGGCGCCGCATGTCGCTTGCCCCTCCACCGGCTCATGTTGCCGCCGGTGAGCGCCGCCTGCTGTCACTTTCTGTCTTCACTTTCTGTCGATGCGATCCTGCTCGCGCGCGATTGCGCAAGTGTGGTCCTGCAGTTCCTCCGACGAGGCCCAATCGCCCGGCTGGACGTGATCGTTGAGCAGGTAGAACGCAGGCGTGCCGTCGCGCAGCACGGCGCCCGCGACGAGCAGCGTCTGTTCGCCCATCACCTGCCCTTCACGCGCGACATCCGGCGCAAGCAGCTTGAAGGGATCGGTGTGTTCGAGGCCGGCGTCGTCGATGCGGCGTATGCGATACGCATGGCCGCGCAGCAGGATCGGAAACGGCGACCACTCCGTGCCGACGCGCGGCCCGTACTCGCGCAGCGCCCAGACGACATCCGGCGCGAGGCAATCGACATGGATATGCAACTGGTTCTGCGTGCGCCCGTGCGCCGAGTTGATCGCGAGCGAGACTACGTCGCGCCGCAGTTCGCGATGCAGCGCTTCATCGACGTAATGGCGCGCCTCCCACGCCGCGCGCCAGTAATTCGGCGAGCCGGGAGCCAGCAGCTCGGGGCTTTCGATTCCGCTGACTCGCGCCGTCGGGATCAGCAGGTACTGCGCGACGCCGACGATATCCTTCAGCACCGCATAGCCGCCCGCGAGATTCACCTCGATGCATTTCTGCACGACGTTCGCCCCTTCGGCCGCCGGGACGCAATTGTCGTGGACGATTTCCCAGAGCGCATCCGGGTTGCCGGCGCGCGCCGGCGGCGTGCCGAAGGCGAAGGCGGTGGCGACCAGCAAGGTCGCGATGAGAGTGGGTGTTTTCGTCATGGCGACGACATCGTAGCCGGGATTCGTGACAACGACTTTCGCGCCGCGTGCACCGGCAGCCCGACGTCAGACTCAAGTCTGCCCCCGGCCGGCCGTATACAAGGCAGCGGAGCCACCAGGTCCGCACGCGCTGAAAAGCGCCGGCGACCACGGCGTCAACCTAATTTCGAACAAGCTCGACGAGCATTACCCAATGCGTTCAAGAAGCAAGCACCTCGGCGCCGCCATCGCGGCGCTCGCAACGATATCCTCGGCGGCATTCGCAGACGCCCCCGCAACCGGCGGCAAGCTGCTGCTGACTGGCGGCGTCTCCGAAATCGAAGGCGCCGCGGGCGGCGGCCTGACACCCTGGGCCGTGATCGGCGGCTACGGAACGGGCACTCAGCTCGGCGCCAACGCGCACGGCACGTATGTGAGAACGCAAGACTTTGCTTTGTCGACCTATGGCGTGACGGTCGGCGTCGCGAATCGCGTCGAGTTTTCGCTCGCGCGCCAGACCTTCGATACCCGCGACGTCGGCGCGCAACTCGGCCTCGGCCCGGACTTCAAGTTCAACCAGAACATCTTCGGTGCGAAGGTGCGCCTCTTCGGCGACGCCGTGCTCGACCAGGACACCTGGGTGCCGCAAGTCGCGGCCGGCATCCAGTTCAAGCACAACGAACAGGGCGACGTCGTCAAGGCGGTCGGCGCGGCGAGCAACTCCGGCACCGATTTCTACCTGTCGGCGACCAAGCTCCTGCTTGCGCAGAGCCTGCTGCTGAATGGCACGTTGCGATTCACCAAGGCGAACCAGTTCGGCCTGCTCGGATTCGGCGGCGACAAGTCGAACGATTACCACGCCGAGTTTGAAACATCGGTGGCGTACATGCTGTCGAGAAGCATCGTGATCGGCGGCGAGTACCGCACCAAGCCGAACAACCTCAGCTTCGCCCGCGAACAGAACGCCTACGACGCGTTCGTCGCATGGGCGCCGACCAAGCACGTCTCGTTGACCGCCGCCTATGTCGCGCTGGGCGATATCGCGACGATCAAGAACCAGCGCGGCCTCTATATCTCCCTTCAGGCGGGGTTCTGAATGCGTTTCCTACTTCGACACGCCGCTACGGCGGGGCTCCTTCTCGCTGCGTGCTTCAGCGCAAACGCCCGGGCCGACGATTCGCTCTACCGCGAGTTCGGCGAGAAGCCCGGCCTCGTCAAGATCGCCGACGATCTCTACGACAACCTGCTCGCCGATCCGCGCACGCAAGCGTATTTCGAAGACGCGCCGATCAAGCGCATCAAGCAAAAGCTCGTCGAGCAATTCTGCGTGCTGCTTGGCGGCCCTTGCGAGTACACGGGCCGCACGATGAAGCGCAGTCACGAGGGACAGAATATCGACCGCGCTGCGTTCAATGCACTGGTCGAGGATTTGCAGGACGCGATGGACAAGAACGGCGTGCCCTTCCATGCGCAGAACAAGTTGCTGGCCAAGCTCGCGCCGATGTATCGCGACGTGCAGGACCGGGAATAGACGAAACGCACCTCAAGTATCTCAGCCATGCGCCGTTATGAGCGTACATGCGTGCTTTTCGCGCGCGGACAGCATTCTTCGAACGAACTCACATGCGATTCAGCACTCGGATTCTGGCAGCACTATGGTGCTGCGCATTGGGACTCGCGGCGACCCGCGCGAACGCGGCGAGCGTGCGCGTGCAGGTGGTAGACCAGACGGGCGCGGCGGTTACCGACGCCGTGGTCTACGCCACGCCGGTCAGCGGCAAGCTGCCGCCGACCAAGCCGGCCGGCGCGATCATCGACCAGGTCAAGCGACACTTCGTGCCACTCGTTTCGGTCGTGCAGGCGGGCGCTTCCGTCACGTTCCCGAACAAGGACAACATCGAGCACGATGTCTATTCGTTCTCGCCGGCCAAGCGCTTCGAGTTGAACCTGTACCACGGCATTCCCGCGAGTCCGGTCGTTTTCGACAAGGCCGGGCTCGTCGTGATGGGCTGCAATATTCACGACCAGATGCTTGCTTACCTGCTGATCGTCGATACGCCCTGGTTCGCCAAGACCGATGCGAGCGG
Organism: Caballeronia choica; assembly: GCF_001544535.1. Lineage (GTDB taxonomy): Bacteria > Pseudomonadota > Gammaproteobacteria > Burkholderiales > Burkholderiaceae > Caballeronia > Caballeronia choica. Next base: position 2,799 of record NZ_FCON02000101.1, on the reverse strand, counting down.
CCAGGCCACGATCGACAATCTTCCCACCGACGCCTACCGGCTCACCGCGTGGCACTACCGGCTGAACGACCCGAACGCGCAACCGTCGACGAAGATCAGCGCCGGCCCCGACAACGCCGCGAAGCTCACGTTGCAGTTGAAGTCCGAATAGGCGAGCGCCCATGCGACTTCACAGCCTGCGCGCACGGATCGCACTCGTCTTCGTCCTGCTGATGCTCGCCGCGCAGGCGGCCGCGTTCGTCGTCATCAATTCGGTGATCACTTCGAACGCCCATCGCAACGCCGACGATCAACTGTCCGTCGCCGAGCGCGTGTTCAAGCAGGTCCTGCGTTCGAACAGCGAAAAGCTGACGCAGGCGGCGAGCGTGGTCGCGGCGGACTTCGGGTTTCGCCAGGCGATCGCCTCGCACGACGAGAAAACCGTGGCATCGGCGCTCGAGAACCATGGCGACCGCATTCACGCAGACCTCGTCATGCTCGCCGACCTCGACGGCAAGCTGATCGCCGACAGCAGCGGCCCCGCGCACGAAGGCATGGCCTTCCCGTTCCCGAAGCTGCTGCACGCGGTGGAACGCAACGGCGACGCATCGGCCATCGGCATGATCGGCGGACGGCCCTACCAACTCGTCGCCGTGCCGATCAAGGCGCCGTTGCCGATTGCATGGGTCGCGATGGGCTTCGCCATCGACGACAGGATGGCAAGCGAAATGGGAAGCCTCGCCGCGCTCGATGTGTCGTTCCTCGCCGGCCGCGCCGATGGCCGATGGACCGTGCTCGCAAGCTCGCTGCCACCGGCGGCGCGGCGCGCCTTGCAGCACGCATCCGGTGTCTCCGGTGACAACTACGCTACGCGCCTCGTCCGGCTTCAGTCCGACGGCGAGCCCATCGCCGTATTGTTGCAGCGCTCGCTGAGCGAAGCGCTGGCTCCGTTTCACCGCTTGCAGACCACGCTGCTCCTGATCACGCTCGCCGGCGTGCTGGTGTCGATTGTCGGCAGCATGTTCACAGCGCGCAGCGTCACGCGGCCCATCGCGGCACTGACGCAATTCGCGCGGCGCATCGGGCATGGCGATTACGCCGAGCCAATCGAAGTGAAGCATCAGGACGAGATGGGCGAGCTTGCCACCGCGTTCAACCAGATGCAGGAAGGCATTGCGGAACGCGAGCGGCGCATCACCGAGCTCGCCTATATGGACCGCCTGACGAGCCTGCCGAACCGCGCGCTCTTCAATGATCGCCTGCAGCACGCGATCGGCGTGGCGCTGCGAGCGGGACATCCGCTGTCCGTGATGATGATGGACCTGGACCGCTTCAAGTATGTCAACGACACGCTCGGCCACCCCATTGGCGACCTGCTGCTATGTGAAGTCGCCAAGCGCCTGCGTGCCGCGTTGGAGCGCAGTACGGATACCGTCGCGCGTCTCGGCGGTGACGAGTTCGCCGTCCTCTTGCCGACCGACGACACCGACGCCGCCAAGCTGATCGCGAACCGGATGCTGAAGGCGCTCGAAGAGCCGATCACGATCGAAGGACAGCCCGTGGACGTGGGCGCGAGCATCGGCATCGTGACGTGTCCGCATAACGGCGCCGACATGAACGTGCTCCTGCGCCGCGCCGACATCGCGATGTACGTCGCCAAGCGCACGAACACCGGCTACGCCCTCTACGACGAACGACACGACAAGAACAGCGCCGAGCGCCTCTCGCTGATGAGCGAGCTGCGCCAGGCCGTCGAGCACGATCAACTGACGCTCTACTATCAGCCGAAGGTCGACTTGTGCACGCACAAGGTCAAGTACGTCGAGGCGCTGGTTCGCTGGGACCATCCGACGCGCGGCTTCGTCTCACCCGACCAGTTCATTCCATTTGCCGAGCAGACCGGCTATATCAAGACGATTTCACGCTGGGTTGCCGACAAGGCGATCCGGCAATGCGCGCTGTGGCGCGAGCAGGGTCTCGAGCTTGCGGTGTCGGTGAACGTGTCGGCGCGCGAGTTGATCCAGTCGTCGCTGCCGGAGACCTTTAGCGCACTCTTGCACAAGTATGGCGTGGCGCCCGAGTGGATCTGGATCGAGATCACGGAAAGCGCCATCATGGACGATCCGAACCACGCGATCGAGACGCTCGATCGCCTGCATGCGCTGGGGATACGTCTGTCGATCGACGACTTCGGCACGGGCTATTCGTCGCTGTCGTATCTGAAGCGGATGCCGGTCGACGAACTGAAGATCGACAAGTCGTTCGTGATGGGAATGTTCGAACACAAGGACGACGAGACGATCGTGCGCTCGACGATCGATCTCGGCCACAACATGGGATTGAAGGTGGTGGCCGAAGGCGTCGAGACGGAAGAGATGATGGCGCGATTGAAAGACCTGCGTTGCGACCTCGCGCAGGGTTATCACTTGAGCCGTCCGTTGCCGCCGGATAAGCTCGAAGCTTGGCTGGATGCGTGGCAGGCATCGGTCGAGGCAGCATGAGCGGATTGATCGCTGGCGCTTGAGGTGGGGGGTTGGTTTTGCTACACCGTTTGATGCGCTTGCGCTTCTACGGAACTTGTTTTGTTTTTGGTTTATTGGCTCTGCCCCTGTCCGGGGCGGGACTCACTTTCTTTGCTGCTGCAAAGAAAGTAAGCAAAGAAAGCAGCTTCACAACGCAAATACTTGCCAGTCGCCGCTAGACCGTTCCTTCTGAGTGGTCCAACCGGGGGAGTGTCGTTAGTGGGGTTTCATCGTTGTTGGCATGTAGAAAAGGCGCGCACGTCGCACCGCTGCGCGGAGTGGAACAGCAGTCATTCAT
>NZ_FCON02000100.1 GCF_001544535.1 Caballeronia choica | reverse complement strand
GCATAAAGTCGTGCCCTGGTTCATCATTGGTTTTCTTGTGATGGTTGCCCTCCGTTCGGCCAACCTCGTTCCGACAGAAGCATTGCCGTCGATCAGCCATACGGCGAACGTGTTGACGATACTTTCGATGGCCGCACTCGGTCTTGGCGTCGATGTGCGAATGGTCGCCAAGGCCGGCCCCCGTGTGACACTTGCGGTGGTGCTGTCGATCGTCGCCCTTGCGGTCATCAGCCTCGTGGTGATCCGCGTTCTGGGCGTAGCATAGAAAGAGGCTTACGGTCCGCGGAAAATCCATGACGCTCGATCAACTTCGTGTCTTTGTTGCGGTTGCCGAGCAGCAGCATGTGACCCGTGCGGCCAACGTACTGGCGCTTTCGCAATCGGCGGTGAGCAGTTCAATCGCCGCGCTCGAAACGCAGTATGACGTCAAGCTGTTCCACCGGATTCGCCGGAACATTGTACTGACCGACGCCGGCCAGCAGTTTCTCGACGAAGCGCGCGCGGTGCTCGCCCGTGCGTCGTCGGCCGGGAACATGCTGGCCGATCTGGCCGGGTTGCGGCGAGGCGCGTTATCGCTTGCGACGAGTCAGACCGTGGCAAATTACTGGATACCGAAGGTGATGCAGCGCTTCCATGCGGCACACCCCGGCGTTTCGCTCAAGCTCTCGATCACGAATACCGGGCAAGTCGTTCGGCAGGTCGCCGAGGGCGCAGTCGATCTGGGCTTCGTGGAAGACCAGGTAGACGCAGAGGGTCTCGAAGTGCGCGCGGTTGCCCAGGATGAACTGGTGCTGGTGGTCGCCCCCAGCCACCCTTGGGCCCATCTCGATTCGACAACTGCCGATATCATTGACTTGCGCGATAGCGCCTGGGTGCTGCGTGAACAGGAATCGGGTACGCGCGGGATCTTCGAAAAGATGGTGCAGAGCCTGGGAGACGATCCCTCCGGCTTCGAGATCGCGCTGGAGCTTCCATCGAACGAGGCGGTGCGCTCGGCGGTCGAGGCTGGCGCCGGCGCGACCGTGATGTCCCGGCTGGTCGCGGCTTCCTCACTCAGCGCCGGGACGCTCACAGCACTCCATTGGCCGCTGCCGCCGCGGGAATTCCTGATGTTGCGTCATCAGCAACGCTATGTGACTGAGGCGATGCGCGTGTTCTTCGAGATGGCGTCGGAGTAAGTCTCCAATTGCCATTAACGACGAATCAAGGCGGCTGATATAACGCGGCGCTGCAGAAGCAATCGGGCGTTTCAAAACGACAAAAATCACTTCATCCAGGCGTCGGAGACTCAGCGGATACGCCACATACCAGCGCACGCACGTGAGGATCACATCGAGCGGATAGTGCGAACGCTTGAGCACCCGTGCCACAGCTGGATTCGAAATTTTCGTCAAGCGTCCGATCGTCGTATCGTCACGGCACACGATTCTCGCCGGTGCCTGCGCTTTTGTGCGCTCCGATTACATAAGAAACTCCGTCGCCCGAGCCGGTACGGTACCGTACCGACTTCGCCGCGAGGTGCGCGCACCGTGGTCATGGGCGCCGTGCGTCGTCATCGAAAGGTACCGGAGACGGCCCCGCGCAGCATGATCATCGTCGATTGATCGCATCAGCAGCAACCGTTCCGGCCAGGCGCGGTCACGATGCCTCCCATCAGATCACCTTATTTTCCGCCGCCGTGTTCGTGGTGGCGCGTCAATGGCGCTGCAAGGCAGTGCCCCACCTGCCACGAGAATTTCGTGGAAGCTCAATCCAGCAGTCCGCGAGGCGATCGACGGCTGAGGGCACGGGCTGTGTCCGACCAACCTTCAGCGATAAGTGGCGAGGAGCCGAGCGCCTGGATCCTTTACGCCCGCGGAACTGGAAAATGCAAAATGTCAGTCATCGAATCGATTGTCCACGAAAGACTCGTCTTTCCTCCGCCCGCCGACCTGGTTGCCCATGCGGAGATTTCGGGAATGGGCGCTTACCGGTCTCTGGTCGCCGAGGCCGAGCATGACTATGAGGGCTTCTGGGGGCGTCTCGCACGCGAGACGATGACCTGGAAGAAGCCATTCTCGAAGATCCTCGACGAGACGAACGCACCGTTCTACACATGGTTTGAAGACGGCGAGCTGAACGCGTCCTATAACTGCCTCGACCGTCACGTCGAAGCCGGCAACGGTGAACGGATCGCGGTGATCTTCGAAGCGGACGACGGCACGGTCACTCATGTCTCGTACCGGGACCTGCTCAAACGCGTATGCCGCTGCGCGAATGCGCTCAAGAAGCGCGGCGTGAAGAAAAGCGACCGGGTCGTGATCTACATGCCGATGTCGATCGAAGGCATTGTCGCGATGCAGGCCTGCGCCCGCATCGGCGCGACGCATTCGGTCGTGTTCGGCGGCTTCTCGTCGAAGTCGCTGAACGAGCGGATCGTCGACGTCGGCGCAACAGCCCTCATTACCTGCGACGAACAGATGCGCGGCGGCAAGGCGCTTCCGTTGAAGAGCATCGCCGACGAAGCACTCGCCGCGGGTGGCTGCGAAGCCGTCTCGAGCGTGATCGTCTACCGGCGCACCGGCGGCAAGGTGCAATGGAACGCCGGGCGCGACCTGTGGCTGCATGAAATCACCGAATGCGAAGCCGATACGTGCGAGCCGGAGTGGGTCGGGGCGGAGCATCCGCTCTTCATCCTGTACACGTCCGGCTCGACCGGCACGCCGAAGGGTGTGCAGCACAGCACTGGCGGCTTCCTGCTCTGGGCCGCGCAGACGATGAAGTGGACCTTCGACTGGAAGCCCTCCGACGTATTCTGGTGTACGGCGGACATCGGCTGGATCACGGGACACAGCTATATCGCCTATGGACCGATGGCGATCGGTGCGACGCAGGTCGTGTTCGAAGGCGTGCCGACTTATCCGAACGCCGGCCGCTTCTGGGACATGATCGCGCGCCACAAGGTCACGATCTTCTACACGGCGCCGACCGCGATTCGCTCGCTCATCAAGGTGTCGGATGCCGATCCAGCGGTTCATCCCAAGAGCTTCGACCTGTCGACGCTGCGGGTGATTGCCACCGTCGGCGAGCCGATCAATCCGGCCGCGTGGATCTGGTATTACGAGAACGTCGGCGGCGGGCGGTGCCCCGTCATCGACACATGGTGGCAGACCGAAACCGGCGGCCACATGATCGCCCCGATGCCGGGCGCGACGCCGCTCATCCCCGGTTCGTGCACGCTGCCGCTGCCGGGCATTCTGGCGGCCGTCGTCGATGAAACCGGCCACGACGTGCCGAACGGGCAGGGCGGGATCCTGGTCGTCAAGCGCCCGTGGCCTTCGATGCTGCGCACGGTATGGGGAGACCCGGCTCGCTTCAGGAAGGCTTATTTCCCGGAAGAACTCGGCGGCAAGCTGTATCTGGCTGGCGACGGCGCGATACGCGACAAGGAGACCGGCTACTTCACGATCACGGGTCGCATCGACGATGTGCTGAACGTGTCGGGCCACCGGCTCGGCACGATGGAGATCGAATCGGCGCTGGTGGCCAATGCGATGGTTGCCGAAGCGGCTGTCGTCGGGCGTCCGGACGAGACGACGGGCGAAGTGGTCGTGGCGTTCGTGGTGCTGAAAGGCCCGCGTCCCGAAGGCGCCGAAGCGGAACAAATCGCGAACGAGTTGCGCGCCTGGGTCGGCAAGGAAATCGGGCCGATCGCGAAGCCCAAGGAAATCCGCTTCGGCGAGAACCTGCCGAAGACGCGCTCGGGCAAGATCATGCGCCGTTTGCTGCGCTCGCTTGCGGCGGGCGAGGAGATCACACAGGACATATCGACCCTCGAGAATCCGGCCATTCTTGGTCAGCTTCGCTAAGCGCCGACGTCGAGAGTTTGAGCGCGGACGAATTCGTCGCGGCGCGATGAAATACCTTCAGGAGCAGACAATGAGCAACGCAGCGATTCAAATGAAACTGGCGAATCCGGCCCCGCTGGGCCTCGCCGGATTCGCGCTGACAACCTGGCTGTTGAGCATGATCAACGCGGGGTGGTTCTCGGGCGATTCAATGGGCCTCGTGCTGGCCTGCGCGCTCGCGTATGGCGGCACGGCGCAAGCGATTGCAGGCGTGATGGAACTGCCGCGCGGCAATACGTTCGGCGCAACCGCATTCCTGAGCTATGGGGCGTTCTGGTGGTCGCTCGCGCTGTTTATCGTGTTCTTTCACGGCAAGGTGCCTCCCGCCTTTATCGGCTGGTATCTGTTCCTGTGGGGCGTCTTCACGTTTTATATGTGGCTCGCCACGTTTCGCTCGCCGCGCGCGCTCCAGTTCATTTTTCTCGCGCTGTGGATCACCTTCCTCCTGCTCGCCGGTGGCGAATGGACAGGTTCGGCCGCGCTTCGCATGGCGGGCGGATACGGCGGTCTTCTGACGGCGGCGCTGGCGTTCTACCTGTCTGCGGCCGATGTCGTCAACGAAGTCTACGAGCGGGTCGTGTTTCCGATAGGCACGGCCCGGACTTTCAGCCGCCACGCAGTCACGCTGTAATTGACGATGCCGAAAGCCGCTATTGCAACTTTTCAAGTACCCGTCGAACGGAGATTCATCATGACAACACCTTTTAATCAGATCACCGACTTCAGCAAAATGCTGGAGAGCTTCAAATTCCCCGGTGTCGATATGACGTCGCTGCTGGATTCGCGGCGCAAGGACATCGAAGCGCTCGCGGAGGCTAACCGACTTGCCTACGAGGGAATGCAGGCGCTGGTTCGAAAGCAAACGGAAATGCTCAGTGCGAGCGCGCAGGAAATTCAGGCGGCCGCGGCCCGCATGAGCGGCGGCAATCCGGCGGAGGCGATGAACAAGCAGGGCGAGTTCGTGCAGCAGTCGTTGCAGAAGGCTTTCGAAAACATGCGCGAGTTGGCCGAGATGGCGCGTAAGTCACAGGTCGAAGCATTGGCGGCGATCAGCCAGCGCGCCGAAGAAACGCTGCAGGAGGTGACGGCGCTGTCAAACCGTACTTAAAGGCAACCGTTCTTCCCGCGGCGCCCGGCGCCGCAGGAGAATGCGGTTCGCTGTTTAGATCGCCTTCAAGTCGGGTAGCAGACGGTCGAATTCCCGCTTCACGACGCGATAGCACTCACACACGCGTTTCTCCAGCCCCGGCCGATCGAGCACCTGGATGTGTCCGTGACCATAACGGATCAACCCCGCATCCTGCAGTTTCAGCGCGGCTTCCGTCACGCCGGATCGCCGCACGCCGAGCATGTTCGCGATCAGTTCCTGCGTCATTTTCAGCTCGTTCGACGGCAAGCGATCCATGCTGAGCAGCAGCCATCGGCACAGTTGCTGGTCGATCGAATGGTGCCGGTTGCAAACGGCGGTCTGAGCCATCTGGGTAATCAATGCCTGCGTGTAGCGCAGCAACAGCCGTTGCACCGGGCCACCCCGAATGAATTCCTGCTTCAGGATTTGCGCGTCGAGCCGGAAAGCCGCTCCGGCGCTCTGCACGATAGCCCGGCTCGGCGTCGTTTCCCCGCCCATGAAAAGCGCGATGCCGATCAGCCCCTCGTTGCCCACGATCGCGATTTCCGCGGACGCGCCATCCTCCATCACATAGAGCAACGATACGATCGATGTCGTGGGAAAATAGACGAAGCGAAGATGGTCGCCGGACTCGTACACGACTTGTCCCAGTGGCATGTCGACCGGCGTCAGATGCGGGGCCAGGCGTGCCCGTTCGGCTTCGGGCAAGACCGAAAGCAGATGATTTTCGTCGAGGAGCGGCTCGTCTGGCATGGGCGACCTTTTGAAACCTTGTCGAAAGCGGTTTCGTCTTCGCCAGAATCGCGCCAAAAAATGCAGTCGTCAACCGTTGGGGCGCTCGCTTGCAAGGTATGAGAAGGACCGGATAGACGAGCCGGCTGCGGCTCGGACCGCAAGCGAAGGGAACAAAGCAAAGGCGTGGTCGCCCGAATCTGCAGGGCCGCTCCAACGCAAGGAGGCCAGGAAAGTCTGGTCGTCACACTCACCCGTGTCGGATACAGGGAGACATCGCTATGAAAGGTAAAGCGCTTTTATGCGGTATCTTGCTTTTTGGTGGTTTGCTCGGTGCCGCCGCGCCCGCATTCGCGCAATCGTCGCCTCCGCCATCCGAGGAATCGAAGCAGGTCGAGGCACTGGTGAACAAGGCTGCGATGCTGATCGATCGTAAAGGCAAGGCAGCCTTTTCCGAATTCAGAACGAAAGACTCCGAGTGGTTCCACGGAACGACGTATCTATTCGTGTACGACATGCAATCCAGGGTGTTGTTGAATCCTGCCTTCCCCGCCCGTGAAGACACGGTGGTCACCGGTCAGAAAGACGTCAACGGGAAATTGTTTCACGACGCGATGATATGGACGGCGGCGACCAAGGGATCAGGATGGGTTGACTACATGTTTCCGAAACCGGGGCAGTCCCAGCCATCACGGAAATGGACCTATGTGAAGGCCGTGAAGATTGATGGAGTCGCCGGCCTGGTCGGCTCGGGCTTCTATCCCGAGTAGCGCCATCCAGCCTTCAGGCCTTCAATTCGCTTCGCCCCCCTCCGGGCTCGCCGAAATTGCAAGAACGGCATCGCGCTTTTCGAGCAAATGGTGACGAAGGATCGCGGCCAGGCGCTTGCCATCGCGCGCATCGAGCGCTTCGAGCATTTCCTCGTGATCGTGAATCGCGCGATCCCACTTGGGTGTCTGGAAGTTCGACCGGAAGCGCAACGCCTGCAAGCGCCGGTTCACCGAGACATAGGTCTGCCGCAGCGCCGAATTGCGCGCGGCTTCGTTGATCTTGTCGTGGATCGCCTGGTTGCGGCTGTAATACCCGGCCAGATCGTTTTGCGCGCGGCACGCAAGCATCGCGTAGTGCAGCGCCTTGATCTCGGCGATCTCCGACGCGGTGATCCGCTCGCAGGCGAGTTCGCCGGAAAACGCCTCCAGCCCGCTCATCAATTCGAACGTCTCGCGTAACTCGGCCTCGGACATCTTCGATACCGATGCGCCCCGATTCGGCGCAATCTCCACCAGTCCCTCCGATGCCAGCACCTTCAGCGCTTCGCGAAGCGGAGTGCGCGAGATATCGAGCGTTTCGCACAGCTCGCGCTCGTTGAGTTTTTTCCCCGGCTCCAACACACCTTCGACGATGAATCGCCGCAGATGATCCACGACCGTGTCGTGCAGACGCTGCCGCTCCACCTTCGGCATCAGAGGCAGGGCGTCCTTGCCGCCTTCCAGATTCAAATTTTGCATACAAAATGCTCCCGTTTCTTTCAGAGCATTTTATCCCATCTGCGGAGAAGCTCGGAATAACGGGGTAAACACCAGTCGAAATTGTCTTGGAAGAAGATCACTCCCGGTCGTATAGTTTTTTGCATGCAAAATTCAATCGGAGGAGCCAAATGCTCAAGTTAGACTTTCACCCCGCCGGACGACACTTCCTGCAAATTCCCGGACCGAGCCCGGTGCCGGATCGCATCCTGCGCGCAATGAGCTACCCGACCATCGACCATCGTGGCCCCGAATTCGGCGCGCTCGGCCTGACAGTGCTCGAAGGCATCAAGAAGATCTTCAAGACGCAGCAGCCGGTCGTCATTTATCCGGCGTCGGGCACGGGTGCCTGGGAAGCGGCGCTCGTCAACACGCTCAGTCCCGGCGACACCGTCCTGATGTTCGAAACCGGGCACTTCGCCACACTCTGGAAAAAGATGGCGGAGAGCCTGGGCCTCAAGCCCGAGTTCCTCGGCTTGCCGGGCGTCGAAGGCTGGCGGCGCGGGGTGCAGTCGCAGATGATCGAGGAGCGCCTGCGCGCCGACACGCAGCGCACGATCAAGGCGGTTTGCGTCGTGCACAACGAGACGTCGACGGGCGTCACCTCGGACATCGCGGCCGTGCGGCGCGGCATCGACGCGGCGGATCATCCCGCGCTCTTCCTGGTCGATACGATCTCCGGCCTCGCAAGCGCCGACTACCGCCATGACGAATGGGGCGTGGATGTCACCGTGTCGGGATCGCAGAAGGGCCTGATGCTGCCGCCGGGCATCAGCTTCAACGCGGTGTCGAAGAAGGCCCTTGCCGCGAGCAAGCAGGCGAAGCTGCCGCGCAGCTTCTGGGGATGGGACGAAATCATCGAGATGAACAAGGGCGGCTACTGGCCGTACACGCCGAACACCAACTTGTTGTACGGCCTGAACGAAGCGCTGGAAATGCTCGCCGACGAAGGTCTCGACAACGTCTTCGCGCGCCACAACCGCCTCGCCGAAGCGTGCCGGCGCGCGGTGCGCGCGTGGGGCCTCGAAATCCAGTGCGAAGACCCGTCCGTGTACAGCCCGGTGCTCACCGGCGTGATGACGCCGCAAGGCATCGACGCCGACGCGGTGCGCAAGGTGATCTACGAACGCTTCGACATGTCGCTCGGAACCGGCCTCGGCAAGATGAAGGGGCGCATGTTCCGCATCGGGCACCTGGGCGACTGCAACGACCTCACGCTGATGGCGACGCTCGCCGGCTGCGAGATGGGGCTGCAAGTGGCGGGCGTTCCGCTTGCCGGAAGCGGCTTGCCGGAGGCGATGGCCTATCTCACTTCAGAGGCAAAAGCGGCCGCCTTCAAGGCCGCAGCCTGACCGGACCGGCGGCGCCCGCCGATCCCATCCGGTACGCGAGCTTGAACGCGCTGCGCACAGAACGCGGCCGCTCGAACGCCGGCTTCATGGACTCGCGCCATGACGCCCGGCGCCGCGCGGCATCCACGCCGCGCAGTCGACACATGGAAAGTCACGGAGACAAACGATGAAACGGTTTCGTATCACCAGTGCGACAAGCATCGTTTTAATCATGCTGTGTATCATGTATTTCATCACCTACCTCGACCGCGTGAACGTCAGCACGGCGGCGGCGGGTTTCGGCAAGGAATTCGGTCTTTCGAACACGCAGATCGGGCTGGTGTTCTCGGCCTTCGCGTATCCGTATCTGGTGTTCCAGGTGATTGGCGGCTGGGTCAGCGACCGGTTCGGCGCGAAGCGAACCCTGCTGTTCTGCGGCGGCCTATGGGCGCTCGCGACCCTGCTGACAGGGTTTGCGGGCGGGCTCGCCTCGCTCCTGGCCGCGCGTGTCCTGCTCGGCCTGGGCGAGGGCGCAACCTTCCCGGCCGCGACCGCGGCGATGTCGCGCTGGGTCGCGAAGGAGCGGCGAGGTTTCGCGCAGGGCATTACGCACGCGGCGGCGCGCATCGGCAACGCGCTCGCGCCGGGTGCGATCGTGCTGGTGATGGCGGCTTACGGATGGCGTGAGTCGTTCTTCATCTGCGGCGCGATCAGCCTCGTGTGGGTCGCGCTCTGGTGGCTCACGTTCACCGAACATCCGAAGGACCATCCGCGCATCACCGCCGCCGAACTCGACGTTCTTCCCCCGCCAAAGCCGAAGCCCGCCAAGGTGCCGTGGATGCCGCTCTTCAAGCGGATGATGCCGGTGACGATCGTGTACTTCTGCTACGGCTGGACGCTGTGGCTGTTCCTGAGCTGGATTCCGCAATATTTCCTGCACAGCTATCACCTCGACCTGAAGAAATCGGCCATCTTCGCGTCAGCCGTGTTCTTCGCGGGCGTGCTGGGCGATACGCTCGGCGGCGTGGTCACGGACAAGCTTCTCGAACGCACCGGCAGCCTCAGGCGCGCACGAAGCTGGATGGTGTCGGTCTGCATGCTGCTCACGCTCGGGTCACTCGTTCCGCTGATGTTCACGCACAACCTGTATCTGTCGATGGCGTGTCTCTCCGCCGGGTTCTTCTTCGCGGAAATGACGATCGGGCCGATGTGGGCGATTCCGATGGACATCGCCCCGCAATACTCCGGCACCGCGAGCGGCATGATGAATACCGGCTCGGCGCTCGCCGCGATCATTTCGCCGGTGCTCTCGGGCTACCTGATCGACCGGTTCGGCAGTTGGGAACTGCCGTTCGTCGGCAGCATGGTGCTGATGGCGATCGGCGTCGTGCTGGCGTTCCGGATGCAGCCTGAAAGCAAGTTCGAGCTTGCCGGCAAGCCGGACAAGCACGCGGCGTCGCAATTCGGAGCGTAGACCGTCGTGCAAAATTTTTCTCCTCTCAGCCGGCCGAACAGGTGTCCGACATGACTGCTCCGAGCTCAGGCTTGCTCGTCAAGCCGATCCATCTGGTCCCGTCGGCGGGGCGTTACGCGTCGCCTCTTGCGCGGCGGCTGCGCGACGCCCTGCGCGGCGACGTCTTCTTCGACACCGCAAGCCGTGGCCGCTACGCCACCGATGCGTCGATCTATCAGATCATGCCGATCGGCGTCGTCGTGCCGCGCGACCAGGACGACCTGCGCGCGGCGCTAGAAATTGCCCGCAGCGAGAAGGCCGCGGTGCTTGCGCGCGGCGCGGGCACGAGCCAGTGCGGGCAGACCGTAGGCGAGGCGCTCGTCATCGACACGACGAAGTGGTTGAACAACATCGTCTCCTTCGATGCCGGCGCGCGCACCGTGACGGTCGAGCCGGGCGTCGTGCTCGATCACCTGAACGCGTGGCTGAAACCGCACGGCCTGTGGTTTCCCGTCGACGTATCGACGGCGGCGCAGTGCACGATCGGCGGCATGGCCGGCAACAACTCGTGCGGCTCGCGCTCGATCGAATACGGCAATATGGTTCACAACGTCGTATCGATCGATGCCGTGCTCGCCGATGGCAGCGAAGCGCGCTTTCAGTCGCTGAAACTGCCTGCGGACGACGCGCGGCTCAAAGGGATCATCGACGGCGTGCGCCGCATCGCGACGCGTGAGCGCAGCGAAATCGCCGAGCGCATGCCGAAGGTGCTGCGCCGCGTGGCGGGCTACAACATCGACCTGTTCGATTGCCAGAATCCGCTCGCCTACACCGACGACGGCTCGGCGAACCTTGCGCACCTGCTCGTCGGATCGGAGGGCACGCTCGCGTTCAGCCGGCAGGTCACGCTGAAGCTTGCGCCGCTGCCCGCGCACAAGACGCTCGGCGTCGTGAACTTCCCCACGTTCTACCAGGCGATGGACTTCGCGCAGCACATCGTGAAGCTGCGCCCGACGGCGGTCGAACTCGTCGACAGCACGATGATCGAGTTGTCGCTGTCCAACCCGGCGTTCCGCCCGGTGATCGAAAAGGCGCTGGTGGGCAAGCCCGCTGCCATCCTGCTCGTCGAGTTCGCCGGCGACGATCACGCCGCGCAATTGCAGCGCCTCGCGCAACTCGACGAGCTGATGAGCGACCTCGGTCTGCCCGGCTCGGTCGTGAAGATGCCCGATGCCGGCGAGCAGAAAGCGCTTTGGGAAGTGCGCAAGGCTGGCCTCAACATCATGATGAGCATGAAGGGCGACGGCAAGCCGGTGTCGTTCATCGAGGACTGCGCGGTGCCGCTCGAACACCTCGCCGAGTACACGGACCGCCTGACGGAGATGTTCCACGAGCACGGCACGGAAGGCACGTGGTACGCGCACGCGAGCGTCGGCACGCTGCACGTGCGTCCGATTCTCGACATGCGCCGCGACGGCGCTGCAAAGATGCGCGCGATCGCGGAGCAGGCGGCCGAACTCGTGCGCGAGTACAAGGGCGCATATTCGGGCGAACACGGCGACGGCCTGTGCCGCGGCGAATGGGTCGCGTGGCAATACGGACCGCGCATCAACCAGGCGTTCAGCGAGATCAAGCAGTTGTTCGATCCGGAGAACCGCTTCAGCCCGGACAGGATCGTGCGTCCCCCGAAGATGGACGACGCGCGCAATTTCCGCTTCGCGCCGGGGTATCGCGAGACGGCGTTCACGCCGTCGCTCGACTGGTCGGCGTGGAACGTGAAGCGCGACCCGCTCACGGGTGCCGAAACCCGCCCCGGCACCGGCGACGACCTGAGCGGCGGTCTCGCCAAGGCGGTCGAGATGTGCAATAACAACGGCCATTGCCGCAAGTTCGACGCGGGGACCATGTGCCCGAGCTACCGCGTGACGAAGGACGAACAGCACGTCACGCGCGGACGCGCCAATACGCTGCGCCTGGCGATCTCCGGGCAACTCGGCGAGGACGGGCTCGCCAGCCGCGACGTGAAGGAGACGCTCGACCTGTGCGTGTCGTGCAAGGGTTGCAAGCGCGATTGCCCGACCGGCGTCGACATGGCGAAGTTCAAGATCGAGGCGCGCGCGGCGTGGGCGAAACGTCACGGGATCACGCTGCGCGAGAAACTGATCGCGTTCATGCCGCGCTACGCGCCGTACGCGGCCCGGGCGGGCGGCTTGATGGCCGCCGCCGAACGCATCCCGGTGCTGTCCGCGTGGATGAAACGCGCGATGGGCTTTGCGCCTGAGCGGTCGTTGCCGCGCTTTCGCAAGTCGTTCCTGTCCGGCGCGGTGACGCGCAGAGCGAGCGCGCCCGCGGCCAGGGAAGTGCTGCTCTTCGTCGATACCTTCAACAATCACATGGAGCCGGACAACGCCCGCGACGCGCAACGGGTGCTGGAGGCCGCTGGCTATACCGTTCACTTCAATACGCGCGAAGGCGAGCGGCCGGTCTGCTGTGGGCGGACCTTTCTCGCGGCGGGTCTCGTCGATGAAGCGAAACGCGAAGCGCGGCGGCTGCTCGACACGCTGATGCCTTTTGTGGAGCGCGGCGTCGCGGTGGTCGGGCTGGAGCCTTCGTGCCTGCTCTCGATGCGCGACGAGTTCCTGCAATACGGTTACGGCGAGGAAGCCCGCAAGCTGTCGGAGTCGGCGTTCCTGTTCGAGGAGTTTCTCGTGCGCGAGAAAGCGGCGGGGCGCCTGAATCTCCCGTTGCGTGCGCTCGGCGCATCCCGCGCGTGGGTGCACGGCCATTGTCACCAGAAGGCGTTCGACGCGTTTCGCCCGGTGCAGACCGTGCTCGGCTGGATCCCGGGGCTGGAAGTGAAGGCGATCGAGTCGTCGTGCTGCGGGATGGCGGGCAGCTTTGGCTACGAGGCGGAGCACTACGAGGCGTCGAAGGCGATGGCGGAACTGTCGCTCTTGCCCGCCGTGCGGCAGGCGGCGCAAGGCGATGTCATCGTCGCCGACGGCACCAGTTGCCGCCACCAGATACGCGACGGCGCGGCGGCAGAGGCCCTGCACGTGGCGCGCGTGCTGGCTCTTGCGCTTGATCCCGGATCATCGTCATGACTGGACTTGCTCGAATTGTCTGCGCTGGCGACCTGACGCGCGGTTCTCGTCGCAACCCTTATCAACGGCTTGCGCGTTTCGCAGTCAGATAGGCATATCGATGGAGGGCGTCCCGGGTCTCAAGCTTCGCCCTGCGGCGGCACCAGCGTCTCATAGGGCGGGAGATTGCTGGTGTTGAGCCGGGCGATCTCATACGCCTGACGCAGCTCCACAGCGGCGCGCGTGTAGGCGAGCAGCATCTCGGTATCGTCGAGCGGATCGACTTCGGGGTCGTCCAGGCGTGTCTCGAGGATTTTCATTGCGTCCTGTACGGCCTGGATGGCCATCAGCAACGTGTTTCCACTGACATCGGGCATGTTTGGTCCTTGGCTACGGCGCAGTGCATCTACCGTGACGATGCATCAATGAACCAGGACGGAAGGTTTGATATCGCCCAGCTCGACTAACCTCACGATCGCATTGCGCGCCATGTTGTCGAGTGCCCCTTTCATCGCATCGACGCTCATCGTACCCGTCTTGACTTCGATCTGGTAATGATTGGCTTTGAACCTTTCATTCTTGTCCGTGAAGCGCACCTTCAACGAATCGGGAATGATGGTGTCCGTGGGAATCTTGAAGCAGTACCAAAACTTGGTGCCTCCCGGTAACGCGAAGGCTTTGTCGAACAACGACGTGCCGCCGCCGGTGCGCACCATCTTCACGCCCCCGTCCCCTGTGAAGGTCTCGACGTCGGCCGCACGGGTCTTGCCACGGCCAAGGTCACGTATCTCGAAGTCAGGGTACAGCACGCCAATCACCGCCTTGTCATCGACGATAGGGCCGTGCTCGAAGCCTGGCGTTGTTTTATGTATCGATCGGAAAAGATCGACTTTCGTTTTATCGGACATCGCGAACTCCTCGACGGGCATCGGCGGCGTCATCGCTGCGGCGCGTGAATACACGATAGGAGCCAGGCGGGTCATCGTCAACCGGCGGACGCGGGAAGCCAGGCGGCCAACGGTATCGCGTTCAGAGCGCTCCACGGTAAGCGCGCGGGGCGGGCTGACGCCGCGCGAAACCCCGCAGCGGGTGGGCAGCCAACTATTTAGTTCATTGCTTTAAAAAATCGGCGAGCTGATTCGTTTTCCATGGGGAACCGCCAACTTTGTGCTGCGCCATGCCCGCGCGCGGACGCCGATTTCAAAACGGCCCTGAATGCGCGCCGCGCAGTCTCTCAAGCAGGCGATATGGACAAACTCGAAGAAGATCCGTTGGCCGTAAGGGTGAACATGGCAAGGCGCGCCATGAAGTGCAGCGTCGTGTGCGCTCAGGTGACCCGTGCGCTGCCTCGCGCCCCAGCGGTTCTGCGGGTTCTGCGCGCACGCACGATTATTGCCTGCATGGCACTGGGTGTGAGTGGCAGCGCGTTCTGCGCCGCCGCGGTCCCGCCCGCGAACGGTCCCACGCCGGGACTCGCGCCAGAGTCGGCGACTTTTCGTCAGGCCGCCGAACGTGAACGGGACGCCGAAACGCTCAAGACATTGACGGACGAAGGCCGCCTGCTGTTGTCGCGCGATCAGGTCAAGTTGCCGGCTTACGATTATTGCAGCATTGCGGTCTCGGCCGCCGAACGCGGCGATTTCCGCGACAGCGTCGAAGCGGCCTCCCGGGCGCTCGTGCTGGCGCAGCGGACCGACAACGCCGACCTGGTCGCCTTGTCCAAGCGCGATCTTGCGATCGCGTACAGCTACGCCGGCGATCTGGACGACGCCGAACGCTACGCGCGAGAGGCGCTCGCGTCGAGCCCCAAAGCGCCCGAGCAGGTATTCGCGCCGGCGCACAAGGTGCTCGGCGATATCGCGCTGCGCCGTGGCGATCCGCAAGCGGCGATTGCCGACTATGGCCAGGCGCTCGACACCGCGTCGGCGCGCTACAAGCCGCTCGTGCTGCTCTCGGTGGCGAGCGCGCAGATCGCCGCGGGCGACGCCGCGAGCGCCCGAAAGACGCTCGATGCGGCCGGACCGCCAGCCACGGGCGAACTCGCGCCGTCGTACCGGCGCATCGAGGGCAATCTGCTGCTCGCCGAGGGCAAGCCCGAGGCGGCCAGGCGCGTGTTCGGCGAGCTGCTCACGCAAAGCGGGTCGGGCGATGCAAACTATGACCGCCTCTGGGCCCATGAAGGCATCGGGCGCGCGGACCTCGCCCTCGGCGACAAGGCGAAGGCGCGCGACGCGTACCTGAGCGCGGTCGACGATTCGGAAAAGATTCGCGCCCGTTTTCGCAGCGACGAGTTCAAGACCGGCTTGTTTGGCGACACGCAGCGCGTATTCGAGAAGGCGATCGAACTCACGGCCGAGTCCGGCGACTATGAAACCGCATGGAGCCTCTCGGAGCGCAGTCGCGCGCGGGCGTTGCTCGATGTCGTGCGCAACCGGATCGATGCGGGTGTCGACGACCAGCAGTTGAACGGCCAAGTGCCGGGCCTGGCCGTCGTGCGCGGCGTCCTGAAGCCGGATGAAGCGATCGTCGAGTTTCACGGCCTGGACAAGTCGCTTCTCGCCTGGGTCATTCGCCCCAGTGGGCTGACGGGATATACCCTGCCGATCGCACGCACCGACATGGAAACCTCGGTGACGGAGATCCGCGATGCCATCGTGCATCGCCGCCCGAACGCGGTGACCTACGGCGGCAAGCTCTACACCACGCTGATCGCGCCGCTGAACCTGCGTGACAACGAGCGGCTCATCATCGTCCCACACGGCGCGCTGCACTATCTTCCTTTCCAGGCGCTGCGCGGCCCTGACGGCTTCCTGATCCAGCATCATGCGATCGCCCTCGAACCGTCGGCAAGCGTCGCCGTGCAGCTCGAACAGCGCGAGCGCCCGGTGGCGAGCACGCTCGTTGCGTTCGGCAATCCGACGATTTCGTCGGCTTACGCATTGCCGGGTGCCGAGGCGGAAGTGCGCGGCATCGCGCCGCTGTTCGCGCGAAACGAGGTCTTCCTGCAGGGCAACGCGACACGCGTGAGCTTTCGCGAGAACGCGGCGGCCGGCCGCGTGCTGCATGTCGCGACGCACGCCCAGGCGGACATGATCGACCCGCTGCATTCCCGCATCCTGCTCGCGCCCGCCACGCAGCCGGCGGACGGCCCGGATTCTCTGCTCGCCAAGGACATCTACAACCTGAAGCTGAACAACGTCGCGCTCGTGACGCTTTCGGCCTGCGAGACCGGTTTGGGCCGGATCGCCCGGGGCGACGAAATCCTTGGCTTCACACGCGCGTTTTTCTATGCTGGCGCCACGAGCCTGATCGTCTCGATGTGGCCGGTCGCCGACGAGTCGAGCGCGTTGACCATGCGAACCTTCTACGCGCAACTGGCTGACGGTCATGAAGCGATCGACGCCTTGCGCACGGCACAACTGGCGGTTCTGGGGAATCCGCGTTTCGCGCACCCGTTCTTCTGGGCACCCTTCGACTTGATGGGAGGATGGCGCCTGAGCATCGCGCGCTGACAACACGAATGAACAAACTACGACTGATCGTTGCAGCGGCATCCTGCAGTAGTGTGTTCGCGTGGAGCCAGACGCTGCCGAATGCGGGCAGCATCCTCCAGGAAACGGTGCCGCGCGACACGCGTCCCACACCGCCCGGCGGCGCGAGTGCGTTGCCGCCGGCGCCGCAACCGGCACCCCCCGCTGGACCCGCGTCCGGACAAAAAGTCCTGCTCAAGGGCTTCACGCTGAAGGGCAACGACACGATACCCACCGAGCAATTGCTGGCACCGGTGCGTGACAAGGTCGGGACTGAAGTCGACTTTACGGCGCTGCAAGCGATCGCCGCGCGCATCACGCAGGTGTACCGCGAACGTGGCTACCTGCTTGCCCAGGTGGTCATCCCGCCGCAGGACCTCAGCTCGGGCATTCTCGAACTGAGCGTGCTCGAAGGACGCGTCGCGCACGTGCGGCTCGACGTCGGTGCGGGCACGCCGATTCGCGAAGACCTGCTGCGCGCGCGGATTGCGCAGATTCCGGTCGGCGCGCCGCTCCAGCAGGACACGCTCGAACGCACGATGCTGCTGATGTCCGACCTGCCCGGCATCGTGGTGACGTCCGCGGTCGAAGCGGGCAACGACATCGGCACGGTGGACCTGACCATCAGCGTGATGCCGGCCAAGCGCTGGACGTTTTCGACCGACGTCGACAACTTCGGTGCGGAATCGAGCGGAACGTGGCGTCTGGGCGCGCTGGCGCGCCTCAATTCGCCGTTCATGATCGGCGACAACCTGGACGTGCGGCTCCTCGCCAGCGAACGCCTCGACACCGTCTATGGCCGCGTCGGCTACGAAGCGCCGATCAATGCGGACGGCACGCGCGTCGGGGTGGCCGTGGCGCGCCTGAACTATTCGCTCGGCGAGCAGTTCGCATCGCTCGATGCGCAGGGCGAAGCGACCGTGGCCGATCTGACGATCACGCATCCGCTCCTGAGAACCCGCAACCAGAACCTGCTTGCGCGCGCCAACCTGGAGTATCGCGATCTGATCGACAACATCGGCGTGGTGGGTTCACACAATCACCGGTCGCTGGTGGAAGGCAGTGTCGGCGTGAGCTACGAGGGCCGCGACGCGGCGCTCGGTGGCGGCTTCAACAGTGCCGACGTGGAACTGCTGGTCGGCAGCCTTCAATTCAAGGACCCGCTGTACGAGCAAATCGACACCTCGCCGTTCGGCCGCAATACGCAAGGCACCGAGATGCGCGTCACCTTCTTCGCCAACCGGCTGAACACGATCACCGAACGGATGAGCGTATTCGTCGGCATCGCCGGACAGTGGGCCGGCACCACGCTCGACAATTCCTCGCGCTTCCTGCTTGGCGGCCCGCACGCGGTGCGGGCCTATTCGCCATCGGAGGCGCTCGTCGACGAAGGATTCGTGGCGACGCTGGAAGGCCGCTATGCGATTACGTCGAAAGCGTCCGTCTTCACCTTCTTCGACTTCGGTGCCGGCCGGTACAACGCCAATCCGCGCCCGAACGAGGGACCGAACAGCATCACGCGCAGCGGTGTCGGGCTCGGCGCGTTCTGGGCTGCGCCGGGTGGCATCTCATTGCAGGGGACCGTTGCGTGGCGAACCACCGGGCCCGACACCACGGGCAGCGATCGTGTGCCGCGTTTTTATGTGCAGTTGACAAAGGCGTTCTAGCCGCACGGGAACGGCGTGATTTCCTGTGTTCCACTCAGAGGCTGGCATCGGATCTCTGAAAAGGACACAGGCGGGATGGTCGAATCGTAGGTCGAGCCGGGGCCTGCCCGGAGCGGAGCTGTGCCATGAAAAAGCCATGCAGGATGCGGTCAAGGCATGCCGGGACCATCGCCGGCGCGGTGGCCACGTTGTTCGCGACGGCCTACGGGCCGCCGTCGCTCGCGAATCCGACGGGTGCCCAGGTGGTGTCCGGCTCCGTGAACGTGAAGTCGCCGAGCGCGGGCCAGATGAACATCACGCAGGGCACCTCCAGCGCCATCGTCAACTGGAATTCGTTTTCGATCGGCGCGAACGAGGCAGTCAGGATCGCCCAGCCGTCGGCGACATCCACGCTGCTCAACCGCGTGATGGGCAATGACCCGAGCGTGATCGCCGGGCGCTTGCAGGCGAATGGCAAAGTGTTCCTGGTCAATCCGGCCGGCGTGATTTTCGCGCAAGGTTCCTCGGTGAACGTCGGCTCGATGATCGCATCGACGCTCAACATCTCGGATGCGGACTTCCTCGCCGGGCGCTTCCACTTCGTCGGGACATCGGCGGCCCCGGTCAGCAACGCGGGTTCGATCACCGCGTCGCAAGGCGGCACGGTTGCGATGCTCGGCGGCGCCGTCAGCAACAGCGGCACCGTGGTCGCGCGGCTCGGCACCGTCGCGCTTGGCGCGGGGCAGGATATCACCGTGGACTTCGCCGGCGACGGCCTGACCACCCTGAAAATCAACCAGGGCGCGGCCAACGCGCTGATCGGCAATACCGGCACGCTGGCGGCCGACGGCGGGACGGTCGTGATGAGCGCGCAGACGGCCGATGCGCTCGCCAGCACCGTCATCAATCAGCAAGGCATCGTACGGGCGCAGAGCCTGATCGAACACAACGGGCACATCATCCTCGATGGCGGCACGGCCGGCGTGACGCAGGCGGGCGGCACGCTCGATGCGACGGGCGGCACGGGAACGAGCGGCGGACAGATCGACGTGACGGGCTACGACGTCGCGCTGCTCGCGAATGCGCGAGTCGATGCAAGCGGCGCGGCGGGTGGCGGCACGGTGCGCTTCGGAGGAGGGGCGGCGGGCGCCGACCCGACCATCCGCAACGCGAATGCAACCTGGATGGCACCGAGCGCGAGCATCCATGCGGATGCACTCGTCAACGGTAATGGCGGCAATATCGCGGCCTTCAGCGAAGGCGCGAGCCGGATCCATGGCACGTTGTCAGCGAAGGGCGGAGCGCAGGGCGGCAACGGTGGCCTGATCGAAACGTCGGGCCACTATCTCGACACCACGGGCGCCGTGATCGACGCGTCGGCGCCGCATGGCACGGGCGGCACGTGGAAGCTCGATCCGTTCGAGGTGGATATCGTCGATGTGGCCACTGAGGAGGTGGGTGGCGCCGTGATGTTCGGGCCGTTCGCGACGGACTCGATCGTTTTCGTCGGTGACATCAACACTGCCCTGAACCAGGGGACGTCGGTCACGGTGTCGACCACCACCGGCCCGGGGCTCTCCGGCAATATCGTGCTCGAGTCGAACATCAGCAAGACCAGCGGAAGCAACGCGACCTTGACGTTCTCCGCCGGCGGGTCGATCTCCCTCTTTGGCAACATCATCGCCGGCCCGACGCCGGCAGCGGGCAAGCTCGGTGTGATTCTCGCCGCGAATCAGGACGGAGCGGCGCCAGGCACGGCGGCGATCACCTTGGCCACTGAGGGCGTCGTCACCATCCGGACGAACGGCGGCAACGTATCGATGGGGGCAGGGCGTACCGGCACAGCCGGCTTCGACGGCTCGCGCGTGTCCGTGCAGGAGTCCCTCATCGATACGACCGGCATCGCGCCGGATGCTTTCGGCAACGGCTCGGTCACCATTCATGGCCTGGCGGGCCCGGGGATAAGCGCGGTGGCCCTCGGGTATCTCGCCACGATCAACACGTCGACCGGAGCAATCGACATTCGAGGCGGTCTTGGCGCGACGCAGTCGGGCAACGCGTCGAGTGGCGTCCAGCTTTCCGGAGCGAGCGTGACCTCGGTGTCCGGGCCGATCCGCGTCTACGGCGCGGGCAACGGACCCAGGGGCTTCTGCGACACGTTCAGTTCGGCGGGCGTCCAGATCATATCGGGTTCGGTGATCGGCACGACGAGCGGGTCCATCGACATCCGCGGCTCCTATACAGGCGCCGCAGCGACGAACGCCAACGGCGCCGGCGTCGATTTCGAGAACTCGATCATCCGGGCCAACGGTACACAGGCGACGGCGGTCTCGATCGCCGGTTCCACCAATGGACCGTTGCCGGGCGTGCAGATCATTTCGAATATTGGCGGGGACACGATCACGGCGGGGCCGGGAGGCGGCGTCGCGATCCGCGCGATGAACGACAACTCGACGAAGAGTCTTGCGATCAGCGGAACCACGGCCGCGATCGTCTCTTCCAACAATGGCCAGATGGCAATCCTGCCGGGCGGCGTCGATCCCACCACGTTCGCTTTCACGAGCGGCGACGCGCTGCCGATCGGCCTGTTCGCGACCGTCGCGGGGATGACCGTCGACCAGGCGACGTATGGCAAGCTCGGTCTGTTCAATACGCTCGTACTCGGCAGCACGACGCAGACCGGCAAGATCACCGTCGGCGGACCCACTTGCGAAGGCACCTGCATCTTCCCCAACTTCAACCTGACCCTGGCCAATCCGGGCGCGGGCAGCGCGGGTATCGCCCTGCAATCGGGCGTGTCGGTTCCGGGGCTACTGACCCCCGGCTTGTTCACCTTGTCGTCGGCCGGGCCGGTTACCCAGACGGGTGGCGGCATCCAGACTTTCGGGCTGGCGCTTGCCGGCCCCGGCACATTTACGCTCAACAACGCAGCGAACACGATCCAGCAACTGTCGACGATCGGCACGGGCAACGTCAGCTTCACGAACCAGGGCAGCTTCGCTGTCAGTGCGTTCGGCGGACGGACCTACGACAGTTCCACCGGCCAGTTCGTCCTGCTCGGCGGCCCGAACGCCACGTTCACGGGCGACCTGACCGCGACCTCGCTGAACGGCGACATCGATGTTCTCTCGAGCATCACCAAGACCGGCGGCAACGCCTCGACGCTGACGCTGAACGCCGCAAACGCAATTCAGGCGACCGGCGGGAGCATGACCTCGGCGTCCGGCCCGATGAACCTCGTTTTCAATGCGAACGCCGGCTCGGCTCGGCAGGGAACCTCGATCTTCATTGGCGGCGGGGGGCTTGCAACGAACGGCGGCAATGTATCGATCGGCACCCAGGCGAACACCGCGGTGTATATCGACAACGAGTCGATTTCCGCCGGGACGGGCAACGTCACGATCACGGGACTGGCGTCGACGGCGAACGTGGGCAGCGGTAGCGGTCTGCCGTCGATCGTCACGAACGGGGTCGTGGACATTCAGGACACGACGATCGCGACCACGAGCGGCCGCGTGGCGATCAACGGAAGCTCCCCCGGGACAGGCGTGTACTTCGGGCACAGTTCCATCACCTCGTCGAGCGGCTCGATCAGCGTGACGGGGACGGACGGGGGCGCCGGTGGCTTTGGCGTCGATGTCGACGCCTCCTCGATCGCGGCATCGACCGGAAGCGTGGCGCTCACTGGAATCAGTGCCGGTCCCGTTTCTCCAACCCTGGGCGTAGGCGGCGTGCGTCTGCACAACGGCCTCGGCGCGATGGGGAGGCAGTCCGTCGTCACGGCCGGCGGCGCCGGAGTGACCGTTTTCGGCAGCGGCACCGGCGCGGGCGCGGACGGCGTGCTCGTTGCGGACGGCTCCATCATCTCCGCCACCGGTCCCAACGGATCGGTCGACGTCCGTGGCGTCGCCACCGGCACGCAGGCGGCCGGAGGCGCATCCAATACGAGCTTCGACTACGGCGTGCTCATCGTGAACGGGGTCGTCCAGACGACTGCGCCCGGCACCACGGTCGCGATTTCCGGCTCGACCAACACGTCCGACGCCGGCCTCGCGTTCGGCGCGGTGCCGCTGCCGCCGAACGCCGGTTTCGTGGCCGGACCGGTCAACATCAGAGCGGGCAACCAGGGCACGATCATCCTGCGTGCGTCGAACGACGGAACCGCGAGCAGCCTGGTCGGCCGTTCCGCGACCGTGTCCTCGCCGGGAGGGGCGCTCGTGGCGGCGCCGGCTTCGGTCGCAGCGTCCGGCTTTGCCATCACATCGCTCGATGCGACGCCCATTACGCTGTTCGGCACCGGCGCCGGCCTGAGCCTCGACGCACAGACCGCTCAGACCTTCTCGCCTGCGTTGCAGACGGTCGTACTGGGTTCGAACACGCAGACCGGCGCGATCACGGTCAACGGGCAGTGCGCAGGGACGAGCGGTGCGTGCGTCCTGACGCGACCCACCGTCGGCACGAGCCTCACACTCGCGAATGGCGGCGCCGGAAGCCAGGGCATCACGCTGCCGTTCGGCTTGTCGTTGCCCGGCAAGACCCTCACCTTGCTATCGGCGGGCGCGGTGACCGATCCCGGCGGCATCCAGGCCGCGAACCTGCTGGTTTCCGGGCCGGGTTCATTTACGTTGAACGATCCGCAAAACGCCGTCGATACGTTGTCGATGGCTAACGCGGGCAGCGTGAATTTCCAGAACTCGCACGGCTTTACCATCGGTCCAGTGGTGGGCCAGACGTTCGATTCGGTGGGCGATCGCGTCGTCCCGGTCGGTGGCGGCAACTCCACGGTCAGGGGCGATCTCTTCGCACAGGCGGACACAGGCGGTATCGCGCTCGGCCTGGGCTCCAGCCCGACGGTACCGAACGGCGTCCGCACCGATCTGAGCGCGGGTGGCTCGGTCGATCTCGTGATGGAAAATGGTGTCTTCACGAATGCGGGATCGGGCACGCTCACGGCTGGCAATTCGTGGCGGATCTGGTCGCAGACGTGGACCGGCGAAACGCGCGGCAACATCCAGCCCAACACGGCGCAGCCGAATTTCTACGGATGCACGTTCGGTCAGGGATGCAGTTGGGGCGGAGTCGTGCCCCTGACAGGCAACCACTACGTGTACGCGGAGCGGCCCACGGTGACGGTCACGGCGGGGGGCGCGACGCGTTTCGTCGGGGCGGCGAACCCGCAATTCACCTTTACGGCGAGCGGCTTCATCAACGGCGACCCGGCCGCGCTCAACGGCAACGTGACGAGCCCCGCGAACCAGACCTCGCCAGCCGGGCCGTATCCGATCAATCCGAACTTCGCGTCCGGCGTCGGTTATCTGGTCGTCAATGTGCCGGGTGTTCTGACCGTCGAACCGCTGCCGCCGCAGGTGGTCCTCGACCCGGTGTCCCAGAGTGGCTTGCAGTCGTTCTTTACCGCACAGGAACAGACCTTCGTCTATGAGAACAACCTTCAGGGCACCAATATCTGCATCGGCTCGAATCAACCGCTCTTCACGACGGCTGCGCCGGGTGAAACGCAAGACCTGCTTGCGGTCGAATGGAAGCGCGTGCGTTCTCAACCGAATCTGAACAGTTGCATGTTGCTGAACAGCCAGCACGGATGTGGAGACTTCTAGCCGGAATGATCTCGAGATCGGGACCAGCGACGCCGTGCCCGCGCCATTCATCCTGCCTTGGGCACGCTGAGGCCGGCGTTCACGTAGCCATCCCACATCCCCAGGAACGCGGCTTCGAGATGCCGCGCGAAAAGCGGCGCATCGCATAGCGGCGAGGCGAGCACGCGCGAACGCAGAGACGCGCGCAGCAATGCGAGCCGGCCGGGCTCGCTCGACCACGCGATCGCCCGTTCCAGATACTCGTCATCATCCCGGGCGATCCACTCGTCGAGTCCTGCGGCATGGAGCAGGCTTTCACAGATGTGCGCGACGAAGCGGTCGCCTTTCCTGCACAGCACCGGCACGCCCATCCACAGCGCTTCGGCCGTCGTCGTGCCGCTGGAATAAGGGAACGGACTGAGGGCAATATCGACGCGGCCATACGCGGCCAGGTATTGCGCATGCGGCGATGCCCCTTCCAGGACGAGCCTTTGCGCCTCGATCCCATGCGCGGCGAAACGCGCAGCCGTCGCCCACTGCGTGGCGGGCGCGTCGAGCTCCGGCGCCTTCAGGAACAGGCGCGCCCGCGGCATCGTGCGCAGCAGTCGCGACCACAGCGCGACGACCTCATCGGTGAGCTTGACCAGCTTGCCGAAGTAGCCGAAGGTGACCGCGCCATGCGCGAACAGGGGCAGGGGCCCGACCTCGCCCGCATGCGCCGGCGGCGTGAAGCAGAGGTAACTCACCGGCAGCCGCCACGGCTTCTCGACAAAATGCGCTTCCTCGCTGACGGGCAGCACATGACGGTCGCACACGATGTAGTCGATGGCGTCGCACCCCGTGGTGGCGAAGAAGCCCAGCCAGGTCGCCTGCACCGGCGCCGGCTTCCAGCAAAGCGCCGCGAGTCCGCTCCAGGCGGTATGACCCGCCAGGTCGACCAGCACGTCGATGGCGTCCGCGTGCATCCGGTGCGCCGCCTCCTTCGGGCTCAGCCCCGCCAGGCTATGCCACGCGCTGAAGCGGGGCTTGAGTCGTTCCGTGACCTCGTCTTCGAGCGGATGGGTGGCGTAGGCGACCGGTTCGATGCGCGCCCGGTCAATATGCGCAAGCACGCTTTCGAGGAAAATCCCTACCGGATGTTGTCGCAGGTCAGGCGAGACGAAGCCCACCCTCAGCGCACGCCCCCTGGCTTGCGACGCGCGCTGCGATCGGTCATGGGGAAACGGCTCTGCGGTGCTTGCCATCAGCGCGTTATAGCGTCGTGCATCGGCAAGGAAGGCTTGGGGCGTCACCGTGGCCGAGCCGGCCATGCAGAAGAGGAGCCGCTCCAGTGTCTGCGCGCTGCGTGGATCGAGCATGAGCGCCTTGCGATACGCTTCGATCGCGGGGTCCAGGTCGCCCCGAGCGCGCAAGATATCACCGAGGCACAAGTACATCGACCAACTGGGCGCAGATGCGGCCATCGCGCGCTGGCAATGCGCGAGCGCTTCCTCGTGATGCCCAAGTTCAAGGAGGACGAGCGACAAATTGAGATTCGCTCCGGCATCGGCGGGCTCGAGCGCCAGCGCCCGCTGGTAGCTCGCAGCGGCTGCCTCCAGGTTCCCGAGCCCGAAACAGGCGTTTCCCATGTTCGTGTGTGCGCCTGCCAGTCCCGGCGCGATTCGCACTGCCCGTTGTGCGGCATCGAGCGCCTGGGTGTACTCGCCGAGACTGTTGAATACGGCGGCGAGATTGCTGTACGCGAGCGCGTACAGCGGCCGTATCGCGATCGCCTTGCGATAACTGGCTGCCGCATCGTTCAGTCGGCCCATGTCCTGCAACGCATTGCCGAGGTTGTTGTATGCCTCCGGATAGTCCGGCCTCAGTTCGATGGCCCGTGCGCAACTGCGCACCGCCGCCTCGGATTCTCGTGCGTCGCGCAGCGCGTTCCCAAGATTGTTGTGCGCTTCCGCGTAGTCCGGCCTGAGCCCGATCGCGTGCCGATAACGTTCGATTGCTTGCGCAAGGCGGCCATGCTCTCGCAGCATGTTGCCCAGATCGTTCAGATGCGCAGCGTCCGGTCGCAGCGCAGCGGATTGCGTCATCAGCGCGATGCCGGCGGTGTAGTCACGCGTCTGACAGGCCAGCAGGCCGAAAAAATGCAGCGCATCCGGCTGTTCGGGATGCGTTCGAAGGATCTGCTTGTACAGCGCCTGCGCTTCTGCGAGCCGGCCCTCCCGGTGATGCGCGAGCGCGGCTTTGAGCCAATGTTCGCTATCGTTCATGGGGTTCCGATGATCGAGGGTCGTTGGGCGTTGGACGTTGGACGTTGGCTCGCGATAGGGCGGCGCCGGCGGGCGTCAAGCGGCGGCGTGATTGAGCGGCTTGAGGTCGCGCAATTGCGCCACCGCCGCTTCCGCTGCGAGAACGAACTGGGTGGAGTGCTGGATCACCTCGGTGACGTCTTCGCGTGCCGATGGCTGCATCCCCATGGAAACCCGGAAGAACCGTTCGGCGTGGATGCCGGCGTGATGATGCATGCGCACCCCTTTTGCTCCAAGCAGCCGAGGATTGCCGAAGATCCTCGACAACGCCCACGAGAACGCGCCGTCTTCACCGCCGACGCGGCGAAAGAACGGATGCATCGGAAATCCGCCGAGTGCCGCGTACGCGGGTCGACGAATGACAAGGGTGCTTGCTACTGTGTTGCTGAGCGTTGCCGCATGGCGGTCGAAGTCGGGATGGCGGGTGATCTCTGGCGGAAAGCCGGCGAAGTCGACGTCCAGCCGTACGCATGCGGCCGTGGGGTTGTGCTTGAGGAAGAGACCGGCCGCGGTCAGCGCGCCGGGCAGGTATTCGTCATCGGCATCGATGAACGCGAGCACGGATTGCGAGGCGTGCATGGCGGCCCAGTTGCGTGCGCTGGCGGCGCCGCCGTTCTGCGGCATTCGCAGCAGCGCAATACGCGCGTCGCGCTTCGCATAGTGGCTGGCAACTTCGATCGAGTGATCGGTCGACGCGTCGTCCGCGACGATGATCTCGGCCGCCTCCGGCTGCGCGACGCAACTGTCGAGGGTTCGCGCGAGCGTCGAGGCTGCCTGGTAGCACGGAATGATGATCGAGACGGGCAGCATTCGACGGGCCAGCGGTAGCAACGGAAGCGTTCATCATAGTGTAGTTTTCGCGACGGATACAGAAGGCATCGGGCTTCCACGTCGCACACCGATGAGCGGACTCGGCCCTTGTTCGCGCGTTTATTTTTGGGGCGGCTTTCGTCGCGTAGAGAGCGAGAGAGCGAGAAACCGGACATTTCTAATGAGCTAAAACCCGACATTACTAAAAAGCTCTTACAAACATGTCAAAGCCAGATACAGATGTCCGCTTTCCGGCCAAGTTGAAATGTCCGGTTTTACGGGGGTTTGGAAGTCTGTC
>NZ_FCON02000099.1 GCF_001544535.1 Caballeronia choica | reverse complement strand
TTTTACTCACTGGCGGCATAAGCAATCCTACTTATATCACCGTTTGTTCGCCATCTTGCCCTTACCGCGACAAAACCCATGCAGCATGCGCTGGACGTGCTACAAGCCTCTGGAGGCGAATCGCCTGGAGCCGAGCAGCTCCGAAGGATTGCGCCGACGCGTCTGGAGGGCATCAACCTGCGCGGAACCTTCATTTCCCCGAGGGACGCTATGCAAGCAGACTGCTCCCAAGCTTGGCTCAAGATTCCAAGACGCTTGTCGCCGGTCAGCTCGCGTAGTGAAGTAACGACAACGCGTTTGCGGGTAGACAGCAAGTCAATGATTTACAACGATATTCAGATATTCATTTGGTGTCGGAGGGAAAGCCTTGACACAGCTAGCGCGCCCGGTTGTGGTGCAATTCCGATGCGTCGGTCTGTTACGCTCGATCTTTTGACCAGCATGAGCCAATGAGCAAGCTGAAGGACATCGACGGGTTGTTCAATGGGCGTCATTTCGACCGCGAAGTCATCATCCTTTGCGTGCGCTGGTACCTGCGCTACAAGCTGAGCTTCCGAGATCTTGCTGAAATGATGGCGGAGCGCGGTCTATCGCTGGTGCACACAACGATCATGCGCTGGGTGAGGCGCTACACGCCGGAGTTCGTCAAACGCTGGAATCGGTTCGCCGCGGCGGCTTCAGTCGTGGCGAGTCGACGAGACCTATGTGAAGATCCGTGGCAAATGGACCTATCTTTACCGCGCAGTTGACCGAACGGGAAAGTCGATCGATTTCCGCCTCAGCGCCACGCGCGATGTGGCTGCAGCAAAGGCGTTCTTCGTGAAGGCGATCAGAACTCAGGGGCGGGCTCCCGCAAAGATCACCCTGGACGGCTACGCAGCATCGCATCGAGCCGTCCGCGAAATGAAGGTTGACGGGTTGCTGCCCCAGCGACCGAAATTGCGATCCTCGAAGTACCTGAACAACCTGATCGAGCAAGATCATCGGCACATCAAATCGCGGGTGAACGTCATGCTCGGGTTCAAACGCTTCCGCAACGCGGCCGTCACCATCTCTGGCATCGAGCTGATGCATCGCATTCGCAAAGGTCAATTCGATCTCACCAGTGTGTATCTCAAAGATACCACTGCGCCCTCGATTTGGACGGCGGTTCTTTCAACTCGTTGAGTTCTCTGAGTTACGGGCGGTTTCTCGCCAGCCTACCGAATTTGCACCACAACCACCTCCCGTTGATTAGTTAGCGAGTTTGCCTACAACGACGGCTGGATCAGCACCTGGAACAACATTGACAAGCTTGTGATCCTTGCCGGACTACCTAACGAACCACACCCATTGCGGCCGAGCGCTCCGCCGAGCGGCAAGCGGCCAAAATGAGGGGGTTGGACGAACGCAGAGCCAACCAACTTGCTGCCAAAGCACGTATTCATGCCGCCGCCGAAGCCATCCAGAACAGAGCGCCGCCATGGGGAACAAAGGAAGCCAAACGGCTTGAAATCGAACGTGTGAGACAAGAAATCGAAAGACGAAAGGCACAGCGGCGGCGCTGTTCGGAGCGGCAGCAGTGGGTCGTTAGCTGCCTTTGGGTTACTACCCGCGAACGATTCGCGCGTTAAATCGCGCTGAAAATTCACCGAGCCCCTTCTTTCCTCATGTCCTCGGAAAATACACACCTGCCGTGTGCAACGAGGACGAGCACATGGTCGGCTTCATCGCCAATAAGCTTGAAGCGTTCACCGTCGCCGACGCTTCCGAGCGCGCAGCCAGTCAGGTCTCGGTGATTCCGATACCGTTATCGGCACACCACTGCCTTAGCGCCCTGTCGACCGAATCGGCTTCAAATGCATACCAGGATTCGAGAACACCTTCGGAGTGCAGCAACTCCTTGAAGCGCGAGTAAGCGCCCTTCCGCTGGAAAAACTCTTCGACCTGTTCGTACCGGGCAGGCAACGCTTGTGCGACAAAGCGCAAGGCCAGACTTATTCCAAGATCGAGATCGTTTTGATGCGGTATCGCGAGGTACCGATCAGAGGTTTCAAGGTCGTCAGGAATCTCGTCGAGGTCGTCATTGACTTCCGATCTCCAATAGACTTGGCCTGTATCGAGTGAAACATACGCGTCGTGCTCCATTGGCGCCGCGGAGGCAACGAAGTCAAAGGCCATCGAAAGATCGTCGTATTTGACCGCAACCATAGCACTCCTCCCACAGGCGTGAGGTCCACGTGGACGGCCCCAGAGAGCGATCCGGGGCCGGGTCTTTGGGGTCTTTGCCGTCGCGTCACGTCACAGGATGCGCGGCGCTCCCATGTGCCTCAATGTCGCGTCTGGGCTTAAGCCGCATTACATCGCGCAGCGTTCGAGCCGAAGCATTCGCTACGATTTTAAGCCGTCGGAACGTTCGCCGCTGAGTGCAGCCAGACGTAATGTCCCGCACCTTCATCTATGCCCGCGTAAGCACGCCGGAGCAGGAGCCGCAAAACCAGGTAATCGAGATTCAGAACGCCGGGTCGCCGTTGACAAGAAACGGATCGTCACCGAATGCGTCAGTGGGTCTGTCGCCGCACATGAGCGAAAAGGATTCGCCAAGCTGCTCGATCGGCTCGAAGACGGCGACGTCCTGCTGGTCACGAAGCTGGACCGCCTAGGTCGGAATGCGATGGACGTACGCGCGACTGTTGAGCATCTGGCGAGGATCGGCGTGCGTGTGCACTGCCTGGCACTCGGAGGCGTCGACCTCACCAGCTCCGCCGGCAAGATGACGATGGCGAAGAACGACCGCGCGAACTATCGCTACTGGGAGACGTGCGCCGCGACTCCAGTCGCCGCGACGTACCCTGACGAGAATTTCCCCGTGACCGAGAGCCTGCACGCCAAGGGACTCGAGATCGTCGCCGAGTATCCGACGGTCGAGTCCTACGTCGGGACTCGCCGTTGCCGGCCCCCAATTATAGGAGCAAAAATTATCTGGTAACCCCGGCCGGGCATTTTTCTTGCGTCCATAAGCTATCTGCCTGCATTGGCGGGCGCTTTATTCATTCCATCGGCTTCAGGGTAATGTCGGTCAGCTAGCCGATCGCGTTGGACCGTCTTGATAAATCAAATCAATCGATACCGGTCTGGGCATCATCCGGATTTGCTGTGTCTTGATGTTCTTCACTTTATTCATGAGACAAAAGGTTGGATAGCTCCCGATTTTCAGGAACGGCACATTCTTGAAACTGCACGAACTCTGGCGGAGGGTGGCGACCCGAAGCGGCCTTTATTCACTCTTCAAAGGGTAATAAATGCGCGCCTTCGGTCCTTAGATTTCTGTGACGCGTGACTCGCTCCTGGCAAAAGGCGAACTTGGGCTGTGCCTGTTGCTGCTTCGACTCGAGAGGACATCAGCATGCCTCTACCTCGACACGCTCCGGGTGGAGGCCAATCTCTTTGGCGCACTGCTCGACCGCCTGTGGCGACTTGAAGACACCGAGGACAATTTCCTCCTCGCCAATTAAAAGCCGTCCAGACCATTGATCGTTTGACGCACGGAAGATACGCAGCGTGATGGGATCGTCGAACTCTGTCATGGCAAGCAGGATGAATAGTCAAAGGCGAAAAAAGGCCCGCCGAAGCGGGCCCGGAAGGGCACTGAGCCACGAACCACGTCGCTCCGATCCCCACAATAGGAGGAACGCACACTCCAGACAGCAAATGCTGTGCCTTCCGGACAAGGGTGCTTTACCGTCGGCGAACTTGCTGTGACAGCGGGTAGACCTACCAGCAGACGTTAGAAGAGGAGCGCCTGCCAGTTTGCCCGAAAAACGTCGCCGGTCAGCCGTTAGAACGTCCGTCGGTTGAAGTAAATCCGCCGTTCAGTCGGGCTTTTTCTTTTCACCGCAAAGCATGTCACTGTAGCTGAGAAGGTCTGCCGCAAAATCAGCGAGTGCCGCCTGCCATTCCGGCGTGCCCGGTTCCATGTCCCCTGGATTGCGTTTTCCCTGCGCTTTACGGATGGCGCCTAGCGCCAGATTGAGCCCGCGTGCTTCCTCATGAAATAGCGACTCCCAGCGCGCGGGCAAGTGGTCGGAAGCGTCGCTCATAGCAACCCGCGCAGGTTGAGAAACCAGGCAACAATTATGGTTGAGACTGGCGTCAGCGCGAGCAGGATCACCCCGGCCACGATCATGCTGTCATAGCGACGGTGAGCCTTGTCAAACGTCGCCAGCCGAGTGCGCGTGCGCCGGGCCAGACGGAAGGACCGTTCGTCGGCCGACACCATCGTCAAAAGCGTCCTGGTGAGCAGGTTTCGCATGGCGACCCTCCTGGCAAGGATCATTCGTCGATCATTATTCGTGCCGCAGAACATCTGCGAAGCGAGTTCATTTGGGTTCACCACACAATTGTAGGATGATTTTAAGTATCCTTGCCGAATGAAATCAGTAGGCTGCTTTTATGGACCAGTACTTCACGACGCGCCAAGGAGCCATCCGGCGTCTCCTGGCGATCAGGCAAGAGGTCGCGGCAATGCCCTACTCGCCGATCATCGTAGTCGGATTGACGTGCAATTCGGAGTGCGCCTCGACACAGTCGTTCTTCAGCATGCCCATTTCCTCGAAAGGCCGGGATTGGCCAACGGCAGGCGCGAGAAGTCGCCTTGAACGTGCTCACGGTTACGCGAACGCGACCGGTGTGCGCTGGCCGGTATGGGCGGCTTCGAGTACGGCTAATGCCACAGCTAGCGAACGCAACCCGTCTTCGCCGCTGGCTGCGGGCGTGCCGCGCCCCTCAACCGCTTCATTGAATGCAGCGAGAGAACGTTCTTACAGATTTTCGTGCTGGACCGCGATCGGGTGTTCACCGGTCGAATCGCCAACCAGCCCCCAACCCAGCTTGTGTCCCATGTCGAACTCCAACGGTGCCTGATGCCTCAGTGTTTCAATTATCCGAGCTGCTCAGCCAACTCGGGAACCAGCGTAAACAGATCGCCGACGAGGCCGTAGTCGGCCAAGCTGACGATCGGCGCCTCTTCGTCCTTGTTGATCGCCACGATCACCTTCGAGTCCTTCATGCCCGCCAGATGCTGGATCGCGCCCGAGATCCCCACCGCGATATACAACTGCGGCGCCACGATCTTGCCCGTCTGCCCCACCTGGTAGTCGTTCGGCACGTAACCTGCGTCCACCGCCGCGCGCGAGGCGCCCAGCGCCGCGTTCAGCTTGTCCGCCAGCGGTTCCAGCACCTTCGCGTAGTTCTCGTCGCTGCCCAGGCCCCGGCCGCCCGAGACGATGATCGATGCCGACGTCAGCTCCGGACGGTCCAGCTTCGTCACCTCACGGCTCACGAACTGCGACAGGCCGCTGTCGGCCGCCGCCGCGATCTTCTCCACCGCCGCGCTGCCGCCCTCGGCGGCCACCGCGTCGAAGCCCGTCGTACGCACCGTGATCACCTTGACGGAATCCTGAGACTGCACCGTCGCGATCGCATTGCCCGCGTAGATCGGACGCTCGAACGTATCGGCGCTCACCACCGCGGTGATGTCGCTGATCTGCGCCACGTCCAGCTTCGCCGCGATGCGCGGCGCCACGTTCTTGCCCGACGCCGTGGCCGGCGCCAGGATGTGCGTGTAGCTCTTCGCGATACCCATGACCATCGCTTCGACGTTTTCAACGAGGCCCGCCTCGAACTGCGGCGCGTCGGCCAGCAGCACCTTGCTCACGCCCGCGATCTTCGCCGCCCCATTCGCCGCGCCCTGCGCGTTGTGCCCCGCCACCAGCACGTGCACGTCGCCACCAATCTTCTGTGCTGCAGCCACGGTGTTCAGCGTCGCGCTCTTGATCGACGCACTATCGTGTTCGGCAAGTACCAGAATCGTCATTTGTCTGAGCTCCCTAACCCTTAAAGTACCTTGGCTTCCGTCTTCAGCTTCTCGACCAGCGTCTTCACGTCCGGCACCTTCACGCCGGCCGAACGCTTCGGCGGCTCGGCCACCTGGAAGATCTTCAGACGCGGCGTGACGTCCACACCGAACTCCTCGGGCTTCACCGTTTCCAGCGACTTCTTCTTCGCCTTCATGATGTTCGGCAGCGTGACGTAGCGCGGCTCGTTCAGGCGCAGGTCCGTCGTCACCGCTGGCAGCCTCAAAGACAGCGTTTCGGCACCGCCATCGACTTCGCGCGCGACCGTGGCCCGCTTTTGCCCCCCTTCGCCTGCGATCACCACCTTCGATGCGAACGTCGCTTGCGGCAGTCCGGCGAGCGCGGCGAGCATCTGGCCGGTCTGGTTCGAATCGTCGTCGATCGCCTGCTTGCCGAGGATTACCAGTTGCGGCTGCTCTTTATCGATCACCGCCTTTGAGCAGCTTCGCCACGGCCAACGGCTGCAGGTCGTCATTCGCTTCGATCAGGATCGCACGGTCCGCGCCGATCGCGAGGGCCGTGCGCAGCGTCTCCTGCGCTTGGGCCACGCCCGCCGACACCGCGATCACCTCGGTCGCCACGCCCGCTTCCTTCAGGCGCACCGCCTCTTCCACGGCGATCTCGTCGAACGGATTCATCGACATCTTCACGGGTCGAATTATTCGACGAAGCCCTACCTGCTCTTGCGGCTGGTGCGACGGCTAGTGCCGACGCCCACGGCACCAAAAAATCCGACCACACAAAAGTTTTTGTCGTCCACGGCCACGACGGACAGACGCGCGAGGCCGTTGCCCGGTTCATAGAACGACTGGGCTTTGAGGCGGTGATCCTGCATGAGCAAGCGAATCAAGGCCGCACAGTACTGGAGAAGTTTGAGTTTCACTCAGACGTGGGATCTGCCGTGGTGTTGCTAACTGCCGATGACATGGGAAGAGCTAACGCGGCGATTGATCTGCAACCGCGTGCGCGGCAAAACGTGGTTTTCGAACTCGGATATTTTGCCGGGAAGCTCGGACGCGCCAACGTCTGCGCAGTCTACGAGCACGGTGTCGAATTACCATCGGATCTTGCCGGCTTGACATACGTCAGCTTCGATCCCGCCGGCCATTGGCGTGTCGCGTTCGCGAAGGAATTGAAAGCGGCGGGGTACACAGTCGACATGAACAAGGCAATGTAAGAGCGTTACCGCGTGGCGGTTTTGCAACAGGTAGGACGCTCGCCTACACCGGCGCTACACTTTCGAACCGACTTGGCATTCCCAAAAAGGGCGCGATCAATGCTCCGACCTAAAACGATTGCTGAAGCAAGGGCAAATCACCCATACGATCCGCAATCCGGCATGCACGGCGTTCTAGCGGCTTATCAGCACTTCATCCAGAAAAGCCGACGCAACTGCTCGCGCTGTAACACGCTCGTCGCTGTGAGCGCCGGGCTGATACTGGTATCGATCGCCTTGTTCGGCACCGTCGGCATATATGAGTGGGCGGCCCCGTTCGTCCAAGGGTGGCTCGACCGCTGATAGACCATGTGATCTCGAAGCTAAGCCCCGCCCCGAGCGGGGCTTTTCATTTCCGGCCAAGAAAAGGCCCGCCGCGATTGCTCAGGGCGGGCATGCTACTGGTTGCCCCGCCCCAGCGCCAGATCGCGGGCCAGGTCGTGATCATTTCCATCCAACAGGCCTGCGCCTGGTTTTGAATTTCTTGATGGCCCAGCGGACGGCAACGATCACACACGCTGCCTGGAGGAGATACCCGACGGTTTCGCCGACGATGTACGCGATGTATTGGCCCATTACGCCCTCCTCCCACAAGCGACCGTCGGAGAAAACGCCCGCCACGATTACTCAGGGCGGGCAAACTGCACTCTGGAGAGATAGCAGATCTTGCTTATGCGCGCCTGGTCAGGGCGCACCCATCATAACGGCAGCCGGCGCGGAAACTTTAGGCCCAGGGTGTCTTACGTCGCCCGGCTCGGCCAGCGCGCCACGACCCCGGCATACTGTACGTATACACAGGGGCCAGATATGTCGGTGTTTCAGAACGAAGACCGTACGAAGTGCTGCATGCGCTGCGAGCATTGGGGTTTTGAGAACGGGCACGTAACGCTATGCGCCCGGGGCCCCGGCGTGCAAGCCATTGCACGCCCAGAATTCGGATGCGCGTTCTTCACCCGAGCGATCGAACTCGACGATGAGGCCGCACCCGGCAGGGGCAAGCGGCCGATGTTGCCGCCAGTGCGATGACGGTTGTCGTTTTATACGCCGCCCTGCGATCCCATCCCGTGATTCTGATCTTGTGCTATTATTGTGCACACATTGTGCACGGAGCGCCTCGATGAATTCGGAATCCCTTCTCGTTCGTTCGAGCGCAGGCTCCAGCTTCGACCAATTCATTGCATCGCTTCGCGACCCGGACAGTCCCGCGCCAATCGTATCTGCCCGTCGTTTTGGCGAGGCCCTGCATATCGACTTGCAAACGCTCGCTCAGCAGGCGCACGTGCATCGAAATACGCTGAGTCGTCAGCCCGCCTCGGAGAGCGTTCAGCGATTTCTGCGGGACGCCCTCCGCGTTATCCGCGCGGCAACGGACGTTTCGGGTGACGTCAATCAGACATTATTTTGGTACAGGAATGAACCGTTGCCTGTCTTCGACTACAAAACCGCTGAGCAACTGGTATCAGATGGCCGGACTGATGACCTGCTTCGCTATGTTTCATCTCTCGAAGCAGGCGCCGCAGGATGATCCTCAAAGCTTTATCTGAGGTCACGGCGTACCGAATGCACGTTCCAAAGTGGGCTGTCGCGCCGACGAGTGGCGCTGGCGCTGGGAGACATGGCGGTCGAGCTAACCGCGTTGGACTCAACGCCCTCTACCTTGCGCTAGACGTCAACACCGCCGTACGGGAATATCAACAGATCTCCCCATTGATGCCGCCCGGCACGCTCGTCAGTTACCAGTTGACCGTCGACCCTATTGTCGATTTCACCGGAGGGTATCAAAGCGGCAAGTGGCCTCCCCTTTGGGAAGATTTCTATTGTGACTGGCGTGGATGCTGGTTTAATCAGCGCATCGAACCGCCAAGCTGGATAATCGGTGACGAGGTTATTGCGACAGGTGCAAAAGCGATTCTGTTCAGGTCACATCTGTCGCCGGACGGAGTGAACTTGGTGCTGTACGTGGATGAGCTTGGGACGGCAGATCGACTTGAGGTGTATGACCCGCAGGGTGCACTCCCGCGAAACCAATCCTCTTGGCCTTAAAAGCGGTGCAGCGCACGGCCCGCCCCCTTCAGTGCGATGCTACCTGAGGGTAAGTAACACGGTGCGTAGGGACGCACGACGTCACCTCGCCTCGCGTTCCAACTCTGCGCCGATGTCACGGACTGAGACAAATTACAAGGACGTCGGCAAGCGAATATATTGCTTAGGAAAACTAAACTTGGTTGATCAATCGCTTTATGTAAAATGCGCACCGCCTGATGAGCTCGTTTCGCGCGCGTGGAGTCATGCTCGACTGCGTCCTTGAATTCCGGATGCTTCGCAAACAGAGAAACTGTACGGTATGAATTGTGCTGCGCTCGATTCGATCTCACAGACGTTTCGGGCGGCGAGCCGGTATCGTCGGTCGTGCGCGTGGCCGCCGAAGGCTCCGAGACAACGCTCAACGGGAAAAAGTACCGTCGTGCTGACATGAGGTTTCGAGACTGCAGCCGCATGCTCCAGACATGGCGCGCCGTACACTCCCTGCCATACGCGTACCCGCATCGTGTTCTCAAGCGCGCCCCCCGTTTAAACCTGCGATTTCGGTCTCTCACGAAGCGATGCTCGTCGACGGCAATGACGAGAAATTTCGCCACGTACTGTTCCTCACAAGGTTGTTTGCCGACCGGCTCAGCATGAATCTCGAGGTGGTCGCTAGCAAGATCGGTCTTAGTCAGAATCAGTACGTCATTTTGTTGGCGATCGCTCATTCCCAAGGCAAGGGCGGCGTAACGATTCGGGACGCCGCACGCTATGCACTCATGGCATCCACCCACGTTACAACACAAGCAGGAGCACTTATTCGGAAAGGCCTCGTGCTGAAGCAACCTAACAAGGAAGACGGGCGTAGCGTCCTGTTGTTGCTCACCCCAAAAGGCGAGAAAGCCATGGAACTTATTGCGCCGATTCGACAAGAGTTCAACGATGCTATGTTCTTGGGCGTCTCTCGTCCATCGCTTCTGGCTGCCGCCAAATTCTTGAGCAGGTCACTGCAAATAGTGAACGGGCACTTTCCTTGATTGCAGAAACATGCGGAACCGAAGATCAGTCCTCCCAGAAAGCCCAGCAATAGCGCCTAGATACTGATATGCATCACTCGGGGTCAGCGTGGTTTGCTAGACCTTCGCTGTATCGAACTTTCATCGATTACCTCCTGCCAATTGGTACTGGCGCACTTCACTCACGTGAATGGGGCAGCCCGGACATCTTCATCAACTTCGTCGCGCAGCTCGAGCAGACGTATCATGGCGGGCACCAGCCTAACCTTCGGCGGCAGGACCTTCTTGGCAGCCGACATCGAGACCATCGTCGTGTTCCTAGCACACGGGTCGCAGACCAACCTATTTTCCAAGACAGCGAAGCTTCAGGCGCATCTGACGTTAGCCACCTGCGGTCAATCGCATCGCTTTGCGGTCACGGGACCATGCCATCCAGTCGCAGGATCTCGACATCGGGCGGGGCGACAAGGATCTCGCTGAACGCGTGCATCCAGCTCGCAGTCTCGTCGCTCGAGCCGATGCCTTGATGACGCAGATCATCGAGCTGATCAAGGTGCGTCAGCTCGACCTCGAACTGTAGCGCTGCCCCACCTCCGCGGCGCGTCAAAGGTACGAGCAACCGTGCGTTCAGACCGTTAGCCTTGGCTGCCTCGACTTCCCGACGAATGAAATCGATCGCACGATGGCGATTCAATGGCAGTACGTCATACGAAAAACGAGCAAGGTACATGGCGAAACCTGCT
Organism: Caballeronia choica; assembly: GCF_001544535.1. Taxonomy (GTDB): domain Bacteria; phylum Pseudomonadota; class Gammaproteobacteria; order Burkholderiales; family Burkholderiaceae; genus Caballeronia; species Caballeronia choica. The sequence goes on along the minus strand of NZ_FCON02000099.1, from coordinate 16,506 downwards.
GTCTAGGTGATGCGGCGGATGCCGAATGCTTATTATAGCCGCCGCTGGTTCCGCTCTCATACCATGAGGCAAACTGACCCGTCAAATCTGGGTTGGATCAGCGCATCTGCGCGCCGACGGCCGTTTGAGGGACTCCGCCGCTACGCAAGGCGCGTGCGGACTCGCGCAGCAGTACGGTGGGCGGCGAGTCGCGGTCCGGAATGACGTGGATGTGCATGCCCACGTTATAAACCATTCAGTTCTCACCAATGGGAAGCAGTGACGCTGCGCTCCAGGGGATGCCGATCGAACGTCAAGGCCACGCGACCGACATCCGCGCACGCAGGCCCCGTTATCTGGGCGGAGCCGACGTTCGAACGTCCGCATGAAGGCGTGGGCCAACGTCTGCAGATGGCCGCTCGCAGTCCCACGCAAGCGGCATACGCAACTCAGCCACCGGAAGCGATTTGCGCTGCTCGACGCGTTCGGCAGCCCAGCTCGGCTACCGACTTACGACGGCAGATCCGCCAGCCGCCCGAACCACAGACCTTCAGGCACGTTCCGCTCGAGGAATATGTTGCTGGCGAAGTCCGGGTTGCGCTCAGGAAAGTCTTCGCGGTAGTGACCGCCGCGACTCTCACGCCTGGCAAGCGATGCCGAAGCCATCAATTCACCGACCTGGATCAAGTTCGCCAATTCGATGCCCCGCATGAGCTCCGCCGGTGTGCCGATCACCGTGTCCTGAAACAACTGGTCTCGCGTCTCCCTGCAGACCCGCCTGAAAGTCTGAAGCCCGGCTTCCTCGCGCACGATCAGCAAATACCGGTTTGCACACTGCTGAATCCGTGCTTTCAGTTCGTCCAGCGCGTGCCTGCCCTTTCGGCGGAATTGCGTGGCGACCGTGCGGTTGTCGTCCAAGGCCCCGGTAGTCGCGCGGTGCGTGATCTTTTTCGCGCGTTCGGCCGCGGCGAGGCCCGCCCGGCGGCCGAAGACCTGGCACGTCAGGGCCATATTGCCGCCGAGACGGTCGGCGCCATGTGGACCCGCTGCCACTTCACCCGCAGCGAACAGACCCTTCAGATTGGACTGTGCGTTTTCGTCTATATACAAACCGCCGTTGATCGCATGCGCGGAGCAGGTGATCTGCACTCTGTCCCGATAAAGGTCGACGCCGTGCCCCTTATACCATTGGCAGGTTAGCGGCCACATCCTTGCGATGCTTCGGCTCTTATCGGCCAGTATCGATTCGAGATCGCATCCGGCGAAGTCGAGAAACACGCCGCCTTCAGCCGTGCCGCGGCCATCGTTGAGCGCCTTCTGAATCGAAATTTCGACGTAGCGTGAGATGTCGCTTGAGCTGAATGGAAAGTGCCGCTCTTTTTGCCGAATGACATCAGCCTGAGCGAGCCCCGTCGGCAGATAGTCAGGGACGAACGCCCTGCCATCGCGGTCGGTGAGATTCGGGTGAGCGTCCCACAGGTAGTTGCCGAACAGGTTGACCAAAGGCGTCAGCACGCTCACACCGGCCTGCATGAACTCCATGTTGACCAGTCGCGCGCCCGCGCGATAAGCCATTGCATAGCCGTCGCCGGTAATGTCCGATGGATACAGGTTTTGGGCGAACAGCTGACTTGCACCGCCGGTGGTAAGAATCGTCGACTTGGCACGGATCAGCACCGGGTTTCCATCCGAATCGATCGCGTAAGCGCCCAGACATTCGCCGTCCTGCGAAAGCAAGTCGACGAGCATCAACCGGTCCATGACCTTGATGCCTCGCCGGGACGCTTCGGTCCCCAGCGATTTCACGATTGGTTTGAAGTGCTCATGAATCACATGCGAGCGCGGCTTGGAGGAAAAGCATGCGCGAAAAACCAGGTAGTGGTCATCCTCGCGCTCAAACTTTACGCCGTACTGTTCGAGGTAGCGCAGGGAGTCATACGCTTCGTTCGCGAGAATCGCGCTCAAGCGCGGGTCGGCCATGCCTTGAGCGGCATGCAGGATATCGGCGAGAAAAACATCAGGATTATCGCTGGGATCCCCTGCTCCGTCCGGCACATTGAAGGCGCCTACTTCAGCTACGCTATGAAACGTCGCGCCGCTTTTGCGAAATTGGCCTTTGATCACAACCAGCACGTCAGCGCCGCTGGAATCTGCCTCGAGCGCAGCCCGCAGCGCAGCGCCGCCGCTGCCAACGACCAGCACATCCGTACTGACTTCTCTGTACCTGTCAGTCATGCCTGCTTCTCCTGTTTTCATCGACACGCGCGGCACGTTCGCCGCCTGGATGGCTTTATCCTCGCTTCACGCAACTCCGCCTTTTGCCGCGTCCGCGGCAACGGCCTCGGCATCGTCGGTAACGCCGATTACGCCGTCCGCCAGCAACGAGTCGATCATCGGCCGATTCATCCCCAACCCTGACAGGATGTCGATCGTGTGCGCGCCCAATCGTGGCGGCGGCGTGCGGATAGCCGGCGCGCTGCCGTTGTAGCGCACCGGGTGATTGACGAGCGTCACTGGGCTGCCGGTTGCACCTTCGACTGTCTCGAAGCTCTTCAAGTGGCGCACCTGCGGATCGGCGACCACCTGCGCATAATCGTTGACGCGCGTGTGCCAGACATGATGCCGCTCGAAGAGTGGCAACCAGTGCGCCGTCGTGTCCTCCGCAAGCCGGCGCGCAAGCCGGTCGGAGATTTCCTGCTGCGCGTCGAATGCACGTTTCGCGGGAATCCGTTCCTTTTCCGGGATCTCGAGGATCTGATAGATGATGTCGAGAGGACTCAGCGACAATGCGATGAAACCGTCTGCTGTTGCGTATATGCCGTACGGTGCGGGGAAGTACCAACCTGATACACGCCCCGCCTGTCGCATGTCGTCATGGCCGTCGCCGTTCAGAAAACACGTGAGAGACTCCTGTTGCAGATCGAGCGCAGCCGCCAGCAAGCTTACGTCGACCCGGCAGCCCTCGCCCGTACGCTCTCGGTTGAGCAGTGCCGTCAGAATGCCGTTCGCATACAGTGCAGCGCCGTGATGATCGACGACGGACACGCCCACCGCGCGCGGGCCGTCCTGCCGGGTTCCCGTGATTGTCGCGATACCCGACATGGCCTGAATGATCAGGTCCTGCCCCGGCCGGCTGGCATAGGGTCCGTCCGGACCGAATCCCGAGCCGGACGCATAGATGATGTCCGGCTTGACTGTCTTGAGTGCCTCGTAACCCAATCCCAGCTGTTCCATCACACCGGGACGGTAGTTCTCGGCGACCACGTCGACTTGAGGCAGCAAGCTCCTGACGATTTCGATCGCCCGCGGGTCCTTGAGATTCAGCGCCAGACTGCGCTTATTGCGATTACCCATCAGAAGCAGCATCGTCTGCCCATCGATGGCGCGGTTCGCGCCGCCCCACTTGCGCTGAAATGCGCCGTCGACAGGTTCGACCGATATGACTTCGGCCCCGCAATCGGCGAGGTGCTGCACGCCCAAAGGCCCCATCAGAAAATGATTGAAGCTGAGAATGCGGATACCATTCAGCCCGTTCATGCAATCTCCGTTACGTCGTGAGTCCGGCTATCTGGTGAGGTGGACCAAGGCCCTACTGAACTCCGCGTTGGCCCTGACCATTCGAAAGACCGCGGCGTGGATACCTGCATCGAAGCCGGTCAGAACTAGAGGCAAGCGTCGCCCATCGCCGTCGAGAGGCGCATGCGCGACGCACCAGTGGTCAGCGCCCCTTAAAGTGCGGCGGCCGCTTTTCGACGAATGCGCGGTGGCCTTCGGCGCGATCCTCGGTCTTGAACACGTCGAGATTCGCCTGATGCTCGCACTCCAGGCCTCGTTGAAGGTTGGTCTCGAACGAATCGAGCACGGCGCGCTTGGCCAGTCGGACCGCGAGCGGCGCGCGGGCGGCGATCAGCGACGCGATCTCGATAGCGCGCGCGATGCTGCGTGCCGGCGGTACGACCTCGGTCACAAGTCCGTGGCGCTCGGCCTCGGCTGCCGTCAGCGGCTCGCCGGTAAGCACGAGTTTCATCGCCAGTGTCTTGCCGAGCACCCGCGGCAGGCGCTGGGTGGCGCCATCGCCCGGGAGGGCGCCGATGACGATCTCTCGCTGCGAGAAGGTCGCGTCGTCCGCCGCGACGACGATATCGGCCAGCATCACCAGCTCGTGGCCACCACCGATGGCGAAGCCGTTGACTGCCGCGATCAGCGGCTTCGGAAACGTTTCGATCGCCTTCCAGCTCGCGAGGCGCACCGGGTCCGCATACGCTGCGACCCCGCGTGCCGCCATGTCGGCAATATCCGCCCCCGCGCTGAAGAAACGCTCGCCGCCGGTGAGCACGACAGCCCTGACGTCGTAGCTGACTTCGGCTGCCGCGAGCACGCGCGCCAGTTCCGCCAGCAGCGGCACACACAGCGCATTGCGCTTATCGCGATGATTCAACGTGATCAACCAGACGAACTCAACTGGTTGTTCCAGCTTCAGGTACTGCAGGTCCTCGCATGCGGCCAGCGGGACCGGCGCCGCGCCGCTTCGCTCGATGTGAGCCGTGTTCATGATGAGCCTCTCGGTAATTCGATCGCTTTGCGCGTGCGAACAGTCGACGCATATGGGGTCGTGGAGATTGGGCCAGTGGCGTGCAGCCGGCGACCAATCGTCCTCGTGTTATTTGATTGCCAGCAAGTGCGGCAGAAAGCGCGGGATATGCGGGAAGACAATGATCAGCAGCAGGTCGACCGCCAGCGCGAAGATGAACGGCAGGATCGCCCGAGTCGCTTTTTCGACGGACACACCGCCGATCGACGCAGCCGTAAAAAGGCAAAAACCGATCGGTGGCAGGTTGATGCCGATGGCCGAGTTGACGAGTACGATGACGCCGAACACTACCGGGTCGATATGCATCTGCACGACGAGCGGCAGAAACACAGGGATCACCACCGCGATACTCGAGATCGTTTCCAGTACCGTATGGGCTACCAGAAGGAAGAGATTGATCAGGATCAGCAACACGAACGCGCTGGTCGTCACGGCCAGGAAGCTGTTGGCGACGTGCAACGGAATCTGCGCCTCAATCAGATAGCGGCCGAGCACGAACGCGAGCCCGAGAAGAAACGATACCCGCGTGGTATTGATGGCCGTGCGCGTGAGTATTTCCCTGAAGTGCGACAGCTTGAGCGACTTGAAGATGACGGCGCTCACCAGCGTCACATAGAGCGCCGCGACGACGCCTGCTTCAACCGGCGTGAAGACGCCGCCGAGGATGCCGCCCAGAATGATCACGGGAGTCAACAATGCCCAGATCGCCTGTCTGAACGTGGTCCACAGCCGCTTGGCGGAGAACGCCTCGACCGCCGTATAGTTCTGGCGCACGGCAGTCACGTAGTTCACGAGCATGAAGGAAACGACCACCAGCAGCATCGGCACTATCCCCGCGACGAACATCGTTCCGACCGAAACGTTGGCGGTGTAGGCGTACACCAGCATGCTCATCGACACGGGCGACAGCAGTCCGAGTGAGCCCGCTGCCGACTGCAGCGCCACTGCGAACGCGCGTGAATATCCCTGCTTGACCATCCCGGGGATCATGACCGAGCCGATTGCTGCGGTATCCGCGGTCGCCGAACCGGAGAGGTCGGCGAAGAACATGCTCGCAACGATCGTCACCTGCCCGATGCCGCCGCGCATAAACCCGACAAGCGCCTGCGAAAAGTCGATGATCCGGCGCGAGACGCCGCCCGCATCCATGATTGCGCCTGTCAACATGAAGAACGGGATGGCCAGCAGGCCGACGTTATTCAGGTTCGAAAACAGCTGCTGCGGAATCACCAGCAGCGGGGTTCCATTCAGCGTCAATGCAATCGTCGCCGCAATGCCGATGCAAATGGCCACCGGTACACCCAAGCCAAGAAACCCGGCGCCTAGAGCGAGTGCCCACATGTTGATTCACCTCAGATATGTTCGGAGACGCCCTGCAACAGAGACGGCCTCGTTTGCGCGCCGGGCGCGAGATGGGAAACCGCGATTCGCACCGCGGAATGAAAGACCAGCAGTGCGCCGCAGACGGGAATCGAGAGATACGGGTACACCATCGAGATCGGCAGAGAGGTCGCGGTTTCGGTGCCCATCAGATCCAGCATATCGCCACCGTACATAACGAACACCACTCCGAGCCCGAGGACGACACAGTCGGTCAGGTCCGCCAGTGTCTGCGCGAAGGCGGGCGGACAACGGTCGGCCAGTACCCGCACCTCCGGATGAACCCGCAGCTTGGCTCCTGCCGCCGCACCGAGGCACGTGAGCCACACGAACAGATAAGCCGCGAGCTCGTCGGACCACGACAGCGAGTTGTGCAGGATGAAGCGAAAGACCACCCCGAGGCCAGCGACGAGCACCATCATGAGAAGTAGTCCACCGCAGAGGAACAACGTGATCTTCAGGACCAGGTCGTCGATAAACAGGAGATTACGGGCAAGCTTTTCCATCGCACTCTCCCTTCATTTTGAAGCGACAGCGGACTTGTCGGCCGCCTTGATTTCCTGATAAAGCGCCTGGCCATCGGGAATGTCGCTGAGCAGGCTCTGGCGCGCCCTTTCGGTCGCGGCGGCCCACGGCGCTGTGTTGATCCCGGTCACCTGGGTGCCGTTCTTCTTCATAGTGGCGAGCGCGTCGTCGTACTCGTGCTTGTATTCCTTCACGTCATAGTCCGCGGCGACGGCGGCAGCTGCCTGAAACGCCTTCTGTTCGTCAGGCGAAAGACGCGTCCAGGCGCTCTTGCTCATTGCCAGCACCACCGGCAAGTAGTTCACGTGGGTCAGGTAGTAATGCTTGGCGACATCGGAAAATTTGTCCTGGATGAACTGCTCCGGGGAGGTATCGCCACCGTCGACCAGGCCTTGCGAAAGCGCCAGAAATAACTGGTTATAAGGCAGCGGCGTCGGGTTTGCGCCCAGTGCCTTATAGCCCGCGATATAGCCGCGACTCTGCATCACTCGCACTTTCATATCCTTCATGTCACCGAGCGAGCCAACGGGCTTTTTCGCAGTGAACAGATTGCGTTCGCCCACCGACAGCCACGTCAGGCCGATCATGTTGACCGTGGGCATCATGTCGAGGAACTTGCGGCCGACCGGTCCTTGCAGAACCCGGTTGGCGTCTTCGATGCTGCTAAAGAGATAAGGCGTATCGAAGATCTGCCACTGCTTGATCGTGTTTCCGATCGGCGCCTGCGCGGAAATCATGAGCTCCTGGGTGCCGGTGCGCAGCGCTTGCGCCATCTGCACTTCGCCGCCGAGCTGTGACTGCGGGAAGATCTCGATCCTGACCTTGCCGTGGGTTCGCTGCACGACCTCCTTCGCGAACACCTGGGCGGTCAGCTGATAGTGGTTGTCCGGAGCGAGGGTGTGGCCCAGCTTCATGACGATCGGCTCGTCGGCACGGGCAAAGCTTGCGACAACGACGCCTGCTGCGAGCAGCGTACCTACCATCACGGCGCGTCCTGCGCGGCGCGCGCTAAAGAATGATTTCATTTCGTCTCCTTCCGTACTGGAATGTAATTTTCGCGCCGCATCAGGTCGATCCGTCTGCAGGCGCTTCAATTATTCGTGAGTGCACGCAACGGGCGTTAGGACCGGCCGCCCGATTTCTTGTACTTTTTAACGGCGTCTTCGATAGCAAGCGTTTCCCGGACTGTCTGGCGATTTATCCGGCGCACAAGGGGGGAAACCCCGGCGATACTGACGAGTGGCTGACCGGGGGCTATCTGCGGGCTCCTTGCGGATCGGCGAAGACTGAAATCACCGCGTGCGTGCAGTCAAAAAAGTCCAAGCATTCGCCCAAACCGTCCTAACGGTCAGCAACCCGCACTGATTAAATTTGAGTCACGCCCGCCGCCCCCCATCAACAAGGAACAGGCCGGCTCCTCAACTGACTCTCACTTTCAGAACCGCCATGGCCAAACGCCCGCACATGGATTGTTACGCGGTCGGTGACACTGCCGATTTCGCCAAGACCGTAACTGAATTCGATATCTACGGCTTCGCCGGAATCGTCGGCGATTTCTATGCCGTGCATTTGAACGAGGAATTCGCCAAAACCACGCGCTTCGAAAAACGCATCGCGCAAGGATGTCTGTCGGTCGGCTTCTTATCGACTGTGATGGGCTATATGGCGCAAAAGGCGCCGAGCCCCGGTGCGGTTTCTTACCGCTACGACATCACGTTCAACGCGCCGGTATTTATCGGCGACACGGTCACTGCCCGGCTCACGCTGCGCGAGAAGGACGACGAGCGCAACCTATGCGTGTTCAGAGCAGAGGTCACGCGCCAGGACGGCACGGTGGTCGCATCTGGCGATACCTATCTGAAGGTGCTGTAACACAGCGCCCTGCCTTTAACCCCTCTTTCGCTTTTCACAGAGTCGAACATGCCGCATTGGTTAAACGAACAACACACCGCGATACGCGACGCCGTGCGCCGTTTCGCGGAAAACGAAATTGCTTCTGTCTCGGAAGAGCTTTGGGAAGCGGAAGCCTTTCCTTACGACATCTGGAAGCGTGCCGGCGAGTTCGGCTTCGCCGGCCTGCCCTATCCGGAGAGTTGGGGTGGCGGCGGTGGCGAATGGCTTTCCTATGTGATCGTGTTGGAAGAACTCGCACGGGTAGATTGCGCGATCGCCAACTCGCTCATGGCCAATTCGACGGTCGCGAGCCTGCTCTCCAACTATGGCACCGATGAGCAAAAGGACCGCTATTTGCGCCCTATCCTCGACGGCCGCAAGGTCGGCGCGATCGGATTATCCGAGCCCAACGCGGGCTCCGACGCGGCCAACATCGCGACGCGTGCGACGCTGGAAGGCGACCGATGGATCATCGATGGATCAAAGACCTTCATTAGCAACTCCGGCACGGAAGTGACCGGACCAGTCGTCATCGCCGCGGTAACGGGCACGCGCCCTGACGGCCGCAAGGAAATTTCCAACTTCATCGTGCCCAACGGCACCCCCGGTTTCAGCTACGGGCGCAAGCTGCGCAAGATCGGCTGGCGCGCATCGAGCACCTACGAGTTGTACTTCGAGCGCTGCGCGATCCCGGCCGCCAACCTGCTCGGCGAACGCGGTGCGGGCTTGCGACAGACGCTCGCCCAGATCAGCACGGGCCGAATCCTGATCGGCGCGCTCGCGCTAGGCATCCTGCAGGGTTCACTAGATCGGTCGATCGCGTACATGAAGGAGCGGCGCGCATTCGGCAAGCCGATCGCCGAGTTCCAGGCGCTGCAGTTCAAGATCGCTGACATGGCGGCCCACGCGCACGCCGCGCGGCTGATGCTCTACGATGCCGCCGCGCTGAAAGATGCGGGCGTTCGCTTCAATCAGCAGGCGTCGATGGCCAAGCTTTTCGCCACCGAGCGCGCGATGGAGGCGGCTCATCAGGCGTTGCAGATACATGGCGGGTACGGCGTGATGAGCGAGTACCCGGTGTCGCGCGCATTCGGCGACGCCAAGGTGCTGGAGATCGTCGAGGGGACCTCGGAGATTCAAAGAATGATCATTTCGCGAAACCTGCTTGCCTGAGCCCTCAGTCAAACAGATACGGACACGCGGTCAGGAGACAAGTCATGCTGGAAGGCATCAAGGTGTTAAGTTTTACCCACTTCTTGCAGGGCCCCGCCGCCGTGCAGATGTTGGCCGACGTCGGCGCGGACGTGATCAAGATCGAACCGCCGGGCGGCGCGTTCGAGCGCAGTTGGACCGGCTTCGACGCGTATGTCGAAGGGGTGAGCATGTTCTTCCTGCTCGGCAATCGCAATCAGCGCAGCATCTCGCTGGATCTGCGCGACGAGTGCGCGCGAGAGATCGTCTGGCGGCTGATCAAGGAAGCCGATGTCCTGATCGAAAACTACCGCCCAGGCGTCCTGCAGCGCATGGGCTTCGGTTACGACGATGTACGCGAGATCACTCCGCGGCTCGTGTACTGTTCGTGCACCGGCTACGGGTCATCGGGGCCATATCTCAAGCGGCCAGGGCAGGACCTGCTGCTGCAGGCCATAAGCGGCATGACGATGCTCTCCGGCGAAGCCGATTCCCCGCCCACGCCAGTCGGATCCGCGATCGTCGACCAGCACGCGGCGGCGTTGGCAGCCTTCGGCGTCGTCGCGGCCTTGCAGGCGCGTGAACGTACTGGCAAAGGCACGCTGGTCGAAAGCAATCTGCTCAACGCGGCGCTCGATCTTCAGATCGAGCCGTTCACCTACTACCTGAACAAGGGGCCACTCTGGCCGCGCACAAACCCGCCGACCGGCAGCCGGTTCCATCCGGCACCCTACGGGATTTACCGGACTCTCGACGGCTGGATCGCCGTTTCGCTGACGCCCATTGAGAAGCTGGCGGCGGCCTTGTCTCAACCCATGCTCGCCGGGTTTTCGCACCCAAAGGACAATGTGCGCCGCCGCGACGAATTGAACCGCATCGTGTACGACGCGCTGACCACGCGCACGACGGCCGACTGGATGACGACCTTCGACGAGCACGACATCTGGTACGCGCCCGTGAACGATTACGATCAGGTCGAGGCCGACCCGCAAGTGGCGCACAACCGCATCATCATGGAGGTCGACCATCCGCAGGCCGGGCCGGTTCGTTTGCTCGCGCATCCGGTTCGATACGACGGCGCAGCACCACCGCTCACCCGTCAGCCGCCGCGCCAAGGCGAGCACACCCGCGAGGTGCTCGCCGAACTGGGCTACGAGCCGCACGAAATCAATACGCTGGTCGAAGCCGGCACAGCGCTGACCGAGCGGAGAACGGCATGAACACTCATCTGAATCAGAGCCACGAGATGCTGCGCTTTGACGATATCCAGATTGGCCGCTGCCAGATCCTCGTGCGTACCATTGCGGAAAGTGACGTGAACGCTTTCGGCCATCTGTCGGGCGACCTGAATCCGTTGCACATGGATCAGCACTTTGCGGCACGCACGCCATTCGGCCAGCGCGTGGCGCACGGCCTGCTGACCGCGGCATTGGTGTCGACGACGCATACCGGGTTGACCGGTCCCGGCTTCGTCTACGTTGGGCAGGAGTTGCGCTTTCTCGGACCGGTCTTCATCAACGACACGATCAAAATCCATGTGACCGTAGTCGAGAAGAAACCCGCCAAGCGCATCCTCGTGATGGACACGATGGTTCGCAATCAGGACGGCGAGCCGGTGCTGACCGGACTGTCGGCGCTGAAGGAATTGCGTTTCCAATGAGCTGACAATCAGCACGCGAGGCGGAACCTGTGCGGGTTTTCGACAACAGCCGTCACGCCGCTTTGCTAATTACAATTACACTACTTTCGATGCCGAACCGGCGAAGGAGATACAGCACGCTTGACTTAGCTGGGAGGTCAGCTGGCTAAGCGAGCCAGGTAAGTGCGCTGGATGCAGGAGACAAATCAGATGCCTAGCGGTTGTGGTTGTGAGTTGCCGGTCTTCAAGATCGCCCACTACGAGTATGGGTCGCGAATCAAGTCGATCGATTTTCATCTCGCGCCTCTCGAAGATATGAAATCGACGTTGCCGTATCCTCATCGGCACGAGTTCTATCACATCGTCTGGGTCGAGTCGGGCAGCGGTCACCACATCATCGACTCGATTCGCTACGAGGTGCGGCCCAATACGCTGTTTTTCATGGCCCCCGGCCAGATCCACGATTTCGCGTTGTCCGAAGACACCGTCGGGCACGCGATCAGTTTCTCGTCCGAATTTTTCGCGTTCAAGGTGCAGAACCGCCATTCGCAGACCGAGATTCCCGTCTACGATTTCGAGCGAATTCCGAACACGGTTTATATGAGCGACGCACAGGCTCAGGACCTTCATCGTGTGCTGGATGGAATCAATGCGGAATATCAGGGTGAAGAGGCAGGCTACGAGGACGTGATCTGGTCATATCTGCGGGTTCTGTTAATCAAGTCCGCGCGTCTGGGCGGCGACGCCGTCACCGAGGTCAATTCGTCCCGTAGCGTGCTGTTGTCGCGACGCTTCAAAAGCCTGCTGGAAAAACATTTCACCACGATCCACGACGTCGCTCGCTACGCATGCCTGCTGAACGTCACGGAACGCGCGCTGAACGATGCAACGCGCCAGGCGCTCGGCAGCACCGCGGCCAAGCTGATTCGTGAACGCGTGATGCTGGAAGCGAAGCGTCTGTTGCTGCATTCCGAGGTCAATGTGGCGGAGATCGCAACACAGCTTGCCTTCGACGACCCGGCCTACTTCAGCCGATGTTTTCGCAAGCATACGGGCCGCTCGCCAATCGACTTCCGCCGCAGCCTGGAAAAACTGAGCATCTGAAGCCGTGGCACGACAGACGTCCGGTGCGAGTAAAAAAGTCCAACATAAGCCGCACTTCGTCCTAACTGCCAGAACCGCCGCACTCCTAGAATTTGCGTGTCCCCGTCACTCGGGAAACGTGAAAGTAATCAGGAGACAAAGGCGTGAATGCTTCGTACCAAGATCAAGGGCTGTCCTCTGAACGGTCCGCCCTCTTCACCAGTATCCTCGATCGCATGGCGGCCAAAGTTGCAGAGGACGAGCCGACGCTCGGCGTCGAATTCCCTCAGATCACGGCGCCCGATGGAAAGTGGGTGCTGCTTCCGGCGTCGCTGTCCGCGGGCTACAGCGGTTCAGCGTGGAGCCACGGCAACTGGTTTTGCGGGTTCTGGGTCGGACTTCTGCTGACGTCGTATTTGCACACCGGCGAGGACAAATACCTCTCGTGGGCCCGCGAGCGCATGCGCCTCGTCGCGCAGCGCGCGCAGGACCCTAACACGCACGACATTGGCTTCATCTTTGACAGCAGCGCCGTCCCCGGTTATGAAATCACCCGCGACCCGTGGTACGCCCAGATTGCAATGGAAGCCGCGGACAAATTGCGCGCGCGTCTTGTCACCACGCGCAGCGGCGCCTATCTCGCTTCCTGGGGCCCGCTCGACGATCCGCGCGGACGCAGCGCCTCAGCTATCGATACGATGGCTAATCTATCGTTGCTATACTGGGCGGCGAACCATTCCGGGGACGGCAGTTATCGCCTCGCCGCCGAAGCGCACTCCGTCATGACCGCGAAGGCGTTTATCCGCCCCGACGATTCGACTTACCACGCGGTCGAGTACGACGTGACAATCGGTGTGCGCCGGCGCGGCTACACGTTTCAGGGCGCATTCGACGAATCGGCGTGGAGCCGGGGCCAGGCGTGGGCCGTCTATGGCTACGTGAACACGGCGCGTGAAACCGGCAAGCGCGTCTGGCTGGATCTTGCAGGGCGGCTAACGGCGTACTATCTGCGCCGGCTCGATGGTCGTCCGGTGCCACCTTGGGATTTCGACGCCACTGGCGCGGACGCGGAAATCAAGGACACTGCCGCAGCAGCGGTGATGGCGTCAGCGCTGATCGAGATGGGCCGTCTGCATCCCGATCCTGCCGATGCGGTTCGCTGGCGCGAACACGGACTTGCGATGCTCGAAGCTCTATGTCGTGACGAGTTTGCCTACGAACCTGCGCAGCGCGGACTCCTGAGGAATTCCTGCTATTCGAAGCCGCACAATGAAGGCGTCGACGGCGCGACGATGTTCGGCGATTTCTTCTTCGCCGAAGCGCTGAGTCGCGTTATGCTGCCAGGAAGGCTTCGGCCCGACACGCAATGCGTATCGCTCGCTTGAAGCGCACCTCCCTCGCGGTTCCCAACTCTCGCTAGCCAGTCCGTCCATGATATCGAACGATCTTCCGCATTTCGTACCTGCTGACCTACCCGGTGCCCTGCTGGTCGGACGCATCTGGCGAAACGCGCCGATAGACGGGCCGTCGGTCGTCGTTGTTCGTGCCGGTCAGGTCTTCGACATCACGGCGTCGGCGCCGACGACCTCCGATCTGTTCGAGCGCGTGGACCTGGTAGAGTTTGCGCGTCGCGTCGAGGGCGAGGCGCTCGGTCCCGTCGAGAACATCGGCCAAGCATTGCTCGCGCCATGCGATCTTCAGGCCATCAAGGCATGCGGCGTGACCTTTGCCGTGAGCCTGCTCGAACGGGTCATTGAAGAACAGGCTGCCGGCGACGCGACGCAAGCCGACTCAGTGCGCGCGACGATCGCGCAACTGATCGGCACTGATCTCTCCAGGATTCGCCCCGGCACGCCAGCTGCCGACAGTCTGAAGCGGGAACTGGAACGGCGCGGCGCATGGTCGCAGTATATGGAGGTCGGCATTGGGCCTGACGCAGAGGTGTTCACTAAGTCTCAACCAATGTCGGCAGTCGGCTACGGCGCGAACGTCGGGCTTCACCCGGCCTCCCACTGGAACAATCCCGAGCCGGAAATCGTTCTGGCGGTAAACAGCCGCGGAACGATCGTTGGTGCAACCCTTGGCAACGACGTCAATCTGCGAGACATCGAGGGCCGCAGTGCGTTGCTGCTCGGCAAAGCGAAAGACAACAACGGCTCATGCGCGATCGGTCCTTTTATCCGGTTGTTCGATGATCGCTTCACGATAGACTCGGTGCGGGCGGCCAGCGTGTCGCTCAGGATAGAAGGTGCGGACGACGGGTTCATTCTCGAAGGCGTGAGCCACATGCGCGAGATCAGCCGTGACCCAGAGGAACTCGTGGCCCAGACTGCCGGACCGCATCACCAGTATCCCGACGGCTTCATGCTGTTCCTCGGCACGATGTTCTCTCCGATTGAAGACCGGCATGCTCCGGGCAGCGGCTTCACGCATCACCTCGGGGACAAAGTGACGATTGCAACGCCGGAGCTCGGCGCACTTGTCAACACCGTCCAGTCGTCAACCGAGATCGCGCCTTGGCGATTCGGCGTGCGCGCTCTATACGAGGCCCTCGCAAAACGGCAGGCGCTTGCCCGCGCCGTGGGTAGGTAAGCGATGCGTAAATCAGCGCTGAGCGTGATAAGAAAGTTTCCGCGAGACCGTCGGTGACGGTCGGCCGAAGGCGGTCTGTCGCGTTGTGCTGACGCGGCCGAGCGCACTTTTTTATGTACAGGTGCGCGCTTGGGATGGTGGTGTCGTCGCTTGTCTAGAGACGGAACACCGCGACCGTTTCCTTCAACTGCCGCGCCTGTTGCTTGAGCAACTGCGCCGCTGCCGCCGCCTGCTCGACCGGTGCAGCATTCTCCAATCCCTTGACTAGACTAGAGTCCCCGACAACGCGAGCACCTCAGAATCTCCACCGGTACCACGCGGAAACGATTTCTAGATTTTGAAGCTTTCCAGTGTCGCGGGATGAAACAAATCTTCCGGCTCCAGTAGACGGCTCGACAACCCCTCCGCATGATGTCGTGAGAGAAACCGCGATAGCACATGGCGGTTCGCCTCGAAGCCATACGACCAGAAGTCATGGCCGAGCAACTGGCGCGCGGCACGCAGTTGCTCCTCGACGAATGGCAACGTGACCTTCGTCGCCGACGTATCGCTCAGCTTCGCGAGCGCTACCGCCTTCGACTTCTCGAACGCCTTCGCGACCGCGCCCGGCAGCCACGGATGCTGCTCGGCCAGCGAACGTCTGACGCCCAACAGATGCATGATCGGGAAGAGCTGTGTGCGCGAGTACCAGTCGGCAGCGGCCTTTTGCGGGTCGTTGAACAGGTACTTCACATTAGGATGACCGTTCGTGAAGCATGACGGCGCGCGCGGCCCGATCACCGCATCGATTTCGCCAGATGCAAGCAGGCCCGAAATCGTCTCATGATCGGGCGCGTTTTCGAGGCGCACGTCGGACGGCAAGTTAAGCTTGATCTTCTCCTGACGGCCGGTTTCCTCGTAGCCCCCCCGCACCCACGTCACGTCCGATGCCTTCAGACCGTGGTCTTCTTCAAGGAAAAGCCGCGCCCACACGTTGGCCGTCAACTGATACTCGGGCACGCCGATTCGCTTGCCCTTGAGATCGCCAGGCGTTTCGATGCCACGATCGTTGCGTACATAGATCGAGGTGTGACGAAACGCGCGTGACGGAAAGACCGGCACACCGATGTACGGGCTCGTGCCCGCAGCGGTCTTCACGCTGTAGCTGCTCAGTGACAGTTCGCAGATGTCGTAGTCGGCGTGACGGAATGCGCGAAAGAAGATCTCCTCCGGATTCTGCAGCATGAAGACCGGGTCGACGCCATCAATCAAAACCTCGCCATCCACCAAGGGCCGCATGCGATCGTAATTGCCCACCGCGACTGACAAATTCAGCTTGCTCATTCTCGTTTCCTTCAAAGGTTGTTAGACCGCGTGGTCATGCATCAATCCCGATGAGCACGTCGCGCTGTTCCTCGCTGGATCGCAACATCGCGAGGCATATCTCGAGCGTACCGCGCGCCCATTCGCCATCGTGCAATGGCACGACGTTGCCACGCGCGGCCGCGATCAGTTCATCGATCACTTCGACGCGCGGCACACTCGGCGCATCGAGCGCGATCCGTTCGCGGCGTTCATCGCCATACACGACGATGCAATCGGGCAGCGGTCGTAAATCGCCGCGCTCGCACGACACGATCAGCGGGCCGAAGTG
>NZ_FCON02000098.1 GCF_001544535.1 Caballeronia choica | reverse complement strand
GCACGTCGCGCCGCTAAACGAAGTGGACCAGCAGTCATCCATCCAGCCTCGCGCTACGCGCTCACCCGTCAGGCAAAACCGAAACCCCGTTGCGACATCACCATCCCACGTTCTTGCTTGCCGCATGCTTCAATTTCACCACCGCCCGGTAGACCTGTCGTCGGGCACGCAGTGCTTAGACGGATGTATGACTGCTGATCCACTCTGTATTGCGGTGCGACGTGCGCGCCTTTTCTACATGCCAACAACGGTGAAACCCCGCTAACGACACTCCCCCGGTTGGACCACTCCGAGGGAGCGGTCTGGAGGCGCATGGCAAGCATTGGCGTTGGAAGGCTGCTTTCTTTGCTTACTTTCTTTGCAGCAGCAAAGAAAGTGAGTCCCGCCCCGGACAGGGGCAGAGCAAATAAACCAAAAACAAAGCAAGTTGCATGGAAGCGCATCAACACCAAACGGCGTAAACGCCAACCCAACCCAACCCCAAGCGCCAGCGGCAAAAACCCCCCGGTTATCTGAAATCCTTCGACTGCCACCGCCGGCCTTCGATCGATCCCGCCTTGCGCGTCTTCTCGACGCGCCGCTGACGCGCCGTCTTCGGATCGACTTCCAGCGGCCGGTAGATTTCCACGCGATCGAAGTCGGCCAGCACGGCGTCGAGCGGCCTCATCTTGCCGAACACGCCCGTCCTGAGCCGGGCGCGATCGATTTCCGGATGACGCTGCAAGACGCCGCTTGCATCGACGGCCTGCTGCACCGTCGTCCCTTCGGGCAACTCCAGCGTCGCCAGAAAACTCCGCCCTTCGGGCAAGCCATAACACACGTCGACGCGCATCGTCATGCCTTCCCGTATTTCTGGTCGGCGCGCTTCACGAACGAATCGACGAACGTATTCGCGATATGGCTGAACACCGGCCCGATGATCTTCTCGATGATCACGTTCGAAAACTCGTAATGCAGCGCGAACTCGATCTTGCAGGCGTCGGCCCTGAGCGGCGTGAAACGCCAGTAGCCGGTGAACTTCTTGAAAGGGCCGTCCATGAACTCCATATCGATGCTGCCCGGCCGCTTTTGCGTGTTGCGCGTCGCGAAGTGCTGCTTGATTCCCTTGAAGTTGATGTCGATTTTCGCTTCCATGCCGGTCTCGTCCTGACGGCGAACCTCGACGCCGCCGCACCACGGCAGGAAATTGGGGTAGTCGGCGACGTCGGTGACGAGGTCGAACATCTGTTCCGCCGAGTGGCGGATCAATACGGTTTTCTGGACATCTGCCATAAAGGGCGCAGCACGTGGCAAGAGTGGAAAGCATCGCGGCCTGCTTCATCAGACCTTTATCCGGCCGGGTTCAGCCCCGTCCGACGCCGCGCTGCTAAAATCAGGATTTTAAACGAGTTGGGCACTTTCCATTCATGAGCATCATCGACAACAGAAAAGCCTTCTTCGATTACTTCATCGAAGATCGCTACGAGGCCGGGCTCGTGCTTGAGGGGTGGGAAGTCAAGGCGATCCGGGCCGGCCGCACGCAGATCAAGGAAGGCTACGTCATGATCCGGGACGGCGCGCTGTACCTGATCGGCGCGCATATCAGCCCGCTGCCGGAAGCCTCCACCCATATTCATCCCGATCCGGTGCGCACGCGCAAGTTGCTGCTGCACAAGGAAGAGATTTCGAAACTGATCGCCAAGGTCGAGCAGCGCGGCCATACGCTCGTGCCGCTCAATCTTCATTACAAAGGCGGCCGCGTGAAGTGCGAAATCGGGCTCGCCAAGGGCAAGAAGATGCACGACAAGCGCGAAACGGAAAAGAAGCGCGACTGGGAACGCGAAAAGGCACGCATCATGCGCACGGCCACTCGATAGGCGGGCGCGTCACATGAAAAACGGGGCGTCGATTCACGATCGACGCCCCGTTTGTCTTTGGTCATGGGCCATTTGCGGCCTCAGCCCTTGCGGATCACGCTGCCGCCGTCGCCCTTCACGATCGCCAGCGCGGAGGCGATCATCGAACTCATGTCCGACAGATTGCCCGGCACGATCAGCGTATTGCCCTGCTTCGCGATGTTGCCGAACGCGCCGACGTATTGTTCCGCGATCTTCAAATTCACCGCTTCCATGCCGCCACCGGTCTGGATCGCGGCGCCGACCTTCTCGATAGCCTGCGCGTTCGCCTCGGCAACCGCCAGAATCGCCGACGCCTGCCCCTGCGCCTGATTGATCGCCGCCTGCCGCTCGCCTTCCGACTTGTGGATCGCCGCCTCGCGCGCGCCCCACGCGAGATTGATCTGCTCTTGCTTGCGCCCTTCCGATGCCGCGATCACTGCGCGCTTTTCCCGCTCGGCGGTGATCTGCGCCTGCATCGCGTGGAGGATTTCCTTCGGCGGCGTGAGGTCCTTGATCTCGTAGCGCAGCACCTTCACGCCCCAGTTCGACGCGGCTTCGTCGAGTGCCGTGACGATGCTGTGATTGATGTAGTCGCGTTCCTCGAAAGTCTTGTCGAGTTCGAGCTTGCCGATCACGGAACGCAGCGTGGTTTGCGACAACTGCGTGATCGCGTAGACGAAGTTGCTCGACCCGTACGACGCCTTCATCGCATCGGTGACCTGGAAGTACAGCACGCCGTCGACCTGCAACTGCGTGTTGTCGCGCGTGATGCAGACCTGGCTCGGCACTTCGAGCGGGATTTCCTTCAGCACGTGCTTGTAGGCGACGCGATCGATGAACGGCAGCACGATCGTGAGACCGGGCGTGAGCGTCGCGTGATAGCGCCCGAGCCGTTCCAGCACCCACGCGTGCTGCTGCGGCACGATCTTGATGGTCTTCCCGGCGATCACGATCACGATCAACAGCAGGATTGCCCCGACGATAGTTACATCCATCTCACCACTCCTTGTTATTTAACGCTTCGCCGCGACGACGAGGCGGTTGCCCTGCAACGCCATGATCTGGTACCAGCGCGCGCCTTCGGTCTCGCCGGGCGCGAGTTCGATGTCCCATTCCGCACCGCGATACATCGCGCGCGCGTGGCCGTCGTGCCATTCGTTCACCTGCAGCGTCTCGCCGATGTCGAGATTCACGCCGGAATCGCGCGACGCATCGCGACGCTTCCAGCTTCCGAACCGCGAACGGCGCAGCACGACGACGGCGACCGCCGCAACCGCCGCGGCCACCGTGAGCTCGACCGCGAGTTGCGCGCCCGCCCAATGCGCGAGCCCGCCCGCGATGAAACCGAGCGCGACCATCAACAGATAGAACGTGCCCGTGAACAACTCCATCACCACGAGCGCGCCGGCTGCGATCCACCAGAAAAGTCCGCTTGCGGCCATGCCAGTCTCCAAACGAAAACACCCCGGATATCCGGGGTGTTTATAGCACGGCAGCCATCTCGAAACGTGCTCCGATCGAGCGGCTGCCCGCGATTCCTGCTTACTTCGCCAGCGCCTTCGCCAGCGTCTGCCACGTCTCGATGATCGTATCCGGATTCAGCGACATCGACGCGATGCCTTCCTTCGCCAGCCATTCCGCAAGGTCCGGGTGATCCGAAGGACCTTGCCCGCAGATGCCGACGTACTTGTTAAGCCGCAGGCACGTTTCAATCGCGCGCTTGAGCATGAACTTCACAGCCGGATCGCGTTCGTCGAAATCGACGGCAAGCAGTTCCATGCCCGAGTCGCGGTCGAGACCCAGCGTGAGCTGGGTCAGGTCGTTCGAGCCGATCGAGAAGCCGTCGAAGAACTGCAGGAACTCTTCGGCGAGGATCGCGTTCGACGGCACTTCGCACATCATGATCAGCTTGAGACCGTTCACGCCGCGCTTCAGGCCGAACTTCTCCAGCAGGCCGACCACGCGCTCCGCCTGCTTCAGCGTCCGCACGAACGGCACCATGATCTCGACGTTGTCCAGACCCATCTCCTCGCGCACCTTCTTCAGCGCGATGCACTCCATGTGGAACGCTTCGGCGAAGTCGTCGGCGATGTAGCGCGATGCGCCACGGAAGCCCAGCATCGGATTCTCTTCGTCCGGCTCGTAGCGCGAACCGCCGATCAGCTTCTTGTACTCGTTGGACTTGAAGTCCGACAGACGCACGATGACGGGCTTCGGATAGAACGCCGCCGCGATCGTGGCGATGCCTTCCGTGAGCTTGTCGACGTAGAACGCGCGCGGCGACGCATGACCGCGCGCCACGCTTTCCACGGCCTTCTTCAGGTCCGCAGCGACATTCGGATATTCGAGAATCGCCTTCGGATGAACGCCGATGTTGTTGTTGATGATGAATTCCAGCCGCGCGAGACCGACACCGGCGTTCGGCAAGTGCGAGAAGTCGAAGGCAAGCTGCGGATTGCCGACGTTCATCATGATCTTGACCGGAATCTCGGGCAGTTCGCCGCGCTGGACTTCCGTCACTTCGGTTTCGAGCAGGCCGTCGTAGATCTTGCCTTCGTCGCCTTCCGCGCACGACACCGTCACGAGCGCGCCTTCCTTCAGCACGTCGGTGGCATCGCCGCAACCGACGACCGCCGGCACGCCCAGTTCACGCGCGATGATCGCCGCGTGGCAGGTGCGGCCGCCACGATTCGTGACGATCGCCGACGCGCGCTTCATCACAGGCTCCCAGTTCGGGTCGGTCATGTCGGCGACCAGCACGTCGCCCGGCTGCACGCGCTCCATTTCCGACGGGTCCTGGATCACGCGCACCGGACCGGCGCCGATCTTCTGGCCGATCGCGCGGCCGGTCGCGAGCACGTTCGACTGGCCCTTCAACTTGAAGCGCATCTCGGCCTTGCCGGCCGCCTGGCTCTTCACCGTCTCGGGGCGCGCCTGCAGGATGAAGATCTTGCCGTCGCGGCCGTCCTTGCCCCACTCGATGTCCATCGGACGCTCGTAGTGCTTCTCGATGATGACCGCGTACTTCGCGAGTTCGATCACGTCTTCGTCGGTGATCGAGAAGCGGTTGCGCTGCTCGTGCGCCACGTCGACGGTCTTCACGCGGCCTTCCTCGCCGGCCTTCGTGAATTCCATCTTGATGAGCTTCGAGCCGATCGAGCGGCGGATGATCGGATATTTGTTCTGCGCGAGCGTGGTCTTGAAGACGTAGAACTCGTCCGGGTTCACGGCGCCCTGCACGACCGTTTCGCCGAGACCGTAGCTCGACGTGATGAACACGGCGTCCTTGAAACCCGACTCGGTGTCGAGCGTGAACATGACGCCCGCCGCGCCCACGTCCGAGCGGACCATGCGCTGCACGCCCGCCGACAACGCGACTTCAGCATGCGTGAAGCCTTTGTGGACGCGATAGGAGATGGCGCGGTCGTTGTAGAGCGACGCGAACACGTGCTTCATGCGGTCGAGCACGTCTTCGACGCCGACGACGTTCAGGTAGCTTTCCTGCTGGCCCGCGAACGATGCGTCCGGCAAGTCCTCGGCGGTCGCCGACGAACGCACGGCGAACGAAAGCTCCTCGGGCGAGCCGCTCTGCAGCGTTTCGAAGCCCCGGCGGATTTCTTCCTCGAGGCGCGGCTGCATCGGCGCGTCGACGATCCACTGGCGGATTTCCTTGCCCGCTTCGGCGAGCGCCTTCACGTCGTCGACGTCGAAGAGTTCGAGGCGCTTTGCGATGCGCTCGGTCAGGTTGTTGTGCTGGAGGAAGTCACGAAAGGCGAGCGCCGTGGTGGCGAAACCCGTCGGCACGCGCACGCCGGCACCCGCCAACTGGCTGATCATCTCGCCGAGCGACGCGTTCTTGCCGCCGACGATATCGACATCGGTCATTCGCAACTGCTCGAATGGAACTACATACGCCTGATCCTTTGCGACGTCCTTCGCAACATTGACTGCGTTAGTCATACAAGCCCCTAGGTGGATGGAATTCACGATCATGCAAGCGGGCTCTCATGCGGCGGCGCTCATTGGAAGCGCGCGCCGCACCTTGCACAACCTGTTTGATGAGCTATCGCAAAATAGTCCGGCGCGGTCAAAAATGCGGGCCAGGAAACGCGTCGACGCGATCAAAATATGCTCGAATCGATGTCAATTTGCACAGAAAACGCGCGAATCCAGAGGAAAACGGCGAGATTCGGTATCAAATTGTTCGCAATTGCTTATCGAACAGGTTGCCGCTATTCTACCGTGCTGGCTCTCGAAATGTTTCAGCCGAGCCCAGAAATGCGCAGTCCAGCCGTCGGATTCATGCTTGAACGGTGCGCCGGCACACATCGTCGTATTCAGTAGGCCTTTAGTCCGCCCTCAATGGAAAGCGTATTAATTTGAGCGCGCCCGCCCCACTCTCGTTCCCCTCTTTCACCGATGCCGCCCTCCGTATTCATCGTCTCCGACGGTACCGGGATCACTGCCGAAACCTTCGCGCACTCGATCCTCTCCCAGTTCGACCAGAAATTCCGGCTCGTGCGCGTGCCGTTCGTCGATTCGAGCGACAAGGCGTATGCGACCGTCGAGAAGATCAACGAAGCGGTTTCGCTCGACGGGCGTCGTCCGGTCGTGTTCACGACGCTCGTGGACAGTGAATCGAACGAGATCGTGAAGAAGTCGAACGCGCTCGTGCTGGACATGTTCCAGACCTTCATCGAGCCGCTCGAACACGAGTTCGAAATCAAGTCGACGCACGCGATGGGCCGCGTGCACCAGAACGCCGATACCGAGGAATACAAGAACCGCATCGAGGCGATCAACTTTTCGCTCGCCCACGACGACGGCCAGTCGAACCGCAACCTGACCGATGCCGACGTGATCCTGGTGGGCGTTTCGCGCAGCGGCAAGACGCCGACGAGCCTGTATCTCGCGATGCAATACGGCGTGAAAGCGGCGAACTATCCGCTGATCCCGGAGGATTTCGAGCGCGGC
Source organism: Caballeronia choica (assembly GCF_001544535.1). Taxonomy (GTDB): domain Bacteria; phylum Pseudomonadota; class Gammaproteobacteria; order Burkholderiales; family Burkholderiaceae; genus Caballeronia; species Caballeronia choica. The sequence continues at coordinate 20,961 of NZ_FCON02000098.1, read as the reverse complement.
AAGCTGCCGACGCCGCTCCTCGGTCATCGGGACAAGATGTTCGGCCTGTCGATCGATCCGCAGCGGCTTTCGGAAATCCGCAACGAGCGGCGCCCGGGCAGCAAGTACGCGGCGCTGGAGAGCTGCCGCTACGAAATCAACGAAGCGGAAATGATGATGAAGCGCGAGGGGATCAAGTGGCTTTCCTCGACGCACAAGTCGATCGAGGAAATCGCGACGACGATCCTGCAGGAGATCAAGCCGGAGCGGCCGTCGTATTACTGACGCTCAATTGCCGCGCTGCTGGCGGCATTGCTCGAAGAGACACACGGCGGCCGCAGCCGCCACGTTCAGCGATTCCATGCCGCCCGGCTGCGGAATCGTCACGCGGTGCGTCACGGCATCGCGCCACGCCTGCGAAACCCCAGCGCCCTCGTTGCCGAAGACCCACGCCAGTTGACCCGACAGATCGCAGTCGTAGAGCGCCTTCGCGCCGTGCGAGTCGGTGATCGTCACCGGCACGCCGAGCCGGGCGATCAGGTCCGCGGGCTCGGCATCCTCGAAGATATTCAGCAGGAAATGCGCGCCCATGCCGGAGCGCAATACCTTCGACGACCACGCGTACGCCGTGCCCGGCGCGCAAAACACATTCTGGATACCGGCCGCCGCCGCGCTGCGCAAAATCGAGCCGACATTGCCCGCGTCCTGCACGCCATCGAGCACGATGCAGGTGCTTGCCACGCGTTCCGGCAGCATCGCTTCGATCTTCTCGACGAGCAGCAACATGCCGACGCCATGCACGACGCTCGAAAGCTGGCCGAAGAGCGCGTCAGGCAACGTGTGCACGCGCTTGTCCTCGATGCGCGCGACGATCGCCCGCGCTTCCTCGTGCTGCAACGCGCCTTCGGTGACGACGCACGTTTCCGGCTGGCCGGCGGCATCCAGGTAGGCGGACGCGAGATGCAGGCCTTCCAGTAGCGCGTGGCCGCTTCTGCGTTGCTGCGGCGTCGAACCGGCGAGCGCCTTCAGGCGCTTGTAGAGCGGATTGTCCCGCGAGGTGATGGCTTTCACGATTGGGATGTCAGAAGGCGCGGGCGTCCGGGTCCTGATCGGCCGCTGCGGCAGCTTCGATCACGCCGGGCGCGATCTCCGGCAGCACGATGCCAAAGCGCGCATGCGCCTCGCGCACGGGCGCGAACGACCGCCGGTGATGCTCGCACGGCCCGTGATCGCGCAGCGCGGCGAGATGCTGCGGCGTGCCGTAGCCGGCGTGGGCGTCGAAACCGTAGACGGGATGAACCTGATGCAGTTGCAGCAGCATGCGGTCGCGCGTGACCTTCGCCAGAATCGATGCCGCCGAAATCTGCGCGACGAGCGCATCGCCGCCAATCACGGCTTCCGAGCGGATCGCGAGGATCGGGCAGCGGTTGCCGTCGATCTTCACGAGCGTCGGCGCCACCGACAAACCTTCCACCGCGCGTTTCATCGCGAGCATGGTCGCGTGGAGGATGTTGAGCGTGTCGATTTCCTCGACCGTCGCCGATGCGACGCAAAAGCTGAGCGCGCGATCGACGATCTTCTCGTACAGTTCCTCGCGCTTTTTCGCGGACAGCACCTTCGAGTCGTCGAGACCGCGAATTCTGGGTTTCGCCGGATCGAAGATGACCGCGGCAGCCACGACCGGGCCCGCCAGCGGCCCGCGTCCCGCTTCATCGACGCCACAAACGATCTCGTCCGGCGAGTCGAAATTCAGACCGCGCTGTTTCGCCGTGCCCTTCATCGCGGCCTCCGGGTTTCGAGCACTTTCTCGACGGCTTCAGCCGCCCGCTGCGCCGTGTTCTGGCGCAGCGCATGGTGCATTTCCGTGAAGATTTCCGTGAGGGTACGGCGGTTCGCGTCGTCGTTCAACTGTTTCAGCGTGGCGTCGGCGAGTGCTTCGGGCGTCGCGAAATGCTGCAGGATTTCCGGCACGACGAAACGGCCGGCCAGGATATTCGGCAAGCCGACGTACGGCAGATAACCCTGCCGCTTCATGATCTGGCCTGTCAGCCACGGCACCTTGTACGAGATGACCATCGGCTTTTTCAGCAGCGCCGCTTCCAGCGTCACCGTGCCGCTCTTCACGAGAATCGCGTCGGCGGCGGTCATCGCGGTTTGCGCGAGGCCGTCGGTAATCTTGAGATTCAGGCGGGGATGCGCCTGCACGAGCGGCTGCAAGAGTTCGCGCAGGGCCGGGTTCGCGGCCGGCACCAGGAAGCGCACGCCGGGTTCGCGCGATTGCATCAGTTCCATCGCGTCGAAAAATGTCGGGCCGATCAGCGCGATCTCCGAGCGCCGGCTGCCCGGCAACACCGCGATGACCGGGCCGCCCTCGGCGAGCCCCAGTTCGCGGCGTGCACCGAGCGTGTCCGGCTCGATCGGGATTTCGTCGGCGAGCGGATGGCCGACGTAGGTCGCCGCGACGCCCGCCTTTTCCATCAGCGCGATTTCGAACGGAAACACGCACAGCATGTGATCGACGGCCTTCACGATCTTCTTGATGCGCCCGCCGCGCCACGCCCAGATCGACGGACACACGAAGTGCACGGTCGGAATGCCCGCGTCGCGCAGCGCATGTTCGAGCCCGAAATTGAAATCGGGCGCGTCGACGCCGACGAACACCGACGGCGGCTCGGCCAGCAATTGCCGCTTCAGTTCGTTGCGGATGCCGAGAATCTCGGGAATGTGCTTGAGCGCTTCGACGTAGCCGCGCACGGTCAGCTTGTCCATCGGCCAGTGGGCGTCGAAGCCGGCGGCCGTCATGCGCGGGCCGCCGATACCGCTATAGTGCGTCGCGGCGGGCAGCCGCTCCTTGAGCCCGCCGAGCAGCGACGCCGCGAGCAGGTCGCCGGACGGCTCGCCCGCGACCATCGCGACGCGCAGGGGATTGGGTAACAGCGTCATTTAAGCGGCGATCAGCGGATGATGCCGCGCTGCGACGATGCGATGAAGTCGGAAAACGCCGTGACGGGCGCGTCGCCGTCGCCGCCTGCCGCCGCCAGTTCGCGCAATTGGACCTTGGCTTCCTCGAGCGACAAGCCGCTCTTGTAGACGACGCGATAGGCCGCGCGCAATGCTGAAATCGCCTCGGCGGAAAAGCCGCGCCTGCGCAGACCTTCGACGTTGATGCCGTGCGGCTCCGCCTTGTTGCCGGCCGCGATCACGAACGGCGGCACGTCCTGCACCAGCGCCGACGCGCCGCCCAGCATCGAATGCGCGCCGATGCGCACGAACTGGTGCACGCCCGACATGCCGCCGACGATCGCATGGTCGCCCACCGACACGTGGCCCGCCAGTTGTGCGTTGCTCGACATGATCACGTTGCTGCCGAGCCGGCAGTCGTGGCCAACGTGCACGTAGGCCATGATCCAGCAGTCGTCGCCGATGGCGGTGAGGCTCGCGTCCTGCACCGTGCCGGTGTGGATTGTCGTGAATTCGCGGATGGTATTGCGGCTGCCGATCTCGAGCCGGGTCGGCTCGTCCTTGTACTTCATGTCCTGCGGACGGCCGCCAACCGACGCGTAATGGCCGATGCGGTTGTCTTCGCCAATCGTCGTGTGGCCTTCGATCACGCTATGCGAGCCGACGGTCGTGCGCGCGCCGATCACGACGTGCGCCCCGACGATCGCGTACGGACCGACTTCGACGGATTCGTCGAGCTGAGCGCCCGGCTCGATGATCGCGGTAGGGTGAATCTTGCTCATGCGCCCTCGCCTTGTGTTCTGTTCGTTTCGCCCGATGCGGTGAAGCTGCGCCTCATTTGCGCCGCGCTTATGCCTCGGTTCCCGTGTTCTTCACGGTGCACATCAGCTCGGCTTCCGCGGCGACCGCGCCTTCCACTTCGGCGCGCGCCTTGAATTTCCAGATGCCGCGCATGTAGCGCTCGAACGTGACGTTCAGGATCAACTGGTCGCCCGGCTCCACGACACGCTTGAAGCGCGCCCCGTCGATGCCGACGAAGTAATACAACGTCGTCTCCGGGTCGTGCGGCTCTTCCGCGAACGTCAGGAGCGCGGCCGTCTGCGCGAGCGCTTCGAGGATCAGCACACCCGGCATCACCGGACGCGTCGGGAAGTGACCCTGGAAATACGGCTCGTTGATCGTCACGTTCTTGAGCGCTTTGATGCTTTTGTGCGGCTCAAGTTCGAGGACACGGTCGACGAGCAGGATCGGATACCGATGCGGCAGCAACGTAAGAATCTTGTGAATGTCGAGATTGATTTTTTCTGTGTTCATGATCGTTCTGCTCGCGCGCGTTTTAAGCGCGGGGTGTTGACTGCGGCCCGCGCATGCGGGCCGCCTGGGATGCTGTCGTCTCGTTCGCGGCTCGGATGGCCGCTTGTTCTATGTGACGCTGCCGCGCTGCCTTATTTCTTGTCGCGTGTTTCCAGCGCTGCCTCCAGCGCCTTGATGCGGTCGCGCAATTTGTCGAGGTTGCGCACCAACGCCGCGCTCTTGTTCCAGTCGGCGTGATTCACGGCCGGGAACGCGCTCGTGTACATGCCCGGCTTCACGAGCGACTTCGAAACGCCCGACTGCGCCGTGACGATCACGTGGTCCGCCAGCGTCACATGCCCCGCGATGCCCACCGCGCCGCCGATCATGCAGTGCCGCCCGATATGGGTGCTGCCCGCGATACCCGCGCAGCCCGCGATCACCGTGTACGCGCCGATCCGGCAGTTGTGCCCGATCTGCACGAGATTATCGATCTTCACGCATTCTTCGATGACCGTATCGGCCATCGCGCCGCGATCGATCGTGGTGTTCGCGCCGATTTCGACGTCGTCCGCGATATCGACCGCGCCGACCTGGGGGATTTTCACCCAGCTGCCGGTGCGCGCTTCGCCTTCGCCGACGAAATCTGGCGCGAAGCCAAAGCCGTCCGCGCCGATCACCGCGCCCGCGTGCACGATCACGCGCGCGCCGAGCTTGCAGCCATGATAGACCGTGACGTTCGGATAAAGGTGGACGTCCTCGCCGAGCCTGACGCCCCGGCCGATCACGACCCCCGCGTCGAGTTTCACGCGCTCGCCGACCACCGCGCCCGCTTCGACCGTCACATGCGCGCCGATCACAGCGCTCGCCGCGACTTTCGCGCCCGGGTCGATCGACGCGCTCGGATGCACGCCGGGTGTCGCCGCCGGGGTCGCGAGGTCGATGAACGCCTGCGCGACGCGCGCGAAGTAAGCATAGGGATTCGGCGTGACGATAAAGTTATGGCCTTCGCGGACCGCCACTTTTTCGAGATCCGCGGGCGAAATCAGGACCGCGCCGGCGCGCGTCGTGTCAACCTGCGGCAAGTATTTCTGGTTCGCGAGGAATGCGAGTTGCCCGGAATCGGCCTTGTCGAGCGGCGCAAGGCTCGCCACGCGATGCGCCGCATCGCCGACGATGTCGCCGCCGAAGCGCTTGACCAGTTCCGCGAGCGTGATCGTCGTGCCTGATGTCATGCTTGTGCGGCTCCCGGTCAGTTGGTCGTGTTCGCGGCAAGTGCCTTCAGCACCTGATCCGTGATATCGATGCGCGGGCTCACATACACCGCTTCCTGCACGATCAGGTCGTAGTGCTGCTGCTCGGCGATCTGCTTGATGACCTTGTTCGCACGATCCAGCACGGCCGCGAGTTCCTCGTTGCGGCGCTGGTTCAGGTCTTCGCGGAATTCGCGCTGCTTGCGCTGGAAGTCCGCATCGAGTTGCGAAAGGTCGCGCTGGCGCGCCGCGCGGTCGGTGGGCGACATCGACGGGCCGTTCTTGTCCATGCCGTCCGACATCGTCTTCAGACGCTGCGCCATTTCCTGCAACGCCTTGTCGCGCTTCGAAAACTCCAGTTCGAGCTTCGATTGCGCCGCCTTCGCCGCCGCCGATTCCCGCAGGATGCGGTCGGAATTGACCGCCGCGATCCGGGCGGGAGCGGCATCTTGCGCGTTCGCGACCGCGACGCCCGAAAGGCCGAGGATCATCGACAACACGAGGGCCAAACCCAGATGTTTCGAAAGCTTACCGGTTCGCAAAGTCTTCCTCACGTCACTAAAGTGCTGAGTCGAATTACAGGCGGAGTGGCGAGCGAGGTTACGCCCGGCCACGTCAGAACGCTGTACCGATCTGGAACTGGAATTTCTGATACTGGTCGCCCGTGTGCTTCTGCAGCGGGAAACCCAAGCTCAGCTTGAGCGGGCCGATCGGCGAGATCCACGCGAGACCGACACCATAACCATAGCGCAGACCGTTAGAACCAGCGTCCGTACCGCCCTGGCCCGGATCGCCCCAGACGTTACCGCCGTCGAGGAACGTGAAGACACGCAGCGTGCGGTCGTAGCCCGTGCCCGGCAGCGGGAACGTCAGCTCGATATTGCCCACCGCCATGCGCGAGCCGCCGATCGGATCGTTGGTCGTCGCGTCGCGCGGACCGAGCGAGCTCGGCTCGTAGCCGCGTACCGAACCGATACCGCCCGCGTAGTAGTTCTTGAAGATCGGGTACGTCTGGTTTTGCAGACCCTTGCCGTAGCCGCCCTGGAGGTTGAAGCCCAGGACGAAGCCGCGCGCGAACGAGTAGTAATACTGGAACTGCGCGTCGAACTTGGCGTAGGTCGTGCCGCCGAGCGGCGTACCGTATTCGGCGTTCGTCTGCGTGTAGTAGCCGCGGCTCGGCACGAGCGCGCTGTCGCGATTGTCACGCGACCAGCCGACTGTCAGCGGAATGTTGTTCACCACGCGGCCAAACTCGGTCACGTAGTTCTTGTACGCCTGCGGGGTGTTCTGGTCGACGTCCATCGTGTTCTGTTCGATGCCGGCACCGAAATACACGGTGTCCTGCTCGGAGAACGGGATGCCGAACTTCGTATCCGCGCCCATCGTCACGATCTTGAAGCTCGAATCGGTCGAATAGTAGAGCGGCTGGTACGTGCGGTAATAAGCATCGGTAATGCGCTTGATGCCGTCGATCGTGAAGTACGGATCGACTTGCGTGACCGTCAACGTGCGATACGACTTCGCCGTGTTGATGTTCACCGCGAGACTCGTGCCCGAGCCGAACACATTGTCCTGCGACACGCCGGCGGACAGAACCACCTTGTCCGTCGACGAGAAGCCCGCGCCCAGTGTGATCGCGCCGGTCGGCTTTTCCGCGACCTTCACGTCCACGTCGACCTGGTCGGCCGTGCCTTCGACCGGGATCGTGGTCACGTCGACGTCGGTGAAGTAGCCGAGCCGGTTCACGCGGTCTTTCGAGAGTGCGAGGCGGCTCGAATCGAACCATGAGCTTTCGAGCTGGCGCATTTCACGGCGCACGACTTCGTCGCGCGTACGCGTGTTGCCCACGATGTTCACGCGGCGCACATAGACGCGGCGGCTCGGATCGACTTGCAGCGTCAGGTCGACGGTGTGGTTCGCCTGGTCGATCTGCGGCTGCGCGTTGACCTGCGCGAACGCGTAGCCGTATTCGCCGAGCTTGTCGACGATCGCCTTGGTCGTTGCCTGCAGCTTTTCCGCCGAGAAGCGCTCGCCCGGCTTGATCTTGATCAGCTTGGTCAGCTCCGCCTGGCGATCGAGCAGGTTGCCCGCGAGCTTGATGCTGTTCACCTTGTACGGCTCGCCTTCGTGCAGCGCGATCGTCAGGTACATGTCCTTCTTGTCGGGCGAGATCGACACCTGCGTCGAGTCGATGCTGAATTCGAGGTAGCCGCGATTCAGGTAATACGAGCGGACATTCTCAAGGTCGCCCGTCAGCTTTTCCTTCGCGTACAGGTCGTTCTTCGTGTACCAGGAGAACCAGTTCGGCGTCGACAACTGCATTTCGTCGCGCAGCGTGCTCGTGCTCACCGCCTTGTTGCCGATGAAGTTGATCTGGCGAATCTTCGCGCTCGGGCCTTCGGCCACCGAGAACAGGATCGACACGCGATTGCGGTCAACCGGCGTCACCGTCGTGGTGACTTCGGCCGCGTAATAGCCGCGCGTTAGGTACTGGCGCTTGAGTTCCTGCTCGGCGCGATCGACGAGCGCCTTGTCGTACGAACGGCCTTGCGACAGGCCGACCGAGCGCAGCGCCTTCGTCAGGTTTTCCTTGTCGAACTCATGCAGGCCCGCGAAGTCGATCTGGGAGATGGCCGGACGTTCCTGCACCTGCACCACGACGACATTGCCCTGCGTGGCAATCTGCACGTCGCTGAAGAAGCCCGTTGCATAGAGAGCGCGAATCGCTTCGGATGCCTTGTCGTCGGTGAACGTGTCGCCTTGCTTGATCGGCAGGTAGGCGAATACGGAACCCGGTTCGATGCGCTGGAGACCGTCGATCCGGATATCCTGCACGACAAAAGGCGTGGTCGCGTGTGCCGCCATGCCGGTTGCAGCGAGTGCCGCGGCCACAGCCGTCTTAGGAACAAAGCGATGAGGTTTGAACAACGTGCTTCCCCAGTATTAAAGCTGCATCAATTCCGGCGGCCTTCATGAGACGCCGCCAGACAGAGTGAAAACGGATTAAAAACGGATCAGGCGCGCCAGATCGTTGAACAACGCAATCATCGACAAGGCGACGATGCAAACGAGGCCCGCCCGTTGCAGAACCAGCTGCCAGCGATCTGATACCGCTTTGCCGGTAACGGCTTCAACCAAATAATATAACAGATGACCACCGTCCAATACCGGAATCGGTAACAAGTTCAGCACGCCGAGACTGATGCTGACGAGCGCGAGAAACGAGACAAAGGCGGACAATCCGAGGCGCGCACTCTTGCCCGCGTAGTCGGCGATGGTCACCGGCCCCGAGAGGTTTTTGAGCGACGCCTCGCCGACGATCATCCGCCCGAACATGCGCAGCGAATAGACACTGATGTCCCAGGTGCGGTTCACGCCGAGGCGCAGACTCTCGACCGGTCCGTAGCGCACGTCGACGGTCGGCAACTGGTTCGCGAGCGCCGCGCCGATGCGGCCGACGTCGTGGCCGCTCTCGGCATCGCGCTTGAGGTCCGGCACGACCTGCACCGTCTGCAAGCTGCCGTCGCGCTCGACGGTAAGCGTCACGGGCTTGCCGGCATGCGTTCTCACGTAGTCGATGAAACCGCTCGCGTTGTCGACCTTCTTGCCGTCGATCGCGCGCAGCTTGTCGCCCGCGCGCAGGCCGCCCTTTTGCGCCGCGCTGCCCGCTTCCACGCCCGCCACCGAGAGCGTGCCGCCGCCCGGCGCGAAGCCGAGCTTGTCCATGAAGTCTTGGTCGGCGTCCGGGTCGCTGATGCCGGCGACATCGACGGGAAAATCGAAGGTGCCGTCCGGCGTCTTCGCGGTCAGCACCACGGGACGATGGTCGAACGAGGCGTCGAGCAGCTTCCAGCGCAAGTCGGACCACGAACGGATCGGATGCGAGTCGCCGCCGCTTTGCGCATCGCGCATCGACACGACCTTCTCGCCGCCCTCGAAGCCGGCCTGGGCAGCCGCGGTATCGGGCGCGGGCGCGGAGACGATCGCGGCCGGCTCGGTCACGCCGCCGGCGAACACCGCCGAGAACAACACGATCGCGAGAATGAAGTTGGCGATCGGGCCCGCGGCCACGATCGCGATGCGCTTGCCGACGCTCTGCCGGTTGAACGCGCGCGGCAGGTCTTCGGCCGGGATGGCGCTGTCGGCTTCGCGCTCGTCGAGCATCTTCACGTAGCCGCCGAGCGGCAGCGCGGAGATCGTCCACTCGACGCCGGTCTTCTCGCTGACCCAGCGCACGAGCGGCTTGCCGAAGCCCACCGAGAAGCGCAGCACCTTCACGCCACACCATCGCGCGACGCTGTAATGGCCGAATTCGTGGACGACGACAAGCACGCCTATCGCAACGACGAAGGCGACGATTTCGGTCAGGAAGTTCATGACGGCCTCAATGCGCGATGCGCTCGGCGGGTGGAGTGCTCGATGCACCCGAGCTCAGCTTGTCGACGAATCCGTGCGCGAGGCGGCGCGCGCTGGCGTCGGCGGCGAGGACGTCGTCGAGCGTGGCGGCACTCGTGTTCGGCAACGCGTTCAGCACGCGCTCGACGACCTCGCCGATCGCCATGAAACCGATGCGGCGCGCCAGAAACGCCTCGACGGCAACCTCGTTCGCCGCGTTCAGCGCCGCGCTCGCGACGCCACCAGCGTCCAGCGCCTTGATCGCCAGCGCGAGACAGGGGAAGCGCTCAAAATCGGGCTTCTCGAACGTGAGCGTGGCGATCTGCGCGAGATCGAGTGGCGCGACGCCCGATTCCACGCGATCCGGATACGCCAGTGCGTGGGCGATCGGCGTGCGCATGTCGGGGTTGCCGAGTTGCGCGAGCACAGAACCGTCGGCGTAGGACACCATCGAGTGGATCACGCTTTGCGGATGGATCAGCACGTCGATGCGCGAGCCCGGCAGATCGAAGAGCCAGTGCGCTTCGATCACTTCCAGACCCTTGTTCATCATCGTGGCGGAATCGACGGAAATCTTGCGGCCCATCACCCAGTTCGGGTGCTTGCAGGCTTCGTCGGGCGTGACGTTGACGAGTGTCGACGGCTCGCGCGTCCGGAACGGCCCGCCCGATGCGGTCAGGATGATCCTCGATACGCCGCCGTGCAGGGCGACCTCGTCGGCCGCACAGCGCGGCAGGCACTGGAACACGGCGTTGTGCTCGCTATCGACCGGCAGGAGCACCGCCCCGTGGTCGCGCACCGCGTCGATGAAAATCTGGCCCGACATCACGAGCGCTTCCTTGTTCGCGAGCAGGATGCGCTTGCCTGCGCGCGCGGCGGCGAGCGTCGGCGCGAGCCCGGCCGCACCCACGATTGCCGCGACGACCGTGTCGCACTGCCCGGACGAAGCCGCGTGGACGAGCGCTTCCGCGCCATACAGCACTTCCGTCCGGCAGCCGCCGGCACGCAGGGCGGCGGCGACCTTCGCGGCCGTGTCGGCATCGCCGACGACCGCCAGATCAGGCTGGAAGCGCAGGCACTGGGCGACGAGCTTGTCGCCGTTGCGGTGAGCGGTGAGCGCGTGGACCGAGAACCGGTCGGGGTGCCGCGCCACGACATCGAGCGTGCTTTCGCCGATCGAGCCCGTGGAACCGAGCAAAGTCAGACGTTTTTGCATAAATCCTTCTTTAGCCGAGCAGCAACAGCGCGATCGGCAATACGGGCAACAACGCGTCGATGCGGTCCAGAACGCCGCCGTGGCCCGGCAGGAGACCGCTCGAATCCTTGACGCCAGCCTGTCGTTTCATGAGCGACTCGAACAGGTCGCCGATCACGCTGAACGCGACCAGCACGGTGAGTGCGACCAGCGCCTTGAACAAGCCGAGATGCTCGATGAAAGCCGTGAACAGGGTCGGCGCGAAAACTCGTGTCGCTGCGGCGATCGAGCCGATCACGATCACCGCGACCCAGCCGCCGACGGCGCCTTCCCAAGTCTTGCCGGGGCTGATCGAGGGCGCGAGCTTGTGGCGTCCCAAGGCTTTTCCGGCGAAGTATGCGCCTATGTCGGCGAGCCAGACGACTAGTAGAAGCGATAGCACGAACGCCACGCCGGCGGTGCGGGCCGCGAACAGCGCATGCCAGCAGGCGACGAACACGACGATTCCGGCGAACAGCAGGAACACCTGCCATAGACCGGCGCCCAGGACGGGCTTGCGCAGCAGCGCGAACGGACCGGCCAGCACCCAGAAGATCGCGGCCATCTGGAAAAGCCCTTTCGGCGCCACGCCAAGGAAGGTGCTGAACCCCAGCAGCAGCGCGGTGAAGATCGCATAGGCGACCGGCCCGGCCCCGCCGACGTTGAGCAACCGCGCCCACTCCCACGCAGCAAACACGACCACGAAGCCGATCAGCGCCCCGAACGCCCCGACCGGCGCGAAGAACGTGATCGGCAGGAGCACTGCCAGCAGGACGATCGCCGTGATGACACGGGTTTTTAGCATGAAAGGGTGTCGACCTTCTGCGATTGCGGATCGAGCTGTGCGCTCGTGCGTCCGAAACGGCGTTCGCGCTCGCCGTAGGATTCGATCGCGCGGCCAAGCGCATCGCCGTCGAAATCAGGCCAGTAGGTGTCGGTGAAATAGAACTCGGTGTAGGCAAGCTGCCACAGCAGGAAATTGCTGATGCGCTGCTCGCCGCCCGTGCGGATGAAGAGATCGGGCTCGGGCGCGTAGGCCATCGCGAGATGCTGCGCGAACGATTCCTCGTCCACCAGAACCGCCTCTCCCTGCGCCGCCGACTGCTCGGCAAGTTTACGGGTAGCCTGCATGATGTCCCAGCGGCCGCCGTAGTTGGCCGCGATCGTCAGCGTAAGACGGGTGTTGCGCGCGGTTTTCGTTTCAGCGCGCTGGATCAGCGAGCGGATGCGCGCGTCGAACATCGAAATATCGCCGACGACGCGCAAGCGGATGCCATTCGCATGCAGCTTGCCGATTTCGCGCTCCAGCGCCGTCACGAAAAGGCGCATCAGAAACGAGACTTCGTCGGTCGGACGGCGCCAGTTTTCGGAACTGAACGCGAACAACGTCACATATTCGACGCCGCGCCGGGCGCAACTTTCGACGGTTGCGCGCACGGCATCGACGCCGCGCGTGTGACCGGCGACGCGCGGCAGGCGCCGCTGCGTCGCCCAACGGCCGTTGCCGTCCATGATGATCGCGATATGGCGCGGAACAGCCGCGACATCGGGCACGCGAACGGTAGAGCTGGTATAGGTCATGGCCGCTGAATCTTATTATCGACAGGATGAAGCGCCAGCACGACTGGCAAGGCCCTAAACGGCCTCAGACCGTCATGATCTCGGCTTCCTTCGACTGGACCAGCTTGTCGATTTCCGTGACGGATTTGTCGGTGAGCTTCTGGACGTCGTCGCTGGCGCGGCGCTCGTCGTCTTCGGAGATTTCCTTGTCCTTGACGAGTTTCTTCAGTTGCTCGTTGGCATCACGGCGCAAGTTGCGTACCGCGATCTTGGCGGCTTCGCCTTCGCTCTTGACGACCTTCGTCAGTTCGCGACGGCGCTCTTCGGTGAGCGCGGGCATCGGCACGCGGATCTGGTCGCCCGACGTGGCGGGGTTCAGACCCAGGTCCGACTCGCGGATCGCCTTCTCGACGGCCTGCACCATCTTCTTTTCCCACGGCTGGACACCGATCGTGCGCGCGTCGACGAGCGTCATGTTCGCCACTTGCGAGATGGGCACGCTCGAGCCGTAGTAATCGACCTGGATATGGTCGAGCAAGCCGGTATGGGCGCGACCCGTGCGGATCTTGGCGAGATCGGCCTTGAATGCCTCGATCGACCGCTGCATCTTCTGGTCGACGCTCTTTTTGATGTCAGCCACACTCATTTAAACCTCCGAACCTTGGGTTACTGGCGATAGAGGCGCTCCCGGCGCTGGCCTCCGAGCCGCGCCGCGCCCGATATCGCACGAGTTTACACGTGGACGAGCGTACCTTCGTCGTCGCCCTGGATGATGCGTTTGAGCGCACCCGCCTTGGTGATCGAAAACACGCGAATCGGCAGCTTCTGGTCGCGGCACAGTGCAAACGCCGTCGCGTCCATCACCTGCAGATTGCGGCCGATCGCCTCGTCGAAGCTGATCGTGGCGTAGCGCGTGGCGTGCGGGTCCTGTTTCGGGTCCGCGGAGTATACGCCGTCCACCTTGGTCGCCTTCAGCACGACTTCCGCGCCGACTTCCGCGCCACGCAGCGCGGCGGCGGTATCGGTCGTGAAGAACGGGTTGCCGGTTCCGGCCGCGAAAATCACCACTTTGCCTTCCTCGAGCTGGCGAATGGCGCGCGGACGAATATAAGGCTCGACGACCTGGTCCATGCGCAGCGCCGACTGCACCCGCGCCTCGATGCCCGCGTGGCGCATGGCGTCCTGCAGCGCGAGCGCGTTCATCATCGTGGCGAGCATGCCCATGTAGTCGGCGGTCGCGCGGTCCATGCCGGCCGCGCCGCCCGCCACGCCGCGAAAGATATTCCCGCCGCCGATCACGACCGCGAGTTGGGTACCCATGCGCACCACTTCAGCTACGTCCGCCACCATCCGTTCGATGGTCGCGCGATTGATGCCGAAGGCATCGTCGCCCATCAGGGCTTCGCCGGAGAGCTTGAGGAGTACGCGTTTGTAGGCTATGGGCATATGAGGTTCCGATCGCGCCGAGGAGGATTGCAACATGCAACTGTAGGGGTGAAACGATATTCACGGCAAGCGTGCCAAATTCGGTATCGCCGACTGGCTACGGGTTAACCCGCGACTGCCGGACCGACACCGATTGTAGCTGCCTGGAAGCAGGCTGAACGAACGTTCCGCCCGCCGCGGGACTTTAGCTCTGCTTTGCTGCTGCGACCTGCGCGGCGACTTCGGCCGCGAAGTCGTCCTGACGCTTCTCGATGCCCTCGCCGACCACGAACAGCGCAAACTTGTGCACCGACGCGCCCGCTGCCTTCAGCATCTGCTCGATCGTCTGCTTGTCGTTCTTCACGAACGGCTGGTTCAGCAGCGACACTTCCTTCAGGTATTTCTGCACGCTGCCGTCGACCATCTTCGCGACGATTTCAGCCGGCTTGCCGGATTCAGCGGCTTTCTGCTCGGCAATGCTGCGTTCCTTCGCGATCAGGTCGGCCGGCACTTCGTCCGACGACAGCGAGACCGGCTTCATGGCCGCGACGTGCATGGCGACATCCTTGCCGACCTGCTCGTCCGCACCCGTGAAGTCGACCAGCACGCCGATACGCGTGCCGTGCAGGTACGACGCCAGCTTGTTGCTGGTTTCGAAGCGCACGAAACGGCGGATCGAGACGTTTTCGCCGATCTTGCCGACGAGCGCGAGACGCACTGCATCGACCGTCGAGCTTTCGAGCGGCAGCGCGCCGAGCGCCGCGACGTCAGCCGGATTGTTCTTCGCGACGATTTCAGCCACCGTCTTGCCGAAGGCCAGGAAATCGTCGTTCTTCGCGACGAAGTCGGTTTCGCAGTTCAGTTCGACGAGCGCGCCCACGCCGCCTTCGATATGCGTCGTTACGATGCCTTCAGCCGTCACGCGCGATGCCGCCTTGCTCGCCTTGTTGCCGAGCTTCACGCGCAGCAGTTCTTCCGCGCGGTCCATGTCGCCGTCGGCTTCCGTCAGCGCCTTCTTGCATTCCATCATCGGCGCGTCGGTCTTGCCGCGCAGTTCTGCCACCATGCTTGCGGTAATTGCCGCCATCATTCGCTCCTTGAGTCTGCTTGATACGTGCCGCCGGCGTCAGTGCCCGCGACAGGAATTGGGGTGCAACGGTTCCAGCCTGCCGAATCGCCCGTCAACGGCTTAAAAAAAAGGGGCCTTTCACAAAGCCCCCTTTTTTGCCGGACGAGAGAGCTCTTTATGCCTCTGCGTTGACCTCGACGAACTCGTCGCCTTCGCCGCCGCGGGCGGCTTGCACGACTTCGTTCACCGCGTTTGCACGGCCTTCGAGGATCGCGTCGGCCACGCCTTGCGCGTACAGGATGACGGCCTTGCTGGCGTCGTCGTTACCCGGGATCACGTAGTCGATGCCTTCCGGCGAGTGGTTGGTGTCGACCACGGCGATGACGGGGATGCCGAGCTTCTTCGCTTCGGTCACGGCAATCTTGTGATAGCCGACGTCGATCACGAAGATCGCGTCCGGAATGCCGCCCATGTCCTTCACGCCGCCGATCGACTTTTGCAGCTTGGTCATTTCGCGTTCGAACAGGAGCGCTTCCTTCTTGCTCATGCGTTCGGTTTCACCCGATTCCAGCGCTGCTTCCATGTCCTTCAGGCGCTTGATCGAAATCTTCAGCGTCTTGAAGTTGGTCAGCATGCCGCCGAGCCAGCGCGCGTTGACGAACGGCATGCCGGCGCGTTGCGCTTCTTCAGCGATGGTGTCGCGCGACTGGCGCTTCGTGCCGACGAACAGGATCGTGCCGCGATTGGCTGCCAGCTGACGCACGTACTTCAGCGCGTCGTTATAGAGCGGCAGCGTCTTTTCGAGGTTGATGATGTGAATCTTGTTGCGATGACCGAAGATATAGGGGGCCATCTTCGGGTTCCAGAAGCGCGTTTGGTGACCGAAGTGGACACCGGCTTCCAGCATTTGACGCATGGTAACTGCCATGAAATTCTCCGCGAGGGTTGGGTCTTAAGCCGGCTGCCGCATCCCGCGCCCTTCCTGCCGTTCGGCTCATCTGGATAGGACGCCGGACACCCTGGGTGCGCCGGCTTGCGAATCAAGTCAGATTCCCGCTCCGCTACTCGCTTTGTCCTGATTCTTTCCTATTGACCAGCGAGCGCAAAGTGGATACCGACTTAGCCAAAGAGTATAGCACGCGGGAGTTACGTCACTCAAGGCGCGCAATTGGGCGAGAAACCTGCGGCACGCCTCGCCCGGGGCGTCGTTTCTTGCGCCGGAGGCAGTTTCCTTCATATGCAGGAAGGCCGGCGCGCGCCGCGCTCTCGGGTGCGGCACCCGCCCTAAGGTGCGATAATGCGGCTTTCGCGCAAAAGCGCCGCCTACACGATTTTCCTGACCAAGTCATGTCCATTACGCTGAAAAACGAACACGATATCGCGCAGATGCGCGTCGCCTGCCGGCTCGCCAGCGAAGTGCTCGACTTCATCACGCCGCATATCACGGCCGGCGTGACGACCGGCGAACTCGACCGCCTCTGCCACGAGTACATGCTGAAGGAACAGGGCACGGTGCCCGCGCCGCTGAATTACCAGCCGCCCGGCTATCCGCCCTACCCGAAGGCAACCTGCATCTCGGTCAACGACGTGATCTGCCACGGCATCCCGGGTGACAAGGCGCTGAAGAACGGCGACGCGCTCAATATCGACGTCACCGTCATCAAGGACGGTTATTTTGGCGATACGAGCCGCATGTTCATCGTCGGCGAGGGGTCGATTCTCGCGAAGCGGCTGGTGCAGACTACCTTCGACTGCATGTGGCTCGGCATCGACCAAGTGCGTCCGGGCGCGCGGCTCGGCGACATCGGCCATGCGATCCAGAAGCACGCCGAGTCGCAGGGTTACAGCGTCGTGCGGGAATACTGCGGCCACGGAGTCGGGAAGGTGTTCCACGAGGAGCCGCAGGTGTTGCACTACGGGCGTCCCGGCACCGGCATCGAACTGGAAACCGGCATGATCTTCACCGTCGAGCCGATGATCAACGCCGGGCGCCGCGATATCCGCACGATGCCGGACCAATGGACTGTCAAGACGCGCGATCGCAGCCTGTCGGCGCAGTGGGAGCATACGGTGCTCGTCACGCCGACGGGGTATGAGGTGCTGACGGTGTCGGCCGGAACGCAGGCGCCCTCGCGATTGATCGCGGCGACGGCCTGAAGTCACGCGCTTTCGCTTTCGCGCGGCGAATGATGCGCGAAAGTAGGACGGTTGAAGCGTCGTCCAATCGACCGAATTGCCGGAGTGGCTTGAGTCGACCTGGGCGCGTGAAGCAGAAGCGTTGCCGGGCCCCAGGGCGTCGCCGGAATTGGCCCGGAGACACGGCACGGCGGCACACGCGGGGCTGCGCAATTCGCATGAAGCCAGGTGGCGCCCGCCCCCGGAAAGTCGGCGGAACTGGCCGGGAAACTCAGCGCCGCAGTTCACGCGAGGCCGCGCGGCTCGCTGCGCCCGGCGCGACGTCGTTCGAGCGCACCGCGCTCACGGTCCGCCCGATATTTGCGCTCCGGCGCGCCTCTTGATACGCAGTCGCAGGACAAAAAACGCCGTTCTCCGACCAACCGATCTTCCGTTCAAGCCCACGTCCATCCATGAGCGTTACCGCCATCGCCCCGCCCTGTGAATCGCTGAAGGCCGCCTTCAAGTCGGCGAAAGCGGCTTTGCTGGAACGTTTCCAGACCGCATCGAACGTCGATGCGCTGATGCACGCCCTCGCCCGCGCCACCGACGACGCCCTCAAGGGCGCCTGGGACGCCTGCGAAATGCCGCCATGGGCGGCGCTCGTGGCGGTCGGCGGCTACGGACGCGGCGAGCTTGCGCCTTATTCCGACGTCGACATCCTCGTTCTTCTGCCCGACCACAAGCCAGCCGATTCCGGCGACGCCGAACTCACCGCGCGAATCGAGCGGTTCATCGGCATGGCGTGGGATTTGGGGCTCGACATCGGCAGCAGCGTGCGGTCGGTCGCGCAATGTATCGACGAGGCCAGCAACGACGTCACCGTCCTGACGTCGCTGCTCGAGGCGCGGCGCGTCCACGGCGACACGCCGCTCTTCCAGCTGTTCCGCGAGCGCTACCAGCAGATGCTCGACCCGCGCGCCTTCTTCCAGGCGAAAGTGCTGGAAATGCGCCAGCGCCACGCGAAATTCCAGGACACGCCATACAGCCTCGAACCGAACATCAAGGAAAGCCCGGGCGGCCTGCGGGATCTGCAACTCATCCTGTGGATCTCGCGCGCGGCGGGGTTCGGCAGCAGCTGGCGCGAACTCGACCTGCGCGGCCTCATCACCGAGCGCGAAGCGCGCGAACTGCGCCGCAACGAAGGCTTCCTCAAGACGCTGCGCGCGCGCCTGCACGTAATCGCGAAGCGTCGCCAGGACATCCTCGTGTTCGACCTGCAGACGCCGCTCGCCGAAAGCTTCGGCTTCGCGGCCACCGCGACCAAGCGCGCGAGCGAACAACTGATGCGCCGCTATTACTGGGCCGCGAAGGCCGTCACCCAGCTCGCGACGATCCTGATCCAGAACGTCGAGGCGCAGCTTTTCCCGTCGACGAGCGGCATCACGCGCGTAATTTCGGGACGTTTCGTCGAGAAACAGGGCATGCTCGAAATCGCCCGCGACGACGTGTTCGAGCGCGAACCGCACGCGATTCTCGAAGCGTTCCTGCTGTACGAGCAGACGCGTGGCGTGAAGGGCCTTTCAGCGCGCACGCTGCGCGCGATCTACAACGCGCGCGACCTGATGGACCGCAACTGGCGCCGCGACCCGGAAAACCGGCGGCTTTTCATGGAAATCCTGAAGCAGCCGGAGGGCATCACGCACGCGCTGCGGCTGATGAACCAGACGAGCGTGCTCGGGCGCTATTTGCTGAATTTCCGGCGCATCGTCGGACAGATGCAGCACGACCTGTATCACGTCTACACCGTCGACCAGCACATCCTGATGGTGCTGCGCAACCTGCGCCGCTTCGCCATCGCCGAGCACGCACACGAATATCCGTTCTGCAGCCAGCTGATGGGCAATTTCGAGCGGCCGTGGATGCTCTATGTCGCCGCGCTCTTTCACGACATCGCGAAGGGCCGCGGCGGCGACCATTCGATGCTCGGCATGGCCGACGCGCGCCGCTTCTGCCGCGAACACGACATCGGCAGCGAGGACAGCGACCTGATCGTGTGGCTCGTCCAGCAGCACCTGACGATGAGCCACGTCGCGCAAAAACAGGACACGAGCGATCCGGAAGTCATCAAGCAGTTCGCGGCGGTGGTCGGGGACGAGCGGCGGCTGACAGCGCTGTATCTTCTGACCGTCGCCGACATTCGCGGCACGAGCCCGAAGGTCTGGAACGCGTGGAAGGGCAAGCTGCTGGAGGACCTGTATCGCGCGACGCGCGCCGTGCTCGGCGGCGCCTCGCCCGACGCGCATTCGGAACTCAAGTCGCGCCAGGAAGAAGCGCTCGCGCTGCTGCGCCTCGAAACGGTGCCGGAGCATGCGCAACGCCGGCTTTGGGACCAGCTCGACGTCGGCTATTTCCTGCGCCACGACGCCGCCGACATCGCCTGGCAGACGCGCGTCCTGTACAAGCACGTCGAGAGCGCGAAGCCGATCGTGCGCGCGCGGCCGTCGCCGATCGGCGCGGGGTTGCAGGTGCTCGTCTATGTCCAGGACCGCCCGGACCTGTTCGCGGCGATCTGCGGCTATTTCGACAAGAACGGCCTGTCGGTGCTCGATGCGCGGGTGACGACGACGCGCCACGGCTATGCACTCGACAATTTTCTTGTCGCGCATCCGGAGCATGACGGGCATTATCGCGACATTGCGAATCTGGTCGAGGAGCAGCTGAGCACGCTGCTGACCGCCGAGCGCATGTTGCCGGAGCCGTCGAAGGGACGTTTGTCGCGGCTCGTGCGCACTTTTCCGATTACGCCGCGCGTGGACCTGCGTCCCGACGAGCGCGGCCAGTACTACATCCTGTCCGTGTCGGCGAACGACCGGCAGGGCCTCCTTTATTCGATCGCGCGAGTTCTGGCCCAGCACCGGATCGGCGTGCAGGCCGCGCGGGTCAACACGCTCGGCGAACGCGTCGAGGACGTGTTCCTGCTCGACGGCAAAGGCCTTTCCAGCAACCGGACCCAGATCCAGGTCGAAACCGAACTGCTGCGCGCGATCGCAGCCTGAGAAATTATGCGCGTCAAACTGACTGCAAAACATCCGCGCCCGGCGACGCCGGCGCGCTCCCCCGTTCGTTCCGGCAGCGCCGCTGGAAGAAAGCCTGTGCGTGAGGCGGCGCCGAGTGGGGATGGCGAGCGACGGCCTTTCAAGCCGCGCGGGGAGGAGTCGCGGGCTTCGGCTGGTGAAAGGGGGCCGCGTCCGTCGTTTGGGGATCGTGGTGCGCCGCGTGGGGATCGGGCGGGTGGTGATAGCGAGCGCCGTCCTTTCAAACCGCGTGGTGAAGACGTGCGTTCTTCCGCTGGGGACCGTGGTTCGCGTCCGTCGTTTGGGGATCGTGGTGCGCCGCGTGGTGATCGGCCGAGCGGTGACAACGAACGCCGTCCTTTTAAGCCGCGTGGCGATGAGTCGCGTTCTTTCTCTAGCGATCGTGGCCCGCGTCCGGCGTTCGGTGATCGTGGCGCGCCGCGTGGCGACCGGCCGAGTGGCGACAACGAGCGCCGTCCGTTCAAACCGCGTGGCGACGATTCGCGTTCTTCCGCTGGCGACCGTGGTCCGCGTCCGTCGTTCGGTGATCGTGGCGCGCCGCGTGGCGACCGGCCGCGTGGCGACAACGAGCGTCGGCCG
>NZ_FCON02000097.1 GCF_001544535.1 Caballeronia choica | reverse complement strand
TATCACCATCCTGCGTTTGTGCTTGCTCATGCTTCAATTCACCGCTTAGCGAACCTGTCGTCGGGCACGCAGTGCCAAGACGGATGAATGACTGCTGATCCACTCCGTGTCGCGGTGCGACGTGCGCGCCTTTTCTACATGCCAACAACGATGAAACCCCGCTAACGACACTCCCCCGGTTGGACCACTCCGACATAACGGGCTACGACGCATGGCAAGCATTGGCGGTGGGAAGCTGTTTTCTTTGCTTACTTTCTTTGCAGCAGCAAAGAAAGTGAGTCCCGCCCCGGACAGGGGCAGAGCTAATAAACCAAAAACAAAACAAGTTCCATAGAAGCGCAAAAACATCAAACGGCGTAAACACCCCAACTCAACCCCAAGCGCCAGCGATGCCCTACCGTGCTCCCCGCACGCGCCGGAGCTCATCAAACACGAGCAACACAGCGCCGACCGTGATCGCACTATCCGCGAGATTGAACGCCGGCCAATGCCAAGTGTTCACATGAAAGTCGAGAAAATCGATCACGTGACCATACGCGAGCCGGTCGATCACATTGCCGATCGCGCCGCCCATGATGAGCGCAAGCGCGGTGCAAAAGAGCCGCTGCGCAGCATGCCGCTTCAGCAGATAGCCAATCACGATCGCCGCAACGACGCCAAGCCCCGTGAACGCCCAGCGCTGCCAGCCGCCCGCCGCCGCGAGGAAGCTGAACGCCGCGCCGCGGTTATACACCAGCAGCAAATTGAAAAACGGCGTAAGCGCGTGCGGCTCGCCGTAAGCAAACACGCGAGCGACCGCGATCTTCGTCAACTGGTCGAAGAGGATCACGATTGCCGCGACGCCAAGCCACGGCGCAAGAGAACCACTGCTTTGTTTCGCCATCGTTCTTGCCATTATGCTGCGCCCCGCGTTTCGCCGGAGCCGAAGAGGTTGGACAGGCACCGGCCGCAAAGTCCCGGATGCTCGGCATTCGCGCCGACATCCGCGCAGTAATGCCAGCAGCGCTCGCACTTCAGATACTTCGACGCATGCACTTCGACGCCTTCGTCCGCTTCGCCGTCAACTTTCACGAGCGCGGCCGCCGACGTGATCAGCACGAACTTCAGATCCGCGCCAAGGCTGGCAAGCGCGTCGTACCGCGCCCCGCTCGCGCGTACTTCGACTTCCGCCTGCAACGACGATCCGATCGCATTCGCCGTGCGCGCTTCTTCGAGCGCCTTCGTGACGTCGCCGCGAGCGGAGCGCACGAGGGTCCACTTGTCGAGCAGTTCGCCGGCTTTCGGCACCTGCGGATAGGCGTGGTACACCTCGGTGAAGATCGTGTCCTGGCCGGGCTTCAGCACCTTGTACGCCTCTTCCGCCGTGAACGACAGATACGGCGCGATCAGCCGCAGCAAGCCATGCGCGATGTGATAGAGCGCGGTCTGCGCGGCGCGGCGCTCGCGCGAATCGGGCTTCGTCGTGTAGAGACGATCCTTCAATACGTCGAGGTAGAAGCCGCCCAGGTCTTCCGAACAGAACGTCGCGAGCTTCGAGACGACCGGATGGAACTCGTATTTCTCGTAGTGCGCGAGCACATCGTCCTGCAGGTTCTGCGCAAGCGCGATCGCGTAGCGGTCGAGTTCGATCCAGTCTTCGACCGGCAGCGCGTCCTTCTCGAAATCGAAGTCCGACAGGTTCGCGAGCAAAAAGCGCAGCGTGTTGCGGATGCGCCGGTACGTCTCCGTCACGCGCTTCAGGATTTCCTCGGAAATCGCGAGTTCGCCGGAGTAATCCGTCGAGGCGATCCACAAGCGGATGATTTCCGCGCCCAGCCGGTTCGACACTTCATGCGGATCGACACCGTTGCCGAGCGACTTCGACATCTTGCGGCCTTCGCCATCGACGGTGAAGCCGTGCGTGAGGAGCGCGTTGTAAGGCGGCCGGCCATCGAGCATCGATGCGGTCAGCAACGACGAATGGAACCATCCGCGATGCTGGTCCGAGCCTTCGAGGTAAAGGTCCGCCGGGAACTGCAGCGAGTCCTTGTGCGAGCCGCGCAGCACGTGCCAGTGCGTCGTACCGGAGTCGAACCAGACGTCGAGCGTGTCGCGGTTCTTCTCGTACATATTGGCATCGTCGCCGATCAGTTCGCGCGGATCGAGCGTCTGCCATGCCTCGATGCCGCTCACTTCGACGCGCTTCGCCACTTCTTCCAGCAATCCCAGCGTGCGCGGATGCAGGTCGCCGGTTTCCTTGTGCACGAAGAACGCCATCGGCACGCCCCACTGGCGCTGGCGCGAGAGCGTCCAGTCCGGGCGATTCGCGATCATGCTGTAGAGACGCTGCTTGCCCCACGACGGATAGAACGCGGTCGCCTCGATGCCTTCCAGCGCGGTTTCGCGCAGGGTTTTCGCGCTGTCGTTCGGCTTCACGTCCATGCCGGCGAACCACTGCGAGGTCGCGCGATAGACGATCGGCGTCTTGTGGCGCCAGCAGTGCATGTAGCTGTGCGTGTACTTCTCGGACTTGAGCAGCGAATTCATTTCCGCCAGCACTTCGACGATTCGCGGATTCGCCTTCCAGATCGACAGGCCGCCAAAGAGCGGCAGCGATTCGATATAGCGGCCGTCGCCCAAGACCGGGTTGATGATGTCGGAATCCGCCATGCCGTGCGCCTTGCACGACACGAAGTCCTCGACGCCATAAGCCGGCGACGAATGCACGATGCCCGTGCCGCTTTCGGTCGTCACATAGTCGCCGAGATAAACCGGCGCCGTGCGCTTGTAGCCCGGATGCGCGGACGCGAGCGGGTGATGAAAGCGCAGGTTCGCGAGCTTTTCGCCCTTGGCGGTCGCGAGGGTCGTGCCGGTGAGGCCGTAGTTCTTCAGGCACTCCTCGACGCGCTCTTCCGCGAGGATCAGCAGCCCGCGCGACGTATCGACGAGGCTGTACGCGATCTCCGGATGCACGTTGAGCGCCTGGTTGGCGGGAATGGTCCAGGGCGTCGTCGTCCAGATGACGATGCCGCCCTCCGCCTTCGGCAGCGCGGCAAGGCCGAAGGCCCGCGCGGTCTTTTCCGGTTCCGCGAAGGCGAACAGCACGTCGATGGTCGGATCGGTCTTGTCCTTGTACTCGACTTCCGCCTCGGCAAGCGCCGAGCCGCAGTCGAAACACCAGTTCACCGGCTTCAGGCCGCGAAACACATAGCCCTTCTCAAGAATCTTCGCGAGCGCGCGGATCTCGCCGGCCTCGTTGACGAAGTTCATCGTCTTGTACGGATTGTCCCAGTCGCCGAGCACGCCCAGGCGCCGGAAACCCGCCTTCTGCTTCTCGATCTGCTCGGTGGCGTAGGCGCGTGCCTTCTGCATCACTTCGGCGGCGGGCAGCGCCTTGCCGAACTGCTTTTCGATCTGGATCTCGATCGGCATGCCGTGGCAGTCCCAGCCGGGGACGTAGACGGCGTCGAAGCCCGCGAGATTGCGCGCCTTGACGATCATGTCCTTCAGAATCTTGTTGACCGCGTGGCCGAGGTGGATGTCGCCGTTCGCGTAGGGCGGGCCGTCGTGCAGGATGAATTTTTCGCGGCCACGGCTCGCGGCGCGAATCTTCTCGTAGATCTTCTTGTCCTGCCATTCCTTGACCCACGCCGGCTCGCGCTTGGGCAAGTCGCCGCGCATCGGGAACGGCGTGTCGAGCAGGTTGACCGGATATTTCGACTGCGGCTTGGCGTCGGACTTCGAAGAGGCTTTCTTGTCGCTCATGGATGACTCAGTGTGAATTCTGTGGGGCGGCGCCGTCGATTGCCGAGTGAGGCGCGCCGTGGTTCGACTAGTGAGGCAGCGGGCGGCGCTCGGGAACGAGGCGCCGCGCGCTCACCTAATTCGATCGGTCGCCGAGGTGGCGAAGCCGCTTGCGCCGGCGCTGGCACCGCCATTGATCAAGCCGTTCGCGAGAGCGGCCGGGCCGCCGTTCGCGCTGAAGTATTCGCGCGCATGGACGACGTCGCGTGCGATCGCGGCCGTCAGTGTTTCGAGGTCGACGAACTTGTGCTCATCGCGCAGCTTCTTCAGGAATTCGACGCGCACGAGCTTGCCATAGGCGTCGCCGTGCCAGTCGAGCACGAAGACTTCGAGCAGCACGCGGCCCGAATCGTCGACCGTCGGACGCAGGCCAAGGCTCGCGACGGCCGGCAGCGGCTCGGGTCCGAGCCCGTGCACGCGCACGACGAAGATGCCCGCGAGCGCCGGCCGCTTGTGGGCGATCGGCAGGTTGAGCGTGGGAAAGCCGAGATCGCGGCCGAGCTTCGCGCCATGCACGACGTGCCCGCTGATCACATACGGCCGGCCGAGCGCGACGTGCGCCGCATCGAGATCGCCCGCCACGAGCGAAGCCCGCACCGACGACGACGAAATGCGCGCGCCGTTCGGATGCGCGACGGTCGCCATCTGCTCGACCTCGAAGCCGTACTTCTCGCCTGCCGCTTGCAGGGAACCGAAATCGCCGGCGCGTTTGGCGCCGTAGCGGAAGTCGTCGCCGATCATGACCCAGCGCGCATGCAGCCCGTTCACGATGATGTTCTCGACGAACGTATCCGGCGACTGGCTCGCGAACGTGTGATTGAAATGCTCGACCACGACGCGGTCGACGCCGTTCGTGCGCAGCGCTTCCAGCTTGTCGCGCAGCATCGCGATGCGCGGCGGGGCGCCGGCCGGATTGAAGAACTCGCGGGGATGCGGCTCGAAGGTCATCACGCAGACCGGCAGGCCGCGCGCGTCGGCGGCGGCCCGCACGCGAGCAAGCAGCGCCTGGTGGCCGCGGTGGACACCGTCGAAGTTGCCGATGGTCAGTGCGCAGGGCGCCCGGCTCTCGGCATTGGGTAAGCCGCGAAAGACTCTCACGATGGCGGATGGTCGGTGGTTGGACGAAGGCTCGTGTTCAAGCTTGGGCTGATCCAGCAAAGCGTTCGATTATAAACGCTCGCACGGATGCACGGCGGGCGGGCGCGGTTTGGCACGGTTTTCGCACTGTCGAATGATAAAATCCGCGGATGAAAAAAATCGTCATTCTGATTTCCGGGCGTGGAACCAACATGGAGGCCGTCGTGCGCGCATGCGCGCGTGACGGCTGGCCGGCCGAGGTTTGCGCCATCGTATCGAACCGGCCGGATGCCGCCGGGCTGGGTTTTGCAACGGCGAACGGCATCCAGACCGTGGTCGTCGATCATCGCAACTTTGCGGATCGCGCCGCGTTCGATGCGGCGCTCGCCGCCGCCATCGATCAGTTTGCGCCCGATCTCGTCGTGCTGGCGGGCTTCATGCGCGTGCTGACCGACGGTTTCGTCGACCGTTACGCCGGGCGCATGCTGAACATCCATCCGTCGCTGCTGCCGTGCTTTCCGGGCCTGAAGACCCACAATCAGGCGCTCGACGCCGGCGTGCGCGTGCACGGCGCGAGCGTTCATTTCGTGACGCCGAAGCTGGATCACGGGCCGATCGTGCTGCAAGGCGCGGTGCCGGTGATCGCCGGCGACGATGCCGCCGCGCTCGCCACGCGCGTGCTGGCGGTCGAACACATTATTTACCCGCGTGCGGTGCACTGGTTCGTCGAAGGTCGTCTGACCATCGACGGCGAGCGCGTCGTGCTCACGCCACCGGAGCCGCAATGGCTCTTTGCCGACATTGCCGGGGAGGGCGTATGAGGCTGCACGGATTTCTGATTGGACAAACCGAGACCTTACTGGCCGACGTGCTGCGCTTCAGCGGCCCCGCCGACGCCGCCACCAGCCGCTTTTTCCGTGCGCATCCGAAGCTCGGGCACAACGAGCGCGGCGTGATCGCGGAAGCGGTATTCGCGGTGCTGCGGCGGAAGATGGAGTTCTCGCATCTCGCGGAGAGCGGCAGCGGCAACCAGGCGCGGCGTCTCGCGCTGCTCGGGCTGATGCAGACGGCGGGCTTGTCGGCGGTGAAGCCGTTCGTTTCCGCCGACGAGCACCAGTGGCTCTCGCAAGTCTCGAAGATCGACCCGGCGAGCCTGCCGGTGCGCGTGCGCACGAACCTGCCGCAGTGGATCTACGACGCGATGGCAAAGCGTTTCGACGCCGAGGAACTCGCGCAACTTGCCGCCGCGCTGAACTACCCGGCGCCGCTCGATTTGCGCGCGAATCCGATCAAGGCGACCCGCGACGTAGTCATCAAGGCGCTGGCCGAGGCCGGCATCGACGCGGGCGAAATGCCGTTCGCGCCGTACGGCGTGCGGGTCGAGGGGAAGCCCGCGCTCACGCGCCTGCAGCCGTTCCAGGATGGCTGGATCGAGGTGCAGGACGAAGGCAGCCAGCTCTTGTGCTCGCTGATGGCGCCCAAGCGCGGCGAGATGATCGTCGATTTTTGCGCGGGCGCGGGCGGCAAGACGCTCGCACTTGGCGCGATGATGCGCTCCACCGGCCGCCTCTACGCGTTCGACGTGTCCGACCGGCGTCTGGCGAAACTCAAGCCGCGTCTCGCGCGAAGCGGTTTGTCGAACGTGAATCCGGTGCTGATCGACAGCGAACACGACGCCAAGATCAAGCGGCTCGCGGGCAAGATCGACCGCGTGCTCGTCGATGCGCCGTGTTCCGGCCTCGGCACGTTGCGCCGCAATCCGGACCTGAAATGGCGGCAATCGCCGGATTCGGTCGCTGAACTGGCGCCGAAGCAGCTTTCGATTCTGGCGAGCGCGGCGCGACTCGTGAAGGTCGGCGGGCGCTTGGTCTACGCGACCTGCAGCATGCTGGACGCGGAAAACGAGGGCGTCGTCACACAGTTTCTCGCAGCGCATCCGAACTTCAAGCTCGTTCCGGCGCGCGAGGTTCTCGCTGAACAGCGCATCGATCTCGACACCGGCGACTATCTCTCGCTCTGGCCGCACAAGCACGGCACCGACGGTTTCTTCGCGGCCGTGCTCGAGCGCGTGCCGGCGCCCGCAAAGGCGAAAACGGGAACGGAAACGGAAGCAGAAGCGGAAACGGCCGAAGACGAAACTCCCGAGTAAAGCGAAGACGCCCCGGCATGGAAGACCGCGATTTTTCCCACCTGTTCGGCGGGCTCATTCGCGATTTCGGCGAGCCCGCCGTGATCTGGCAGGCGTTCGTGCTGCTGGGTTCGCTCGTGATCGCGTGGTGGCTCGCGCGCATCCTGCGCCGCCAGCTCGATGCGCGCCGCCAGTCGCGTTTCGAGGCGTTGCGTTTCGGCGCCGAAAGCCTCAACAAGGCGCTGTTCCCGCTGCTCGGCACGGTGCTCGTGTCCATCGCGCAGCTCGTCATGTCGCGGTTCATGCATACGGGGGTCCTCCGGCTCGCGCTCGTGCCGTTGCTCGGCATCACCGTCATCTACACGATGTTCTACGTCGCACGGCGCGTTTTCAGCCGCGGCGGCGAGGCGCACGCGCTCCTGTTTCTCTTCGAGAAGGTTGTCACGACGCTCGTCTGGGTCGCGATGCTGCTGACCGTGCTGGGCATCCAGGAAGACGTCGTGCGCTGGATGGGGAGCGTGCGATTCAACTTCGCGAATGCGCACATGACGCTGCTGTCGCTCGCGTCGGGCGCGCTGTGGGTGTGCGTGACGCTGATCGTCGCGCTGTGGGCGGGCGCTTCGCTGGAAGACCGCCTGATGCGCTCGCGTTCGCTCGATGCCAACGTCAAGGTCGTGTTGGCGCGCGTCGGGCGGGCGCTGATGATCCTGGCGGCCATCCTGATCAGCCTGTCGATCGTCGGCATCGACGTCACCGTGCTCGGCGTGTTCGGCGGCGCGCTGGGCGTGGGGCTCGGGTTCGGCTTGCAGAAAATCGCGAGCAACTACGTGTCCGGGTTCATCATCCTGCTCGACCGGTCAGTGCGGCTCGGCGACATGATCAGTGTGAGCAATTATCAGGGCACGGTCACGCAGATCCGCACGCGCTACACCATCGTGCGCGGTCTTGACGGCATCGAGACGCTGATTCCAAACGAAAAGCTGATCACCGATGTGGTGCAGAATCATTCGTCATACCTGACGCGCGGCAATGCCAAGGTTGCCGTGCAGGTGAGCTACCGGAGCGACGTCGATCTCGCGATGACGCTGCTCGTCGAGGCGACGCAGGACGTCGAGCGCGTGCTGCAGGACCCGGCGCCGGCCGCGCTCCTCGCAAGCTTCGGAACCGACGGCATCAATCTGGAACTGAGCTTCTGGATCGAGGATGCCGCGAAAGGCACGGGCGGCGTGAAATCGCAGGTCAATCGCAACATCTGGCGCCTTTTTTCGGCGCACGGCATTGAAATCCCGTTCGCGCAACGCGAAATAAGGATCATCGACGGCGTTCCTCTTACGCCCGCGGATGCGGTAATTCCGACCGCAGCCGGGGACGCTGCAAAGGCCGGGGATCGGCAATCCCCGGATTGAGCGCGGGAATCCGTCTGATCTTACGGATATGCAGGAAATGAGCGGGCGTCAGATATTCTTAATTTTGGCCCGTTTCAAAAAATTTCTCCTTTGGCACAACGACTTGGAGCGCTTGAAGTAGAATGCGATCGAACTCGTGCGCTTTCCTTTCACGCGCCCAACACTCGTCGAAAGTGATTTTTCGACCGGCCATTTTTGCCGCCTCAACAGGTAAATTGCCTTGCTGAATTCATCGCTCGAATTTCTCGCCAACGGATTGCTCGACTTTTCTTGGTGGCAGATCTTGCTGTTCACACTCGTGATGACCCACATCACGATCATCGGCGTGACGGTGTATCTGCATCGCTGCCAGGCGCACCGCGCGCTGGAGTTGCACCCCGCCGCCAGTCACTTCTTCCGCTTCTGGCTGTGGATGACCACCGGCATGCTGACCGGCCAGTGGGCGGCGATCCATCGCAAGCACCACGCGAAGTGCGAAACCGAAGAAGATCCGCACAGCCCGCAGACGCGCGGCCTCTGGAAAGTGCTGCTGCAGGGCGCTGAACTGTATCGCACGGAAGCAAAGAACGAAGAAACGATGCGCAAGTTCAGCCACGGCACGCCGAACGACTGGATGGAACGCAACGTGTACACGCGTTACCCGATCCTCGGCATCAGCGTCATGATGGTCCTCGACGTCGCGCTGTTCGGCATCGTCGGGTTGACGGTGTGGGCCGTGCAGATGATCTGGATTCCGTTCTGGGCGGCGGGCGTCGTGAACGGCCTCGCGCACTGGTGGGGTTACCGGAACTTCAATTCCGCTGACGCCAGCACCAACATCTTCCCGCTCGGCATCCTCATCGGCGGTGAGGAGTTGCACAACAACCACCATACGTACGCCACATCGGCGAAGCTGTCCAACAAGTGGTATGAGTTCGACATCGGCTGGATGTACATCCGCATCATGTCCGCGTTCAAGCTGGCGAAGGTGAAGAAGATCGCGCCGACGCCGCGTTTGTCCGCCAGCAAGCCGGTGCTCGACAACGACACGCTGCAGGCCGTGCTTTCGAATCGCTACGAAGTGATGGCGCGCTACGGGAAGGCGCTCAAGCGCGCGTATCGTCAGGAACTCGCGAAGCTGAAGGAAGCTGGCGCACGCGAGAAGTACCAACTGATGCACGGCGCGCGCAAGTGGTTCCACAAGGAAGAAGACGGCCTGAACGAACCGCAGCGCAAGCAGTTGCCGGAACTCTTCTCCGACAACCAGAAGCTGCGCACGTACATCGAACTGCGTAAAGACTTGTCGGCGATGTGGGACCGCTCGAACGCGTCGCGCGAACAACTGCTCGCGCAATTGCAGGACTGGTGCTATCGCGCGGAACAAAGCGGCATCAAGGCGCTGCAGGATTTTGCGATACGCCTTCGCCGCTACGCCTGAGCGAACGTCGCCTCAGATACGCGTTATCCGTTAAAATTTGATGACGTCACAAGACCCCGCTCTGGCGGGGTTTTTGTTTTTGGGCGGCTGGATTCGCTGTAAGCACCGCAGGAGACAGAGGAAAGCATGGAATCGAGCATCAGGAGCGTCGAATACGATCGGCCGCACGGCTTGACGTGCGGGGTGGGCGAGGCATGGGCGAGGGTACCGGACACGCCGTCGGCGGAGCGCAAGCGCGAGTTGAAAGCGCAGATTCGCGCGCTGCTGAAGCGCGAGAAGGCGGTGCTGGTCGCGCATTATTATGTCGACGCTGAATTGCAGGAACTTGCCGATGAAACCGGCGGCTGTGTCGCCGATTCTTTGGAGATGGCGCGCTTCGGCCGGGACCACGCGGCGCAGACGCTGGTCGTCGCGGGCGTGCGCTTCATGGGCGAGACCGCCAAGATCCTCAGCCCGGAAAAGCGCGTGCTGATGCCAGATCTCGACGCCACCTGTTCGCTCGATCTCGGCTGTCCCGCCGACGAATTTGCCGCGTTTTGCGATGCGCATCCGGATCGGACGGTCGTCGTCTACGCGAATACCAGCGCGGCCGTGAAGGCGCGGGCGGACTGGATGGTGACGTCGTCGATCGGGCTGGAAATCGTCGCCGACCTGCACGCGCGCGGCGAAAAGATCCTGTGGGCGCCCGACCGGCATCTCGGCGGCTACATCCAGAAGAAGACCGGCGCGGACATGTTGCTCTGGCAGGGCTCGTGTCTCGTGCACGACGAGTTCAAGGGCATCGAACTGGATCTGCTGCGCGCCGAGTATCCCGACGCGAAAATCCTCGTTCATCCCGAATCGCCGGAATCGGTGGTCGCGCTGGCTGACGTGGTCGGGTCGACCACGCAACTCATCGATGCCGCCGTGCGCCTCGATGCAACGCGCTTCATCGTCGCCACGGACCTCGGCATCCTGCACAAGATGCGGCTCGCGGCGCCCGGCAAGACCTTCATCGAGGCGCCGACTGCCGGCAACAGCGCCAGTTGCAAGAGTTGCGCGCATTGTCCGTGGATGGCGATGAATGGCCTCGGGAATCTAGTCGAAGTGCTGGAGCGCGGCCACAACGAAATTTTCGTCGATCCGGCAGTCGGCGCGCGTGCGCGTCTGCCGATCGACCGGATGCTCGACTTCGCCGCACGTCACAAAAAGCGCGTGCAGGCGAGCGGCGACCTCGCGAAGGACAGCGCGCTGTTCTCGAACGTGGGGGCGGCGTGATGGCGACGGCCTCGAACGAATTCGCGTCGCCGCTGTTCGCAGAAGTTCGCGCGCAATACGGCGAGGCGTTCGACACGGCGCTCGCGCGCAATGTGGAAGACGCGCTGGCCGAGGATATCGGCAGCGGCGATCAGACCGGGCGTCTCGTTCCCGCCGACGTCCGGCGCACCGCGCGCATTACGGTCCGCGAGGAAGCGGTGCTGTGCGGCGTGCCGTGGTTCAACGAGGTGATGCGGCGCGTCGATCCCTCGATCGGCGTGGAGTGGCAGTATCGCGAGGGGGACCGGATGGCGGCGAACACGCCGGTCGTGCTGCTGCATGGCCCGGCGCGCGCGCTTCTGACCGCCGAGCGCAACGGCCTCAACTTCCTGCAGTTGCTGTCGGGCGTGGCTAGCGCGACGCGCCGTTTCGTCGATGCGATCGAGGGCACGCGCTCGCGCATCCTCGACACGAGGAAGACGCTTCCCGGCTTGCGGCTCGCGCAAAAGTACGCCGTGCGCATCGGCGGCGGGGCGAATCAGCGGCTCGCGCTCTACGACGGCATCTTGATCAAGGAGAACCACATCGCGGCGGCGGGCGGAGTCGGCGCGGCGATGGACGCCGCGCTGGCGCTCGATGCGGGCGTGCCGATTCAGATCGAAGTGGAAACGCTGGAGCAACTGGAATCGGCGCTGGCTCATCGCGCCGAATCGATCCTGCTCGACAACTTCAGCTTCGACGCCATGCGCGACGCCGTGCGCATCACCGGCGGACGGGCGGTGCTGGAAGTCTCCGGCGGCGTTAATTTCGAGACGGTTCGGACGATCGCGGAAACGGGCGTCGACCGGATCTCGGTTGGCGCGCTCACAAAGGACGTGCGCGCGACCGATTACTCGATGCGCCTGATCTAGACTTTGCGCCGCCGGGCCACCGGCGGCGTGAGCACTGTCGGCAACGCCTTCGGCAGCGTATCCGGCCAGTCGCGGCTGAAATGCAGCCCGCGGCTCTCGCGCCGCGAGCAGGCGCTTTCCACGATCAGCGACGCCACATCGACCAGATTGCGTAGTTCCAGCAGATCGCGGCTCACCTTGAAGTTTGCATAATATTCGTGGATTTCCTCGCGCAGCAGCGCGATCCGGTGTTGCGCGCGAGCGAGCCGCTTGTCCGTACGCACGATGCCGACGTAGTTCCACATCAGCCGCCGCAGTTCGTCCCAGTTGTGAGCGACCACCACTTCCTCGTCGGGATCGGAGACGCGACTCTCGTCCCAATCCGGCAGCGGCGCGTGACAGCCCGCCGAAAAGCCGTCGGCTTCGATGGCCTGCGCGGCCGCCCGGCCGACCACCAGGCATTCGAGCAGCGAATTGCTCGCGAGGCGATTGGCGCCATGCAGGCCGGTACAGGACGTCTCGCCGACCGCGTACAGGCCAGCGCGATCGGTGCGGCCCGCCAGATCGGTGACGACACCGCCGCACGTGTAGTGCGCGG
The DNA here is from genome assembly GCF_001544535.1 of Caballeronia choica. Taxonomy (GTDB): domain Bacteria; phylum Pseudomonadota; class Gammaproteobacteria; order Burkholderiales; family Burkholderiaceae; genus Caballeronia; species Caballeronia choica. Next base: position 15,810 of record NZ_FCON02000097.1, on the reverse strand, counting down.
CGGGCACGACCGGAATCGGTTGCCTGGAGATATCGATGCCGAACTCGCGACAGCGGGCGAGGATCGTCGGGAAATGCTCTTCGAGAAACGCCTGCGGCTGATGACTGATGTCGAGATAGACGCAGTCGATGCCACGCTTCTTGATTTCGAAGTCGATCGCCCGCGCGACGATATCGCGCGGCGCCAGTTCGGCGCGCTCATCGTGGGCGGGCATGAAGCGCGTGCCATCGGGCAGGCGCAGGATGCCGCCCTCGCCGCGCACCGCTTCCGAGATCAGGAAGGACTTGGCGTACGGATGAAACAGGCAGGTCGGGTGGAACTGGATGAATTCCATGTTCGACACGCGACAGCCTGCGCGCCATGCCATCGCGATGCCGTCGCCCGTCGCCGTATCGGGATTCGTCGTGTACAGGTAGACCTTGCCCGCGCCGCCGGTCGCAAGGACCGTGTGGGGCGCCTCGATCGTCACCGCGCGACCGGTGGCGATGTCGAGTGCGTACAGGCCATGGCATCGGTAGCCGGGCAATCCCAGGCGGTCGGACGTGATCAGGTCGATCGCGTAGTGATCTTCGAGAACCGTGATGTTCGGATGATTGCGCACGCGTTTGGTGAGCGTCGTGATCACCGCGTGGCCGGTGGCGTCGGCGGCATGGATGATGCGCCGATGGCTGTGGCCGCCTTCGCGCGTCAGATGGAAGCCAAGCTCAGCGGACACGTCCTTTGTGAACGGCACGCCTTCCTCGATCAGCCATTCGATTGCCGAGCGCCCGTTTTCGACGATGAAACGCGTGGCCGCTTCGTCGCACAGGCCACCGCCGGCGATGAGGGTGTCGTCGACATGGTTGTCGGTGCTGTCGGCCGAATCGAGCACGGCAGCGATGCCGCCTTGTGCCCAGTCGCTCGCGCCGTCGCTAACGGTGCGCTTGGCGATGATCGCGACGCGCCGCGTCTCCGCCAGATTCAGTGCGACGCTCAGGCCTGCCAGGCCGCTGCCTACGATTGCTACGTCGAAATTCATGCTGCCGCTTCTCCGTCGATATTCTCGTGTTCCGCCTTCGTCCGCCGGGTGGGTCGAAGACCTTAGCCAGCAAGGATACCGGGCAATGCGCGAGACGGACAGTCGGCCGAATGCCCAGAGCGCGCGGTGCAAACAAAAAGCCCCGCGAATGCGGGGCTTTTTGCTGTCTTCGTCAGGCTCTGGAAACCAGATTATTTGATCTTGGTTTCTTTGTAGTCAACGTGCTTGCGGACGACGGGATCAAACTTCTTGATCGTCATCTTTTCCGGCATGTTGCGCTTGTTCTTCGTCGTGGTGTAGAAGTGACCCGTACCTGCGGTCGATTCCAGCTTGATCTTGTCGCGTGCGCCCTTGGCCATTTCCGTGCTCCTTAGACTTCACCGCGTGCGCGCAGGTCTGCGAGCACGGAGTCGATACCGTTCTTGTCGATCAGGCGCAGACCGGCGTTCGACACGCGCAGACGGACCCAGCGGTTTTCGCTTTCAACGAAGAAACGGCGGTTCTGCAGGTTCGGCAGGAAACGACGCTTGGTACGGTTGTTTGCGTGGGAAACGTTGTTGCCGCTCATCGGCGCCTTCCCAGTTACTTGGCATACGCGTGCCATGAGAGCACTCCTAATACGCTGAAATTCTGAGTTCGAACGCCTGGTGACACCCCCGGTTTCACGCCCTTTTTAGTCTTTTGGGCATTGCCGATAAGCAATCACACTAACATTCCGCGCTCGGAACAGGTTGGTTGAAAGAAACAAACAGCGATTCTAGCAGTAAAAACTCAGCATTATCAAGCCTTTTTGGTTTCGTTCCCATTGAGCCAACGCGCTGGGCGGCATGCATTCGCTTCAAAGCCATCCCTGTCGCGCGAAGGAGAATATTTCGTTCGATGCGACCACCAGATGATCCAGCATGCGCACGTCGATCAGCGTCAGCGCATCCTGCAGCATGCGCGTGAGCCGCCGGTCGCTGGCGCTCGGCGCCACGCCGCCGGAAGGGTGATTATGCGCGACGATCAACCCCGCCGCATTCAGCGACAGCGCCCGCCGCACGATTTCACGCGGATAAATCGCGACGCGCGTGATCGAGCCGCGTGCCGATTCCTCGGCCAGCAGCAATTGATGTCGGGCATCGAGATACAGGCACACGAACACTTCGTACGGTCGCGTGCCGATCAGCAACTTCAGATAGTCTTCGACAGCCCCGGGCGAGTCCAGCAACGCCCGGTCGCGGGCTTTTTCGGCGAGCGCGCGCCTGCAAAGCTCCGAAACCGCCAGCAACTGCGCCGCCCGCGCCGGGCCGATGCCGCGCAACGCGCACAATTGCGTCGCGGAAGCGTCGAGCACGCTTCTCAAGGTGCCGAAATGCTGCAAGAGTTCGCGCGCGAGATCGACGGCCGTCCAGCCGGGAACGCCCGAATGGAGAAAGAGGGCGAACAATTCCGCGTCCGACAGCGAGCCGGCGCCGATATCGAGCAGCCGCTCGCGAGGCCGCTCGGTTTTGGTCCAATCGCGGATCGGCGTCACCCGTGCCGAGGGGTTCGCGGCCCCCGTGACCAGTCTGAGCGCGGCGGTCATGCGAACCCCCGACTGCGCGCGGGGCCGCCGGTGCATTCGCGGCGCTCAATATAGTATGCGCAACCATTTGGAACGGATGGGCGCGCGGCGCCGGTTCTCAACTGTGGCTTACAATGGCGGTTTGGCGTGCTGCGTCGCCCGATGTTCGCGGCAAGGTCCGCACGCGTCCCGTCCCAGACTGATCGGCTATATCCCATACCCATGAGCATCATCGACATCTCCGAAGTGAAACCCGGTTCGCACGTCACGCTTCATTACCGGCTCGCACTGGCCGATGGTGCCGACATCGTCAATACCTTCACCGACAAGCCCGCGACGCTCCTGTTGGGCGCCGGTCAACTCGCGCCGCCGCTCGAAGACATTCTGCTTGGCCTGAAGGTCGGCCACCATTCGACCTTTCGGCTAACGCCGGAGCAGGCGTTCGGTCCCCGGAATCCGGAACTGATCCAGCGCGTGTCGCTCGCGACGCTGCGCGAACACAGCATGATCGGCGAGGATTTTTCGCCGGGCGATCTCGTCGAATTCAATGCGCCGGGCGGCGGCCGCTACGCGGGCGTGCTGAAGGAAGTCGGCGAGACGTCGGCGTTGTTCGATTTCAACCACCCGCTTGCCGGCCAGACGCTGGCATTCGAAGTGAAAATCATTGGAATTCTGTAGCCATGAGCCTCGCTGACACCTTGACCGATGTCGAAATCCTGCTCGCGCAGCCGCGCGGGTTTTGCGCGGGCGTCGATCGCGCGATTGAAATCGTCGAGCGCGCGATCAAGCTGTTCGGCGCGCCGATCTACGTGCGTCACGAAATCGTGCATAACGCCTATGTGGTCGAGGACCTGCGCAAGAAGGGCGCGATCTTTATCGAGGATCTCGCGGACGTGCCGCCGGGCAGCACGCTGATCTTCAGCGCGCACGGGGTTTCGAAGGCGGTCCGGGAAGAGGCCGGGACGCGGGGCCTGCGTGTCTTCGATGCCACCTGCCCGCTCGTGACGAAGGTCCACATGGAAGTCGCGAAGATGCGCCAGGAAGGCTTCGATATCGTGATGATCGGTCACAAGGGCCATCCGGAAGTCGAAGGCACGATGGGCCAGGCGGGCGAAGGCATGCATCTCGTCGAGGATATCGACGACGTCATGGCGCTCGCGCTGCCTGATCCCGGCCGCATCGCCTACGTGACGCAGACGACCCTTTCGGTCGACGATGCGTCGGCCATCATCGAGGCGCTCAAGGCGAAATACCCGGCGGTGAAGGAGCCGAAGAAGCAGGACATCTGTTATGCGACGCAGAACCGCCAGGACGCAGTGAAGTTTCTCGCGCCGCAGTGCGACGTGGTGATCGTCGTCGGCAGCCCGAACAGCTCGAATTCGAGCCGCCTGCGCGAAGTGGCGGAAAAGCGCGGCATCCCCGCTTATATGGTGGACTCGCCGACGCAAATCGACCCGAAGTGGGTCGAGGGCAAGAAGCGGATTGGCGTGACGGCGGGCGCGTCGGCGCCGGAAGTGCTGGCGCAGGCGGTGATCGCGCGCTTGCGCGAACTCGGCGTGCGCAATGTGCGGCCACTGGAGGGTATCGAAGAGACGATCTCGTTCCCGCTGCCGCGCGGATTGTCTTTGCCGCAGTGAAAATTCGCACGCGCCATGAAAACGTCCTTCGGGACGTTTTTTTTCGCCGAAATATATCCTATAAAAGATAAAAATATCGCGTATTCCGCAATCAGGCGTACCGGCTTGAGTGGCACCGCACGCATGAACGCACTTATACGGTGCAATATCGATATAAAGCATTCACGGCCCGGCTAAGGTAAATCCCTTACGTCGAAACGCAGCGCGCGAACCTTACAATTCCCATCCAGGAGCGCACTTACATTTATGGTGCAACTGCTGCACAAATGCGGATCGCAACCTGGTTGCGCCTGAGCGCGAAAATCGGTCAAAAATAGCGGTTGCAATGCAGGAAAACCCCTGTCACTCAACAATATTGCCTGTCCCATAATTAGAGTTACAATGCGCGCGTTCCAGGCCGGAAGGGCTTGAAATATCGGCTTTCAGAGGCGCAGGAGACCTATTTAATGCGAGTCAAGTTTGCTTACGCCGTGACCATCGCGGCTGCGGTTGCAATGTCGACCGCATGCGGAAAGAAGAGCGATGGCGAGGCGGGCACGGGGGCATCGGCCGCCAGCTCGGTGGCAGCGCCAGCGGCGGCAGCACCGCCGCCGCCGGCGAGTGAAGCGATGACGGTCGTCAAGATCGGTCATGTCGCGCCCCTGACGGGCTTGCAGGCGCATCTCGGCCGTGACAACGAAAACGGCGCCCGGCTTGCGCTGGAGGAAATCAGCGCGCAGGGACTCACGATCGACGGTCATCCGATCCGGCTCGTCCTCGACGCGCAGGACGACGCCGCCGATCCGCGCACAGGCACCGAGGCAGCGCAGCGCCTTGTCGACGATCACGTGGTCGCCGTCATCGGACATATGAACTCGGGCGTATCGATCCCGGCGGCAAAGATCTACAGCGACGCAAACGTGGCGCAGATCTCGCCGTCGACGACCAACCCCGAGTATACGAAGCAAGGCTTCAAGACGACGTTCCGCGTCGTCGCGACCGACGCGCTGCAAGGCCCGGTGCTCGCCGACTACGCGATGAAGACGCTGCACGCGAAGAAAGTCGTGATCGTCGACGACACGTCCGCCTACGGCCGCGGTCTCGCGGACGAGTTTTCGAAGACGGCTCAGGCGGGCGGCGCGAAGGTGCTCTCCCGCGAGGCGACCAGCGAAAAGACGCGCGACTACAAGGCCATCCTGACAAAAATCAAACGATCCCAGCCCGACGTCGTCATGTACGGCGGGATGGATGTGACCGCCGGCCCGTTCATCAAAGAGGCGGCCGCGGCCGGCATCAAGTCAAAGATCCTTGCCGGCGACGGGGTATGTACCGACAAGATAGCGGAGCTTGCGGGCACCGCTGTGCAGAACCTGGTCTGTTCGCAAGCGGGACTCGCGCTTTCGAAAATGGACAAGGGAGCGGACTTCGCCCAGAAGTACGAAGCCCGTTTTCACACGCCGGTGCAGATTTACGCGCCGTTCACGTATGACGCAATGTACGTGATCGTCGACGCAATGAAACGCGCCAATTCCATCGAAGCGCCCAAGGTGCTCGCTGCGATCGCGTCGACCGATTTCAATGGTCTGACGGGACACATCGCATTCGACGACAAGGGTGATTTGAAGGGAGGCACGATCACGCTTTATGACTTCAGGGACGGCAAGAAAAACGTCCTCGATGTTGTGAAGCAGTGACGGCGGGGCGTTTGCAGCCTGACGGCGCCAGCTACCCGATGGCGCCGTTTCCGTATCCGTCCGACAGGTGTTCGCCGTCCTATCCGGCAGCGGACGCGGGTCGAGGCGATCAACCCTTACCGGTTTTTTTACACGTACGCGCGGTGCCGTTCTCGATTTCGCTTCACATCGGTTTATCGGCCGGTGATAAAGCGGTTATCCAGTCGCACGGGCTAAGGAGCTTTAAATGGATATTTTCATCCAGCAGATCTTGAACGGTCTGGTGCTTGGCAGCGTCTACGCCATCATCGCACTGGGCTATACGATGGTGTATGGCATTCTGGGCATCATCAACTTCGCGCACGGCGACGTGCTGATGGTCGGCGCCATGGTGGCGCTCTCGGCCATCGGCGTCATGACGAATCACTTTCCCGGCATCCCCGGGCCGATCATGCTGGTCATTGCGCTGGTGGTTGCCGCTGTCGTCTGCGCACTGGTTGGTTATACGATTGAACGCGTGGCTTACCGGCCGTTGCGCAAGGCGCCGCGTCTGGCTCCCTTGATTACCGCGATCGGCGTCTCGATTCTTCTCCAGACGCTCGCCATGATGATCTGGGGCCGCAATCCGCTGCCGTTCCCGCAGCTCCTCCCGACCGATCCGATCAACGTGATCACCGCGACCGCCGATCGTCCGGGCGCCGTGATCTCGATGACCGAAATCGTGATCATCGTGGTGGCGTTCCTCGTGATGGGCGGCCTCTTGCTGCTGGTTCACAAGACGCGCCTCGGCCGCGCGATGCGCGCGATCGCCGAGAATCCCGGCGTCGCGAGCCTGATGGGCGTGAACCCGAACTTCGTGATTTCCGCGACCTTCATGATCGGCTCGGCGCTTGCTGCGCTTGCCGGCGTCATGATCGCGTCCGAATACGGCAACGCGCACTTCTACATGGGCTTCATCCCCGGTTTGAAGGCGTTCACGGCGGCGGTGCTCGGCGGTATCGGCAACCTCGGCGGCGCGATGGTCGGCGGCGTGCTGCTCGGCCTGATCGAACAGTTGGGCGCGGGCTACATCGGCAACCTGACGGGTGGCGTCTTCGGCAGTAACTATCAGGACGTGTTCGCCTTCATCGTGCTGATCATCGTGCTTGTGTTCCGTCCGTCCGGCTTGTTGGGCGAACGTGTGGCTGACCGCGCATAAGGGAGAAAAAAACATGACTTCGATTCAACCAATTGAGCCGTCGACGACGCTCATCCCCGAGAAAAAAGGCGCGAAGAGCTACGCAATCACCATTCTGGTAGCGGCTCTCGTGATCATGGCGCCGATGGTGATCGGCGCGGCAGGCGGCAACTACTGGGTCCGCGTGCTCGACTTCGCGATGCTGTACGTGATGCTCGCGCTCGGTCTCAACGTGGTGGTCGGCTTTGCCGGCCTGCTGGACCTGGGCTATATCGCGTTCTACGCGGTCGGCGCGTATGTGGCGGCACTGCTGTCGTCGCCGCAACTGACGAACCAGTTCGAATGGATCGCGCACCTCTTTCCGGGCGGGCTGCATCTGCCGTTCCTGCTGATCGTCCCCTGTGCGATGGCGCTCGCGGCCACCTTCGGCGTGCTGCTCGGCGCACCGACGCTGCGTCTGCGCGGCGACTACCTCGCGATCGTGACGTTGGGCTTCGGGGAAATCGTCCGGATCTTCATGAACAACCTCGATCGTCCGATCAACATCACGAACGGTCCGAAGGGCATCACCGGCATCGATCCGGTGACCGTAGCCGGCTTCAACCTCTCGAAGACGCATGACCTGTTCGGGCTGAAGTTCCCGTCGGTGTACATGTATTACTACCTCTTCGTGCTGTGCGCGCTGTTCGTGATCTGGGTGTGTACGCGCCTGCAGCACTCGCGCATCGGCCGTGCATGGGCCGCGATCCGCGAAGACGAAATCGCCGCCAAGGCGATGGGCATCAACACGCGTAACGTCAAGTTGCTGGCGTTCGCGATGGGCGCGTCGTTCGGCGGACTGTCGGGCGCGATGTTCAGCGCGTTCCAGGGCTTCGTGTCGCCGGAATCGTTCACGTTCTGGGAATCGATCGTCGTGCTGGCGTGCGTGGTGCTCGGCGGCATGGGCCACATTCCGGGCGTGATCCTCGGCGCGGTGCTGCTCGCCGTGTTCCCTGAATTCCTGCGCTCGACGATGGGTCCGCTGCAAAACGCCATCTTCGGTCATCAGATCGTCGATACCGAAGTCATCCGCCAGTTGCTGTACGGCCTGGCGATGGTGCTGATCATGCTGTATCGCTCGGAAGGCCTGTGGCCCGCCGCGAAACACGAAGACAAGATCGCGAAGATCGCGAAGCGCGCTGGCAAGAAGCCAGTGCGCGCCTAAGGCGGGGGAACCAGACATGAGCGAACAACAAACTCGATTGTCCGTGCAGGGCGTCAACAAGCGCTTCGGCGGCTTGCAGGCGCTCTCCGACGTGCGCCTCGAAATCAAGGCCGGCGAAATCTACGGCCTGATCGGCCCGAACGGCGCCGGCAAGACCACGTTTTTCAACGTGATCACCGGCCTCTACACGCCCGATTCCGGCGTCTTCAAGCTCGATGGCGTTGCCTACACGCCGACCGCCGTCTATCAGGTGGCGAAGGCGGGCATCGCGCGTACGTTCCAGAACATTCGTCTGTTCGGTGGCATGACCGCGCTGGAAAACGTGATGGTCGGCCGCCACGTTCGCACGAAGCACGGCCTGATCGGCGCGGTGTTCCAGACGCCGGCCGAACGTCGCGAGGAGCGCGAGATCAAGGAACGCGCGCTGGAATTGCTCGAATACGTGGGCGTGCTGCAATACGCCGACTACACGTCGCGCAACCTGTCGTACGGTCACCAGCGGCGTCTGGAAATCGCGCGCGCCCTGGCGACCGATCCGAAACTGCTCGCGCTCGACGAACCGGCCGCCGGCATGAACGCGACGGAAAAAGTGGAACTCACGCGCCTGCTCGACAAGATTCGCTCGGACGGCAAGACGATCCTTCTGATCGAACACGACGTGAAGCTGGTGATGGGATTGTGCAACCGCATGACGGTGCTCGATTACGGCAAGGTGATCGCCGAGGGTCTGCCGCAGGACGTGCAGAAGGACCCGAAGGTGATCGAGGCATATCTGGGTGCGGGGGTCCACTGATGTCTACAACGAACGCGATGTTGAAAGTGAAGGGCCTGCAGGTCAATTACGGCGGGATTCACGCGGTGAAGGGTGTGGATCTGGAAGTCGGGCAGGGCGAACTCGTCACGCTGATCGGCGCGAACGGCGCGGGCAAGACGACCACGATGAAGGCCATCACGGGTCTGAAGCCGTATTCGGCGGGCGACATCGAATACATGGGCAAGTCGATCAAGGGCGTGCCGACGCACGAATTGCTCAAGCGCGGCCTCGCGATGGTGCCGGAAGGGCGTGGCATCTTCGCGCGCATGTCGATTCTGGAAAACATGCAGATGGGCGCGTATCTGCGCAACGATACCGCCGAGATCCAGAAGGACACCGAGCGCATGTTCGGCTTCTTTCCGCGATTGAAGGAGCGCGCGTCGCAGTATGCGGGAACGCTCTCGGGTGGCGAGCAGCAGATGCTGGCGATGGCGCGAGCGCTGCTCTCGCGGCCGAAGTTGCTGCTGCTGGATGAACCGTCGATGGGTCTGTCGCCGATCATGGTCGAGAAGATCTTCGAGGTGGTGCGAGAAATTTCGAGCGAAGGACTGACCGTGCTACTGGTTGAGCAGAACGCGCGGCTTGCGTTGCAGGCGGCGAATCGCGGCTATGTGATGGATTCGGGTCTCGTCACCATGACGGGCGACGCGAAGACCATGCTCGACGATCCGAAGGTGCGGGCGGCATATCTGGGCGAGTGATTGCCCAAGCCGCCTGGAACGAAAGAACCGCATGCGCCTGAAACGCATGCGGTTTTTTTATGCGCTTTGAAGCCGCTTGCCGAGGCTCACGACTTCGTCGGCGCGATATCCAAGCTTTGCGTAGAACGCCTGCACGTCCGCCTTGCCGACCAGTATCTGCAGATTCACCTTCGGACAGCCGCGCTTGCCCAGTTCGCTTTCCGCATGCTCGACCAATGCGCGCCCGTAGCCATTGCCGCGCATGTCCTCCGCGACGGCCAGCGAATACAGCCATCCGCGATGCCCGTCGTAACCCGCGATGATCGTGCCGATCACGCGGCCATCCCGCTCGCCGACGAAGAACAACTCCGGCTGCGTCGCGAGCTTGTTCGCAATCGATACGCGCGGATCGCGCTGCGGCTTCGCGGGATCGGCGTATTCGGGAAACGAGCGCTGCCAGAGCGCGATCACAGCGTCGGTGTCGCGCTCGTCGAACGTGCGGATCTTCACAGCGAGTCCAGCACCGAACGCAGCATCGACATCATCTGGTCGATCTCGTCCTTCGTCACGTTGAGCGCCGGCATGAAGCGCAGCAGGTTCGGACGCGCGGCGTTGAGCAGCAATCCGTCCGGCTGCATCAGGCGCGACTTTTCGACGATCTGCGGACCGTTGTCGCTATCGAGCAGCAGCGCGCGCAAGAGTCCTTCGCCGCGCTCGCCCTTGAAGCCGCGCTCTTCGGAAAGCTGCAGCAGTTGCGACTTCAGATACTCGGCGCGCTCACGCACGCCTTCGAGAAAGCCCGGCGCGGTCAGTTGCGAGATCACCGAATAACCGACGGCCGTCATCAGCGGATTGCCGTTGTAAGTGCCGCCCTGATCGCCCGGCTCGAAACACGCGATCTCCGCTTTCGACAGCAGCGCCGCAAGCGGCACGCCGCCGCCGATGCCCTTGCCCAGCGTCATGATGTCCGGTTCGATGCCCGACAGTTCGTAGGCGAACAAGGTGCCCGCACGGCCGCAGCCGCTTTGCACTTCATCGACGATCAGAAGCAAGTTGTGCTTCTTCGTCAGCGCGCGCAGTTGCTGCATGAATTCGCGCGTCGCGGGAATCACGCCGCCTTCGCCCTGGATCGGCTCGAGCATCACGCCGACGGTTTTGTCCGTGATCAGCCTTTCGACCGAAGCGATGTCGTTCAATTCAGCCTTCGGAAAGCCCGGTACTTGCGGTGCGTAGATCGTGTCCCAGCCGGCCTTGCCGCTCGCCGACATCGTCGCGAGCGTGCGGCCGTGGAAGCTGTGATCGAACGTGATGATTTCATACGCGCCGTTCTTGAACTTCTTGCCCCACTTGCGCGAGAGCTTGATCGCGCCTTCGTTCGCCTCGGCGCCGCTGTTCGCGAAGAACACCTTGTCGAAGCAGCTATGTTGCGTGAGCAGACCCGCGAGCTGGGCCATCGGCGCATTGTAGAAAGCCGGCGACGGGTTGATCAGCGTGCGTGCCTGCTTGTCCATTGCCTCGATCATGCCGTCGTTGCAATGGCCGAGCGAATTGACGGCCCAGCCCTGGATGAAGTCCAGATAGCGCTTGCCGGTGTTGTCGTAGAGCCATGAGCCCTTGCCGTGCGTGAACACGATTTCAGGACGGTTCGTGATGAACATCAGCGATTCGACGGGGTACTCATTGAAATTCATGACAGCGGGCTCCACGAGAGCGACAACGGGGGTTAAGAAAGCGGCGTCGGAAAAAACAAAAGCCACGGTATCCCGTGGCTTCATTTCGTGCGCATCGAACAGACCATGAGCGCGTTTCCGTGACGAGCCAGCGGCGTCCCTAGGGAAGCGGCGAGCGGCGACGTCGGAGGCTGGTCTGGTTTTCGATCATTCGCGAAGGATACGATACGACGTTTGTCCATGTAAACCGCGAAGGGCGGATTTTTTGCCCGCCCTTTGCGAACACGGTCGCGGGAATCAGACCGGATGCGCGAGATCGGCGGCGCTCGTGAACGAGTCCGCGTAGAACTCGTCTTCCGGCAGCCGGTGGTGATTCGTGAAATCGCGCTGCGCCGACTCGACCATGACCGGTGCGCCGCATGCATACACCTGGTACGCGCTCAAGTCTGGCAGGTCTTCGATGACGGCACGATGAACGAAGCCGGTACGGCCGGTCCAGGCATCGTCGGCGTCGGGTTCGGAGAGCACCGGCACGAACTTGAAGTTCGGCACTTCCCTGGCCCATTGCTCGGCGAGGTCCGTCATGTACAAGTCCTGCTTGCGACGGCCGCCCCAGTAAAGCGTCATCGGGCGATTCAGGTTCTTGAACACCGCGTGCTCGATGATCGCCTTGATCGGCGCGAAGCCGGTGCCCGACGCGAGCAGCACGATCGGCTTGGCGGAATCTTCGCGCAGGAAGAACGTGCCGAGCGGGCCTTCGAAGCGCAGGATGTCGCGCTCCTTCATGGCGCCGAACACGTGATCCGTGAACGTGCCGCCGGGCATGTGGCGGATGTGCAGTTCGAGCGGGCCTTCGTGGTGCGGCGGGCTTGCCATCGAATAGCTGCGGCGCTTGCCGTCCTTCAGGATGAATTCGATGTACTGGCCGGCGAGATATTGCAGCCGTTCGTTGGCGGGCAATTGCAGCTTGAGCTCGACGACATCGGTGGCGCGGCGCGCAAGCGCGTTGACGCGGCAGGGCAGCTTCTTCACCTGCACGTCGCCCACGCCGGCGACTTCGCGCACGTCGATTTCGAGGTCGGTCTGCGCGGTCGCACAACAAAAGAGCGCCACGCCGCGGGTCTTTTCATCGTTCGACAGCGCCGACGACGAGTGCGGCGCCTGCTCCACCTCGCCGCTGAGGACCGTGCCCTTGCACGAACCGCACGCGCCGTTCTTGCAGCCGTACGGCAGGCCGATGCCCTGACGCAACGCGGCGATGAGCACCGCTTCGTCGGGTTCCACTTGAAACTGCCGGCCGCTTTGCCGGAGCGTTACGTTGAAAGCCATAGATCGTTGTGGGTTGGATGTGTCGGATACGTGTTGCGGGAACTGTTGCCTACGGCGGCTACAATGCACGGCATGATTGCCACTCGAATCCTGCGCCGCGCCCGCGTGCTGATCGTCGGCTGCGGCGATGTCGGGCTGCGTGCGGTGCCGCTCTTCAAGGCGCGCGCCGCCGCGCCCCGCGTGATCGCGCTCACCAGCCATCGCGAGCGCGTCGCCGAACTGCGCGCGGCGGGCACGACACCGATCGTCGGCGATCTCGATGACCGTGCGAGCCTCGGACGGCTTGCGGGCCTGTCGTCGACCGTGCTGCATCTCGCGCCGCCGCAGAAAGAGGGCGACGACGACCGCCGGACGCAAGCATTGATCGCGGCACTGTCCACGCGCCGGCGCAGCGTCGCGCGCGGCATAGCCAGTCCGATGTCGCCGCATCGCGCCTGGCGCGCATGGTTTCGCGCAAGCTTTCGTACCGCATCGGCGCACGCGCAAACGCCCGTCAAAACTGCGCATATTGTACCCGACGTACCCGACGCACCTTTCGCGGCAACCCGCCGCCGGCCGCCCATCCGGCTCGTTTATGCGAGCACGACGGGCGTCTACGGCGACTGCGGCGGCGCGCTCATCGACGAGACACGGCCCGTGCGTCCCGAGAATGCGCGCGCGAAGCGGCGCGTATCCGCCGAAACGCGCTTGCGCCGCGCGGCGGTGCGCGGCGGCTGGCGCGTGTCCATCGTGCGGATTCCGGGAATTTACGCCGCCAACCGGCTGCCGCTTGCACGCATCGAAAGGGGCGCGCCGGCGCTCGTCGCCGACGAGGACGTCTTCACGAATCACATCCACGCCGACGACCTCGCAGCAATCCTCGTGCGCGCGATCTTGCGCGCGAAGCCGCAGCGCGCGATCCACGCATCGGACGATACCGATCTGCTGATGGGTGACTATTTCGACCGCGTGGCGGACGCGCAGGGCATGGCGCGCGTGCCGCGCGTCACGCGGCAAGAGGCCGAGGCGCGACTCGAGCCGATCACGCTCTCGTTCATGCGAGAGTCACGGCGCTTGAAAAATACGCGGCTCAAGCGCGAACTCGGCTACGAGTTGCACTACCCCACCATCGACGATTTCCTGCGTCGCTAGATCAGCGCCGGAATCGTCTCCAGCAGCACGAAGCAGAGCAGCGCCCCGATCAGCGCGCCGATCAGGTTCGGCGCGTACTTGTGGCGCATGTGCATCGTGACGAGCAAAGCCCCGATTAATACCGCACTCAGCGCGACGAACGCTACGAGCGCGACGGTCATATGGGAGACCATGATGCCCTCCTGCTTTTTTGATAGTCGTTATTTAGCTACCCGTTAGACAAGTATAAGAGTCCGTTTCCGAGAAGGCATGCTGCGCCGCAGCGCACGGCGGTAGGTGCTTTCACCGATTTGCATGGTCGTTCGATTCGGCGGGGCGGCCTCGTCCGCGAGTATGTTCGGACGGCCGCGAAACTGCGCCGTCAGAGCCGGATACGATGCGCGTTGGGCCACAGAGGTTGCGCTATTCCCGCCTCAAGGCCGCGAGTTCTGCTTCGTCGAGCCAGCACCATGCGCCTTCGGCAAGCGTCGCCGGCAGATCGAATCCGCCGATGCGCTCGCGATGGAGCTTCTCCACCCGATTTCCCGCCGCCGCGACCATGCGCTTCACCTGGTGGTACTTGCCCTCGAGGACGGTCAGTTCCAGTTCCCGCTCGTCACGCCGATGCGCCGCGAGCGCGGCGCTCGGCTTCGACTCGCCGTGCAGCAACACACCTTCGCGCAGCGCCGAAAGCTGCGCCTCGTCGAGCGGATGACGGGTCGTCGCGAGATAGACCTTCGGCACCTTGCGCTTCGGCGATGTGAACGCGTGGACGAAGGCGCCGTCGTCGGACAGGAGCAGGAGGCCGGTCGTGTCCTGGTCGAGCCGCCCGACGCACTGCACGCCGCGCGTCGTCAATTGCGGCGGCAACAGGTGAAACACGCTCAAGTGATGCTGCGGATCGCGCGAGCATTCGTAACCCGCGGGCTTGTTCAGCGCCAGATACGCCTTCTCGCGATACCGCCAACTTGCGCCATCGACTTCGAAATCGATCGGCGGCGCCGTTGCGAAGTCCGCGCCCGGGTCGGTGCAGACGGAGCCCGCGATGCGCACGCGGCTTTCCGCGATGATCGCGCGACACTGGCGTCGCGAGCCGAAGCCCTGGGAAAAGAGAATGCGTTCGAGGTCCATCGGGAAGCGTCGGGAGTGAGTCGCGCATTTTACCCACGGGTCGCTCGCGGGGGCGTTGGACGGCCAATCGCGCAGCGCCGATCGCTCCCCACGAAAAAACGCGCCGCCCGGTAAGCGGGCGGCGCGTCAAGGGGCGATGCGCCGCGGGCCCGGAGGGAGCCCGTTGGTGTCGGACGACATCGCCCTGGGAAAAACGCGAGCGCGACCGGTTTCCAACCGGAAGCCGCGCCCGGGCCTCACGGTCACTGCATGTCGAGACGGCCGTACACGCCGTCGGCTTCGTGATTCGGACCGGCCGCGAAATAGAGCGTGTTGGTCGGTTGCGCGCTGAGGCCGTTGCCGAACGCGATGCCCCACAAGCCGAACTGCACGAACGTCGATCCGTCTGGATTCGTCACCGTGCCGACGAACTTTCCGCTGGTCGGGTCGAAGGCGTGGATGGTGCCGTCGCCAAAATTCCCGACCAGGATGTCGTTGGAGAGCGTCCCGAAGTTGCCGGGCGCCTGCGTGACGCCCCACGGCGCGTTGAACTGCATCCCCTGTTCGAGCCGCTGCAGGAGATTGCCGCTGGTATCGAACACGTCGACGAAGCCCAGCCCGGGGCCGGCGACGTCATCGTGCGCGGCGCCGTCCTGCTGCGCATACGTGACGTAGATTTTCGGGCCGATCGCCTGGATGCCGAACGGCGCGAAATTGCCCGGGATCTGCGGGTCCTGGAACGCGCCCGGCAGGTTGAGTTTCGTGAACGTGTTGTCGAACACGTCGATGCGCCGGTTGTGAAAGTCGGTTGCGAAAAGCCGGTTCGCGCCGTTGGCCGCGGCGATCGCCAGGCCCTTGTAGAC
>NZ_FCON02000096.1 GCF_001544535.1 Caballeronia choica | reverse complement strand
GTGTCGTGCTTTACATCGGATGGTGGCGTCGCGCGGGCGTTCTCGCGGCAGATCAAGGTCGGCATGGTCGGTATCAATGTGCCCATTCCGGTGCCGATGGCGTGGCACTCGTTCGGCGGCTGGAAGCGCTCGCTGTTTGGCGATCACCATGCCTATGGTGAGGAAGGCATTCGCTTCTATACGCGCTACAAGAGCGTCATGCAGCGCTGGCCGGACAGCATCGCCAAGGGCGCGGAATTCACGATGCCGGTCGCGAAGTAAGAGCGCACGTCGCGTTAAAGCAATGCCGCTCAGTCGCGAGACTGAGCGGCATTTTTCTTTGAATGGCAAAAAGGGCTGGCGAAACTTATGTGTGGCAAAACGCCCAGCATCTCATGAAAAATTGATTAAAGAAATCGCAGCTTCAAGTCGAACGTCCATTTTGATCCGCTCCAGAGATAAGTCCAAATCTCTCTCGACGATTTACAGATATTTCCGTGAAGATGGAATCGGCCGTCAGAAGTCGATATGCCTGCACCCTCTCGGGAATCCCAATAATCCCAATTCTGATAACAAAATTTCCCAATTAAATCAGGCCCTTAAATCCGTAGATCAGACTTATTCGTGCGAGAATCTCCTCAGCCGTACGCCGTAAATACGCCGTAAAAAACGGGGAGTGGAGTCCACGCACAAATGGGACTGGGATCAACGCCTCGTGGGCTTCGCGGACGTTGGTTCAGACACCACGCGGCAACAACGCACGCGGCATTCTGTCTTACAACTATTTCCAGTCAAATGGTCACCTACAACGCGTGAAATCAGCGCGCATAAGCCTGCAATGCGAGGGAGAAGGAATGAGCAACGCCGAAATCAAATTCAGACTGGTTAATTCCTATAGCGACGTTCGCGCATATCTCTCGGACATAGTGCAAGCCGCGGACAGCGCAAAAGATGCGTTGGGTTTCTTTGCCAAGCCAATCTTTGAAGAGTACGCCAGAAAGGACTTGATATTCGTTTTGCTAATCGCGGACGGCAATTCCGAAATTTACGGCGGTCACCTTATTTTCGATGCTCGCTTTCCGAAAGCAAAAGTTCGACAGATTTTCGTGGTGGACCGGTTTCGTCGGCTGAAATTGGGTAACACCCTCGTTGACGCCTTGAAGGAGCAACTGACGGAATTTCAGTTCATCTCCATAAGCGCGCGAGTCGCGGAAGACCTGCGTGACGCGAATCACTTTTGGGAACGACAAGGCTTTTACACGCAGCAACTTGTCAAAGGCGGCGAGAGTCGTAAGCGGATTATCGTGGTTCGCGCGCACGAACTGGCCACACCCCAATTGTTCCAATCAAGCGGAATTACTGCTGCGGATCCCTTGGGCCTTGATTTCAAGCAGGACCAGGAACGACCTCTCTTTCTCCTCGATCTGAACGTGCTCTTCGACCTTGGTCCACGTCGTCCAAGGCACGAGCAGGCTGTCGCCGTGTTTCGCGCAGAGCGAATGCAGGCATGCTCACTTGCTATTAGTTCGGAGATCGAGGCGGAGTTGAAAAGAACTGCGCAGAAAGGAAAGACCGATCCAATGCAGGCTCTGGCACATGCCCTCCCGCGTTTTACCTCGCCGGAGGGCCAAGATTGGGACAGACTGGCGCCAGAACTTTGCCAACTGGTTTTCCCGGAGCGTGCGCTTGACGGAAGACTGACCGCCAATGACTTGTCCGACTTGAAGCATCTGGCAACCGCAATTCATCATCGCTTGCCTGGCCTTGTGACAAGTGACGCTAGCGTGGTCCGCTGCGCGAGGGAGTTACGCCGCCGCTACGGCATCGAAGTCGTTTCGCCTGAAGCGTTCCAAGCTGGCTATATCGACCACCCGCTCCAGCAAATTCACGCGACGTCGACCGGCGACGTCTTGAGTATTCAGGTGGCCCAGGACAGTGACGAAAAAGAGATAAAGGCGCTTCTAACAGAACTAGACGTCAACGTTGCTGATCAGGCCGCGCATTGGGCCGCAGTTGATGGATCCCGTGGCACGAGTTGGCGCTTCATGGTCAAAGATGAGAAATGCATCGTCGGCTACATTGCTTGGTCACGGACAATCCATGATGGTCCCTTCAACGCTCACATAGCCGTAGATGAAGCCAATGACACAGCAGGCGACGCCGTAAGATTGATGTTACAAAGTTTGATCGGCGTAATTTCGCCGTCGGCTGTCGCAAGGATCCGCCTACGCTTCCCAAAGTGCCAAGTCGTGGTTCGAGAAGTTGCAGCCACGCTTGGTTTCACGCGCTTATTGTCCGACACCAACGAACTGCAAAAGGTGATGGTCAGCAGTATTGTTTCAAAAGGAAATTGGATGCTCACTCGGGATTCTCTGTCAAACGCGAGCAGCATCGTTCTACCCGCAGCATCACCCCATTTCCGCCACGTCGACCAGCAGATCCCCGTCATCCGTCCAGACGGGGAACGAGTTCACATATCCCTTTTCACGCTCGAGACGCACCTCGCCCCGGCTTTGTTCTGTCTCCCGGGGCGCGGCGGCGTACTCGTTCCGGTCCAGCGAAAATTTGCAGAGCATCTCTTGTTGCAATCGCCACAAGCATCTTTGTTACCACAGGCTAGAGCACAACTCCTTTCGCAGCGCCACTATCTCAGCGGCCCAGCAACGTTGAAAGTGTTCACCCGCGGCGACCTGATATTCTTCTACGAATCCGAAAAAGACGGCGGTGCAGGAGCCGTGATTGCGCTAGCCAGAACGCTTCGAGCCTATCGCCGCAGCGAAGACGCGCTAGGCGGGACGGATTTGTTACCCTCCGTCCTGGATAGCGACTCGCTGGCGAGTATCGGAAGGGCCGCGGTGAAAACAGTTACCGCCTTTGACAACCTGCTGGAACTTCCGCGCCAGGTATCGCGTGCAGATCTTAGGGAACTTGGATGCGGAGAAGCACATCAATTGCTGACTAGCCGGCGACTAACGGCACAGCAAGTGGAGGCTATTTTGCGCAAAGGAACGCAATGACAACTCAGGAGCATCTGCTCATCTCACTGGAAAACCGGCATGCGGCAAACATTCTCGCCGGAACGAAACACGTCGAACTTAGACGAAGGAAGATGCACGTAAACGAGGGAGACCTCGTTTGGTTCTATGTCAAGAAGCCGGTAGCGGCAGTTGTCGGATGCGCAGTCGTAGGCAAATGCACAGTGGACGAGCCTGCGGCACTGTGGAAGCAGTTTGGAAGTGTCTCCGGTCTCGTACGGTCCGAATTCATGGGCTATCTTGACGGCGCGACACAAGCGTTCGCGATGGGCGTACAAGACCCTAGACCGATCAAACGGCCAGTATCGCTTGCCGATCTTCGTGGCGCCTTGCCCGACTTTCATCCACCGCAGTTCTATTGCCGGTTGAACGCCGCGACGGCGCTTCGCAGACTGCTAACGTCTCGCAGCAAGTCGTAGTGGCCAGGCGAATCTGCATCATTGTATAAGCCCGCCTAAATCTTGCGACGAGCAGCCAGCACCGCCTACCGACGACGGTCGTTCCACAGGGTCAGTCATGGATGAGGTGCGTGCCAAACCGCTCGGTCGCCACCATGACCGGCCTGATTTTTCGGGCGATGTGGCTGTGCCAAACATTAATGTCGAATCTGTAGAGCTTGGATCGCTGAACAAGGGACCGTTTTTGTTACTCAATGGGAAATCCGATGAGAGCGGTCGAAATACTTGTTCAAGCCCCCACCAAAACCCCCGTCCGAAACGCAGTCGCCCCAGAAACCCGCCCCATCGGCGCGCCGGCGTAGGCGAAACGGATCGCGCGCCGCATGTAGAACACACCATCGTTCTTCGTGGTCACAGTGGTGACTACATCGGTCAACGGATCCACGATGTCGAAAACGGCATCCCCCGCGTGCAGAAACGCGCCCACCTGCGCCCGATACACCACCACCCCGCTCACCGGCGCCACGAACTGCTCGCTGCCCGCGAGCGGCGTCGCCGGATGCAGCAGCGGCGGCATCTCGCGCGCCTCGCCTTCGATCACCCCGCGCCGCACCAGAAACTCGACGATCGCGTCCGCGTCATGCTCCGCCGTCTCATACGACACGTCACGCTGCCCGCGATGCTCCACCGTCACCGCGATATTCGGCGCCGCGAGCGGCGTCTCTTCACCCAGCACCGCTCGCACCTCGTTCCAGAGCAGCGTGTGAATCTCGTCGAAGGACTGGCCGCCCGAATCGGTCGCAAGCAGCACGCCGTTCGCTCCGAGATAGCGCGCGAGCGGCTCGATAGCCGGCCAGCTCGCCGGACTCGTATAAAGATGCAGCGTCGCTTCGAGCGAGCAATGCAGATCGAGGATGACGTCGGCATCGGCGGCAAGCGTCAGCAGCGTCAGCCGCAGCGATTCGAATTCGTTCCTGGCCGTGCTCTCGGCAAGCATCTCCCGCACGGCGCCGCGCAAGAGCCGCGCGTTCTCCCGCGGATCGCGCGTCCAGCGCGTGCCCACGCGCGCGACGAGCGCCTCGGCCTGCGGCATCGGAAAGCTGCGATTGAAGTTGTGCCCGCTGTTCGCTTCGAATCGTCCGAGAAACTGGCCGAGCACATGCTGCGACAGCCCGACCGGATTCGCCACCGGCACGAGCACGACTTCACCGCGCACGCGCCCATCGGCTTCGAGCGTCGAGAGACGCCGCTTGAGCTGCCACGCGGTCAGCATCGCGGGCGTTTCGTCCGCATGCAGCGACGCCTGCACATAGACCTTCTCGCCCGCGCCCGGCGTGCCGAAGTGAAAGCTGACGAGTTCGCGATTCGTCCCGAGCGTCGTCGAGATGAGTTGAGTGCGTTGCGTTTGCATCGGTGATCCTTGGGGTCAGGGCGTCAGTCGCCGTACACGTCGAAGTCGAAATACTTGCGGGCGATCTTCTGATAGGTGCCATCGGCGCGCATGTCGGCGACCGCGCGATCGACCTTCGCCTTGAGCGCCGTGTCGTCCTGCCGCATGCCCATGCCGACGCCGTGATCGCCCATCGAAAGCGGCTCGCCGACGAAGCCGAAGCCCGCCCCGCGCGAGGTCTTCAGGAAGCCGTGCTCGGCTTCCACCGAGCCGAGCAGCGCGGCGTCGATGCGGCCGGCGGCCAGGTCGTTGAAGACGCCCTCCTGGCTCTGGTAAGCGACCACTTCGACGCCGCCCGGTTGCCAGTTCTTGAGCGCGTAGGTCTCGAACTGGCTGCCGCTCTGCACGCCGATGCGCTTGCCGCGCAGGCCCTCCGCGCTCGCCTTGAGCGGCGCGCCGGTCTTCGCGATCAATCGCGACCTGAACTGGAACAGCTTGTTCGAGAACGCGATCTGCTTCATGCGCTTGTCGGTGATCGCCATCGACGACATGATCCCGTCGATCTTGCGTGCCTGCAGCGCCGGGATCATCCCCGAGAATTCGAGTTCGACCCATTCGCAGCGCATCGCGATGCGGCGGCAGATCTCGTCGCCGAGATCGACGTCGAAGCCGGCGACGTGACCGTCCGGCGTCTTCACATCCATCGGCGGATAGCCCGGGTCGATACCGAGGCGCAGCGCGTTGGCATCTTTCGCGAACGCGGGCGATGCGGCCAAAGCCGCGGCGAGCGCCGAGGCCATCAAGAGCGAGGTGAGTTTGGTCATGAGCGCAAAAAGAAGGCGGGCTGGGTTTCGAGATAACGCCCGCCGATAGTACGGCCGCAAGACGCTACAAAAAAGGGCCGTTTTGCTTATCATGATCACATTTTGAGATCATCTGACGAGGCGTCGAATCGTGGAAATGACCCTGACGCAGTTGCGCATGTTCGTCGCGGTCGCCGAGGCTGGGAGCCTGCGGGCGGCGGCGCGGCGTCTGAACGTCGCGCAAAGCGGCGTGACGCAACAGTTGCGCAAGCTCGAATCGAGCGTCGGCGGGCCGCTTTTCGAGCGCGGCCATCGCGGCGCGCGGCTCACCACCATCGGCGAACGCCTGCGTCTACGCGCCGACGTGATCCTCGGCGAGTGCATGCGCACCGAGGAGGAGATGCGACAGTTGCGCGGCGAATCGACCGGACAGGTGTCGCTCGGTCTCGCCGCCGAAGCGACGATGCGCCTCTTCCCCGCGTTGCTCGCGAGCTTTCGCGAGCGGTGCCCGCGCATCGACGTGCATCTGACGAGCGCGACGTCGCGGGTCCTGACATCGTGGGTGCGCGATGGAAGTCTCGATTTCGCGCTCGCGCTGGTGTCGCAGGAGGCCGACGTTCACGACCTGGAGACGACGCGCCTCTTCGACTCGGAAGTCGCGGTGATCGCACGCCGCGGTCATCCGCTGATGCAGGCGCGCACGCTCGCAGAACTGCGGGATGGCGACTGGGTCAGCACGCGGGCGCTGCGAGCGGCGCCCGCGACCAACCGGCTGGCGATGCTGTTCGATGCAGCGGGACTCGCGCCGCCGCGCATCGCCGTCACGACCGAGGCCGTGTTCGACACCCTGCATTGCGTCGCCAACACGGACTATCTGGCGCTCGAACCGGCGCGGCTCATCGAGCACGCGTTCTTCCGCGAGCACGTGGCGATCGTGCCGGTCGCCGAGCGCGCGGACCGCACGCCGGTGTGCCTGCTGCGGCGCGCGGGCGTGCCGCTCACGCCCGCCGCGCAGGAACTGGCGACCATGGCGGTATCGTTCGCGCGGATGCTGCCGGCGTCAGCGGGACGGGTGGCGCCTCCCTGACCCCTTCGGCGCGGCGACATTGCTATAAGCGGGACGCGGAACGAGTTCCCTGCTCCCCTTCGGCGCGGCGACCTTGCTATCAGCGGGACGCGGAACGAGTTCCCCGCTCCCCTTCGGCGCGGCGACCTTGCTATCAGCGGGACGCGGAACGCGCGCCTGACCCCTTCGCCGCTGCGGCCTTGCGGCGAGTCGCCCAGCCTTTCTTCGCGGCGGCCGAGCGGTCAGCGGCCGAGCGTCGGCTTGCGCTGGCGTGCGCTTGCCGCGAGAGCGCCGTATGCGATGCGGCCTTCGTGCTCTCGCGCTTGAGCACGCGCGTGGCGACGGCCGAGCGCTTGCTCTTCGACTCGGTGCTCGCGCTTTTCTTCGTCTTGTGCTGGCCGGCGGCGGTGTCCTTGGCGGCTTTCTTGCGCGTGGCTTCGGACGTCGTGCCCTGCTTGGGCGCCTTCACGCCGACCCCTGCGCGGCGCGCTTCCGACAAGCCGATCGCGATCGCCTGCTTCGCCGATTTCGCGCCGTGCTTGCCTTCGCGAATGTGATCGATCTGTTCCTTGACGAAGGCGCCGGCCTGAGTGCTCGGCGACTTTCCTGCGCGCTTCGCGGCGTGGGCGCGTTCCACGGTTTTCTTCTCGGGCATGTCGACTCTCCTTTAGCGTTCAAGTGGACTTGCACGAGACGATTCAGCAACGCGCGTGCCCACGAAGCGCCGCCGGACAGTGCGCGCCGGGCCGCGTCGTGTCTGCGCCTCTAAAACACGCCGACAATCAACCGATACCGCACGCGGCTCATATATTCGCGGTAGCGACGATCCCCGGAAAGCAGCTTTTCCTCGCGGACGACCCGCCCGACCTGCAGGCCCCAATGCACCACCAGCACGAAGAGATTCTGAAGCCCGAAGTTCGGAAGCAGGAACCCGACATCCTTGATCAGATAGCCGAAGTACATCGGATGGCGCAGAAAGCGATAGGGCCCGCGCACGACCACGCCTCGGTTGGCAGGCAGGATTCCAAACGACCTTCGAAGCGAAAGCTTGGCGGCGATCTGGATCACCATGCCGACAATCTGCAGGCACGCAGCGACGCTCTCAGGCACCAGCCGGATACCCGGCTCGATCCGGAACGCGAGAAAGTAGAACGACGCGCACGTCGCCATCACGACACTCAGGAGATTCCAGTCCCTTTGAGCAGGGACGCGAGCGAACACCGCGAGGCCAAGGGTCACGAATTCAGCGAACGCAAAGATGAGCAGCGTGATTCTCGATGGATCGCGCACGAACTGAGCCACCGACCCGACGAGGAAGATCGAAAGCAGCGCCACCGTGGCCACTCGCACGGCGATTTCCGTCATGATCTGTTTCGAGGTCAGACCTGCAAGACGTGGCGCGAGCGGTGCACGCGCTGCGGGCGCGGGATGTTTCGTGATCGGAACGACAAAGGTGCTTCCTGCCTTGGCGACTTCTGAAATCATGCTACTTCCGTGGTGTGTTTTTTTCCGGTCGGGCGCGCGGCTGGATGCGCCCTTCCGTCCTTATTGGGTCAGTCGAAGCACGCCGAGGTTGCCCGCGATCTGCTGGAAGATCGTGTTGAGATCCTGGTTGGTCGGCGCGTGATAGTAGTTGCCCGGCGATGCGCAGCTTTGCATCGTCTGCTGCGCGGCGACGCTCGCCGTGTCGGTGCCGTACGTGCCGAACGTGATCGCGTAGATCGTGATGCCGCTGTTCTTCATCGCCGTGCAGACGGCAAGCTGGAAGCTGTTGATGTCGTCCACCGAAGACATCGAGCCGTTCGTCATTTGCGAACCGTCGGGGCGGAACACCGTGGGCGCCTTCAGCACGCTGTTCCCCACACCCGAGAGCCCGTTGAACGACGGAGGCGGCATGATGCCGTTCGCGCTGCCCGGGTCGTTCTCGCCGTCGGTCAGTACGATCGCGACCCGCTGCATGTTCTGCGTGGTCTCGGGCAGCGGCAGGGCGGAATTTGCCGAGGTCCAGCCATTGCCGTTCGAGAGGCTGTTGGACCAGCTCGACGACAACATCCGCCAGCCCCACAACAGGCCCGTCGGAATCAGCGTGGAGCCGTTCGCCTGCATGTTGTTGATCGCGGTCGTGAGCGTGCTGGAGCTCTTCGTGAGGAACAGTGCCGGCGCGATCGCGCAGGGTCCGTTCTTCCCGCCGTTCGTGTTGCCGTTCTGGTCGATCGTCGTGGTCGCGTTGTTCGTCGACGGCTGGCCCCAACTGTCGTAGATCGCGTTGGAATCTCCGCCGCCGCAGTATGTGACCGAGCCCTTCGTCTGGTAAGTCAGCGGAACGCCAGTGACCGTGTTGGTGGAAGCCACGGTGCAGACCGTCTTGCCCTTGTTCGTCGTGACGTTGTAGCTCGTGATCTTGAAGCCCGGATTCGGCGTGTTGGTCGCGGGCGGGACGTTGTAATAAAACGGCCTGAAGCCCGGCACGTCTTTTGGCGCGTAGGCCTTTGGATACATATTGCCGCCGGCATCGCGCGGCTCGACCGCGCACCCGCCCCAGCCCGATCCGCTGTAATTCGAGTTCGGCGTCATCGATAAATTCTTCGCGTTGTAGGCGCTGAAGCTGGACGTCAGCCAGCTTCCGGCGGGCGACAGGGCGCTGCCGACGTTGACCATCGTCGTGAACGGCACGAGGCCGATGTACGAGTCGTTGGTCGTCATGCTGAAGATGTTCGACACGAGGTTGGCCGCCGCCGTGCGAAGCCCCTGGATCTTGGTGCCCTGCGTCTTGTCGGTGCTCGCGTAGTCGGACATCGAGCCGGTGTTGTCGAGGATCAGCGCGAGTTCGAGCGTGCTCTGCGGAATGCGCAGCGCCGTGTTGCTAGCCGAAACCGTCGCGACGTCCGGCGAGTTCGAACCCGAGCCCGAACCCGATCCCCCGCTTCCTCCCGAGTTGTTGCCGAAAAAGAAGGGCGCGAGCAGCGGCATGGAGCCCGATGCCGACAGCTTGATCGTCTGTCCCGTCGCGGGGGTGCCGCTGACCGTGGCCGAGAAATTGGCGTCGGGCATCGTGAGCGCCATGTAGCCCGCCGGCATGTTCGTGTTGTAGTAGGCGCGCGCATCCTTCTGCCACTGCGCCACGCTGAGATCGGTATGCGCGAGATCGGCGCCGGCGGAGAGCGTGGCGACGTCGAGCGCCATCTGCATGCGCGCCTGAGTCGTCTCATAGTGGATCGTGTCGAGCGCGGTACACATCGTGCCGATCATCAGGCTTCCGCAGACGGCGAGGATCATCGTGACCGCGCCCTCGTCGCCCGTGAGGAGCGTCGCGGCATTGCACGGCTCCGATGGGCCCGCGCGGCGCACAGACGCACCGAGGCGGCGGTTCATGAAAGGCTTCGGCATCATGACGCGGGGTCGAGGTAGAGTGGCGCACCCGAGCGCGGGCGCACATAGACGCGCTCATAGATCGTCTGCGTGCCCGGCGCATTGGTCCAGAACGGCGCGGTCATCGCGAACGGCGTGTAAATCAGGAACACTTCGATGACGACCGCCGAGTCCCAGTTGCGAAACGGCCAGGTCTGCGGCACGACATTGCCGGCCGTCACGCGCGAAGCCATGCCCGACGGCGTCCACGGCGCGCTCTTCTGCCAGAAGATCTGGGCGGTGCCGTTCGTCATCGCCGGCAACGGGTTGGGGAGCGGGCTTACTTTCGGAGTCGCGGTCGAGGCCGAACAGGTGGTCGTCTTCTCGCATATCGAGGTGACGATCACGCCACCCTTTGCGTTCAGGGTATTGGGCGCTGCAAGCACCGTCGCGGCGTTCCACAGCGAACCGAGGTTGTTCGAATTGCTGGTCGAGGTGTCGTTGATGGCCGACTGCATCTGGCCGACCGAATCGGCGAGCGTGAACGCCGTATGTTCGACGATGCTGACCGCCCGCATGTACATATACAGTTCGGTGAATCCGAGCAGCACGAGCAGCATCAGCGGAACGATCACGACGAACTCGATCGCCACGCTGCCACGGTCCGATCGCCATAGACGGCGCAGCCTGCCTCGAAGCCTTCGAAGCCCGGACGACGGCATTGTTTCGAGCGTGCTGTTCATTTTTCGTTCTGCACGATGTAGTTGCGTTGGAACGTGAGCGTCTGTACCCCGAAGAGCTGGGGAATCCCCGAGAAGCCCGGCACCGTCACGGTGATGTTGTAGGACACGACATCGCCGAAATTGCCCATGTTCGATTGATAGCTGGTGCTGCCCACGTTGTTGTAGGAGCCATAGTTCAGCGTCGTGATGCTCACCGTGCCGCCGATGTTCTGCCAGC
Organism: Caballeronia choica; assembly: GCF_001544535.1. Taxonomy (GTDB): domain Bacteria; phylum Pseudomonadota; class Gammaproteobacteria; order Burkholderiales; family Burkholderiaceae; genus Caballeronia; species Caballeronia choica. Next base: position 17,982 of record NZ_FCON02000096.1, on the reverse strand, counting down.
GGCCCAGGATGTTTTTCACGATCGTCTGCGCCTGCTGCGCGCGCGTGCCGCTCGCGGGATTCGCCGTCGTCAGGCCGACCCGCGACGCCTGTTGCGCGGCGATCTGCACCGACGCGTCCACGAACATGTCGAGCGCAATTTCCACGGTGCCGAGCACCAGGATGAACACCACCGGCGCGACTAGCGCGAACTCGATCGCGGATACGCCGCGGCTGTCGCGAACGAGCCGCGCAACGAAACCTGCGCGCCAGCGCGCGAGCGCCGCTGTCATCGCAGGCTCGCCGCCTGGATCTGCGCGGCCGGCACCAGACCGACCCTGGCCGCCGTCGACGGCAAGGGCAACGGCAACGGCGCGGCGCTCGTTGCAGGTTGCGCGATGCGCGCGCGCTGGGCTTCGTAGTAGCGCAGGTTGTCGTTCACCGAAGCCTTGGGCATGTCATGCGCGAGGATTTCCGCCGCGGCTTCCGTGTTGCCGAGGAGGCCGTAAGCCAGCGCAAGATTCTGGCGCGCCTGCGGCGGCGCGGCCGGATAGCGCGTGACATCGAGCAGCACGTTCGCGCCTTCGCGCGGATTGCCGCCGAGAATCAGCGACAAGCCGAGATTCACGGAGAGGAGCGGATCGCCGGGATTGACCGTCAGCGCCTGGCGCAACACGGTCTGGGCGCCGGCGTGGTCGCCGTTGAGGTCGAGCGCCGCGCCGAGCCCCGCCGACGCGAGCGGATCGTTCGGCGACATGGCGAGCACCCGGTGATAGGTCGAGATCGCGTCGTCGAAGCGGCGCTGATGAATCGCCACGCGCCCGATGCCGATGAGCGGCGCCGTCGCATTCGGGTCGACCTTGCTCGCGCGCTGGTAGTAGACGTTCGCCCGCGTGAAGTCGCCGATCGTGTAGAGCGTGTTGCCGAGCCCGGTCAGGCCGGGCACCGACCGGGGATCGGCCTGCACGGCCTTCTCGAACAGACTGGTCGCGAGTTCGAAGTTGCCCGAGTCGAGCGCCGTGTCCGCGATATGAAGCTCGCTCGCGGTGCTGGGCGCGGAGTTGCGCATGACCGGACGGGTCTCGGTGACCTGGCGGGTTGTCGTGGTGCAGGCGGCGGACGCGAGCACGAGCGACGCGCCACAGGCCGTCATCACGACGCGACGGAATACTGCTGTTGAGTTCATTTGGATTGCCCCGCGACAAAGGCGAGAAGTTGAATGACGGCCGGACCGGCTGCGATCGCGATGATCGCGGGAAGAATGAAGAGCATCATCGGCACGACCATCTTGGGCGCGAGCTTCGCGGCCTTCTCTTCGAGCGAGACGATGTGCGCGAGCCGCTCCGTGCGCGAGAGCGTGCGCAGCGCCTGCGTGATCGGCGTGCCATAGCGCATGGACTGCGTAAGCGTCGAAATGAGCGCGCGGATGGAGGGCAGGTCGATGCGCTCGGCCAGACCAACCAGCGCGCGCGTACTGTCGCCGGAGAGCTTGAGTTCGTCGGCGGTCAGCGCGAATTCGTCCGACAGCGGCGGACAGATGGTCTTCAGTTCATTCGCGACACGCCGAATGCTCACGCCGAGACTGTTGCCGGCGTTGGTGCAGATCACGAGCAGGTCGAGCGCATCGGGCAGGCATCCCGCCATCTTCTTGCGGCGGCGCGACGCGCGGAACGCCACGAAGTATTCGGGGATGATCATGCCGACCACGAACACCATCAGCATCGCGATGCCGCGCGCCGCCGGGTACTCGCCGATCAGCGGAATATGCGAGCCCATCATCACGGTGAGCGCCGCGCAGATCAGGCCGAAACAGAACTTCGCCGCAAGCAGGATCGACACCGCGAGATTGCTACGATAGCCGCTCCTGACCATCTCCTTCTGAAGCTTGAGCCGGTACTTCGCATCGAAGAGCGGAATCTTGTCGCCGACCCGGGCGAGCCGGCGCAGGACACGCTTGCGAAAGCCCGCGTCCTCGTCCGCATCGTCGACGTTGGCGTGGTCGCTGCGGTGCGTGAGCGCGGCCATGCGCGCGCGCTCCGCAATCCGGCCACGGCGTCCGCCGTGCTTGGTTGCCCACCAGATCGCCAGCACCGCGAACAGGGCAAGCAGCATCAGCAGGTTGATCAGTGTTTCGACGTTGTCCGGAGTCATCGCGAGGTATCGAGTTTGGACATCTTGCTGATCACCACCACGCCCATCACGATCGAGATGACGGCGAACGTGAGCAGCTTGTGGCCCGCTTGCGTATCGAACAGCACCATCAGGTAGTCGTGGTTGGCGAAGTACATCGATAGCATGATGACGACCGGAATGGCGGCGAGAATCTTCGTCGTGATGCGGGCTTCGCCGGTGAGCGCCTTGGTCTTCATGCGGATTTCGCGTCGCGTGCGCACGATGCCCGCGAGGTTCTCGAGCGTCTCGCCAAGCTGGCCGCCGGTTTCACGCTGCAGCAACAGGCAGACGCAGAAAAAGGAAAAGTCCGCGATCTCGATGCGCCGCACCGCCACCGCCAGCACTTCCTCCAGGTCGAGGCCGACCTGCAGGGAATCGCTCATCAGCTTGAACTCGGTGCGCAGCGGCTCGGGACATTCGCTCGCCGCCGAACCGATCACTTGCGTCACAGGAACGCCCGCGCGCACCGCACGCACGATCAGGTCGATCACGTCGGGAAAGCCGTCGAGGAAGCGCTTGCGAAAACGCTCCACCAGGAAGCGGTATGCCTGCACGAGCGCGAGCACCGGCAGCCCGAGGATCAGCAACGGTATAGCGAAGTCGGGCAGCGGCATGAAGTGCGTCATGATGAGCGCGACCAGCTCGCCGGCCAGCGCCGCCCCGACCACGATCTTCATGCCGCGGGCGCCAGCGACTGTCTTGAGGCGCACCAGCTTCGGGCCGAACCAGCGGCTCGCGAGATTGTCCTTCTTGCTGACCTTGAACAGATCGATGTCACGCTTGCCGCCCTCCTTCGCGCGCACGACCTGCGCGGTGAACGACTGCTGCATGCGGGTCCGGATGCGCGCATGCGGCTGGTGGTTGCGCATGTCCTGCACGGTCAGCACCATCACGCCGATCAGCACCACGGCGACGAACGAGCAGATCGTAATGAGGTTGACCAGGTTCATGGAATCATCGCCTCGAGCAGCGCACTTTCGAGACCGTAGTAGGCCGCACGCGCTGAAAACGCCGGCCGCACAGCCGCCGATTCGTAGGCGCCCTTCACTTCTTCGCTGTACGCGCTCGCGTCGTAGCGGAAGGTGAAGAGGTCCTGCGTGATGATGACGTCGCCTTCCATGCCGACGAGTTCCGTGATGCGCGTGACGCGGCGCATGCCGTCGCGCATCCGTTCGATCTGCACGATCAGATGCACGGCGCTCGCGATCTGCCGGCGGATCGACAAGAGCGGCAGGTTGCCGTTCGCCATCATGACCATGCTTTCCAGACGCGTGATGCCGTCGCGCGGCGTGTTCGCGTGGATGGTCGTCATCGAGCCGTCGTGGCCGGTGTTCATCGCCTGCAACACGTCGAAGGCTTCCGGGCCGCGGGTTTCGCCGAGGATGATGCGGTCCGGGCGCATCCGCAGCGCGTTGCGCACGAGATCGCGCTGCGCGACCGCGCCAAGTCCTTCCGCATTCTCCGGCCGTGTTTCGAGGCTCACGACGTGCGGCTGCACGAGTTGCAGTTCGGCCGCGTCCTCGATCGTGATGGTGCGCTCGCCGAGTCCGATGAAGTGCGAAAGCGCATTGAGCAGCGTCGTCTTGCCGGAACCCGTACCGCCCGACACGATGATGTTCAGGCGGCAAGTGCTCGCGAGCTTGAGCACGTTCGCCATCGCCTGGGACATGTTGCCCTGCTGCGCCATCCGGTGCAGCGTGATGTTGCGCTTGGAAAACTTCCGGATGGAGATCGACGCGCCGTGAATCGCGAGCGGCGGCAGCACGACGTTGACCCGGCTGCCGTCCGCGAGACGCGCGTCGACCATCGGGCTGCTTTCGTCCACGCGGCGCCCGACACCCGCCGCAATCCGCTGCGCAACGTTGATCACGTGCGTGTTGTCGCGGAACTTGCAGGTCGTCAGTTCGAGGCGGCCGTGACGTTCCACATAGACCTGATCGGGCCCGTTCACGAGCACGTCGGTGATGGTTTCATCGGCGAGCAGCGGCTCGATCGGGCCGAGGCCGAACATGTCGTTCAGCAGTTCCCCGACGATCTGCCCCTGCTCCGCGAGCGTGATGTTCAGGCGTTCGCGCTCGGCGACTTCCAGCACGAGCTGCTCGACACCCGGCTTCATCTGCTCGCGCGTCTTGCCGACCGCCGCCGAGGCGTTCATCGAAGCGAACACGCCGTTGCGGATCAGCTTGAACAGGTCCGATCGAACCAGCGCCTCGCCGCCTTCGGACGCCGCCGGCCGGGCCGGGACGGGCGCGGCCGGCATCGGCGCGACCGTCGTCAGCGCGGCGGCGGCATCCGCCACGACCGTTTGTGTCATGGCCGACTCTGACCGGGAAACCTGCTTCTGCCCGAACATCATTTCCTCCTCAGTCTGAACTTCTGGAGGAACGTGCGCTCGGCCGCGGCATGCTGCCCGGTCAGGTCGCTTGCGATCCGCGCGATGGCCTGGTTGAAGCCGGTCTGTGCTTTCTCGACCGGCGCCTCGCCGAGATTCTCGGCGGTGGAGATCGCCTTCGTCTCGAACAACACTTCGTGCAGCACCGTGCGGCCCACGGCCGACATGAAGTCGGTCGGCTGGACCTTGCCCGAGGTCGCGGCGTTCGGGTTGTTCATCAGGAGCGAAGTCGGCGGGTTGTTCTCGCGATCCTCGATGAAGCGCAAGAGGCGGATCGTCTCGCGCGTCGAATGCACCGAGCGGTCCACCACGAGATAGACCCGCGACGCGTGGTCGAACGCCTCTTGCGCGAGCGAATCGCCGGGGTTGCCGATATCGAGAATCACATAGTGAAAGCTGTCGCACAGCAGTTCGATGACGCGCGGCAGCGCGCCCGCTTCGAACTGCTTTGCGGTGCCGTAGTCGATGTCGGCGGACAGCACGTAAAGGCGGCTGCCCTTGGCGACGAGCGTGCGCTCCACGTATTGCGGATCGAGCCGGCGCACGTTCTGCAGCACGTCGACGAGGCCGTTGTTGCTCTGCATTCCGAGCATGCCGTTCGCCGCGCCGCCGCACAGGTTCAGGTCGACATAGGCGACGCGCCGATGAGTTTCCTCGGCCAGATGGCGGGCCAGGTTGAGCGCGAGCGTCGTCACGCCGACCCCGCCGCGCGTGCCGGCGAACGCGATGGTCTTGCCCGCGCGCGCGAGCGTCACCGGGCTCACCTTGCCCTCGGATACATTGACCGTGCGCTTGAGCAGTTCGACGGTCAGCGGCTTGACGAGATAGTCGCGCACGCCGATCTTGAGCAGGCTGCGGAACAGCCCGACGTCATTGCGTTCACCGAGCGCCACGACCTGCACCGACGGCTCGCACACCTCCGCGAGACGCCCGAGGTCGGACAGCGGCATCACCGAGTCCTGCAAATCGACGAGCAGAAAGAGCGGCGAGCGCTCGATCTTCGACAGGTGCGCGATCGCGTCCTCGACATTGCCGATCGCGATATGTGCGTGCGGCATCGCCTGCTCGAGCACGAAGCTCTTGAGCACCTGCTCGGTCTTGCGATCGGCGACGAACGCGATGAAATCGGCGTTGCGCACCCCGCTCTTGGCTTTCATGAAACTCAGTTCTGTCGTGCTCATGGCGTTCTTCTTCGAGAGTGGCGCGTCACTTGGAATCGCGCGACGTCGTGGTGTCCAGCGGGATCACGTGGCCGGTCTGATAGCGGTGCACGGCGCTTGCTGCGACCGCGGCGTCGGCGGGGCCGAGCGTCTGCGGCTTCACGGCGTCCTCGGGGTGCGCAAGCTGCGCCGCGAGATTGGTGTAGGTCGCGCAGCCCCACTGCATGCTCGGCCGCCGGAGGCCCGCGTCCGTCAGGAGCGACGGGCGCGCCAGGCTCTCGCAATCGGGTGGCGTTGCCGAGTGGCCGTCGAAGCCGACGACCGACTCGTTGGGCATGTTGCGCGGCGGCTTGAAGCAGCCGCTGGCACTCGCCGCGAACGCGCAGACGAGGACAAGTGCGAGAAATCGTGTGTGTTTCATGGCATGGTGCTCAGTAGACGTACCCGGCCGCGCCGACGAGACGCGGCTGGCCTGACTGCTGCGACTCGTCGACGGACTGGCGCTTGAAGCTGTACTCGACGTCGCTGCTCGGCGATATCAGCGAATCGAGCGGCGTGCGCAGCTTCGACGGATCGGTCGGCTCGACCAGATACGGCGTCACCATGATGACGAGCTCGGTCTTGTTGTTCTGGTAGTTCGACGACGAAAAAAGCTTGCCCAGGATCGGTATCGAACCGACGCCCGGCACTTGCGAAATGATGTCGGTCGTGTTGCTCTGCAGGAGCCCGCCGATCGCGAAGCTCTGGCCGCTCGCGAGTTCGACGGTGGTGTCCGCTCGGCGCACGGAGAGGCCCGGCACCGTGATGCCGCCTGTGGTGACGCTCACCGACGTATCGATCTGGCTCACTTCCGGACGCACCTTCAGGCTGATGCGCCGCTCGTTGATCACGGTCGGCGTGAAGTCGAGCTTGACGCCGAACTGCTTGAACTCGACCGAGATCGCGCCGTTGGTCTGCGAGACCGGAATCGGGAATTCGCCACCGGCGAGAAAGCTCGCCGTCTGGCCCGACAGCGCCACGAGGTTCGGCTCCGCGAGCACCGTGAGCAAGCCTTCCTGGTTCAGCGCGTCGACCAGCGCGCGGATGTCCACGTTGCCGGTTTTGAATGCGCCCAGCAGCGAATAGGCATTGTTGCTCGGCAGGTTGACCGGGAACGTGACGCCGCCCGAGCCGTTCGGGAGCGGCTGGTTCAGGTTGTAGATCGGGCGGCCGCTGAAGATGCCGCCATAGAAGTTGCCGACCGCGCTGCCCATCGCCTGCCAGTTGATGCCCAGTTGCTGCGTGATGTTGCGGTCCACTTCCGTGATCCGCACGCGTAACTGCACCTGCAACGGCCGGTCGATCGTCATGCGGTTGATCAGCACTTCCTTCTCGGCGAGATAGGGCGAGACGGCCTGCACGATGGCGTCGGCGTCGGAAGCATTCGGCACCTGGCCCGTCAGCAGCAGCGAGCCCTGTCCCGTGCTCAACTGCACGTTCAGGTTCGGAAAGCGCCCGGCCACCATGTTGCGCAACGACAGCATGTCGCGCGCCACGACCACCGTGCGCTGCAAGAGCGTCTTGTTGTTTGCGCCGAGCACGTAGAGCGTCGTGGTGCCGGACTTCTTGCCGAGCACGAACACCGTTTTCGGCGACGGCACATGGACATCCGCAATCGTCGGGTCCGCGACGAACACCGACACCGCGTCTTCATTCAGGCGCAGCATCGTGCCCTTGCCGGCATCGATCGCGAGCGGGCCTTGCTGGTTCACGGGCATCGGCGCAGCGGCGGCAAAGGGGTTGGGCACCGTGTTGACCGGCGTTCGCGCCTGCGCCATCTGAGTGACGCGAGGCGCGCCTTCGGAGAGGGGCTGCGCCGCCTGCGCCACGGCGGCGGGCATCAGCATCGCGCACGCTGTGACGAGCGCGAGGCGCGCAACAGGCCCTGCTTCGGTGCGACTCGAACTGAACTGCGTTTTCATGACTTCAATCCTGGCGATAAGACGCTACGGCTGCCGGTTCGCACGGCTTCAGCGCTGAGTGGGGACGGTCGGCAGCGGCGGCGCCGTCTCGGCTGCGCCCGCCACTTGCGCGACGCCCGACCCGTCGGCCTTTTCAGAGCCGCGATAGATGGTCACCGTGCGCGGCACGGGCGGAGCTGCGTTGTTCGTGCTGGCGCGTGCCGCATGCGAGCGCGGCAGCTCGCGCACCGCGCGCGAGATGTCGCCCGCCCAGATCGGCGCGTGCTCCGAGGACGAGGCACCCGCTGCGGCGGACGCGGCGGGATCGCGCGTGACCGTCGCGAAGCTGCGCAGCGCCAGCGAAAGACTGCCGAGCCGTGCCGCCACCGCGACGACCTCGCCCATGCGCGGCGTCACTTCGAGCGTCACCGTGCGGGCGCGGCTGCCCGTTTCGGGCGCATCGCCGTTGTTCTTCGGGCGGCTGATCTCCGAGCCGACCGCGAGCACACGGACGTGCTCGACCACCGTTTCACTCGACACCGCCAGATCCGGCGAATCCGTGCGGCGTTCCATTTGCTGGGTCAGGAGCAGGTCGATGTAATCGCCCGGCTGAATGAGGCCCGCGTTGCCCGAGACGTCGTCCACGGCGACCGATACCGCGCGCATCTCAGGCTTCAGCGTCGCCGCGAGAAAGCCCGGGGCGCTCGGCAGGATGACGTCGTCGGCGACCAGGACCGCGCCGCTCGCGACCGGGTGGCGCAGCAGCGCGCCCTTCAGGTCGGGGGCGTTCGGTGCGCCGGAGATGATCGCGTTCACGGGAATCTGCGAAACGGGCACCTGCTTCCAGATCAGGTCTTCGTCGCGCAGGAGGAGGCCCTGCGGAAGATCGGCGGCGCTCACCTGGACTTTCTCGGTCGTGACGGCAGCGGGTGCGGACGGACGCGATGCACTCGCGATGACCACCCGGACGATCAGGGCGATCAGGATCGCACCCACCAGCAGCACGGCAATTTTGATGATGTTGGACATGGGGACGGCGTCCTATCGTGTCAGGAGCAAGGGCACAAGCGTGGGCAACACGATGACGGTGCCACCGCCAAGCGCCAGCGCAACGCCGTAAGGCACGCCGCGCGCGCCGGAGAACATCGCCAGCGCCCGCATCGGGTGGGAACGCTGCGACGGATTCATGCGTCGCGTAGCCAGACTGACCAGGGACACCAGCGTCCCGATCACGGAAATCAGAGTCAAGGCGGGCAGCGAAAGGCTCAGGCCGGCCCACAAAAAGATCACGGAGGCGAGTTTTGCGTCGCCTCCGCCCAGCATCCTTGCCGCAAACAGCGCAGCGCAGATGATGAAGACGCCGAGCGCGAGAAGCAGGTGCGCCATGACGTCGTCGACGGATTTGCCGAGCAGCAGCGCATCCGCGAAATAGAGAGCGCCGATCGTGAGGACGATCTTCGTCGGCAAACGCCGCGAGCGAACGTCGATGACCGCGAGCCATAGCAGCACGCACAAAACGACGAGACGAATGGCAAGGGACAGGATCTGCACGATGGTGCCGTTATGAACACAAAGGCCAAGGGAGAGGTCCGGACAGACGGCGTTCGGACCTCTGGGAACGCCGGTTAGCTCGCGTTGTTCTGCGAGGCCGTGACCGTCGTGAACAGGGTGCTGAACATCGTGCCGATGCTGGTCTTGAACGTCGCTGCCATGCCGCCCAGGGCGATCACGACAATACCGGCCAGGACGGCGTATTCCATCGCGCTGACGCCGCGTTCATCGCGGACAAACGCCTTGAGAAGTTTGCGCATTTGATTATTCCTTTTACGAGAAGGGTAGGTGTGGACCCGATACGGAACGCGCACCGGGTACGACACATCCTAGCGACTCTCGGAAGAAATAATCTCGCCAAATGAAGGCCTTATTGGCCTCATTTCCTGAGTTTGAATGGCCGGAAATCGACCGCTAATCGGCAGAAAGCCGCAAAACTTTAGAGAGGAAAAACAACTTCTTTCGCGTTTTTGACCGCCGGATCGTGGAGCGGGCCACGCCGGCAAAAAGTCGCCAAACGTTTGCGAATCCTGATGTCTTGCCAATCCGCTTTGCGGGTCTCTCCGTGGCTTTTGTTCTTTTATTTGCCTGGAGAGCGCTTTGAAGAAAGCCGCCCGCTTTGCCCTGCCCTTCAAGCTTTCAAGAGTCTTGAATGGCTCATGAATGCGTGAACCGCATTTTATCCTCTAACCCACCTCAGTTGGCAAGCCATTCGCAATGCAAATGTTGGGAAAAGCATCAAATGAGCGCATCGCCTACTTCTTGCGCTGCTGCTCGATAGAAGGGAGATCGATCTCACGGTGCGCATCGCGCAAGTCGTCGCGCGCCTCTCTTGCGAGTTTCTCGTAGCGCTCGCGAAACTTCGCGAGATCCTTTTCGTCGAGTTCCTCCAGATCGAGCAGCGCGTTGTGCGCCTGGTCGACTGCGCGGATCAGTTCGTCGAGCTTGATCTGCATCGCGGCGGTATCGCGGTTCTGCGTGTTCTGGATCAGGAAGACCATCAGGAAGGTGACGATGGTCGTCGACGTGTTGATGACGAGTTGCCAGGTGTCGCTGAAGTGAAAGAGCGGCCCGGAGATCGCCCAGACGATCACGAGCAAGACCGCGATCATGAATGTCGACGCATGGCCGGCTATCTGCGCGAGCGTATTCGAGAACTTGAGGAACCAGGCGTTTTTCATGTCCGTGTCTCCACGATGAACGAGTGAGCGAGCCCGGCTAGAATACTGCGTGTGACTACTTCCATCGATTTCTCCGCGTCCTCCGAGCTTGTCGCGAGGCTTTTGATCGGCGCCGTCTTGACTGTGGACGGCGTTGGCGGCCGCATCGTCGAGACTGAAGCATATGATCGCGAAGATCCGGCGTCGCACAGTTTTTCCGGGCCTACGCCGCGCAACGCGGTGATGTTCGGGCCGCCGGGGCATGTCTATGTTTATCGTTCGTATGGGATTCACTGGTGCCTGAATTTTGTGTGCCGCGAAGCGGGGCACGGCGCCGGAGTGCTGATTCGGGCTATCGAGCCGTTGCATGGAATCGACGTGATGCGAGAGCGGCGCGGGCTTGAGCCTTTGAAGCTCCTTTGCTCGGGGCCTGGACGTCTTGCGCAGGCGCTTGGCATTACGCATCGGAACAATGGCATGTCGCTGAGTGTGGCGCCGTTTCGTGTTGAACCGGCGGGTGAGGAGTATGAGATTGCTTGCGGGCCGCGGATCGGGCTTACGAAGGCGATGGACGTACCGTGGAGGTTCGGACTTGCCGGATCGCGGTTTCTTAGCAAGCCGTTCAAGGTGGTGTGAGTCGCTGGCGCTTGGGGCGGGCTTCAACCGTTTGATGCGCCAAGGCTTCTGTGAAGCTTGTTTTCTTGGCGGTCCATCAGCTCCGCCCCTGCGCGGGGCGGCTTCGACGCGCGACCGGGCGCGTGCCGGGATATCTCAATTCAACGCAAAAGCGGCCGCCCAACCTTGATCGATGCATTCGCTCTCAGGTTTTGCCGCGCTTTGCCGTTATGACTAAGGCTGAACCAATTCCTGGCTCGATTGGCTGTTGCAACTGCGTTTTAGAGAAAAGGATCTGCGTCGAGCCCCTTCACCCGAAAAAGCGCGTCGACCGCCCATACCTTAATGACCAAAATGATCGAGACCGTGGCGCAAAGCAGCTTTATTGACGAGTGTCGAGGGCGGCCTTCCCGGTTCTTAAGAAAGCGCTATCTCGGCGGCTGGCTCGTTGTCGCCCTATTCTTGATGGTTGACTTCGCGTGGCTCTACTTCGGCGGCTACTCGGTGAAGGCGGACGACATTGTCCAAGGTGCCAAGGCGATTGGCCTTTTGTCATGCATTGCCGTGGGTCTCGCTGCTATGGCAAAGATTCCTCGCTACAGGCTGGCTACTCAAAGGCTTCGTTACGCGGAGTTAGCGTGGGCACTCGCCTGGCTGACGCTGCTGATGTTCTTCATACCGGTTGCAGGCGTCCTGTCATATCTGTCCGTGACGGTCAACGCGCCGCTAGTGGACGACAGCCTCGTCCACTTCGACCGGGCACTCGGCTTTGATTGGCCAAGTGTTTATCACTGGGTTCACTCGCACGGAGCTGTGCAGCGGGTTCTTGCATTCGCTTACGGCAGCGGGATATGGCAGTTGTTCGGAATTCCGGCTGTATTGGGATTGTTCGGTCGCGACGAAGATTTATCGGACTTCGTGCTTCACCTGATGGTATCGAGCATCCTGCTTCTTCTGGTGTCAACGCCGTTTCCTGCGGCGAGCGCGTTTGTCCATTTCAATATTGCTGACCCAAACACCGCTGCTACCGTATCCGACTTCAATCTGCTTCGAAACGGAACGATGCGGCAATTCGACCTCACCCGGATACAAGGCCTCGTATCCCTCCCCTCATTTCATACGGCGCTTGCCGTTTTCTTCGCATACTCGCTTCGACGCAATAGCTTGATTTTTCCTTTCGCCGTATTACTGAACGTGACCATGGTGGTGTCGACGCCAATCCAAGGCGGACATTATCTAGCGGACGTGTTCGGTGGCTTGATACTGGCGCTCGTGACCATCCAGATGCTGAAATTTGCGCTAGGGCGGCGCGCCGTGACCCGCACGCCTTTCCCGGCAAACGCGGCCCCTGGCTGAAGTGCAAAGCGATGAAAGGAGCCAAGGGGTTGCGCCGGATTGCTCGCTTTGCAGCAGCAAGAACCCCAAGCGCCAGCAACCACCCTACTCCGCTGGCCGCAGCTTCCGAACCTCATCGTCCGTGGGCTGGACGCTAGCCCCATCGATATATCGATACGAAGTCATCACGCCTTTCCCGTCCTTGAGTCCCGTCACTCCCACGTACGCCCCCATCGTCGACTGATTATCTTGCCGACGGTAGACGATCGGCCCAAACGGCGTCTCAACCGAAAGACCCTTGAACGCCGCGGCAAGCTTGTCCGAATCCGCCGAGCCGGCTTTCTTGAGGCCGGCAGCAAGCGACATCATCGCCGTATATCCCACCACCGAGCCCAGCCGCGGATAGTCGTGATACTTCGCGCGATAGTCCGCGACGAACTTGAGGTTGGCCGGCGTATCGATCGAATACCACGGATAACCCGTCACGATCCAGCCAACCGGCGCCTCCGCGCCAAGCGGATCGAGATAGTCCGGCTCGCCCGTCAGAAGCGACACCACCGAGCGGTCCTTGAATAGCCCGCGCGTATTGCCCTCGCGCACGAACTTGCCAAGGTCGGCGCTGAAGAGCACGTTGAAAATCGCGTCGGGCTTCGCATCGGCAAGCGCCTGTGTCACCGCGCCCGCATCGACGTTGCCAAGCGGCGTCGCCTGCTCGGTCACGAACTCGACGTCCGGTTGCGCCGCCTTCAAGAGCCGCTTGAACGTAGCAACCGCCGACTGTCCGTACTCGTAGTTCGGGTACACGAGCGCCCAACGCTTCTTCTTCAGCTTCGCGGCCTCGGGCACCAGCATCGCGACCTGCATGTACGTGGAGGGCCGCAGGCGATACGTGTACTTGTTGCCGTCCTGCCAGACGATCTTGTCGGTAAGCGGTTCGGCCGCAAGGAAAAAGATGCGCCGCTGCTTCGCATAGTCGGCAAGCGCAAGGCCCGTGTTCGACAGGTAACCGCCGAACAACAGCTTCACCTGCTCGCGCGCGACGAGTTCCTGCGCGACGCGGATCGTGTCGCCCGGATTGCCGTTGTCGTCGCGCGAGATGACTTCGAGCTTGTTGCCGTCGACGCCGCCCGCCGCGTTGATTTCATCGAGCGCGAGGTTCCAGCCGTTCTTGTACGGCACAAGAAACGCGGGCTGCGCCTTGTAGCTGTTGATCTCGCCGATCCTGATCGTCTCGGCCCGCGCGCCCGATGCCGCGAAGGTGGCGGTAGCGATTATCGTCAGGCGAAATAGCGTTGCCGCGCGCATCATGAAAGTATCTCCGGGTTGAATGTCGGGTTGAAGCGTGATTGTGCCAGCGGATAAGCGGACCAGCGGACGCCATGCCTACACGCTCAAATGATCGCGTCGCAGCGCTTCATCGCGGGCGAGTTCATCCATCGTGCCGCTGAACCGTACCTGTCCTCGTTCGAGCACATACGCGCGATCGCTGACGAGTTCGGCGAAATGCAGGTTCTGTTCGGAGAGCAGGATGGAAAGCCCTTCGCGCTTGAGTTCGAGAATCATGTTCGCCATCTGCTCGACGATGACGGGCGCCACGCCTTCCGACGGTTCGTCGAGCAACACGAGATGCGGATTGCCCATCAGTGTGCGGGATACGGTGAGCATCTGCTGCTCGCCGCCGCTCATGCGGCTCGCGCGCCGTTCGCGCATCTCGCCGAGATTCGGAAACAGGCGAAACAGCCTCTCGGGCGTCCAGTGCGGCGCGCCTTCGCGTGGCGGCTGACGGCCGGTGTCGAGGTTCTCCATCACCGTGAGATCGCCGAACACGCGCCGGTCTTCGGGCACGAAGCCCAGCCCGAGCCGCGCGATGCGATAGGGCGGCAACGCGTCGATCTCCGTGCCCCTGAACGTGACGGTGCCCGCGGTGCGCGGCAAGAGTCCCATGACGGCCTTCATCGTCGTCGATTTGCCCGCGCCGTTGCGGCCCATCAGCGCGACCACTTCCCCGCGTCCGACTTCGAAGCCGACGTCGAAAAGAACCTGCGCCCGGCCATAGAACGCGTTCAGCCCGGACACCTGCAACATCGGTTCAGTGCTGTCGCTCATCGTCTGACTCCGCCAGCGAAGGTCGCGCGCGGCGTGAACGACTTGCCGGTGCCAAGGTACACCTCCTGCACGCGAGGATGGTTGCGCACGGTTTCGGCGGTGCCTTCGGCGATCACCTTGCCGCGCGCGAGCACGATCAGCTTGTCGGCGTATTCGAATACCACGTCCATGCTGTGCTCCGTGAACAGCACGCCGATGTTGTGTTCGCGCACGAGTCGTCGGGTCAACGCCATGAGCTCGTTGCGCTCCTGCGGTGCCATGCCGGCAGTGGGTTCGTCCATCAGCAGCAGCTTCGGCCGGTTCGAGAGCGCGATCGCCAGTTCGACGCGCTTCACGTCGCCATAGGCAAGCACGCCGCACGCGCGCCTCGCGTGGCCGGCCATGCCGACCTGATCGAGCAGTTCCATCGCTTCGTCGGCATGCAACGATGCGGCGGGCTTCCACAAGCCAAACAGACGCCGCTCGCGCGATGCGAGCGCCATCTGCACGTTCTCGATGACCGTCATGGAGTTGAACGTGGCGGCAATCTGGAACGTGCGCCCGACGCCGAGCCGCCAGATGTCGCGGGGACGCATGCCGGCGATATTGTCGCCGCGAAAGATGATCGATCCCGCCGACGGCTTCAACTGGCCGTTGACCATGTTGAAGCAGGTCGACTTGCCCGCGCCGTTCGGGCCGATCAGCGCGAGCAGGCGGCCGGCGGCGAGGTCGAACGAGACGGCATCGACGGCCTGCACGCCATCGAACGACTTCGACAGATTGGTCACGCGAAGCAGCATCAGTCGGCCTCCGCGAAGCGTTCACGCACGAATCCGGCGATGCCCTGTGGAAACGCGATCACGAGCAGCAGGATCGCCGCGCCGAGAAGCGCCTGCCAGTAGTCGGTCTGGCGCATGACTGTATCCTTCAGCCACGTATAGACCGGCGCGCCGACGATCGGCCCGGCGAGCGTCTGCACGCCGCCGAGCAGCACCATCACGAGGCCGTCGACGGAACGCCCGACGCTGATCACCTCCGGCGATATGTTGCCCTTCGAAAACGCATAGAGCGAGCCGGCCAGTCCGCAAGGAATCGACGCGATCACGAACGCGGTCCACTGGATGCGTTGCACATCGATGCCGATGGCTTCGGCGCGCAAGGCGGAATCGCGCGATGCGCGCATCGCATGACCGAACGGCGCGAACAGCATGCGGCGCAGCAGCCACACGCCGAGGACCACGAAGACGAGCGTCACGTAGTAGTACGCGACAGGCGAACTCAGCCACCGCGACGGCCACAGGCCGAGGATGCCGTTGCTGCCGCCCGTCACGGCGTCCCACTGGTACACGATCGACCACACGATCTGCGCGAACGCGAGCGTGAGCATCGCGAGATAGACGCCCGAGAGGCGCACGCAGAACCAGCCGAACACGAGCGCGCCGAGCACCGCGAGCAAGGGGCCGAGCACGAGCGCGAGTTCCATCGGCAGCGAGAGCATCTTGAGGAACAGTGCCGCGCCGTATGCGCCGAGTCCGAAGTACGCGGCGTGCCCGAACGAATGCATGCCGCCCGGCCCCATGATGAAGTGCAGGCTCGCGGCAAACAGCACGGCGATCATGATCTCGACGAGCAGCACCGGTACATACGGGAAGCTGCCGGCCATGAGCGGCGCGAGCACGAGCAACAGCACGACGCCTGCAGCCAGGGCCTTGAGGCGCTTGTCCGCGGGACGCAACGGTGTCTCGGGGGCGCCCGTAAAACGCACCGCTGTTTGCGCGCGGCCGAGCAGCCCCCACGGCCGCAGGACCAGCACGACCGCCATCACGACGAACTCCGCGACGAGCGTGAACTTGCTGAGCGAAACATCGATGCCGAATATCGACACGTGTCCGATGCCGATGCACAGCGCCTTGATCTCGGCGATCAGGAGCGCCGCGATGAACGCACCGGGAATCGATCCCATGCCGCCGACCACCACGACCACGAATGCATTGCCGATCGTATCGAGATCGAGCGAGAGGTTGGCCGACATGCGCGGCACCTGCAACGCGCCGCCGAGCCCCGCGAGAAACGCGCCCGCGAAGAACACACTGGTGAAGAGCCATGCCTGGTTGATGCCGAGCGCACCCAGCATCTCGCGGTCGCTCGTCGCCGCGCGCACGAGCGTGCCCCAGCGCGTGCGCGTGAGAGCGTGCCACAGCGCGACGAGCACGAGCGGGCCGATGACGACCAATGCGATGTTGTAGGCCGGCACCTGATGGTCGAGCACTTCGACAGCGCCGGCAAGATGCGGCGCGCGGTCCGAACAGGTCCTCGGGTCCCCAGATCGACAGCGCCGCGTCGCGGAAGATGAGCACGAGCGCGAACGTGGCGATCAGGTGGAACAGCTCAGGCGCCTGGTAGATGCGTCGCATCACGATCACTTCGACGAGCGCGCCGAGCACCGCGATGACGAGCGCCGCCGCGATCATCGACAGCCAGAAACCTGCCGCCGTAGCGCCGAAGCGGCTCGTCAGGCTGTACGCGACATACACGCCGAGCATATAGAAAGAACCATGCGCGAAATTGACGATGCGCGTCACGCCGAAAATAAGCGAAAGGCCCGAGGCGACGAGAAAGAGCGCGCAGGCATCGGCGAGTCCATTGACGAGTTGTACCAGCAGGTTCGAAAGCATGGGCTCGGGAGTGGATTGGCGAATGACGCATAATTATCGATGAATTGTTTCGCGCGGTCTTGTTATCCCTTCAAAGATCAAAGGCAAGCTGCTGGAAAAAACGTATTGACGGCAATATTGGCTCGTATATTCTGAACGACAGGGAATCGTCAACGTCGCGCAAGCGTTTAGCCTTTGCGACGCTCTTTCCCCGCTTCGTTCGCGAGGCGCTGAACCCTCAACACTCGAGTGAAATCGTGAGAGTCCAAAGCCCTTTGGTCATATGGAGCAAGAGCCAGTACGCGGGTCATCGCGGCGCTGAGCGTTCCATGACCGATCGCTGCGGCAGTCTTCCCGATCGCCGCTTCCAGTCCGTCTTCACCGTGCTGTCGCGCCGCTCCGTGCGGCGCCACAACTGCGTCGCCGCACGCGCGTTCATCGCGGTTCATTGCGTGGGCGTGGCATCGTTGCTGCCGTAGCGCCTCCTTCTCGTTCCCTTCCGCTTCGTTCGATCCGTTCATCGCGGGTGTGTTCGCTTTCGCGCGCCGGTGGGGGTGGTGGTGGGGGTGGGTTACGCCGTTTGATGCGCTCAGGCTTCTATGGAACTTGCTTTCTTAGCGGTCTATTTGCTCTGCCCCTGTCCGGGGCGGGACTCACTTTCTTTGCTGCTGCAAAGAAAGTAAGCAAAGAAAGCAGCTTCACAACGCCAATCCTTGCCATGCGCCGCTAGCCCGTTCCCTCGGAGTGGTCCAACCGGGGGAGTGTCGTTAGCAGGGTTTCATCGTTGTTGGCATGTAGAAAAGGCGCGCGCGTCGCACCGCTATACGAAGTGGACCAGCAGTCATACATCCGTCCTGGCACTTCGTGCCCGACGACAGGTTCGCTAAGCGGTGAATTGAAGCATGCAGCAAGCACGAACGTAGGATGGTGATATAGCGAT
>NZ_FCON02000095.1 GCF_001544535.1 Caballeronia choica | reverse complement strand
GCTGGATACTCGTTCGGCGGACTGGTTGCGCTGGAGATCGCGCAACAATTGCTCGTTTCGGGTGAACGGACAGAATTTGTGTGCTTGCTCGACACCTACGCCCATGAGCGCTGGCTGCCGTGGCATTCGTGGTTCATCTTCCAGCGCGGCCGTGCAAGCCGGCTGTGGCATGCGATCGCGGAAAAGTCGCTGAATCAGCGCGTGAGTTACATCGCGGACAAGCTCGTCGCCATCGCGGATAATCTATTGATTCGTCGCGGGCGCGTGTCGCACCGGACGGCAGATCCGGTCGAAGAATTCATGCCTCCGATGCTGCGGCGCTTGCGCGAAACCTTTCGGACCGCGACGAACAACTACCGTCCGCGCCCCTATTATGGCGGACCGATTGTGTATGTGCGTGCGTCGACGCGGCTGCACGACCGGGGCGATCCTTTGCTGCTGTGGCGGAGCGTTGCACGCCGCGGGCTAACTATCACCGAAGTGCCGTGCGACCATTCGGCGATCATCGCGGAGTCCGCCGTTCATCGCACCGCAGCCGCGCTCGATAGGGCAAATGGGGACCCAGTAGCGGATGAGTTGCCGCACCATGCTACGACAGCCGTGTTTGGCGGTCCTCGCTGAGTCGCGCGTGATCTTCAGCGCGGCCGTGTGGCACTTCTCGCCTTTTCGTTAATACCGCTTGAGCTTCGTCCCGCCATCAGTTTGCTTCACAATGCGACGGCCAATTCGGCCGACAATTATTGAAGCATCGTGACCGGCGTGCGCGTGAGCCGCCAGAGCTTGGTCAAGATCCACCATCGGCTTAGAAAGCCCAGGTGGCTCGCATCGACCAGCACGACGTCTGACTGCTTTTCCGCGGCGCGCGCGGCGATCGTCTCGGCGACCGGGCCAAACACGCGTGTCCAGTGATAGGGAACGCCGGCGTCGTCGAGGATCGCGCACGTTTGGGTCAATGCGCTCAACATCTCGAGCTCTTGCCGAAACCGGAGCGCGCGCCGGGAATGAAATGCAGCCGCTCGTCCCTGCTCGGCCGGCTCGAGCACTTCGACCAGTTCGACCTCGGAGACGCAGCGCTCCGCGAACAGAAATGCCGCGTGGCGCGCGGCTTGCAGCGCGCCATCGTGATGAACGACTGGAATCAGCAACCGTAACATGTGACCTTCCGTTCGACTCAACCGCTATGACTGCATTTCAGCAGATCCGCCATCAACGCCGCGAAGAACTTCAGGCGCGCCGCGTAAAAATGCTGTCAACGCGGATCGACGAACGCAACGGCTATTGCGCTCCCATCAGCCGATACCCCACCCCCGTCTCGGTGACGATATGGACCGGCTGAGCGGGATCGCTTTCCAGCTTCTGCCGCAGATGACCCATATAGACTCGCAGATAATGCTGGTTCTCCGTGTGCGTGGGACCCCATACTTCGCGCAACAGTTGCTGGTGAGTCAGCACACGGCCAGCGTGGCGTACGAGTGTCGTGAGCAACCGGTACTCGATCGGCGTCAGGTGGACAGCAACGCCATCGCGGGTGACACGGCGCTCCGCCATGTCCACTTCGACGCCGCCGAAGCATACCTGCGGCGTTTCCTGCTCGCCGCCGCGATTGCGGCGCCGCAACTGCGCCCGAATCCGCGCCAGCAGTTCCGACACGCCGAAGGGTTTGGTCAGGTAATCGTCCGCGCCCGCGTCGAGCGCGGCGACTTTGACATCCTCGTGAGTGCGCGCCGACAGCACGATGATCGACTGCTCGCTCCAGCTGCGCAAATCGCGAATCACGTCGATCCCGTCGGTGTCCGGCAGACCCAGGTCCACCACGATCAGATCGGGCTTGCGGGTGGCCGCTTCCCGCAAACCCTGTTGCCCGGTTTCCGCTTCGATCACCGTCATCCCCTGCGCTTCGAGGGTCGTGCGCACAAAGCGCCGGATCTGTTTGTCGTCTTCGATCATGACGACCGTTACAGTGGGTTCACTCATGGTCGATCCGACGTCGCGGCATTGCGCGTCTCGGCGTCCTCGTCAGGCGGTGCCTCCAGCGGCGGCGATTCGTTGGCGGGCAAGGTGAACCAGAAGCGAGCCCCGGTCACGCGCCCTTCTGCATCCACGCCATTCTCCACGCCGATCCTGCCGCCATGCGCTTCGACGATCGCCCTGCAGATCGCGAGGCCCAGGCCGATTCCCGGCTTCGCGGATTCCTTCTCCCCGCGCGTAAACTTGTCGAAGAGACGATGTTCCATGCCGGGCGGCACGCCCGGGCCGTTATCCTCGACGCACACGCGGATGAACTTCTGGTCCGCCTCGGGTTCGACCACTGCGGAGATTACGAGCGGCGTACCCAGCGGCGTGTATTTCGCGGCGTTCTCCAGCAGATTCGCGAAGAGCCTTTCCATCAGGACCGCATCCAGCTTGACGAGCGGTAGCTCTGGCGGCACGGACACTTTCACCGGATGCCCTTCGAGCGTCCTGCGGCACGCCGCCAGTGCCGCGCCGACCACTTCTTCCAGCATCGACCATTGCCGGTTCAAGCGGATAGCGCCCGCTTCGAGCCGTGCCATATCGAGCAGATTCGTCACGAGACCACTCATGCGCAGCGCTTCCTCGTGGATCGCCGAGATCAGTTCCTTGGTCGAATCGTCCGCGGCATTGGGCGGTTCGTACCGGTCCGACAATACGGAGGCGAAGCCGACGATCGACGTGAGCGGCGTGCGCAAGTCATGGGAAATCGCCGACAGCAGCGAATTGCGCAAGCGCTCCGACTCCATGCTGACGAGGGCGTCCTGCGCGATCTCGACGTAATGCACACGTTCGAGCGCCAGTGCAATCTGCGCGGCGAACGTATCGATCATCCGCTGTTGTTCGGGGACCGCAAGTTCCGCTGGCCGCCCGGTGACGAGTGCGAGCACGCCTCGCGTGCGCATCGGTGCCTTCAGCGGCAAATACAGCGCTTCGGTCGCCGGCAGCGTGTCGGTGCCGCGGCCTGCGGGCTTTTGCTGGTCGTACACCCATTGCGCGACATCGAGATCGAGGCTCGCCGCATCCAGCGTGACTTCCGGATTCGGTTCATCGACTTTCTGCCTGACCTTTTCCGCGCTGTCGGGCAACAGGATCGCGACCTTCGCCTGGAACACCTCGCCCACGTGGCGGCTGCCGATCTCGATGATCTGCTGGGTCATCAGCGCGGCGCCCAGTTCGCGCGTCATCGCGTACATCGCACCGGTCCGGCGCTCGCGCAACGACGCAATGTGTGCCTGCCGCCGCAGGTTCGATGTCAGGTGACTGATCGTCAGCGAGGTGCACAGCATCACAACGAAGGTAAGCAGATACTGCGTATCCGATACGGAAAACGAGAGTTGCGGCGGCACGAAGAAAAAATCGAATGCGGCGACGCTCAGGAACGACAGCAATACACCCGGCCCCCGCCCCAGCCGAACGGCGGCAAAGATAACGCCTAGCAAATACAGCATCACCAGGTTCGTCAGCGCGATCTGACGGGAGAGCGCGCTCGCGAGCACCGTGATCGCGGCGCCGATCGCCAGCGCATAAAGATAGGCATTGGGCCGCGACCGCGCTTCGTCGCCCAGCCCGGCATAGTCCAGGACATTGCGGCGTCGCGATGGTTCTTCCCGCGCGAGGTTCGCACCGACGAGCGTGACGTCGATGTCGGCCGCCTGACGCACGAGACGCTCGCTGACCGGCTGCGCGAACATGCGATGCCAGCCGCGTGCCGCCGCAGCGCCCGCCACGAGCTTCGAGACATTGCGCATCCGCGCATAGGCGACGAGCGTCGCGGCGGCGTCCGTGCCGTCGAGCGTGACGGTCTCGGCGCCGAGTTCGGACGCGAGCTTGAGCGCATCGAGCGTGCGCTTGCGCAGGTCGTCGGGAAGCCGCTGCAGCCTCGGCGTCTCGACATAGACCGCGAGCCAGTCCGCCTTGAGGCTTGCGGCAAGACGCGCCGCCGCGCGTACCAGCGTCGCGCTCTCGGGCCCCGGACCCACGCACGCGATGAGCCGTTCGCGCGCCTGCCAGATCCGGTCGATCGATTGATCCGCGCGATATTCACGCATCTGCGCGTCCACGCGATCGGCGGTGCGACGCAACGCCAGTTCGCGCAGCGCGATCAGATTGCCCTTGCGAAAGAAATTGC
Source organism: Caballeronia choica (assembly GCF_001544535.1). GTDB lineage: Bacteria > Pseudomonadota > Gammaproteobacteria > Burkholderiales > Burkholderiaceae > Caballeronia > Caballeronia choica. The sequence goes on along the minus strand of NZ_FCON02000095.1, from coordinate 25,389 downwards.
GCACTGCGCGCTCGGCTTGCTGCGGCAGGTAGACCTTGCCTTCACGCAGCCGCTCGAGCAGTTCCTCGGCGGGCAGGTCGACGAGCGTGACTTCGTCGGCGAGATCGAACACGCGGTCGGGAACCGTCTCCCACACGCGAATGCCCGTGATCCGCCCGACGATGTCGTTCAGGCTTTCGAGATGCTGGACGTTGACGGTCGTGTAGACGTCGATGCCCGCGTCCAGCAATTCGTACACGTCCTGCCACCGCTTGACGTGCCGGGCGCCCTGTACGTTGGAGTGCGCGAGTTCGTCGACCAGGATCAATTGCGGCTTGCGAGCAAGCGCCGCGTCGACATCGAACTCAGCCAGCTTGCGATTGCGATATTCGATATGCGCCGGGGGCAGCACTTCAAGACCGTCGAGCACCGCAAGCGTTTCCTTGCGTCCATGCGTCTCGACGATCCCCGCCACGACATCGACGCCTTCTTCCCGCCGCCGGCGCGCGGCCTGCAACATCGCGAACGTCTTGCCGACCCCCGCCGACGCACCGAAAAAAATCTTCAGCCGGCCGCGCTGGCGCTTCTCTTCGTCGCGCTGGATCTTTTCGAGCAGTTCGTCGGGATCGGGGCGGTCCATCACTGTACGGGCTTCAGTTCATCGAGCGCGAGATTGAGCTTCAGCACGTTCACGCGCGCTTCGCCCAATATGCCGAATTGCCGGCCGCTCGTATAGCGTTGCACCAGCGCATCGACGTCACCGGGCGACAGCTTGCGCGCCTTCGCGACGCGATCGACCTGATACGCGGCGGCGGCCGGGCTGATCTCCGGGTCGAGCCCGCTGCCCGACGACGTGACCAGGTCCACCGGAACGGCCGCCGTGTTGGACGGATCAGCGTCGTGCAATGCGCTGAGGCGTCCCTTCACTTCGTCGGCCAGCGCCGGGTTGGTCGGCCCGAGGTTCGAGCCGCTCGACGCCTGGGCGTTGTACGGATTCGGCGAGGTCGCCGAGAGGCGTCCCCAGAAATAGTAAGGCGCGTCGAACTGCTGGCCGATGAATTCGGAGCCGACCGCCTTGCCGTTCTTGACGATCAGGCTGCCGCTCGACTGGTTGGGGAAAGCCGCATGGCCGATCGCGGTGACGACCACCGGATAGGCTGCGCCGGTAATGACCGTGAACGCCACGAACAGCACGAGCAGCGGACGAATGAGGTTCTTCATGATGGTTGACTCGCTTGGTTTATGCTCTATTGGTACGATGTGCGCTCAGGCCCACCCGAACCCGGTGATGACCATGTCGATCAGCTTGATGAACGGGAACGGCAGCAGGATCCCGCCGAGACCGTAGATCAGCAGGTTGCGCCGCAACAGCGCGGCCGCACCCAACGCGCGGTACTTGACGCCCTTCAGCGCAAGCGGGATCAGGAACACGATGATCAGCGCATTGAAGATCACCGCAGAGAGGATCGCCGAGGCGGGTGAAGTCAGGTGCATCACGTCGAGCACGCGCAGTTGCGGATACGTCGTCGCAAACGCAGCCGGGATGATCGCGAAGTACTTCGCCACGTCGTTGGCGATCGAGAACGTGGTGAGCGAGCCGCGCGTCATCAGCATCTGCTTGCCGATCTCGACGATCTCGATCAGCTTGGTCGGGTTCGAGTCGAGGTCGACCATGTTGCCGGCTTCCTTCGCCGCCTGCGTGCCGGAGTTCATCGCCACCGCGACGTCGGCCTGCGCGAGCGCGGGCGCGTCGTTGGTGCCGTCGCCCGTCATCGCGACGAGGCGTCCTTCGGCCTGATGGCCGCGGATCGTCGCCAGTTTCGCTTCGGGCGTCGCTTCGGCAAGGTAGTCGTCGACGCCCGCTTCAGCCGCGATCGCCGCCGCCGTCAGCCGGTTGTCGCCCGTCACCATCACGGTCTTGATGCCCATCTTGCGCAGTTCGGCGAAGCGCTCCTTGATGCCGCCCTTGACGATGTCCTTCAGCTCGATCACACCCAGCACGCGCGCGGTCGCGCCCTGCTTCTCCGCCACCACGAGCGGCGTGCTGCCGCGCCGTGCGACGTTGTCGACCGCCGTCTGCACTTCCTGCGGATAACGTCCGCCATGCGTCTCGACGTAGCGCTTCACCGAATCGGCCGCGCCCTTGCGGATCTCGTGATCGGGCAGGTCGACACCGCTCATCCGCGTCTGGGCGCTGAAGCCGAGAAACGTCGCGTGCAGCGTCGCCATGTCGCGCTGGCGAATGTTGAAGCGCTGTTTCGCGAGCACCACGATGCTGCGGCCTTCAGGCGTTTCGTCGGCGAGCGACGCGAGTTGCGCGGCATCCGCGAGGTCGTGTTCCGACAGACCCGGTGCCGGCAGGAAGGTCGACGCCTGGCGGTTGCCGAGCGTGATGGTGCCGGTCTTGTCGAGCAGCAGCACGTCGACGTCGCCGGCCGCCTCGACCGCACGGCCCGAAGTGGCGATCACGTTCGCCTGCATCATGCGGCTCATGCCCGCAACGCCGATCGCCGACAGCAAGCCGCCGATGGTGGTCGGGATCAGGCAGACCAGCAGCGCGACGAGCGCGGTAATGGTCACGACGTGCCCCGCCTTCATCGCCGCCACCGAGAACATCGAGAACGGCAGCAGGCTCGCCGTGGCGAACAGCAGCACGAGCGTGAGCGCGACGAGCAGGATCGTCAGCGCGATCTCGTTCGGCGTCTTCTGACGCTTCGCGCCTTCGACCATCGCGATCATGCGGTCGAGAAACGCCTCGCCGGGATTGACCGACACGCGCATCACGATCCAGTCGGACAGGACGCGCGTGCCGCCCGTCACCGAGGAGAAGTCGCCGCCCGACTCGCGGATCACCGGCGCGGATTCGCCGGTGATCGCCGATTCGTCGACCGAGGCGACACCTTCGATCACGTCACCGTCGGCGGGAATCACATCGCCGGTTTCGACGAGCACGACGTCGCCCTTGCGCAAATCCGTCGATGCAACGATCTGGACCGGCGATTTGGGATGCGGCTGGTTCAGCTTCTTCGCCACGACATTGTGCTTCGCGCTTCGCAGCGACGCCGCCTGCGCCTTCGAACGTCCTTCGGCAAGCGCCTCGGCGAAGTTCGCGAACAGCACCGTGAACCACAGCCACAACGCGATCGCGAGGATGAACCCCGACGGCGCCTCGGCCTGGCCGGTGAGCGCGGCGATCCACAGTACGGTCGTCAGGATGCTGCCGACGTAGACGCAGAACATCACCGGATTGCGAAGCTGCGTGCGCGGCGTGAGCTTCCTGAACGAATCGACGATGGCCGGCCTGACGATCCGCGGATCGAACATCGAGCGCGCGGCGCTGCGGGTATGGGGGCCCGGTTCCGGCGCCTTCTCGGGCGCCTTGTTGGGCGTATTGACGGGCGGTTTAACTAGTGTGGACATGCTTTCCTCTGGATCAGTGACCGCTTATTTGCCCGAGAGCATCATGAGATGCTCGACGACCGGACCGAGCGCGAGCGCCGGTACATACGTCAGCGCGCCCACCAGCACCACCGTGCCAAGCAGCAGCACGACGAAGAGCGGGCCGTGGGTCGGCAGCGTGCCGGCCGTGGCGGCGATGCGCTTCTTGGCGGCGAGCGCGCCGGCAATCGCCAGCACCGGGATGATCGAACCGAAGCGGCCGAACCACATCGCGATGCCGGTCGTCACGTTGTAGAACGGCGTGCTCACGGTGAGGCCGGCGAACGCGCTGCCGTTATTGTTCGCGGCCGAGCTATAGGCGTAGAGAATCTCCGAGAAGCCATGCGGCCCGGGGTTCGCGATGCCGGCGGTACCCGCTGTGGTCAGCACGCCGATCGACGCGCCGAGCAGCACCAGGAACGGCGTCAGCAGCACGACGATCGCGACCATCTTCATCTCGTACGATTCGATCTTCTTGCCGACGTATTCCGGCGTTCTGCCGATCATCAGCCCGGCGACGAAGACCGCGAGCAACGCGAATACGAGCATCCCGTAGAGGCCCGAACCGACCCCGCCGAAGATCACTTCGCCCAGCTGGATCAACAGCAGCGGAACCAGGCCGCCCAGCGGCGTGAGCGAGTCGTGCATGTTGTTCACGGCGCCGCAGGATGCCGCGGTCGTCGCGACCGTGAAGATGCCCGACTGCGCAATGCCGAAGCGCGTTTCCTTGCCTTCCGCATTGCCGCCCGCCTGCAGCGCGGAGGCCGTCTGGTCGACATGCAGCGACGCGAACAGCGGATTGCCGGCCTGCTCCGCCGAGATTTCACCCCAGCACGCGACGGCAAACGCAATCGTCATCGCGGCGAGCACGGCGTAGCCCTGCCGCCGGTCTCCGACCATGCGGCCGAACACCACGCACAGCGACGCCGGAATCACCAGCATCGCGATCATCTGCACGAAGTTGGAGAACGGCGTGGGGTTCTCGAACGGATGCGCGGAATTGGCGTTGAAGAAGCCGCCGCCGTTGGTGCCAAGCATTTTGATCGCTTCCTGCGAGGCAACCGGGCCCATCGCGATCGTCTGCTTGTCGGCCTTGTTGTCCTGCATCACCGGGTTGCCTTTCGCGTCCTTGACGGCGTTGCCCTGGGCATCGGTCTTCGGCGTCTGGTAGGTCGTCACTTGCAGCGTCGCGACATCCTTATACGACTCGAAGTTCTGGATCGCACCCTGGCTGACGAAGATGAGCGACACCACGACGGCGAGCGGCGCAAGCACATATAGTGTGATGCGCGTCAGGTCCACCCAGAAGTTGCCGATGGTCGCCGCCGTGTGGCGCGCAAAGCCGCGAATCAGCGCGATGACAACAGCGATCCCGGTCGCGGCCGACAGGAAATTCTGCACGGTGAGCCCGGCCATCTGCGACAGATAGCTGGCGGTCGCTTCAGGCGAGTAGTCCTGCCAGTTCGTGTTGGTCACGAAGCTGACCGCCGTATTGAACGCGCCGTCGGCGCTCATCGGGCCGAAGCCTTGCGGATTGACCGGCAGCCACTGCTGCAGGCGCAGGAATCCGTACACGGCCAGTGCGCCAAGCGCATTGAACGCGAGCACGGCAAGCGCATAGCGCTTCCACGACATCTCGGCTTGCGGATCGACGCCCGCGAGCTTGTAAAGCACCGTCTCGATCGGACGGCCGACGCGGCGCACGATGACCGACGACCCGTCCATCACACCGGTGATGTAACGGCCGAGCGGAATCGCCAGCGCGATCAGGACGACGATGTAGAGTCCGGTCTGAAACAGGTTATTGGCGTTCATTCCAGGTCCTCCGCGCGCAGCAATGCGTACACGAGGTAGACGAATAAAAGCAGCGTCGAGGCGCTTGCGAGCCAAAGCATCCAGACAGTCATGGGCGGCCTCCCGGAGCACGGCGGAGCTTGTCGCAGCCAGCCGTCAGCGCCACGCACAAGCCGAGGAAAACGGCGATGCCAGCGATGTAAAGTAAGTCCATTCTTATGAGCTCCTGTAGCGAATTCGGACGAACTGAAGCGTAATCAAATCCATATAAACGCCCGGATAAGAGTCGGCTCGCGCGTGTAAAAAAGGTGTAAACACGGGCCAGTTGTGGACGCTCGGTCGTGGCGCGGAGACTGCGCGTGCGGCCCCGCTGCATGGAACGCGTTTACGTTTTCTTTATGCCGCGGCCGATGGTTTTGATCTTTTGTTTACGCGCGCTCGGCTAGGCTTGAACGGGGGACGAATCCCAGTTCGCGATCGTGAAAAGAACCGTCGAGTCGTGAGACGTCAGGAGGCGCCATGCTTGCCGTCGACAAGATACGAAACCTGCTCGTCGGCAAGCCGCTCGATCCCCTCGATCCGCGCACGCGCCATGCGATCGCCGTCACGCCGATTCTCGCGTGGGTCGGGCTCGGCGCCGATGGCCTGTCTTCCTCGTGCTACGGTCCCGAGGAAGCCTTTCTCGCGCTCGGCCAGCACACGTCGCTCGCCCTCTTCCTCGCACTCGCGACGGCGGCCACGGTCTTCATCATCGCGCTGGGCTACAACCAGGTCATCGAACTGTTTCCGACCGGTGGCGGCGGTTATCGCGTCGCCACGGCGCTCCTCGGCCCACGGCCGGGGCTCGTTTCCGGCGCTGCGTTGCTGGTCGATTACGTTCTGACAGTCGCGACCTCGCTCGCCAGCGGCGTCGACGCGTTCTTCAGCTTGCTGCCCGTCAGTGCGCAGGCGTTCAAGCTCGCCACCGAACTGACGCTGATCGTGCTGATGACCGGACTCAATTTCCGCGGCATGAAGGAATCGATCCTCGTGCTGCTGCCGATCTTTCTCGCGTTTGTCGTGCTGCATCTCGGGCTGATCGTCTATGGCGTTGCCGTGCACGGCGATCATCTGGCGACGGTCGTGCCGGGCGCGGTCGGCGAGGCCCGCCACATGTCGCAGGCGGTCGGCCCGCTGGTGGTCGCGGCCCTGCTGATGCGGGCTTTTTCGCTGGGCGGCGGGACCTATACCGGCCTCGAGGCAGTCTCGAACAACGTTAACATGCTCGCCGCGCCGCGCGTGCCGAACGGCAAGCGGACCATGCTCTACATGTCGACGTCGCTCGCCTTCACGGCGGGCGGGATCATCCTGCTGTACATGCTCTGGAACGCGCAGCATGTCGAAGGCCAGACGCTCAATGCCGTGGTTTTCGGTAGCGTGATCGACCGTCTCGGATTCGACTCGTCGTTCGCGCGGCATGCGTTACTCGCCGCGGTGCTCGCGTCCGAGGCCGGGCTCTTGCTGGTCGGCGCGCAAACCGGCTTCCTCGATGGGCCGGCGGTGCTGTCGAACATGGCGTCCGATTCGTGGGTGCCGCGCCATTTTCGCGACCTGTCCACCCGGCTCGTGCGGCAGAACGGCATTGTGGTGATGGGCGTCGCGAGTCTCGGAATCCTGCTCTGGACGCATGGCGACGTGACGATCCTCGTCGTGCTCTACAGCATCAACGTGTTCCTGACTTTTAGTCTTTCCCTGCTCGGCTTGTGCATCTACTGGTGGCGTCATCGCCGCGAAGGCGACCGGTGGCTGAGACACTTTGCGCTGTCGGCGCTCGGTCTCGCGGTGACGTCCTCGGTGCTCGTCATTACGCTGATCGAAAAATTCACGGCTGGCGGCTGGCTGACGGTGCTGGTGACGAGCGCGGTGGTTGCGCTCTGCTTTCTCATCAGGCGTCACTACACCGATACGCGGGCGCAGATCGCCAAATCCGATGCGCTGTTTGCGGGCGCCCCGCCCGAGGTCGGCGACGACGCGCCGACGAAGCCCGATCCGGCGCAACCCACCGCGATCGTGCTCGTCGGCAAGCATCGGGGGGCGAGCATGCACGCGCTGCTCTGGGTGAACCGGCTCTTCCCGGGACACTTCAGGAACGTGATCTTTCTCGCGGTCGGCGAAGTCGATGCCCAGAGCTATGAAGGCGCCGAGCACCTCGAACGTTTGCGGCAAACGATTGCGGCGTCGCTCGATTACTATGTGGCGCATTGTCGGCGGCACGGGCTCGCAGCCGACTATCGGATCGGGTTCGGCACCGATCCGGTCGCGGAATTCATGAAGCTCGCCGAGACCGCGATGGAGGAGTTTCCGAACAGCGTCTGCTTTGCCAGCAAACTGCTTTTCAGACGCGTCAACTTCCTGACCGCCCGGCTGCACAATCAAACGCCGCTCGAAATCCAGACGCGCCTGCATTTGCAAGGCAAGCAGATGGTGCTCTTGCCGATGAATGTCGAATGATGGATGGGGCATGCGGCAGGTTTCCACGCATACCCACTGCTCGTCGCAAGCCGCGCCATCCAAAGTGAATCAATGCGTCGCGCCGAGATGCCGGCCAAAGAATGCCTCGGCCGCCTCGATCGCGATGCGGTGCGTCTCGGATTGCCGAACCGCCAGCTTGCACGCGGGAGCGGTCGCGGTGCCTGCCGCGGTGCAGGACGAAAGGAAATCGTAGTGACCGACACCGGCAAGCCGGATCAGCGAAGCGCGCGGGACCAGCCGCGCCACGACGAGGCCATTTGTCGAAGGCGGCGCCGTCGTGTCGGCGTCGCCCAGGATGATTTCAACGGGTACGCGCAAGCGCGCGAGGCTCGCGGATTCCAAAGACTGCACGATGGCCGGCGCCATCACGAAAGCAGCGCGCACCTGAGGAATCGTGTGGTCGGCGCTGGCGCGAGCCACTTCGGCCTTGATCTCGGGATGCTCGAGCATTGCCTCGTAGTCTTGCGGCGTGACGTTGAATTCGAGTTGCGGCCGACAGATGCCGTCGTCGGGATGAGCGAGACAAAACTGTCTCAAGCGCAACGGCTGGACCCGGGCGCCCGCCGCGACAAGCGCGGTGAAACCTCCGGCGGAGAAGCCCGCGACACCGACCCGGGATAGATCCATGTGCGGTCCAATGGACGGGTCCTGCGTCGTCGCCGTCAGGGCGGCACGCAAATCCTCCGCGCGGTCCCACCACAACGACGCGCCCGCGACGGTCATCTTGTCGACTCCATTGTTGCCGGGATGATCCACGGCCACCACGATGTAACCCTTCCGCGCGAGGGCTATCCCGAACCAGCCCATGATCCTGGCTGTCCCGCCAAAGCCGTGGGACAGGAGGATCACGGGCCGTCTATCGTCGCCGGGTGCGAACGCCGCATCCGGCGCGACGGACCCGACCTCGAACAGCGGCCTGGACGGCGGGCCGATCGCAATGTCATGTTCGACGGCATCCGGGGCAGCCGGATACCAGACCGTGATCCGAAGTGCCGGGCGCTGCTCCGCGTCGCGCAGGCTTGCGGTTGCATCGGACGTCACGCGATGGGTTTCGCCGACGGTTGCGCCGTGCGCGAGGGTGGCAGCGAGGACCAAGAGCAATGCGCCCGCCGCGCTTGGAAGTTTCCACATGACCGGGCTTCCTCCTGTCCGAACTATCGATATGACGCGCATCCAGTCTTGCATGCCACATTGAAACACGGTGTGCGGATGATCGCCGACACGTCGCATTGAACCTGACCGGACCGAATAACGACTGAACAGTCGAGGCCAGCATGCGTACCCATCGGAGAACGTTTTCGACCCGCCCTGGAGGGGTCCGAGGCACGCGAAGTCCTCCAATGTCGGGTACAGGTCGCTGTTTTCGCAACGCGACACCCGGAAACCCTTTATTCTCGGGCCTCAGCCCATTGCGCATCGCGGCTTGCGTTGATACGCTATCGCCAGCCTGAGGAATTAGACCTTTGCGTGCGTCGATGACTACTCAAAGGCAAGGGTCTCAGGCCAACCCTTTGACCAAAGACGAGGAATACATGGCAAAAGCAAGCGCAACAAACTCCGCAGCCAAGGCCACGAAGAAGACTGCTGCGCCTGTCGCGAAGACGGCCAAGGCACCGGCGGTGAAGAAGGCAGCGGCGCCTGCCGCGAAGAAGGCAGTCGCTGCCGCGCCCCTGAAACCCATCAAGGACTCTTTCACGAAGGCGTCGCTCACCGTTCACCTGGCCGAGCGTGCGGGCGTTGAGCCGAAGGCCGCGAAGGCGTTGATGGCGGCACTGGAAGAAACGGTACTGGCCTCGGTTCACAAGAAAGGCGCCAAGGAGTTCACGCTGCCGGGCCTGTTGAAGGTGGTGGCTCAGGACGTGCCCGCCAAGAAAAAGCGCTTCGGCAAGGACCCGTTTACGGGCCAGGACAAGTGGTTTGCGGCTAAGCCCGCTTCCGTGCGCCTGAAGGTGCGTCCGCTGAAAAAGCTGAAAGACGCTGCGCTTTAAGGCAAGCCCTGGCAAAAAGAAACGCCCCTCGACGCAAGTCCGAGGGGCGTTTTTGCTGGCGTTGCGAAAGCGGCGGGCGCCCTGGCGCCCTCTCTCTTACATCGATGCCTGCGTCGACACCGCTTCGGATGCGGGGGCGGATGCGGCCGCTGCATCGGTGGCGTCAGACTTGGTGGGCGCTTTTTTCGCGGCAACGTTCTTGCCGCTTGCCACGCTACTTTTCGCAACCTTCTTCACTGCCGGCTTCGAAGTCTTAGTGGCCGCTGCGCTTTTAGCCGAAGTCGCAGTCGCTTTCCTGGCTGCTTTCTTTGCGGGCGACTTCTTCGCGCTCACTGCTTTCTTTGCCGCGCCAGTCTTTTTGGCTGCGGCCTTCGTCGTCGCCGCGCCGTTCGACGCTGCTGTTGCGGCGCCGTCGATGAGGAACTTCGTGCGGTCTTTAGCCGCCGCCAGCCACGCCGGCGTGGGGCCGCGTCCACTCCATGTCGCGCCGCTTTGCGGATCGCGATATTTCGCCGGCAACGGACCTTTGCTTTTTCCCGCGTGCGCGACCGCTCCCGCCGTGGCCGACGTCTTCTTGAGCGCGGCCTTCGCCTTGCTCACGACATTCGCGCCGACAGCCGCGCCAGCGTCAATCAAGAACTTCGTGCGGTCCCGGGCGTTTGCAATCCAGGCCGGCGGGCGCGCATGACCGCTCCACGTCGCACCCGTTTTCGGATCGCGGTACTTCGGCGGCAGCTTGCCCTTTGCCGGTCCCGATGCAGTCGATTTGGTTGCCTTGGTTACTTTAGTTGCCTTGGTTGCCTTGGTTGCCTTGGTTGCCTTGGTCGCTGTCTTGCGCGTAGCCGGACGCGCCGCCCCTTCGCCTGCCGGACGGCCAGCACGCTTTTTAGGAGCAGAGTGTGCGTCGATATCGGCGCTCGTCAGTCCGTGCTCGTCCATGAGCTTTCGGATGGCGGCGAGGGCGGCTTCTGCCTGCTTTGCAATCAAGGCCTCGGCCTGTGCTTGAAGTTTTTTCACTTTTCCTTGGATTTGTTCGAGGGTTGCCATCATGGTCTCCTTAACAGTGTCATGCCCGCACTATGCCACTGTTCAGGCCTTTAGCGAAGAGCGAGCCGCTCTAGAGAGGCGATTAGTTGTTACCGTGCGTTGCAGGCACACACGGCATCGCTAGCGCCTGGCGCATTCCCGACTGCGCTTTAGGCTTGCTTCCTGATGGCCGCCGGCAAATGAACGAAGGTCGGCAGAAGGTAGACGGCACGTGCTCCATCCATCCGGACGCATCGTGGCGTCGATCAGTTGAACGATATTCGCAGGCACGAGCGCACCGCACGTCATCGTCAAATCGGAGCGCAACGGGGGCTAGAATAGGGGTCGACCGCAAATTGGAGAAAGCCGTGGACGACCGTTTTGACAGACGAGAACTGCTGCTGCATGTTGGCGACGTGCTGGAAGCCCTAAGTCGTGTGGCCGGCACTGGCCGCCCCGACGCATCCGTGGCGCAACTGTTCAAGGACGAAAAGTCTTTGCATGGGTTCGCTTTCTTGCGTGGACTTGCGCCCACGATTAACGCAGCCGAATTCGGCAAACGAGCAGCAAGCGCGTATTCCCGGTGGCCCAAGGAACTGCTCGAAGAAGAATTGAATCGCGATGCTTTGGCCTCTTCCGTGCAGCACGACTTGTTCGGAGGAAATCCGGAAGGCTGGAAGGTCTACGTAGCGCACATCCGGCAAAACGTGAAGTGGTTCGCAAGCGGACTTCCCGAGATGCAATCCCAAGAGGTTACGCAGAAGACCCTTCACGACACGCCCGAATCAGTGGATTCCGCCGAGAAATCCACCGATGCGGCGGCGACGTCGGAATGGGGCGCGTCCGACGAAAAGCGCGGCTGGCCCTGGCCTCAGCCGGGTTCGACCTCCTGAACGTAACAGTCTGACGAGGCGCAGTTTCCGTTCCGCGCTGCTTGACGAAGGAATGGAGCGCGCCTTGCAGGCAAATCGCATGGGTCCGCATCCAGGGCTTTGAGACCGAGCTAGCGCCTGCGAAGGCTTGGCTGGATAGTGCAGGACGACATGTTATTTCGGCTCAGGAGACGCAATCTCTCCCGGCCAGACTTTCCGAGCGGCGTGAACGTCTGAATGCTTTAGGCAGCCGATACTTCATTGCGCCTGACGTAAAGATCGAGCCTGTCCAGGCCGATGGCATTCGCGCCGAATGGACGACCACGCCCGACGCCGGTCATCATGTTCCCGCATGGCGGCGCTTATTTCTCGGACGAGAGGCTGCTTGATCCGGATTCGACCGACACTTTGACCGATCTGGCGATAGTTCAGCCGTGACGTTTAGAAACGGGAGTTTGCTTAAGGCGCCCATGTCGGAAGACAAAGCCAAAGCACTCACGCGTCATGGTCGAACGGCAATTCCGCCTGAACCGGCTCCGGCACGTCGACGTGCTTTTCATCCGTGAGCGCGCTGACGCGCACGCCAAGCAGACGCAGCTTGCGATCCAGCGTGATCCGTTTGAGGCACTCGGTGGCGGCCCGGCGAATGGCGGTCGCATCGGCCGTGGGCGCAGGAATTGTCAGGTCGCGCGTGACGGTGCGAAAGTCGTCGAACCGCAACTTGATTCCGACGGTGCGCCCAAGATAACCCTTGCGCGCCAGGTCTTCAGCCACGCGCACGCACAGGCCCGTGAACGCCGCCGACAGGACCGCGCGGTCATGCCGCGGATGCAGGTCGCGCTCGAAGGTCGTTTCACGGCTCATCGACTTCGGCTCCGAACTCACGACCACCGGCCGGTCGTCATGGCCCTGCGCGATCTGTGCAAGCCACGCCGCATAACTGCGCCCGAAATGCGTCTGCAACACGCCAAGGTCGGCGGCTGCCAGATCGCCCACGGTGTGAAAGCCGAGCGCCGCCAGCTTCTCGCTCGCCTTTGGCCCGATGCCGTTCACCTTGCGCGCGGGCAGCGGCCAGATCCGGCGCTCCAGATCGTCCATCGTCAGGAGCGTAAGGCCATCGGGCTTGTCGAGTTCAGAACCGATTTTCGCGAGCAGCTTGTTCGGTGCAATGCAGATTGAACACGTCAGGCCTGTCGCTTCACGCACGGCCTGCTTCATGCGCGCGCCGATATCCCGCGCGTCGCCCGGGAGGTCGGTAACGTCGATGTAGATTTCGTCGATGCCGCGGTTCTCAATCTGCAGCGTGAAAGTAGCGATCGCCGCTTTGAAGAGACGCGAATAGTGGCGGTACGAGTCGAAGTCGGTCGGCAAGAGGATCGCGTCGGGCGCGAGTTGCGCCGCCTTCATCATGCCCATCGCCGAGAACACGCCGAGGGCGCGGGCTTCGTAGGTCGAGGTGGTGACCACCCCGCGGCCCGCATAGTCGCGCAACCGCCGGAAACGCCGACTGCCATCGGCAAGCGTTTCGGGTATTGCGTCGCGGCCGCCGCCGATCACGACCGGCTGGCCGCGCAGTTCGGGATAGCGCAGGAGTTCCACCGACGCGTAGAACGCGTCCATATCCAGGTGGGCGATACGGCGCGTGTCGAGAGTCATCGCGTCGCGAATGCAGCCGACGTGGCGGTCGCGCAGATGACGCGCTTCCAATCCGGCGATACTAGGGCATCGAGCGCAGCAACAGTTTCCACGGTTCAAGTTATTGGGCGAGAGGCATATATTAAACCAGCCACTCGCGGGCGACCGCTGCCGCTTGGGCTCGGGTGCTGTGCTGTTTACACCGTCCGATGCGCTCAGGCTTCGATGGTACTTGTATTAGTGCTGGTTTTGGCTCTGCCCCTGGCTAAGTCGTTGGCGCCTGGGGAAAGTTCGCGGTTACAACGAAGCCCCAGGCGCCCCCAGTCACCCCTCGACCGGCTGAAGAGAATGAAACGCAGCACCCAAAGGCCGCACCCGCATGTCCGGATCAAGACGTTCCCAAGGAAGATCAGCCGGATCGGCAGCCATCGGTCCCGGCGCTTTTGCCACGAGTATCGTCTCGGCAATCGCCTCGAAATCCGCCCGGAAGTGAACCGAACTCTTGTTCACGAGGATCTTCATCCGCTCGGGCTCGATACCCGCTACCCGGAACAGGTTGCGATCGAAGACCTGCATCTTGACCGAACTCACGGCAATCCTGACGCCTTCGATTCGCAAGCATGCGACCGGACCCAGCTCGCCCTGCATGCCATTGAGCATCGGACCATCGAAACGGAAGCGTCCATCCGACAGATGCTCGACCTCGAAGACGGCTTCCAGCGGCGCGTCGCCCCGAACCGCGGATCGGCCGCCCAAGGCCACTGAAATTCGCGCTCCGACACCCGCACGATGCGCGGCAGCCGCGGCATCGGCATCCCAGATCAGGCCCACCGCCGCATCGGTCGCGCCGTTCTTCAGCAAAGCCCGCACCATGCCCATGGTGTTCGAATCGCCGCCCACTCCGGGGTTGTCCTGCGTGTCGGCGATGATGACCGGCTTGTGCGCAGTCCGGCTTAACCGGATCGCCTCGAGCGCCGCTTCATCCGGGCTCAGGAAGGGGACATCCCAGCGCGCTTCTTCCGCGACCAGCTTCTCGAACAGTGCGTCAGCCGCGCGCTCGGCGGCCTCCTGGCTGAACGAATACGCCCAGATCGTCGGCCCGCACTCGGGAAAATCGGCCGCCGGAAAGCCGGGCGCGAACGAGACAGACACGACAGGTTCTTCCTCGAGACCTTCCAGCAACCCGTACACATCGCTGGCCGGCGCGACGAGGGTGCACATGCCGTTCACGGGGATCAGGAACGGGACCCGCCGAGCCGCGCGTTGCAACGGGCGACCTTCGGACACGAGGCGCTCGAGAATGCGGGCGGCGCGCTCGCCGGTCTCCGCCATGTCGACGTGCGGATAGGTCCGGTACGCCACCAGCGCGCTGGCATGCCTGAACATTCGCGCGGTGACGTTCGCGTGAAGATCCAGCGAGACGACCACCGGCATGCGATCGCCGACGATCTGACGCACCCGTTCGAGAATCTCGCCCTCGCCGTCGTCGAGATGCTCGGTCACCATCGCGCCGTGCAGGTCGAGATAGATCGCATCGAATCCGCCTTGCCTGACGGCGTCGATGATCTCGCCGCCGATGCGTTCGAACGCATCGGTCGTGACGTGGGCCGATGCGCTCGCGCCCGCCCAGATCACGGGCGTCAGTTCGTGCCCGTTCGCCTCGGCGGCCTTGATGAAGCCGCCAATCGGGACGTTGACGTCACGAAGCGCCATCACATCGAGGCCGCGAGCCAGCGGCGGAAAGCCTTCTCCCTGGATGAAGCTCTTATAAGACGCCTTGGTCGGCGCGAAGGTATTGGTTTCGTGCTGGAAACCGGCGATCAGGATCTTCATGATTTTTCACTCGCTATCGAACGGCACGCGCGACTCGTCGCTGCAACAGTCGGCGTGCGGGGTTTTCATATGACGACCGAAATACTTCAAGTCAAGGAAATGCGGGCCTAGGCTTTCTTGAGCGCCAGCTTGCCCGACAGGATCAGAATGGCCGCCGCCGTCGATACACCGGCCATGACGAGGAGACCCGTGTGCATGTTCCCCGTCCACGTCTTGGTCCAGCCGAACACAGCGGGCCCCCAGAATCCACCCAGCAGGCCAACTGTATTGATCAGCGCGATGCCGCCTGCCGCCGCGGTTCCTTCGACCAATTGCGAAGGAATGGCCCAGAACACCGTGTAAGCCATCCACAAGCAGGCGGTTGCAAAGGTCAGCGCCACGAGCGTCAGCGTCAGGTTGCCATCGGAGAATATGGCCGCGATCAGGCAAGCCGCGCCGGCGAGTGCCGGAATCGCACAGTGATAACGCCGTTCGCCGACGCGGTCGGAACTGCGACCGGCGAGGTTCATGCCGACCGCGGCCGCCACATAGGGGATCGCGGTGTACCAGCCCAGCCGGATCGTGTCGTTGACGCCCTGCTCTTTCAGCAGCGTGGGCAACCAGAAGCTGATCGTGTAGATCGGAAAGATGATGCAGAAGTAAGCGATCGCGAGCACATAGACGCGCGGGTTTCTCAACACAGCCTTGAATGAATCCGCGCGGTGCTGGCTCGGCGTCGTGTCGCGATTCAGCAGGAGCTTTTCGTCCTCGGTCAGCCAGCGTGCGTCCGCGGGCCGATCGGACAGGACGCGCAGCGTGAGAAGACCGAGCGCAATGCACGGCAGTCCTTCCACGAGGAACATCCACTGCCAGCCGGCAAGGCCGCCGACGCCGGACAGTGTCGTGATGAGCCAGGCCGAAACGGGACCGCCGACAATCCCGCCAAGTGGGCCGGCCACGAACACGAGGGCGATGGCACGCGCCATCCGGGACGGTCCATACCAGCACGACAGGTAATAGATCATGCCCGGCGCAAAGCCCGCTTCGAAGACGCCGAGCAGAAATCGCATCGCGTAGAAGGCGGGCACGTTCCGCACGAAGAGCATGCACGCCGACGTGATGCCCCAGAGCACCAGGATTCGGCTGAACGTCCGGCGGGCACCGACCTTCGGCAACAGGAGATTGCTCGGCACCTCGAACAGCACATACCCGAGAAAGAAGATGCCGGCACCGACGCCGTATGCCGCGTCCGAAAAACCCAGGTCGTGCTGCATCTGGAGTTTTGCGAAGCCGACATTGACGCGGTCCAGATACGCGAACATGTAGCAGGTGACAAGAAACGGCAAGAGCCGCCAGTTGAGCTTGTTATAAAGCGCCGAGGTTGTATCGCCGGCTGTCGTTGGAAGGATTGCTGACATGGGTGTCTCCCGGTTCCATTACGAATCCCTTTGCGAGGGGTTGATTCATGGTGGCAGGGCGAAACCCTAGTAGCAAGAGCAACTAAGTTCACATATCGTTGCCTTGCGAGCAACGCTACGAAGTCAGGGGAGAAAGGGATGCGCGAGATCAACCAGCAGCGCCTTCGGTATTTTCACGAGGTGCTCACGCACGGCACGATCCGCGGTGCCGCTGACAACATCAATACTTCGCCGTCCGTCATCACGCGACAGATCAAGCTGCTCGAAGACGAACTGGGCACCACGCTGTTCGAACGCCAGGCGCGAGGCGTCAGGCCGACGGAAGCGGCCGCTCACCTGCTCGAGTTCTGGCAGGGCTACCGCTCGCAACAGGAAAAGCTCGAGGACCAGCTTCATGCGCTGCGAGGGCTGCGGCAAGGCCATATCCAACTGGCCGTCAGCGAGGGTTACGTGGACACGCTCGTCGACGACGTGCTCGCGCCGTTCTGCGCCCAATATCCGGCGCTCGACATCGGCATCGAGATGATGGCCGTCGACGCGATACTGGAGGACGTTGCCGAGAGCCGGGCGCATATAGGGCTTGCCTATAACCCGCCGCCGCATCCTCGCATCGAGTACCGTGCAAGTTCGCATCAGCCCGTTGTGCTGCTGCTGAGAAGCGACCATCCTTTGGTGAAAAGAAAGGGACCGGCAAGCATCGACGACCTCCGCGCGTACCCGCTTGCACTCATGCCGCCGACGTTCGGCATTGGCCATGTCGTGAAGATGCTGGAGCTGGCCGAGAACATCACGATCCGTCCGACGATAACCACCAATTCGCTAAGCGCGTTGAAGCGATTCGTGACGGCGAATAACTGCATGACGCTGATCGGAGAATTTGCCGCGTACCGCGAGCTTGCGTCCGGCGAACTGACCACCGTCCCGATCGCGCATCAACTGTTTGAGGGTGCGCAGGCGAGAGTGCTGGTCAAGACCGATCGACCGCTCGCGCCTGGCCCGCTTGAATTGCTAAAGTGGATTCAGGAGCGCATGCCGATGTTTTCCGCGCCTCAAGCTGATGACTTGCCAAGGCCGCGGAAAGCGCGCCGCCGCAAAGGGTAATGCTGTGCGACGGAGGAGAGTGTCTCAAGCGAGCCTGGCGGCGCGGCAAAATGCAGCGTTCACGGAGGTCGACGGCGCAACATGCGCCTCACCGAACCGTTCGAATAGCGGCCCTTCGCGAGAACGATCAGTCGCGTCGCGCATGGCCGTTCACTTGATGTTCTCGTTCCAGTAAGTCTCGATTTGCTTGACGAGCGCCGGTGGCAACGAAACATAGTGCTCGGTCGCGGCGTCGGCCTGCCCTTCGGTGAGCGCCCACTTGAAGAATGCGAGCGCCGCCCTGGAACTGCCCGCATCCTTCGCCGCCTTGGGCAGAATCACGAAGACGACGCCGGTGATCGGCCATGCATCGGCGCCGGGCGCGTCGGTGACGATCTGATAGAAGTCCGGCTGCTGGGTCCAGTCGGCGGCGGTCGCGGCCGCACTGAAACTTGCGCGTGACGGCTGGACATACGCGCCGCTACGGTTTTGCACCGCTGCATAGGAAAGGTTGCGTTGCAGCGCGTAGGTCAGCTCGACATAGCCGATGGTCCCTTCAACGTTCTTGATATAGATCGCGATGCCGTCGTTGCCGGTCGCGCTGACGCCGGTCGGCCATTTGACCGAGGTTCCGGCGCCGACGCTCGCCTTCCATGCGCTGCTCGTCTTCGACAAAAAGCTGGCCCAGTTGAAGGTCGTGCCGGAACTGTCGCCGCGATGGACCACGAGGATTTTCATGTCAGGCAGGTGAATGCCCGGATTGATCGCGGCAATGGCCGGGTCGTCCCAGTTGACGATCTTGCCAAGGTAAATGTCCGCCAGCAGCGGACCGGTGAGACGAAGCTGCCCGGGGCCGACGCCGCCGAGATTCACCACCGGCACGACACCGCCGATCACCAGCGGAAACTGCGCGAGCCCGGCGGTGCGGAGTTCATCCGGCATGAGCGGCATGTCCGACGCGCCGAACGTAACCCGCGCCGCCTTGATCTGCCTGACGCCGTTGCCCGAGCCGGTGGGCACGTAGCTCACCTGCTGCCCGGTTTTCATGTAATACGTCGCGGCCCATTTCAGGAGCAGCGGATAAACGAATGTCGAGCCGGCGCCTGAAATATCCGCGCAACGTGCCGACGCGGCATGGACCGCGACGATGCACACGAGCGCGATACGGAGCAGGTGCTGCCATCTTTTTAGCATTAGTTTCATCGTCGCACTCTCCCGTGAACCTCGGCGCGCCGTGTCGCCTGGGTAGCAGCAATTGCAAGAAAGCGAAGCCGCGTCGCGTCGACCGGATCGTTCGTTGACAAAGCCACCGCCTATGATCTTAGATGGCGCAGACCCGTTTTCCAAAGCTGAATTCGTTCGCTGGCGCTTGGGATCGGGGTGTTTAGGCAGAGCGGTGCCCCAGAAGCACACGCCCATCCATCGGCGTAAGCACAACCTACGGTTTCAACACCCGTCGCGTGGGCGCGTCAGCCCTGACCCGCCTCGACGCGTTGCGTCGCGCCTTCAGCTTCTTCATCCAGATGACGAGTCCGGTCGCGCTCAGGAGCGCAACCGTCAACCCCATGAAGCTGATCGCAATTCGCCCCGGCAAACCGACGATCCGTCCCGAGTGCAACGGAAACTGGGATTGCATGAAGATATCGCCCGCCGAGCCGCGGCCGGGAACGCTGCCGCCGACCTGTTGCCCGGTCGTGGCGTTCCAGTAGGTCCACGCATTGCCGAGGCCGCGAAGGTCGTAGTCACCGCCGGGCGTGAAATAGCCCACGCCATAGAGATTGAGTGCGGCCACTTCGAACGTCGCGCCGGGGGCCGACTCGAGTTTCATCTTCCGCCCCGCGATGGCTGCCAGCTCGACAATGCGCTCCCGGCTCAAACGCGCCGCACCGGGCCTCGCCGGCTGCGCCATGTTTTCGGGCGTCGGCGCGAGCGTCGAGAAGAATGAGACGAGCGGGCGCATCACCGGCTTTTCGAGATTCATCGAGATCGATGTCAGGGCGATCACGCCCAGCATGGCCCAAACCCAGACGCCGCCCGACCGGTGCAGGTCGAACACGAGCGCATAGCCGCCGCGCCGCACGCGAAACATCAGCGACTTGCGCCAGGTCTTCGGGCTCGGAAACGCCAGCACCAGTGCGATCACGCTATCGAACAGCCACACGATGCCCACAATGCCGAGCAGCCACACGCCGATGGCGATGCCGCTCGTCGTCGTCGGCAGATAGAGCGTGTAGTGGAGCTGGTAGAGGAACGGCATCAAATTGAGCCGCGCGACGGACAGCGCACCCCATTCGCGGCGCGCCTGGACGATGCCGGTGGCGGGATCGATCGCCAGTTGATTGAAGCCGAGTTCGTAAGGGGCTTGCGTCGCCGGATCGAGCCGGCCTTCCACGCGCACTTGCAACGTGCTTCCCGGCTCCACGCCAAGCGGCAGATACGTGATGTGCAGGCGCGGATCGGCGGCTTCGACGCGATTGGCGATGTCGAGCGGCAGAAGCGCTGGCGCGTCGGTCCGCGCGTAGTAGAACTCGGGGTTCAGCGCGGCATCGAGTTCGCGATTCCACGCGATGACCGCGCCGGTTACGCCGGAAACGAACAGGAACAGCGCGATGCCGATGCCGAACCATCGATGCAGTCGGACGAACACGGGTCTCATGCGGAGAACGCCGAACGCGTCCGTCGCATCATCGAATCGCCACGCCTGAACATCAGAACAGCAACGTAGCGCTCGCGACAGCCGTGCGCGTCGCCGACGGCTGGACGTAGTAGCCCCAAGCCGTCGTCCAGTAGTGGCGGTTGAACAGGTTGTTGATGCCCGCGCGCAATGTCACGTCCTTCCCGGCGATGCGCGTGTCGTAGCGCCCGCTCAAGTCGTACGTGACATAGGCCGGCACGAACTGCGTGTTCGCGGCATCGACGGCCATGCTGCTGACATACTTGCCGCCGAACGCAAGCGTCAGCGGACGCAGGTAGGACGGGTTGTATTCCACGCGCCCGGTCGCCGTGAAGCGCGGCGCGCCATACACGCGCTTGCCTTCGATCGCCGGATCGTCGACGTCGACCGCCTTCGTATCGAGCCACATCACGCCACCCAGCACGCGCCAGTCGCTCGCGAGCTGGACCCAGCCGCTTGCATCGACGCCGGTATAGCGCTTGGTGCCGTCCTGCACGAAGACGTTCGACGTGTTGGTGTAGTTATAACCCTGGTCGATGCGGAACAGCGCGAGATTGGCGCCCCACTTCTGGTGGTCCGACTTGAAGCCGACTTCGTACTGCTTGCTCCTGAGCGGACCGAACGTCTGCGGGAAATTGACATTGAGGTTCGACGCGGAGCCGCCCTGCTCCAGCGACTGGACGTAGCTCGCGTAGAGCGTCGAATACGGATCGGTCTTGTACATCAGCGCGAAGGTCGGCGTCACCGGGCTCGCGTCGTATTGCGACGCCACCGTGCCGCTCGGATCGTACGTGTGCTGGCGGAACTGCGTGTAGCGCACGCCGAGCAGTGCCGAGAAACGCGAGTTGAACTGCACGGTGTCGCTCGCATAGACCGCGGTCTGCGTCGTGAGCGACTGCCGGTAGAGGTTCTCGCCGATATGCACGTCGGCGTTGGTGAGCAGCGTGCTGCGGTACAGGTTTCCTTCGCCGAGCGGATAGCCGACGTTCCAGCCTTCGCTGTTGTCGTACTCGCTGACCTGCGATTGATAACCCGCGCCGATCACGACATCGTGCTTCACACTGCCCGTCGCGAACTGGCCCTGCACCATCGCATCGACGTTCTGATAGAAGTAGCGCGTCAATGCGGCGTACAGCGTGTTCGAGTAGTTGCCCGCGTTGTCGGTCACGAACAGCAGGCTGTCCGAGTTGGTGCGGTTTTCCTTGGCGAAGCGATACTTCAGGCTCGCATGCCAGTTTTCCGAGAGACGATAGTCGAGGCCCGCGCCGACCGACGCCATCTCGGTCTCGTAGAAGTTTTGCGGCTGCGTGAGCGCGTGCGTAACCTGGCTCGCGTCGGGAATGCCGACCCCCGGCCCAAACATGATGCCGAACAGCGTGCCGTTGGTCTTGCGCTTCTGATAGAACGCGTCGGCGCTCAGGGTCAGGTCCGGCGTGATGCGGAAGTCGAACGCGGCCGACGCCACCTGACGTCGCAGATGCCCGTGGTCCTCGGCGGTGTTGCCTTCCTCGTTCACGAGATTCACGCGGTAGCCGAAGCGCTTGTCGTTACCGAAGCGCCCGCCGACATCGACCTTCTCGCTGAACACGCCCGCCGACTGATAGCCGATCGAGATGCTGCGGTACGGATCGTCGGTCGGGCGCTTGAGCACATAGTTGACGATGCCGCCCGGCGCGCCGAAGCCGTACATGAACCCCGACAGGCCCTTCAGCAACTGCACTTGCTCGAACGGTTCGAGCGAGAGGTCCGTGTCCCACGACGGGAAGCTCTGGCCGTCCACCTTGATGCCGTTCAGCGTATCGATCGGCAGGCCGCGCACGGTGAACATGGCGTTCTCGCCGATCGTATTGCTGCTGATGTTCGCGACCGCCGGGTCGTACTTGAAGAGGTCGTTGGCGGTCTGCGCCATCAGGTCCTCGCCCTCCTCGGTCGATACGACGTGCGTCGAGAACGGTGTGTCGACCTGCTTGCGCGACCCCAGCGCGCCGCCGTCGATCTTGTCGGTTTGCGTGGCGGCGTCGTCGCGCGATGCGGTGACGGTAACGGCCGGCAAGGTCGCGGCATCGGCCGAGGCGGCCTGCGCCCAGCCCGTCGATGACAGCGTGGAAAGCGAAATGCCCACGCTCACCATCAGCGCGGCGTTGAGAAGCGACGGGTTGCGGCTCGCGGCGCGCACAAGCGCCGGACTTCCGGCGACGAAAAAGGTCTGCATATTGTTTTGAGTTGAGCAGAGGCGCACGCCGTGCAGCCTTCAAATAGCTGCGCGTCATCGCTCGAAGCGTGTGTTGTGTTGCGCGTTTTAAGCGGAGAATTAAATGGCGAGCGCCATCTTAAATGAAAGTCATTCGCATTTACAAGCGGTTTTTTACAGAAATTACAGTCGGCGGTTCAGATGCGCCTTCTTGAGCGTCGATGCGCCTAACGCAGCGATCCAAAAAACGCCTGCACGTCCGCAGCAAGCAACGCCGGCTGTTCGAGCGCCGCGAAATGGCCGCCTCTTGGCATGACGGTCCATCGACGAAGGTCGGTAAACACGCGCTCGGCGGCCGATCGCGGCGGCCGGATGATCTCGCGCGGGAACGCCGCGTGAGCGGCCGGCACGGAGATCGTGTCGCCCGGCGGCAGGATGACCGCGCCGTGCAAGCGGCCGTAGTACGGCCAGAACGACGCATTGATCGACCCCGTGAACCAGTACAACGCGATATCGGCAAGCATGCGATCCCGGCTGATGGCCCGCTCGATATCGCCCCCGCAGTCCGACCACGCGCGGAATTTTTCGACGATCCACGCAGCGAGGCCCGCCGGCGAATCCGTGAGGCCGACAGCGAGCGATTGCGGGCGCGATCCCTGAATCGATGCGTAACCGGCCTCTTCCAGCGTCCAGTGTGCGAGTTCGTCGAGGTAGCGGCGTTCGTCGTCGGTCGGATTCGGATAGGCGGCGGGATCGCGGCTCACCGCCGACAGCAGGTTGACGTGGATGCCGATCAGCGCGTGCGTGCGTGCATAGGCGAGCCGGCTCGCAATGGCCGCGCCCCAGTCGCCGCCCTGCGCGCCGAAGCGCTCGTAGCCCAGGACTTCGTGCATCAGGTCGAACAGGCAATCGGCCATCGCGGGAACGTCGAAGCGCGGCTGGTTCGGGCTGAACGACAGGCCGTAGCCAGGCAGCGACGGAACCACGACGGTGAACGCGTCGCGCGGGTCGCCGCCGAAGCGGGCCGGGTCGGTCAGGCGCGGAATGATTTCGAGGAACTCGAACACCGAGCCGGGCCAGCCGTGCAGGAGCAGCAGCGGCATCGGCGCGGGCCCGTTGCCGAGTATGTGGAGAAAATGCAGGTCGATGCCATGCAAGCCGACCTTGAATTGCGGAAACGCATTGAGCGCCGCTTCCTGCGCGCGCCAGTCGAAGCCCGTGAGCCAGTATTCGACGAGATTGCGCAGATACGCCACGTCGGTGCCGAACTGCCATGCGTCGCCGGGCGCCTGGTCGGGGAAACGCGTCCGCGCGAGGCGCGCGCGCAGATCGGCGATGTCTTCATCGGCAACGTGCAGGGAGAACGGAACTGGCGTCTTGCTCATGGCGTAGCCCACCTTTTGGCTGTTTGTCGCGAACACGGCCCGGCGAAAGACAACAGATTAGCAGCGCGAGCGAAACCCGGCTCGATCGCGTTTTTCGCTTGACATGCAACCAAATGGTTGCATAATGACGCCATGGACGACGACGCGGTTTTTCGTGCTCTGGCGGACGCGAGCCGACGCATCTTGCTGGACCGGCTGTACGCCAGGAACGGCCAGACGCTGGGCCAACTGTGCGAGGGGCTGGACATGACGCGCCAGGCGGTCGCCAAGCATCTGGCGATCCTGGAGCACGCGAACCTCGTCTCATGGAAACGGCAGGGGCGGGAGAAGCTGCATTTCATCAATCCCGTTCCGATCAACGAGATCGCGGAGCGCTGGATCGGCAAGTTCGAGCGTCCGCGATTGAGCGTGTTGTCCGATCTCAAGAAAGCCCTTGAAGGAGATGAGCATGACTGACGCATCCAGCACTTTCGTCTATGTCACCTTCATCCGCACCACGCCCGAGCGGTTGTGGTTGGCGTTGACGAGTCCCGAGTTCACGAAGCAATACTGGTTCGGCGTGCACCACGACACCGACTGGAAAGTCGGCTCTTCGTGGCAAATGGTCTTTCCGGACGGCCGTATCGCGGATACGGGCGAGATCGCCGAAAGCGATCCGCCGCGACGGCTTGTTCTCAAATGGCGCAACGAGTTCAGGCCGGAGTTGAAGGCTGAAGGCTATTCGCGCTGTGTCATCGAGATAGAACAGGAGGACGGCGCGGTGAAGCTGACCATCACCCACTCGATCGACCGCGACGGTTCGCAACTGATCGGCGCCGTGTCGGGGGGCTGGCCGCGGATTCTGGCGAACCTCAAGTCGCTGCTCGAGACTGGAGAGGTGCTGTTTACCAAGAAGGTAAGCTGAACATTTCAGTTTGACATTGGGAAATTCTGGTTGATGCGCTTGGGGTTGGGGCTGTTGGGCTGTTTACGCCGTTTGATGCGCTTGGGCTTCTATGGAACTTGTTTTGGTTTTGGTTTATTGGCTCTGCCCCTGTCCGGGGCGGGATGGATGATCGCTGGCGCTTGAGGTTGGGCTGTTTACGCCGTTTGATGCGCTTGGGCTTCCATGGAACTTGTATTGGTTTTGGTTTATTGGCTCTGCCCCTGTCCGGGGCGGGATGGATGATCGCTGGCGCTTGAGGTTGGGCTGTTTACACCGTTTGATGCGCTTGGGCCTCCATGGAACTTGTTTTGGTTTTGGTTTATTAGCTCTGCCCCTGTCCGGGGCGGGATGGATGATCGCTGGCGCTTGAGGTTGGGCTGTTTACACCGTTTGATGCGCTTGGGCTTCTATGGAACTTGTTTTCTTTGTGGTTTATTGGCTCTGCCCCTGTCCGGGGCGGGACTCACTTTCTTTGCTGCTGCAAAGAAAGTAAGCAAAGAAAGCAGCTTCACAACGCCAATCCTTGCCATGCGCCTCCAGAATGTTCCCTCGGAGTGGTCCAACCGGGGGAGTGTCGTTAGCGGGGTTTCATCGTTGTTGGCATGTAGAAGAGGCGCGCACGTCGCACCGCTATACGAAGTGGACCAGCAGTCATTCATCC
>NZ_FCON02000094.1 GCF_001544535.1 Caballeronia choica | reverse complement strand
TTTCTTTGCTTACTTTCTTTGCAGCAGCAAAGAAAGTGAGTCCCGCCCCGGACAGGGGCAGAGCAAATAAACCAAAAACAAAGCAAGTTCCATAGAAGCACAAGCGCATCAAACGGTGTTACCCCAACCAACCCCACCCCAACCCCACCCCAACCCCACCCCCAGCGCCAGCGATCACCTTTCCCTCTCCGCCGCCTTCTGCCGAAAGTCCTTCGAATGAAGCCCATGCTTTTTCAAAAGCATCTGTAAGTGCGAACGGTTCATCTCAAACCGCCGCGCCAGCTCCGCCACCGTCCCACCCACTTCCTGCAACCCCCGCTCAAGAAACGCGCGCTCGGCCTCATCACTCGCGGTACGCTTCGCCTCACTCAACGAGGTCGCTCCCGCAATCGCGCCTCCACCCGCCTGCGCGTCGTTCATCGCCACCGATAGCACCGACTTCGGCCGGATGTCGATCGGCAAGTGCTCGATGTCAGCCGTATCCGCCGCAAGACACGCAATGCGATAAATGATGTTGCGCAACTCGCGGATATTGCCGCGATAGTCGTAGTTCCTGAGAAAGTCGCGCAGCCGCGGCGACATCTTGACCGGGCGACGCTTGAGCGTAGCCGCCGCTTCGTCGCCGAAATAAGCCAGCAGCAGCGGAATCTCGTCGCGACGCTCGCGCAGCGGCGGCAAGGTCAGGTGAATGACGCTCAGCCGGTAAAACAAGTCCTCGCGAAACCTGCCCTCGTCGCAGAACTGCCGCAGGTTCCGATTAGTCGCGGCAACGATGCGCGTATCGACCGCAATCGGTTCATCCGACCCGACGCGCTGAATCTCGTGCGCTTCGAGCACGCGCAGCAACTTGACCTGCCCCGATAACGGCAACTCGCCGATTTCATCGAGAAAGATCGTGCCCGTGTGCGCGCTCTCGAACTTCCCCTTGCGATCGTTCGATGCACCCGTGAACGCGCCCTTCTTGTGCCCGAACAATTCCGACTCGAGCAGATTGTCGGGAATCGCGCCGCAGTTGACGGAGATATACGGCTTGTCCGCGCGCGACCCGTTCGCGTGGATCACCTTCGCCATCAGTTCCTTGCCCGTGCCGCTCTCGCCGTCGATCAGCACAGGCAAATCCGTCGGCGCGGCCTTTTCCGCGATTTCCAGCGCTTCGAGCAGCTTCGGGTTGTCGCCGAAGGTGCCCTCGAAGATGAAGCTGCGCTCGAGCAAGCCCTGCCGCCGCGCGCCAGGCGTCTGGTCGACGCGCTTCGGCTCCGCCACCGCTGCCTGCACGAAGCGCTCCTTGTGCGACAACTGCATGACCTCGTCGCGCAATGAACTCGCCTGCTTGAGCAACTTCTCGATCTCGGGGCGTTCGAGCTTGGACGACCATCGCAGCGTCGAACGAAGAATCTCGATCCTCTCGATCAGGCCGGCGTATGAAATGGCCGATCCTGGCGAGGGTGCGGCTTCTTCGGGTTGGTCGAGTATTTTCATGCTGCGCTCAGTTGCTTCTGCACCAGTTGGTAGTACATGCCCTTTCGCGCGACGAGTTCGTCGTGCTTGCCCTGCTCGACGATGCCGCCTTCGTACAGCACGAGGATCTTGTCGGCGCGCATGATCGTCGAGAGACGGTGCGCGATGATCACCGCCGTGCGGCCCTTGAGGATCTCCTGCATGTTGCCGAGGATGTTGCTCTCCGATTGCGTATCGAGCGCGGAGGTGGCTTCATCGAACACGAGCAGACGCGGGTCATGATAAAGCGCGCGCGCGATGCACAGGCGCTGTATCTGTCCGCCCGACAACCCCACGCCCCGCTCTCCGACGATCTGTTCGTATCCGAGCGGCAACTTCACGATGAACGGGTGCGCGTCGGCCATCTTCGCGACTTCTTCGATCCGCCTGCGATCCGGCGCTTCGTCGCCGCTCGCGATGTTCTCGGCGATCGTCCCCGAGAACAGCAGGTTGCTCTGCATCACATAGCCGATCTGCGCGCGGTAGTAGCCCTTGTCGATCACGCTCAGGTCGTAGCCGTCCACCACCATCTTGCCCTCGGTCGGCGCATAGAAGCCGACGAGCAGTTTCGCGAGTGTCGTCTTTCCCGAGCCGCTGCGCCCGACGATAGCGACGAGTTCGCCGGGCTTGATGTCGAAGCTGATGTTCTCCAGCACGTAGTCCGCATCCGACTCGCTGTACTTGAAGTACACGCCGTTCAGGCTGATCTCGCCCTGCAGGTCCGGCAGCATCACGCGCGATGCCAGATCGCCGGGCTTCTGTTCCGGCTCGATGTCGAGCACGTCGCCCAGCCGCTCCATCGCGACGCCCGCATCGTTCAGCAGGCTCCACAGGCCGATCAGCCCCATCAGCGGCGAGAGCACGCTGCCCATGAACGCGTTGAACGCAATCAGTTGCCCGATGGTCATCTCGTGCGTGAGCACCATGTTCGCGCCGACCCAGAGAATCGCGATCGTCGTCGCGGTGTTGAGCAACTGGCTGCCGAGGCCGACCGCGATGTTGAAGCCCTGCGCCCTGTACTGCACTTCGAGTGACTTCGCGTACTTCTTCTCCCACTTGATGCGCACCGGGCGCTCGATGCCCATGCCCTTGATCGTCTCCACGCCGCCGAGTGCTTCCATCAGGAACGACTTCGCATCGGTGGCAGCGGCGAACACCTCGCGCGCATAGTTCTTGATCTTCGGCGTGGCGACGGCCGTCAGCACCATGATCGGTATCACGAACACGATCAGGATGATCGTCATCTTCACGTTGTAGAGGAACATGATCGTGAAGTAGATGAAGATCATCAGCAGGTTCAGAACGGTCGTGACCGTCGATTCCGTGAGGAACGCGCGGATCGTGTGGTTCTCCTGGAAGCGCGCGAAGACGTCACCGGTCTTGCGCTTCGCGAAGAACGCGAATGGCAGCGAGAGCGTGTGCTTGAAGAACTGCGACATCATCGCGAAGTCCATGTTGCGGACCATGAAGTTCGCGAGATACGCGCGTATCGTCGACATCAACTGCGAGAACAGGTTCGAGATGATGAGACCCACGATCAGCACATGCAGCAAGCTGACGTTCTGATGCACGATCACGCCGTCGAGGATGTTCTGGATGATGAGCGGCGGAATCACGCCGAGCACCTGGATGACGAAGGTCGCCAGGAAAAGATGCAGCAGGATCTTGCGGTACGGCTTGAGATAACCGACGAACCTGATCCACGGCGAGCGTCCAACGGAAATCTGCGCCATTTCCTGGCCGGCCGTAAACAGCAGGCACGTACCGCTCCAGCCGCGCTCGAATTCGTCGACGGTCATCTTCTTGAAGCCGAGCGCCGGGTCCGCCACCCATATGCATTCCTTCGACACACCGTACACGACGATGTAGTGGTAGCCCTCCCAGTGCACGATGAACGGCAGGTCGAAGCCGCGCAGCGATTCGAACGTGCATTGCACGCCGCGCGTCGTGAAGCCGAGCGATTCGCCCGCGCGCGCGAGGCTGTCTAGCGTCGCGCCTTGCGTGGTGACGTTGGCGAGTTCGCGCAGCTTGCCGAGCGTCATCGCGATGCCGTAGTGCTTGCAGACCATCGCGAGACACGCGGCGCCGCAATCCATCTCCTCGGCCTGCTCGACCCACGCGAAGCGCTTGATGATGCGCTCGCCGAACTCGGCCTTGGTATGCAGGTCGAGCATCGACGGTATCTTGCGGCGCTCGGCGAGCTTCTTCTGCCGCAGCAGTTCGCGCTCGGTGAAGCGGATGCGCTCCTCCAGCACCTCGCGCAGCTTGGCATTGCGTTCGAGAATGAAGTGGACAGTCTTCTCGGGGATCACGAGCAGGCGCGTATCGGCGCTCGCGACGGCCGAGCACATCTGCTCCTGGCGCATCACGCAGGCCTTTTCGCCGAAGATCTCACCGGGGCCGAGCGTTGCAAGCAGATGCTCCGCGTTGCCCTCGCTGCGCACGATGCGCACTTCGCCCTGCCGCACGACGTAGAGTCGCCGGTCCTCGCGCGAGTCCTGCTTGAGGATCTCCTTGCCCGCGCCGACGCGCTTCACGCCGACACTGCGCACGCACTCTTCGAGTTCCGTCTTGTTGAGCTTGCCGCGCAGATCGAAGAGGCGCGCCACGAACCCGCCCGCCGAGTTGATCGCGACATAACTCGTGACGAACGCGAGCGCGGCCGGATTCGTCGAAATGATCGGTTCGATGACGCTGTGCGGAATGAACAGCAGTTCGGTCTTGCCCGAAGAACGCACCGACGATTCGTGCCGGTATTCGCGCAGCATCGCGATGTCGGCGAAAACTTCGCGTTCCTTGCGCACCCCCATGCTGATCTCTTTGCCGTGCTCCTCCGTGAAGATGCGCACGGAACCGGCCTTGATGACGAAGAGTCCGTCGGCCACGTCGCCCGCGTTGCACACCGTCTCGCCGAACGCAAAGAAGCGCGATTGCGCATGCTCGGCCAGTCGCTCGATTTCTTCGCGCGTGAACGGCGACAGCAACTCCACGGTCGCGAGGAAGTTGGCGACTGAACTCACGGGTGACTCTGCGGGTGAATCGGCGGGTAAGTCGGATTTGGGTGGCGCTTCCATGTGCTATCGATCCTTGTGGGGTGCGCGGCTCACTGCTCAGCGCGCCTCGATGATATGTTCCTGCGCCCGTGCGATCAGCCAGTCTTCGCGCAGCATCCGGCGGATCTCACCCGCGACGTCTTCGTCGAGCGTCGCTGGATGCTTCGCCGTGACCGAGAAGATCTCGAACTGCGATCCATCGGCGGCGAGGAACGGTCCGAGCAGATCGCCCGGGTTCGCGTTGAACACCTTCGCTTCGATGTCCGCCTTCAACTGCCCGCGCAGCACGCGGCCGATCACGCCGCCGTCGTCGCGCGTATCGGCGAGCGAATGTTCGCGCGCCATCTCCGCGAAGCTCTCGGGATCGTCGGTGAGATAGGAGATCATCTCCTTCGCCTTGCCTTCGGTATCGAGCACGATGTGGCTCACCTCGATGCTGTCGAACTTCGGCGAATTCAGCTTGAAGTACTCCTCGATCGCATCGTCGGTGCCGACCTGCTCCAGCATCTTTTCCTGGTACAGCGTGTCCGTGACGAACACCTCGAACTCGTCGAGGCTCACGTTCAGCGCGTCGAGGTAGTTGTTCATGTCGGCGGCCCGGTGCAGCCCGCGAATACGACGGAACTGGTCGGCCCGCGTCTGGATGTCCTCGGCCGTCACGACCACGCCATGCTGCTTCGCGGCGCGCACCGTCAGCTTGTCCCGCACGAGCTGTTCGATGAGACTGTCGAACTGACCGTTCAGCTTGAGCAGCCTCACGAACTCGCCGGTATCGATCACCTCGTCATCGATTTGCACTATCGCCGTCATCTCAATCGCTCCTTGAATGGTTGAACACGCGCGCACGAGCGCGGTAAGTGCTGCCTGTCTGTTGATCTATTTATCTGTTATCCGGCGACGTTCCTGAATGGGTCGAGTCCGAGATCGATCAGCCGCCGCTCGCGCACGACAATCTCCGCCGTCGCCGTCATGCCATAACGCAGCGGATACTTCGTGTCCGACACCTGGTAGTAGTCGCGGTCGAGCGTCACGCGTCCCTCGTACACCGGCTGCTTGCTCTGCGGGCTCGGTTTGGTCGCGGGGGAAATGAACGCGAGCGTCCCGTCGATCAGGCCATAGCGCTGGTACGGAAATGCGTTGAACTTCAACTTGACCGGCTGGCCTTCGCGCAGGAATGCGCGGTCGTGCTCGGCGATCTCGATCTTGAGCACCGGCCGCGCGTTCTTCGGGGCGATGCCGCCGAGCGGCGTATTGGCCTGTATCTTGTCGCCGGGTTGCGTCGAGGTGACGTCGGTGATCACGCCCGACACCGGAGCGAGGATCAGCAGGAAATTGTCCTTGTCGATATTCTCGAAGCGGATGCGCGCGGCGGCATCGGCGACGAGCCGTGCCGTCTGTAGTTGCAGACGCAACTTGTCCTGTGTGCTCGCGATCTCGCGCATCGCCGATTCGTATTGCAGGCGCAGGTTGATCGCTTCCTGACCGCTCGTCTCGAGTTGCGCCTTGGCCTGCGAATATTCGTGGCTGAGGCGGAAGTCGAGTTCCGAGAGCTTCGACTGCGCGACGCTGAACGCGCTGTCCGCTTCCAGGTACGTGTTGCGCTTCTGTTCAACCTGCGCCGCCGCGATGCCGCCGCCGCCCGGCAGCGCGAAGAGGCGCGCAAAGCGATCGAGGTCGAGCTTCGCGTTGTCGCGCGCGCGCCGCGCGCTTTCGAGCGCGCTGCGCGCTTCCTGAAGCTGCGCCTTCTGCCCTTCGGCAAGCTTGGTCGTGCCTTCCGACACGCGGTTCTGGTGCAGCCGCTCCTCCACTTCCATCTGATCCTTGAGGGCTGCGGCCTTGCGCTCCATCAGCAGCTTCTTCTCGGGGAACTGCTTCCATTCGCGTTCGGCGTCGTCCAACTTGAGGCGCGCTTCGAGCGCGTTGCTCGCGGCCTCGATCGCGCCGCGTGCGTTGATGCGTGCGAGCACATCGTCCTTCTGCACGGGCTGGCCTTCGGCGATGTAGAGATCGGCAAGCTCACCGTCGATCGGCGCGTAGATGCGCCGCACCTCCGATTCGGGCGAGAGCGTGCCCTGCGTCGTCACGATCACGTCGGCGCGTCCGACGAACGACCAGATCACCGCCGACACGACGAGCGCCACCATCGCGATGATGAGCGCCTGCGTGAGCCGCCACGGCTCGGCCGTCAGGATCGCGATGCCTTCGGGGCCGTGATCTTCCAGCGCCTCGGAAAAGGGCTTAAGGTGCGCGTCGTTCTTCACTGCCCGGTCCTCCTATCAGTGCCAGCTTGTCCCTCAGGAGCCCGGGCTCGAGCACCATGCGCAATTCCTGCAGCGAGCGCCGCTGGAGTTCCGCTTCCGCATTGATGTCGTCGGTCATCTTCTGCCACTTCGCGGCGCCATCGGCCTTCACTTGCTTGAAGATGCGCATGCCGTGCTGCGCGTCGGACTGCGCGCCGGCGAGCAGTCGCGCCTGCGAACGGAACGTGTCGGAGATACCCGCTTCGAGCCGTTGCGTGCCACCGATCGAACCGTTCGCACGATACTGCTGCCATTGCGACTGCGCGTGATTCAGCAGGTCCTGCGCGCGGGCGATCGCCTTGTCCCTGAATGCCGCGACATCCGGATCGGCGGCCTTCACGTAGAACGAATCCTCCTGCGGATCGAGCGTTTCATAGAACGACAGCAGCGCGTCTTCGTATGACTTGGTGCCGCGCGCCTTCTGCACGTCGGCGAACTGCGCGGCCACGGCTTTCTTGTGCGCGAGTTCAGCCGCGATCACATCCGACCACGGACCCGCCGGCATCTTCTGCAAGCCGTCGATGGCCGGTGCGCTCTGGCCGCTGCGCCATGCCTGCTGCACGCTTTGGTATCGGCTGACCACATCCGGCGACGGCAGCCGGCTTGCGCTCAGTTGACGGAACTGTTCCTGAAACGGCGGCGTCGTGAACTTGAGATTGCCGAGCATCGCCACCAACGGTCCGAGGCTCGCGCCGCGTGCCAGCTTCTGCAAATCGAGGTATTGCCGCAAGTCCTCGCGCACGCGATCGAGTCCGCCGAGGCGCGGATACTTGTCCGCGTAATCGTTCAATACGCCGTCCAGCGCTTCCGCATGATCCTGGCTCAGCTCCTTCGCGATGCTCGCTTTCAGCCGCTCGATCGCGGCGAGATACACGGAGTCATCGCTTTGCAGCTTGCGCAGATGGCTGAGCGCTTCGGCATACGGCGTCGCGAACTCCGGCACATACGAAGCGATGCGGTCGAGCGAACGCTGATGGCTGGACGCGTCGTCTTCCCAGTGCTTCAGGATCTCGCCGATGCGGTCTTCGTCCGCGTAGATACGGATCGGCGCATCGGGGCCGCCGCGGCCAAGCACGAAGCTTTCTAGCTTGCCGATCCACGCCAGTTCGTCGATAAGCGGACGCACGTCCGGGTTGTTGGCGCCAAGCTGTTTCATCTGCGCGATGATCGCGTTCGCCTTGTCGAACTGGTTGCTGCGCAGCGCCGCGAGCCACTCGGGCACTTTCGCCTTGAGGAGCGCTTCGGTATCGAGCGCGGAGAAGCGCGGATCGTTCGGATGCCGCTGCAGGTAGTCGCCAGCGACGCTCGCCGCCTGCTCGAACTGGCCGCTCGCGATCAGCCCCTTCACCTGACGCTCCGACGATCCATTGAAGAACAGCGCCGTCGAAATCGCCGCGAGCGCCGCGATCACGACCGCGCCGATGATGAGACCGCGCCTGGACGTGATGCGCTCGTTGCCCGTGAAGGCCGCGCGCAGTGCCGAGAACATCATCGCGAACTTGCTTCGCTCGCGGCGTCGTTCGCCCTCCTTCTTCGACTCCGCCGCAGCGGGGAGCGCTTCCTGGTTGACCTCGTCCTCGTGCGGGATCGGCTGGTCGACGCAGAAGATATCGAGGAACGAATGCGCGGAGCCGACGAAGGTCGTCTTGTCGCTGTCGGCGTCGACGTCGACCTTTGCCTTGGCGGCCGTCGGCTTCACCTGCGTGAGCGTCGAATCGCCTTCCGGTTCGCGGCGCACGCTGACGCGATAGACGAAATGCGTGCCGCCAAACGCGACCACGGTGCCGTCGTCGAGCGGGACTGCCGGCGCATCGAGCCGCTCGCCATTGACGAAGGTTCCGTTCGTGCTGCCCAGGTCCTCGATGAACGGCGCACCGTTCTTCAGGAAAATATGCGCATGACGCCGCGACACGTAATTGACCTGATGCGGATACTCCTCGCGATAACGCGCGATCAGCTCATCGGCCTTGCTGATCAGGAACGGGAACTGGGCAATGTCGATCGGCTGCAATCCGAGGTCGTCGTGCTCGGGCGTCAGCGCGACCGTGACCCCGCGCGCCACGGTTGCGCGCGGCTTCGCTCGCGGAACGAACTGCACGCGATACGACAGCTTGCTGCCAAAGG
This sequence comes from Caballeronia choica, assembly GCF_001544535.1. Lineage (GTDB taxonomy): Bacteria > Pseudomonadota > Gammaproteobacteria > Burkholderiales > Burkholderiaceae > Caballeronia > Caballeronia choica. The sequence continues at coordinate 21,054 of NZ_FCON02000094.1, read as the reverse complement.
AGATCGTGTCGCCGTGATGCAGTTGCGCCGGCTTTTGCCGAACCTCGACGCCATTCACCGACGTGCCGTTCTTGCTGTCGAGATCGGCCAGGTACACCGCGCCATGCTCGGTGAAGATGCGCGCGTGGCGGCGCGACAGTTGCGCGACGGCCTCGGGCGCGCACGAATCGAACGGCGCCTCGGCACGGCCGATCGGAAACAGGTTTTCGTCGATGCGGATATCCGCCAGCTCCGGATGCGATAGCGGCCGGAGGACGACATCGAATGCCTCGCCCACGCTCGCGTGCACCTCTGCTATCGAATCGCCAGGAGCCATGTCCACGTCACAAGGAGCGTCTAGCCGCTGCCGCATGCGCGCCAGTGGAAAGCCCGAAAACGCCTGGGCAAATAGACTTTGTTGGACTGAGCCGCCCGCCGGGCGGCAACTGTAGAAAGTGTAAGGCACGCAGTGCCGGAGTCAATCGCCGGGCACTGGCTCTCGACGCCATATCAAAGCCGCTTCGGCGCATCTTCGGATTCCTGACCGGGGTCGAAAGCTCAGACGATATAGAGCGATTTATTGCAGCGTTTCCTTACTTACATTCTGCACCGTGGTGGTCGGCCAGCCGCCGCCGAGCGCCTTGTAGAGCGTCACTGTGTCCGACAACAACTGTTGGTGATTCGCGAGCAGCGCGAGTTGCGCGGCAAGCAGCGTGCGCTCCGTCTCGAACACTTCGAGCTGCGAGATCACGCCTTCCTTCAGTTGCGCGTCGATCTGCGCCGCGACGACGGACAGATGCGCGACCTCCTGCTGCAACTCGACGCGCTGCTTCTCGTGCGAATCGAGATTCACCAACGCGTTTTCCACTTCTTCGAATGCGCTCATCACCGTAGCGCGGTATTGCTGCTCGACGACCGTGGTTTGCGCTTCGGTCGTCTTGACGTGCGCGCGCACGCTCGGGTCGAGGATCGGGATGTTGATGCTCGGCAGAAAGCTGAACGTGAAGCTCTTCAGCAAGTCGGTGAGCTGGAGGCTTGCGCTGCCGCCGCGTCCCGTCAGGCTGATGGTCGGCAGTTGCGCGAGCTTCGCCTGGCCGACGAGGTCGTAGGCTTCGAGCACGCGATACTCCGCCGCGATCAGATCGGGCCGGCGCGCGAGCAACTGCGAAGGCAGCCCCTGAGGCACCACCGGAATCTGCACGCGCTTCTGCAAATGGCCGTCGGGCACCTTGAAGTCGCCGGCCGGCACGCCGGTCAACGTGGCGAGCGCGTTGTCCGCGAGATCGCGCGAGCGCCGCAGTTCCAGCAGTTCGCGCGTCAGCCGGTTCAGTTCGGCGCGCTGCGTGAGCACCTGCGTCTTCGGCACGAGGCCGTTATTCTGCATGCCTTCGAAGATCGTCAGGATCTTCTGGTTGGTCGCGATGGTCTGCTTCTGCTGCTCGATCTGGTCGTCGAACTGGAGGATCTGGAAATAGGTCGTCGATACGTCCGAGACGAGCTTCAGATAGCCCGCGCGCCAGTCCCACTCGGTTGCGCGGAATTCGGCCTTCTGCGCCTGCACGCCCTTCTCGACCGCGCCCCAGATGTCGATGTCCCAGTTCACCTGCGTCGCGAGGTTGAATTGCTTCGAGAAGGGCTGGCCGGTCGTCTTCTCGAAGCTCGCGCCGGCGCCGAGGTCCATCGTCGGCAACGCGCCCGCGCGGGCCTCGCCGATCTGCGCACCCGCCACCTGGATCCGCGCGGCGAGCACCTTGAATTCGAAATTGTTGTTGATCGCCTTCGTCACCAGCGAATCGAGGTACGGATCGTGGAACTGCTTCCACCAGTCGGGCTGGATCGTTTCGCTCGCCGTCACGACGGGCTTGGAATAGGCAGTCTTTTCCGGCGTGTCGGGGCGCTTGTAGGTCGGCACCTTCACATCGAAGCACGCGCTCAAGAGCGTCGCGCACAACGTGCCATAAAACGCCAGCCGGATGCCACGCCCGAATCCGCTGCGCCACGACTGCGACAAGGCTTGCACGATCTCACTCCCGGTGAACGCAGACCGAACAGGGCGTGGTTGGACGATGAAACTCAAGTAGAGCACACGGCGCGTCGCGACTCCATACAGGTTCGTCACTAGATGCGCGTTTTTGAGTTTCATGAGTTTTCACGAGTGTTCTTGAAGTGCCGATGGGGTGCTTTACAGCGGGCCGCCGTTGAACACGTTGACCGTGTTCACGTTGTCGGCCTTCTGGACCGGCTTGACGTTCGACAAGACGCCGCTGGAGAACGCGACGTTGCCGCCGTTCTGGTTGAAGACGTTCTGGTTCTGGCCGATCAGTTGCTGCGTATCGAACGTGAAGCTGGTCAATGACGTGTTGTAGCCCGGCAGGTAGAACGCGCCGCCGCGTACAGCGGACATGGCGGTGCGGTCGAGTTCGGCACTGTGCGGCAGTTCACGGATCGAGAGAGTGGACATGGCGGTCTCCTTGCGCTTCAGGTTGAGAGGTTGTGGACGGAGATCCCCGGATCTCCGCAATTCAGGTTGCAATTCATGTTGCAATTCATGCGACGAGTCCGCCCGGGAACACGTTGATCGTGTTCGTGTTCTGGGCTGTCTGGACCGGCTTGACCTTCGAGTCGATGCCGGTCACGAAGGCGGCGTTGTTGCCGTTCGCGTTGGAGACGTTCTGCGTCTGGCCGATCATTTGCTGCGTGCTGAATGCAAAGTCGGTCGAGGACAGGAAGCTCGGAAAGTAGAACGTGCCGCCGCGCACTGCGGACATTTCCTGACTGTCGAGCTGCGTACGGTGTGCGAGGTCGCTGATCGTGATCGATGACATGGTGGTGCTCCTTGCGTATGAATCGGCGTTGGGAATGACGTGGCGGGGACTTAACCGCCGAACACGTTCAGCGTGTTGCTGTTGTTCGCTTTCTGGACCGGCTTGACGTTGGAGCCGATGCCTTCCGAGAACGCGACGTTGCTGCCGTTTTCGTTGAAGACGTTCTGCGTCTGGCCGATCAGTTGCTGCGCGCTCACCGACAGGTCGAACTGGGAGAAGTTGTAGCCGGGAAAGAGGAACGCATTGCCGCCACGCACGGACGACATGGCGCGGCTGTCGAGTTCTGCTGTCACGGCGAGGTCTTTGATCATCAGCGATTTCATTTCAGCGCTCCTTGGAGGGCAGGCTTTCGGGGTTGGTCGAGCATTCAGTGTCTGCTCGCGTGGAGTCAACGCACGGCCCGTGCCAAGCGCGTCGCACGCGCTGAAGATGGATTTCAACCCATTGAAAATAAAAGGGAAATCTGACGATCACCCGACGCACAACGCGGCGTCGGCGCGCAATGCATGACGGCTAAAAACCAACAGCCCGCAGCACGAGTGTTGGACCGTCAGCGACACCTGGATTTATCAGTTGGCTCGCCGCGCAATCAGGAACCAACCGACGCGCAGGATCGATGGAAACATCGCAGCGGATGTTCCTGAGAAGAAAGCAAAGCGCCCGAAGGCGCCCGCTCTGCTACTTCACGGTGATGGTGATCTTCTTCGAATACACCGGCGGGTTATGCGGGATGTGCTTGTCATCGCCCATCAGCAACTGCAGCGTATGCTTGCCCGGCGGCAGTTCGAGCGTCGTCTCGGTTTCACCCGCACCGTAGTGCAGATGATTCCGGTCCGACGGAATCTCCTGATCCATCGGCGGCAGGTCCGTATCGATCAACAGATGGTGATGCCCCGTGTTCGGATACTTCACGCCACGGGGCGCAACGCCCATGTAGCGCAATCCGAACCACACCTTGAACGGCTTGCCGGCCGGCACGACCTGGCCGTCGTTCGGATAGCCGATGTACGCGTAAGCGTTCGGCGGCGCCGGCGTCGTGCCCGCCGTGGCGAGGCCCGCGCCAGCGATGAGCGAAGCCGCAAGCGCGGCGGCGGCGAATACCTTGTTCATGGCTTGTGCCCTCCGCTGGGTTCTGCCCGAATGCGCGGTGCCGGTTTCATCGCACGGTGATCGTGATCTTCTTCGAATACACCGGCGGGTCGTGCGGCACGTGGTTCATGTCGCCCAGGAGCAGTTGCAGCGTATGTTTGCCGGGCGGCAATTCGATCCGCGCGTCGGTCTCGCCCGCACCATAGTGGAGATGGTTCCGGTCAGACGGAATCTCCTGGTCCAACGGCGGCAGGTCCGTGTCGATCAGCAGGTGATGATGTCCGACATTCGGCAGATCGATGCCCTTCGGACACACGCCCATGTTGCGCAAGCCCATGCGCACCCACAGCTTGCCGCCCGTGATGACGGCGCCGTCCGGCGGCCAGATGATGTACTCCTCGGCGTTGGCCGGCGACGCCGAACGCGGGCGAGTGGCCGGAAACGACGAATCCGCAGCCAGCGCCGCGAGCGAAGCCAGCGCGCCAAGTATTGTTCTTCTCAGCATGTCTACGCAGCCTCCCGCAAGGTCGGAAAACGATCGATCGGTCGCCGGCGCGGGTGCTTTCCGCCACGCCGTCCTTCGGTTGCGTCCGCAGTGTCGTCCTTTAGCTTAGGACGTAAGTCCTCAAAAAGATACGTACAACGACAACGCGCAAAGTGGTCTGGCGCACACGGGAGCTCACGCGATCCCTCACAAGGAATCCCTGCACAATGGGATTAAGCATGGGCTGACACCGTGCTATCGTTGTCGATGCTGAATCCCGCACCGGCCACACGCCGGAGGAGCGCGGCGGCGTAGACCACGCCGATGCAGCTCTGGCACGCGAAGCCGTCAACGCGCGTCGTCGATCAACTATCTTCAATGCCGGATAGACAGGGTGTGAATATGTGGCGAAAACTCTTGATCGTATGCATATTCGGAACGATCGGCGTGCAGTCCGCGCAAGCCGCGCCGATCGCGCTTGAGGCTCGGCCTTCCATCGAACGCGCTGTCGATACCGCGGACACGGCGCTCGCCGCGCCGCGCATCGCGCTCGTCATCGGCAACGCGGAGTACGGTGCGCATCCGCTCGCGAGCCCTCTCAACGACGCAAGCCGCATGCGCGACACGCTCGCCTCGCTCGGCTTCGAAGTGATGAGCTATGCGAACCTGACCGAACCGCAGATGAAAGCGGCGCTCGCCGAATTCGACCGGCGGCTCGGTGCCCGTGGCACCGGACTCTTCTACTTCGCCGGACACGGCCTGCAGACCTCGCGCGACACGCTGTTGATCCCCGTCGATGCCGACAGCGGATCGCCCGCGCGGCTCGTGACGAAGGGCATCGCGCTGCAAGGCGTGCTCGACGGCATGGCGCACCCGGGCGGCGGCGGGACGAATCTCGTCATCCTCGATACGTGCCTGAACGATCCGTTCGAGCCGGCCGCCGCACCTTCGCCGCGGCTTCCCGCGAACACGCTGGTCGCGTACGCGACGGCGCCGGGTTCGCTCGCCGTCGACGGCGACGCTCATGGCGTCTATACGGCCGCGCTGCTGGAGGCGCTGGCGACGGGACATCGCGACGTCGCGGATGTGTTCGGTGCGGCGGCTTCGTCGGTCGCCCGCGCGACGGATCGGCAACAGATGCCATGGATCGCTTCGACGCTCGCGCAAGGCGTCCAGTTCGGCGCACCGCGCGCGGGTGTCGACATTGCATCGGTCACGACGCAAGCGCCGATCGCGGCCCGCACGCGCGGCATCCTGCCCAAGGACAGCAGCGAGCAGTATGAGCTGACCTTCTGGGATTCGATCAAGGACAGCAACTACCCGAGCGACTACGAAGCCTATCTGAAGGCTTATCCGAACGGTCGTTTCGCGGCACTCGCCAAGGCCCGCATCGAGCGGCTGCGCGCCGCCGGGGCGCCATCCGGGGCACCTTCCTCGCATACGCCGCCGGTCGTCGCGGCGCCCGCGCAGCCTACGCAGCCCGTACAGAAGGCCAAGCCGGCACCCGCCGCGCCGCCCGCCGAAGCAGCGCGAACCCCGGCTGCTCCGCCGTCGCCGTCCGCGCCTTCGACCGCCGCGAAGACCGCGAGCGGCAGCGAACTCAAGGACTGCCCGACGTGCCCGGTGCTGATCCCGCTCTCGCCCGGCACGTTCACGATGGGCAGCAACTCCGACGATCCCGCCGAGAAGCCGCCGCATCGCGTGTCGATCGGCCAGCCGTTCGCGATCGGCAGATACGAAGTCACCATCGAGCAGTGGAAGGCGTGCGCGGATGCGGGAGCCTGCACGGCGATCGCGATCGATGGCAATCCGCCGAACAATTCCCCGATGCGCAACGTCAGTTGGGATGATGCGCAGGTCTATGTGAAATGGCTGAGCAAGATGGGCGGCAAGTCATACCGGCTGCCCAGCGAGGCCGAATGGGAATACGCGGCGCGCGGCGGGACGTCGACGGTTTATTGGTGGGGCGACCAGATGAAGAAGGGCAATGCGGACTGCAAGGATTGCGGCGATCCGTACTCGGCGGAAGGACCGGATGCGGTCGGATCGTTTACGGCGAATCCGTATGGGCTCTTTGACATGAACGGCAGCGTCTGGGAATGGGTCGCCGATTGCTGGCATAGCTCGTACAAGGGCGCGCCCGCCGATGGCCGCGTGTGGGACGATCCTGCGTGTTCCGTGCGGGTGATACGTGGCGGGTCGTGGCGCGAGGGCGCGGGGTATATGCAGTCGGCGACGCGCTTCAAGTACAGCGCGAGTGTGCGGCAGTCGCAGAATGGTTTTCGCGTCGTGCGGGATATGAAGTAATGGGGGATTGTGCCGCTTGGGGATGGCGTTTTCCCCAAGCGGCAGCGGCTATCAATGCTTCCGCGCTTGCGTGCTGATCTGCACGATATCCACCGCCACGCGGTCGCTCCCATACTTCCCGGCAAGCTGAGTCAGTTGCTTCCCGACGGCGCGCAGATAGTCAGCCTTCGGCTCGCTGTCCGGCCGCAGCGAATCGAACAACGGCGCTGGCGTAATCAACAGCACGATCAGTTCCGAGCCGAACGGCTTGCCGACCACCCAGTCGCCCATCGTCCCGATCGTCGCCGTGTAGTGCGGCGGCGCCTGGTTGTCCTTCGCGCGCTCGTTCGGCACGAGGTGGACCACGGTGCCGTCAAGCTGGTAATAATCCACGTTGACATACGAATCAAAGCCCGGCGTCATCACGTCGACGATCAGCGGCTGGCCTTCCGTCAGCCGCGCGCCCGGCGCGCGCGTACGGAGCGAAGCGGGCCTGCCCGTCTGATGATTCGACGACCAGAACGGACCGAATACCTTGAGGACATCGCACTTGTCGTCGGCGACCTGCTGCACGCCAAGGTTGGTCGTCTTCACACCCGGCACCGCACCGAGCACCTGCTTGAGCCGCGCCGTGCCATAGCGCTCGGACACGTAGCCCTGCACGTCGACGGTCTGGTCGTGGACCGTCGCGACGAGCGCCGAGCACGGCACGCTGGCGAGAATCGGCGTGACGGCGTCGAGCGTTAGCGTGGGCACGACGGGCACGACGGGCGCAGCCGGCGACGGCGCCGAAGGCGCGGCGGCCACCGCCGGCGCCGACGGCGGCGCGGTTCGTTCGGCTTCGGCAGGCGGCGTCGCGGCCGGCCCCGCCACAGGCCCGGCGACATCGGTGTCCTGCGCGCCCTTCCCGCCTTCCTGCTCGCTCTTCGACTGATCGTAGAAGTAATAGCCGCCGCCCGCGAGCACGGCAGCCACCACGGCCGCCGCGCCGATCATCATTTTCGACTTCGTCTTCGACCCCGGCGGCGCGGGCGGCTCCTCGCTCAACTCGTCGAGAAACTGCGCGACGGTCGGCGTCCGCGTTTCGCGGTCGAATGACAGCGCCGCCTTGATCGCCCGCCATTGCTTGCTGCCGAGATTGTCGGGGCGCGCCGGCTTCATGCTCGCGCTGCGCGCCTGCAACGCGGGCACGCGGTCGAACGGATGCTTGCCGGTCAACAGTTCGTAGGTGATGCAGCCGAGCGCGTAGACGTCGTCGCGCGGATCGGGCTCGCGATGTTCCAGCATCTCCGGGCTCGCGTACGCAGGCGTCAGCGCGCCGAGACTGCCGGGATCGAAGATGGTCGCCTCGGTTTCCTCCTCCGGCCGCTGGAACACCCGCGCGATGCCGAAGTCGATCACCTTGACCTCGGCGGTATCGGTGAGAAAGACGTTGGCCGGCTTGAAGTCGCAATGCACGAAGCCGCGTTCGTGCGCGTACGCGAGCGCGTTCGCCATGCCCTTGAAGATCGGGAAAGCCTCGGCGAACGGCATGCCCTTGAAATTCGGGTTCCGAAGCATGCGCGAGAGCGGCTGGCCGGACAGATACTCCATCGTCAGGTAGACGACGGAGCCGTCGCGGTCGAAGTCGTACACCGTCACGATGTTCCGGTGCGCGAGCGTCTGCGCCTTGCGCGCCTCGCGCTGCAACGCGATCAGCGACTTCGGGTTGCCGCGAAACTGCAGGTTGAGCACCTTGATCGCGACGTAGGGCCGCCGGTCGGACGCTTCGAGCTTGCGCAGGTCCAGCGCCTTGAACACCGTGCCCATCCCGCCGACGCCCAGGCATTCCTCGAGCACGAAGCGCGCGTTGAGCGTATCGCCGACGCCCTTTACCTGATCGAGTTCCGCGACCACCTGACCATTGCCCGACGGCCCGAACGACGCCGACTGTCGCGACGTCAGCCCGGCCGGCGTGGTCTGCATGCGGGTTTCGTCGTTGTCCGCGTCGTCGACGGGTGCGGGACGCGAGCCGTGCTCGATGCGCCGGCGCACGGCCGCGTAGACGTCGGGAGGCAGCGGCTTCGCGGCGTGTTCCTCGTCGAGGATCGCGAGAAGCCGGGATGAAGGGACGTGATTCGCCGCCAGTGCGCTATCGATCTCTGCAAAAAACGCGTCGCGCGACTGGGCGTCGCTGTGGAATGTGCGAATCGCTTCCCCAAGGCTTGTCATCTGTGCGACTCGACGCCTCCAAATCGACCGACAATTCACTTGTCGTAACAAACTGCATGTCCACGTTCGATACTAGCCTTGGCGAGCGCCTTTCGCAAATCTCGTTTGTGTTTCGTCGAACCCGACATGGACGTGTCGTGGTGCCGCCAACAGATTGCGGGCGGCTGTTGGCCGGCGACCATCAAACAAAGCGGCAGCAGGCTACGATGCCTCGCGGACGCGCTAACAAACATCCTTTGTTTTCAGCGACTTGAAACTATTTCCAGCGCCTGCGATGTGTCTGGCACGGGTCATGCCTTCACTCATGCTCAACCACCCCCGAATGCCTGCCTCCCAAGGAGCGCTGAAATGAACTCGCTGATGATCAAGGACCTCGCCGTGACCGAGGAACTCAACGGCCACACCATGTCGACCGTGCGCGGCGGCAATGCGTTCTACCTCCCCGCCTACAACTTCTCTCAGTTCGGCCTGTCGGTAAGCGCGCAGCAGCTGATCGGCCAGACGCAGAACGTCTTCAACGAAAACGGCAACAACGTCGCGTTCGCCGACGACATCGGCTCCAACGTCAAGCCGGTCCAGAAAGCGAGCAACACCAACACGCTGAACGTATTCGGAGCTTAACGCCAGCCACGCGATTCCATCCGCCAATTCATACGCATGGAGTACCACCGTGTCAGCAGACAGGCGAGGTGAACGCCACATTGTTTTAAGAGCCACATGAATGGCGACGAAGGCCGAGTGCCTTTGTCGCCCTTTTGCGTTGTGATCGAGCGTGGGGTCGCGCCGATCACAACCGCGGACGGAATGCCTATACTGGGTGCGTGAATCATCCGACGCCCGTCCGCTCCGTTGCGTGACCGGTGCCACCGTCTCACGTCAGTTCCGACTCCGTTTATTTCTCAGGAAAAAGTCATGGCCGTCATCAAAATCAAGGATCTCGCAGACAGTCTGGACCTCGACAGGGAAGCAATGATCGCGATCGTCGGCGGGTCGAGGACCGGCGCTCATCCCGGGTTTCGCGCCCGTCCGGCCGCTAGCGGAAACAGGCTGTTCAACTATCCGGGCGTTTCGATTTCGAGCGTGCCGGTAGAGCGTCCGGGGCCGTTTCGCAAGAAGCTGGTTTCGAAGTGATGATCGCTGGCGCTCGGGGTTGGGGTTGGGGTTGGGGTCTGGGTGTTTACGCCGTTTGATGCGCTCAGGCTTCTATGGAACTTGTATTGTTTTTGGTTTATTAGCTCTGCCCCTGTCCGGGGCGGGACTCACTTTCTTTGCTGCTGCAAAGAAAGTAAGCAAAGAAAGCAGCTTCCCAACGCCAATCCTTGCCATGCGCCGCTAGCCCGTTCCCTCAGAGTGGTCCAACCGGGGGAGTGTCGTTAGCGGGGTTTCATCGTTGTTGGCATGTAGAAAAGGCGCGCACTTCGCACCGCTACAGGGAGTGGATCAGCAGTCATTCATCCGTCCTGGCACTTCGTGCCCGACGACAGGTCTGCAGGTGGTGGTGAATTGAAGCATGCGGCAGCACGAAGTACGACGCAGATTCACGGATGGGTTTTGGTTTTGCCTGACGGGTGAGCGCGTAGCGCGAAGCCGGATGTATGACTGCTGGTCCACTTCGTATAGCGGTGCGACGCCCGTACCTTTTCTACATGCCAACAACGAGGAAACCCCGCTAACGACACTCCCCCGGTTGGACCACTCCGAAGGAACGGTCTAGCGGCGCATGGCAAGGATTGGCGTTGGAAAGCTGCTTTCTTTGCTTACTTTCTTTGCAGCAGCAAAGAAAGTGAGTCCCGCCCCGGACAGGGGCAGAGCTAATAAACCAAAAACAATACAAGTTCCATAGAAGCGCATCAACATCAAACGGTGTAACCCAACCCCACCCCCAACCCCACCCCACCCCAAGCGCCAGCGACCCTGCCCTTCACAAGCCGCAACCTCACGGCTTCACGCTCCGCGCCAGCGAATTCAACCAGATATCGCGTCTTCCCCGCGATCACCGCGCCGACCGGCGCACCATCGCGAAACAACACGTGATTCCCCGGCAGCGCCGGCACTTTCTCTCCCGGCAGCAACGTGCCAACGAGATTCAGCGGATCGACGGCACTCACCGCGACGAAACTTCCATCGACCGGACGTTTCCTCATCTCCCGCAACAACGGCACCGCTTCGGGCAGCGCGAACTGCTCGCCCGCCAGTCCCGCCACAAAACGTCCGCCGCGAATCTCCCCGCGCGCTTCCAGCCGATGAAACACTCGCAGCAGGTCGCGCCACGGCGGCAACCAGTCGGCTTCGCGCTCCAGCAAACGCCAGAACACGACGCCATAACGGCGCAGCAGAACCATCGCGGCATGCTCGACCGGATCCACCTGGCCGTCCGCCTCGGTACGCCGCAGCAGCGCCCAGCGCCCCGCGTCATCCATTCCGCCGATGAACATGCCGCCCCGCCGCGGCCGCCTGCCGAACGCGTTGCGCTGGCTGGCGGGCGCGAGCAGCGCGCGCAGTCCCGCGAAGCTGTCCGCGTTGACGAGGCCGAGCGCGACCAGTTCGCCCAGCGCGGTTTCGAGTTCGGTGCGCAAGAGCCGCGTGTCGGCTAGAAGCTCGTCGAAGAACATCGCGCCGTGGGATTTCAGCGCATCGTGGACGCGTTGCGCACGCGACGACATCTCCGGCGCTTCGTCCGCCCGCATCAGCGCGCTCCACGCAGCGAGGTTGCGGCGCGGCAAGAGGACGATCGGCGTGCCGCGCACCGGGCCGCCCGCCGCGCGCGAACGTCCGCCCGGCCGGCTCCAGACGACCTTGCCCGAGCGCGAGATTTCGTCGAGCCAGTAGCCGGAATAATCCGCGATTCGCGCCGGCAGAATCTCCTCTTCCCACGCGACGGCGGGCGCCTCGAAGCCTTCGAGTTGCTCGACGACCGACAGCAGCGCGTCGCGACCTTCGCCGCGCGTATCGGTGGCGAGGTGCTGCCATTCGAACAGGAAGCGCATGAAATCCTGCCGCTCGACCGGTTCGATCTCGCGACGCAGCCGCCGCACGGTGTATCGATGGATGCGCGCGAGCAGATGCCGTTCGCACCATTCTTCATCGAGCGCGCCGGGCGTGAAGCGGCCGCGCATCACATAACCCTCCGCTTCGAGACGCGTGAGCGCCGTCGCCACCGGCGACGCCGGCAACGCCAGCGCCCGCGCGATTCCCGGAACCGTCAGCGGCCCGAAGCCGGAAAGCCGCGCCCTGACGATTTCGACGAGCGCATCGTCTTCGGCCCATTCGTCGGTGAAGCCGGCGGGCGGCTGCAAACGCGGGTGCATCGGCGCTTGGCGGTAGACGGCGCGCACGCACATCAGGCGTTCGACCGGCACCCATAGCGCGTCGTGTTCCGCTATCCGCAGCCGCGTGGCGCGGCCGGAATGCGCCAGTGCTTCGAGCCACGCGGGCCAGCCGTCGTTGCGCTGCGCTTCGGCATCGGTCACGCAGGCGAGACTTGTCAGCGCCTCGTGCATTTCGTCCGCGTTACGTGCAACGGGCCACGCCTCGTCGCGCACGCCGTCGATGGCGTCCGCGTCGAGCGCGCCCAGGTCGTCGGTAGATTCAGGATCGCTCCAGCGCCGGGCGAGCACCGCCTGCGTGCGGCGTTCTTCGAGCGGCGCATCGTCGAGGAACGCATAGGGACGCGCCGACAGAATCTCGGCCGCGAGCGGCGACGGCGCCGGCAGGTCGCGCGTGACGAGCCGCAACTCGCCGCCCTCGATGCGCCGCAGGATCGCGAGCCATTGCTCGCTGTCCATCGCGTCATGCAGACAGTCGTCGATCGTCTGCTCGACGAGCGGATGCTGCGGCACTTCACGCTCGCCCACCACGTTTTCGACGCACGCGACCTGATCCGGGAAAATCGTCGCGAGCAGGTCCTCGCTTTTCATGCGCTGCAACTGCGGCGCGACCTTGCGCCCGCCCGCGTAACGCGGCAGCGCCAGCGCATTGGTCGCGTTCCAGCGCCAGCGCACGCCGAACAGCGGCGCGTCGAGCAGCGCCTGGATCAGCACGTGCTCGGCGGTGCTCGAACGCAGGTAGCGCCAGACTTCATCGAGCGTGAAGCTGTGGGCGCGGGTCAGCGAAAGCACGATCGCGTCCTCGGTCGCGGCCGCCTGCAACTCGAAGTTGAAGGTGCGACAGAAGCGCTTCCTCAACGCGAGACCCCACGCGCGATTCACGCGGCTGCCGAACGGCGCGTGAATCACGAGTTGCGTGCCGCCGGATTCGTCGAAGAAGCGCTCCATCACGAGCGTGTCCTGCGTCGGCAGCACGGTGAGCGCCGCCCGCGCGCGCGCCAGATATTCGACGATCTGGCGCGCCGCTTCCTGATCGATGCCGGTTTGATCGGTGAGCGAGCGGATCGCGGCGTCGAGCGGTACGCCGGTCTGTTCGCCGAGCCACGCGTCGATCTGCGCGCGCATCCGCGCGACGGCGTGGGAAAGCTCATCGCTGCGGCCCGGCGCCTCGCCGAGCCAGAACGGGATGTTCGGCGGCTGGCCGTTCGCGTTTTCGACACGCACGCGCCCGCCTTCGATCCGCAGAATCCGGTACGACGTATTGCCCAACTGGAAGACGTCGGCCGCCAGACTTTCGACCGCGAAGTCTTCGTTGACCGTGCCGATCTGCAAGCCCTGCGGCTCCAGCAGCACCGAGAAATCCGCGTTGTCGGGGATCGCGCCGCCCGAGGTCACGGCGGTGAGCTTGCCGCCACGCCGGCCACGCAGCGTCCGGCTGACCGCATCGCGATGCACATACGCGCCGCGCGGACCGTGGCGGCTCGTGAAGCCTTCGGCCAGCGTGCGTACGACCGCATCGAATTTCTCGCGCGCGAGCGTCGCGTAGGGATACGCGCGGCGAAAGCGCTCGAACAGCGCATCCTCGCTCCATTCGCGGCACGACACCTCCGCCGTGATCTGCTGGGCGAGCACGTCGAGCGGCGCGCGCGGCACATGCAGCGCGTCGAGTTCGCCACGCCGCACGCAGTCGAGCAGCGCCGCGCACTCGATCAGATCGTCGCGTGAATCCGGAAAGAGCCGCCCTTTCGGCATCCCGCCGACCTGATGCCCCGAGCGGCCGACGCGCTGCAAAAATCCGCCGATCGATCCCGGCGAGCCGAGTTGGCAAACCAGTTCGACATCGCCGATATCGATACCCAGTTCCAGCGACGCCGTAGCGATCAGCACGCGCAGTTCGCCGCGTTTCAAGCGCTGCTCGGCATCGAGCCGAAGCTCGCGCGCGAGGCTGCCGTGGTGCGCCGCGACCGCGTCCTTGCCGAGCCGGTCGGTCAGATGGCGCGCGGCGCGCTCGGCCATGCGCCGCGTGTTGACGAACACGAGCGTCGTGCGATGCTGCGCGACGAGTTCCGCCAGCCGGTCGTAGACGCGCTCCCACGAGTCGTTCGACATGATCGCTTCGAGCGGCATCGGCGGCAGTTCGAGCGCCAGGTCGCGCGCGCGGACATGCCCGACATCGACGATCTCGCAAGGCTCCGCTTCTCCCACGAGAAACTTCGCCACGAGTTCGATCGGCTTTTGCGTCGCGGACAAACCGATGCGCACCGGCCGCTCGGCGCACAGCGCGTCGAGGCGTTCGAGGCTCAGCGCGAGATGCGCGCCGCGCTTGGTGCCGGCGACGGCGTGAATCTCGTCGACGATCACGGTGCGTGTCGTGGACAGCATCGCGCGGCCGGAATCCGAACTCAGCAGCACGTAGAGCGATTCCGGCGTCGTGACGAGGATATGCGGCGCGCGCTTGCGCACGGCGGCGCGTTCCTGCTGCGTGGTGTCGCCGGTGCGCACGGCGGTGCGGATGTCGAGCGGCGGCAGCCCCAGTTGCGCGAGTTCGGCCGCGATGCCCGCGAGCGGTTCCTGCAGGTTCACGCGGATATCGTTCGACAGCGCCTTCAGCGGGGAGACGTAGACCACGCTCGTCTGGTCCGGCAGCGCGGCGCCGTGCGCGAGGCCATCGCGCACGAGTTCGTCGATGGCGGCGAGAAACGCGGTCAGTGTCTTCCCGGAGCCGGTCGGCGCGGCGACGAGCGTCGAGCGGCGTGCGCGGATCAGCGGCCAGGCGCGCGCCTGCGCGCCCGTCGCGGCGGGAAAGGTGTGACGGAACCAGTTGACTACGGCGGGATGAAAGCCCGTGAGCGCGTCGGCGAGTGGCGGATTGACGGTCATCGGCTTATTTTAGGAGCCGAATGAATTTCGCGTGCGGCGCAGGTGATTTTGCGTCAATCCTTGCGAAGTGCTCGCTGTCGGTACGGATAGCGCTCCGATGACACTATCAGCCGAGAAAGCCGGCGGTAGCGCGAGGACATCGCCCGTCGGTACTCGAGCGTGCTCCCCGGGCTATCACTCGCTCCGCTCATCCCTCTGCCGCAACGACTGCGGCAGCCCGAACAGCAAGATCAGCGCACACACCACGCTCATGCAACCAATCGCATAAAGCGCCGGCGTCGTGCTGCCGGTAAGGTCGTGGATGCGCCCAACCATCACCGGGCTCACGATGCCGCCAAGCTGCCCGAGCGTATTGATCAGCGCGATGCCGCCTGCCGCGCCGGCACCGGTAAGAAGCTTCGGCGGCAGTGCCCAGAACGCAGGAATCGCCGCAACCACGCCCGCGCCCATCACACCGAGCGCGACGATCAGAAGCACCGTCTGCTTGTCGAAGATGCCCGCCGCGAAGAACCCCACCGCCGCCATCAGCAACAGCCCGCAAACGAACTTGCGACGCTCGCCGGAACGATCGGACATGCGTCCCACCACGACCATGCAGATCGCGCCGCAAATATAAGGCACGGCGGTCAGCAGCCCGATGATCGTCGGATTATCGGTGCCCGCCGCACGGATCAGGTGCGGCGCCCAGAAGTTGAGCCCGTACGACGCGATCTGGATCAGGAAGTAGACCAGTCCGAGCGTGAGGAAGCCGGGCGTCCTGAGCGCGCCGAGGAGCGAATGTCCGCCGGGCGCCGGCTTGCTTTGCGACGCAATCTGGCTCTTGAGATAGGTCTTTTCGGACGCCGTCAACCACCCCGCATCGTCGATGCGATCCTTCAGCACCTTGAGCACCAGAATGCCGAGCAGCACGCACGGCAGGCCGCCGAGCAAAAAGAGCCAGTGCCAGCCCGGCATGCCGAGTGCGCCATTCAGGTGCCCAAGCACGAGACCGGACAGCGGCGCGCCGACCAGCCCCGAGAACGCCGAAGCGAGAAACAGCAGTGACGTGATGCGTCCGCGATAGCTCGCCGGAAACCACAGCGTCAGGTAATACAGCACGCCCGGCGCGAAGCCCGCCTCCATCGCGCCGATGATGAAGCGCAGCCCGTAGAACTGCCATTCGTTCGAGACGAAGACCATCGCGGTCGTGGCGAGGCCCCAAGAAATCATGATGCGCGCGATCCATTTGCGCGCACCAACCTTGTAGAGCATCAGGTTGCTCGGCACCTCGAAGAGCACATAGCCAATCACGAAAAGACTCGCGCCGAGACCATAGGCGGTATCGGTGAATCCGAGATCGCTCTGCAACTGGAACTTCGCGAAGCTGATGTTGATGCGGTCGAAGAATGCAAAGAGATAGCACAGCATGATGAGCGGCATCAGCCGCCACGCCACCTTGCGGATGATGTCGCCGGTGTTTTCCTTCTGTAGCGGATGACCGTCCGCCGATACCGCGCCCAGATCGCTCATGAAAGTCTCCACGCCGGACTGGCGCGAGGCCGTCCGGTCGATTGTGTTGTTGAGGGTTTGAATGAAATCAGATGGCGTGGACGTAATCGGGCGCCTTGTGCAGGTCGCCATTGCGCCCGGCCTTCGCCAGTTGCCCGGGCACGTCGTGGCCGACGAGCGCCGGCAACGCACGCGACAATTCGATCAGCGCCGGCAGGTCGATGCCCGTGGGAATGCCCGTCTCGTCGCACAGGTTCACGAGGTCCTCGGTGCAGATGTTGCCGGACGCGCCCGGCGCGAACGGACAGCCGCCGAGGCCGCCGAGCGCCGCGTCGAAGCGGCGCGCGCCGGCATCGTAGGCGGCGAGCACGTTGGCGAGCCCAAGGCCGCGCGTGTTGTGGAAGTGCAGCGTGAGCGCATCGGCGGGAACGCGTTCGAGCACGCGTTCGACGAGCCGCGCCACTTGCCGGGGATTCGCCATGCCGGTCGTGTCGGCGAGTGTGATGCCGTGCATGCCCATCTCGCGATACGTGTCGGCGATGGCCACGACGCGGTCCTCGTCGATGCGTCCTTCGAAAGGGCAGCCGAACGCGGTCGCGATGGTCGCGTTGAGGCTGACCTTGCTGCCCGCGGCGAGCCGCACGATATCGCCGAAGCCCGCAAGCGACGCCTCGCAACTCATGCGCATGTTGGCGCGGTTGTGCGTCTGGCTCGCTGACATGACGAGGTTGAGTTCGTCGGCGTGAGCGGCGAGCGCGCGTTCGGCGCCCTTCACGTTCGGGATCAGCGCGACATAGATCACGCCCGGACGGCGAGCGATGCGATGGAACACTTCATCGCCGTCACGCAACGCGGGGATCGCTTTCGGCGACACGAACGAGCCCGCTTCGATCCGCGTGAATCCGCATGTCGAGAGCTTGTCGATCAGCGCGATCTTGTCGTCGGTATCGACCCATTTCGGTTCGATCTGCAAGCCGTCGCGCGGCGCCACTTCCTGAACGATCAGGCGATGCGAGTAGTCGCGGCTCATTGCACGGCTCCTTCGGCGCGCAGGCGCTCGACGTCGTTCGCATCGAAGCCGAGCGAGGCCAGCACGTCGCTCGTGTGTTGGCCGAGCGCGGGTCCTTGCCAGTGGACTTCGCCCGGTGTGTCGGAGAGTTTCGGCACGATGCCCGGCATCTTCACCGATGCGCCGCCCGGCAGGCTCGCGTCGAGCAGCATCCCGCGCGCCTGGTAGTGCGGATCGGCGACGATGTCCGCCACCGAGTAGATGCGCCCCGCCGGCACGTCCTCGCGTTCGAGCGTCGCGAGCACGTCTCCGGTCGAATGATGCGAGGTCCACGCGGTGATCGCCTCGTCGAGCATCGCGCTTTGCAGCGCGCGGCCGTCGTTGTGGGCGAGCGCCGGATCGTCCGCGAGATCGGGGCGGCGGATCACGTGCATGAGGCGCTTGTAGATCGGATCGCTGTTGCCGGCGATCACGACGAAGCCGTCTTCCGTGCGATAGGTGTTCGACGGCGCAATGCCCGGCAACGCGCCGCCGCTGCGCTCGCGCACGTGGCCGAGCAGGTCGTATTCGGGCACGAGGCTTTCCATCAGGTTGAAGACGCTCTCGACGAGCGACACGTCCACCACCTGGCCGTCGCCCTTGCCGGTCTTTACGCGCAGCAGCGACATCAGCGCGCCGATCACGCCATGCAACGACGCCAGCGAATCGCCGAGACTCACGCCGACGCGCGCCGGCAGGCCGTTCTCGTCGCCGGTCGTGTAGCGGATGCCGCCCATCGCCTCGCCGATCGCGCCGAACCCCGGACGATCGCGATACGGACCCGACTGGCCGTAGCCGGAGATGCGGACCATCGTGAGCTTCGGGTTGATTTCGTGCAGCACGTCCCAGCCGATGCCGAGCTTTTCGAGCGCGCCCGGCCGCAGATTCTCGATGACGATGTCCGCGTCTGCGGCGAGCCGCTTGACGACCTCGATGCCGTCCGGCGACTTCAGGTTCACGCAGACCGACTTCTTGTTGCGCGACTGGAGATACCACCAGAGCGACGTGCCTTCATGCAGCTTTCGCCATTTGCGAAGAGGATCGCCGCCGTTGGGCGTCTCGATCTTGATCACCTCCGCGCCGAATTCCGCCAGCATGCGCGCCGCGAAAGGCGCGGCGATCAGGGTTCCGATCTCGATGACGCGAATGCCGTCAAGGGGTCCGCTCATGGTGCCTGTCTCCTGTGAGTGTCCGAATGGGTTTCGGTATGAGAGCAGGTTAAGAGCGGCGCGCGGCGGTGTCCAACCGCATTTCGGCAAGGAGCGTTCGCGATCCGCGAACGCTCGGGTTCAGACGCCTTTCGCCTCGACCGTGCGCAGATGGTCGAAGAGCAGGCGGCTGACCGGGGAAAGCGCGTCAGCATCGCGCACGACGATGATCAGGCTGCGCTCGGCCCACTCTTCATCGAGCGTCACGGCCACGAGGCCGAGTTGCTGGCCCAGCGCGCGATAGACGTCGAACGGCAGCACGCCGACGCCCATGTCCGCCTGCACCATGCGGCAGACGGCATCGAAGCCCGGCACGTGGATGCGCAGCCGCAGCGGCTTGCCCGCCTGCCGCGCGGCGAGATGCGTGCGCATGTTGATCGAACTCGCCGAATGCAGGCCGACGTGGTCGCTATCGAGCGTCTCGGCGAACTTGATGCGTTCGCGGCCCGCGAGCGGATGATCGCCGCGCATCACGATCACGAGGCGGTCGTGCCGGTAGTGCGTCGACTGCAGGCCGCGCGTATCGGCGTCGCCGGAACAGATGCCGAGGTCGGCGAGACTGTCGGCCACCGCCTCGATGATGCCGCCGCTCGGCCGCTCCTCCAGTTCGATCTTGATGCGGTCGTGGACCGAAAGGAACGCGCGCAGGTCTTCCGGCAGGAACTCGACGATCGCCGACAGGTTCGCCATCATCCGCACATAGCCGCGCACGCCGGTCGCGTGTTCGGCGAGTTCGATGCCGATGTTCTCGACATCGCGCAACACGCGGCGTGCGTGATGCAGCAGCGTTTCGCCTGCGGGCGTCAGGCTCATGCCGCGCGCCTTGCGCTCGAACAGCACCGCGCCGACGGCCTGTTCGAGTTCCAGCAGCCGCTTGCTCGCCGCCGACACCGCGATCGCCTCGCGCTCGGACGCGCGCGTGAGCGTGCCCTCCTCATGGATCGCGAGAAAGAGTTGCAGCGTGGTGAGGTCGAGGCGTCGAAGGAGGTTTTTTAGCGTCATGCGAGTGGTCGCGCAGCCGGGTCAGCGGGTATTGTGACGCGGGATCGGTTTCGTCGCGGGACGGTGTTTCGGGGCGAGCGAATGCAGGACTCCGTTGCCACCCAGGCGCGATCATCCATCAGTCATCGGCCTGCGCCG
Organism: Caballeronia choica; assembly: GCF_001544535.1. Classification (GTDB taxonomy): domain Bacteria; phylum Pseudomonadota; class Gammaproteobacteria; order Burkholderiales; family Burkholderiaceae; genus Caballeronia; species Caballeronia choica. The sequence goes on along the minus strand of NZ_FCON02000094.1, from coordinate 1,090 downwards.
GGCAACGTGCATCAAGCGGAAAGCGGCCGGCCAAAGTGGCGGCGGGCCCCACCGTCCGTCATACTATTGACCGACTTCGCAGCGTCCGCTGCTCTTACCGCCCCTTACGGTTCAATAACCGCGTCACGGCGCGCGAACACGGAGACAACAACGATGTCGAGGCTTCCGCGCAATGCCCTTGCAATGATGCTGTTGGTTGCGGCTGTCTTCGTCACGATGACGGCACGCGCCGACGAGCTCAAGCGCGTGCTTGCCTTCGGCGACTCGCTCACGTGGGGTGCGCAGCCGGCGAAGCATGGCAAATTGAAGCGGCTGCCCGTGTCCGGACGCTGGCCCGGCGCCATGCAGGCGGCGCTCGGCAAGGACTATGCAGTGACCGAGGAAGGGCTCAACGGGCGCACCGTGGATGTCCCCGATGGCAAGCCGCAACCGCCAAACGGCGAGTCGCTCGATGGCAGCGCCGCGCTGCCCGGCATCCTCGCGCGCGGCGAGCCGTTCGACATCGTCGTGATCATGCTTGGCAGCAACGATGTCAATCCGCAATACGATCGGACGCCGGCTCGCATCGCCGAGGGCATGGACAAGCTCGTGCGAATGGTGAAGGACATGCATGGCGGCGTTACCACGTTCGATACGAGTCCCAAGGTGCTGATCGTCGCACCGCCGCCGCTTGCCGTTCCGGCGGTTGCGAATGATGCGGTGGTGGCCGCCGTCGATAAATCCCGGCAACTTGCCCAAGCCTATGCGGCGGTTGCTGCGAAGGAGCATGTCGAGTTTTTTGATGCCGGGGCGGTCATTCAGACCGATGGGGTCGATGGGGTGCATCTTTCGCGCGGTTCACAGCAGGCGCTCGGGCGCGCTATTGCCGAGAAGGTGCGGGCAATGTCGAAGTGATTTGGGGCGCTGGCGCTTGGGGGTGGGTTGGGTTGGGTTGGGGCACACCGTTTGATGTTTTTGCGCTCCTATGGAACTTGTATTGTTTTTGGTTTATTTGCTCTGCCCCTGTCCGGGGCGGGACTCACTTTCTTTGCTGCTGCAAAGAAAGTAAGCAAAGAAAGCAGCTTCCCAACGCCAATCCTTGCCAGTCGCC
>NZ_FCON02000093.1 GCF_001544535.1 Caballeronia choica | reverse complement strand
CTCTCATCCTGATTGACGCGCTGCTCTCATCTTGTTTGACGCGCGGCACCCGCCACTCCTTCTAGCGCAAAGGCGCTTCTTGGTTGCGCAGGAACCTCAAGAACGCGAGCCGGTGCGTGCCCACTAAAGCAGCAGTCAAGGATGCACAGTACGGCACGGGCCCTCGTCGCTTTGAAGGCGTCTCCAAGCTCTGCCATGGAAAGGGTGGTACCCGACAAGTCGGAGCAGAGCGTGTCATAGACCGCGATTCCCCCATCGGGAGATCCATGCCCGGCGAAGCTTATGACAATGATGTCGTCATCCATGGCACTTGCTAATGTACCGAATATCGACTCGGAGACACTGTCTTTGGTAGCGTCTTCGTCAACCAAAAGTTTCGCGCCGAAGCCCGGTACAGAATCGAGAAACAGTGCATTAAGCGCCCTAGCGTCACGCACTGCTCCAGTGAGTTCGCTGATGTTTGGATCGAGTTGCTTGTTGATGCCGACGAAGATTCCTTTGATGGACACGATGGGCTCCTCTTCGCCTGAGAGTTAGACGCGGCCCGACCGGGATCTCGCGGTTCTGAACGCGGAAAGAAAAAGGTGTGTTTTTCCGGCTTCGTACCTGCTACGCGGTGATAGGCCGTCTCAGCGGCCGCTTCAGAGCACTGATCAGATGCTTCGCCAGAGAATGCCCCACGGCGGAATTACCAAGTTCCAGCCCTACCTCGAGTCATCGATCTCAACCGCGGCTTCTAGCTTCCGCTCTTGCCGGTATTTCCTGTCGCCGGCGCTGTCGGCGCGGGACTGCTCGGCGGAGTGGGTTTGACACTTTGCATCGGAAGTCCAGTCAGGCCACGTTGGACCGTTCTCGCCGGACCCTGTGCCTTTTGCAACGCCATTCCCGTTACTCCGTCGTAGAAAAGCTTATTTGTCCCAGCCACGTTCGCACCTCGAAGATTTGTTGATACAAAAAATGTCGTGAAGATCAGGGCGACAGCGAACGCAGCAGCGGACATCCAATGGTTCACGTGGTGCGCGCAATGATCCCACCACGTCTGCTCTTCCAGCGCGTCGCCCTCTGCTTTAAGGTAGTACCTCTCAGCCCTATCCAACTGCAAGGTCACGACTCGCAAGCTCAAGACGTACGACGCTATGACGAGCACCATCGCCAAAGTGAAGAAGAACCAAGAACCATATAGCGCCCATGCGAATTGAGCCTGACGAATCGGAATGAAGTCCTTCAAAAAGCCGAGCGAAAGAGCGAGGCCCGCACCCGAATACGTCAGGATGGATTTGTCGAGATTTTCGGCGTTCGAAATCTGGCGCTTCGACAAATCGTCGCGGTTACGCTCATATAGGCGTATACGCTCCGCGGTGTCATCTGCGGCCCCACAAAGGTCTTCGCACATCACCCAGCCTGCTATTTCGAGTTTCCGCCACTTTGCTGATCGCCATTCGACTTTCCAACGCTTCGAGTGACGGGCTGCATTTTTTGGCCGGTCACTCCGCCGTGAACTGTTCTTGTCGGGGCTTGAAGTCCTCGCCCCTTGCCTACAGGCAAAACAAAGATCGGCACTTTCATCGTCGTCGCATCTCGAAATAATAAAGGTTTCGCCACCCAATTACGGACCGGCATTGCGTTGCGCCAGCCGTTCTAGACGACTGTATATAAACACACATCTGAAGAAATGTCCACAACAAGTGGACATAAACGACGCGGGCAGCACAACATCTTGTGTATATAGTCATATTGAATCTAAAAATTAATCGGATAGATACACACAATTAGGCCGCACTTGTCAACGCGGCACGATATGACGAGCCTGAGCAGCTTGAAATTATGATGGAGACGTTGATAACTTTGGCACACCCGCCGACAGGCAGCCATTGGCCACTATCAGGGACGATGACCGCCGCGCGGTAGCTGAGGAGAGCGGCAATGTTACAAGCCCGTGCAGCGTTGAAAGGGAGAAGTTGATATGGCCCTTGGCCGGGGAAATCTTTGCAAGACGCAGTTGCTGTTCCGATCGAGGCACCACTCGCATCTCAGTGTGTTCGATCGGGCGGTTCGCCATTCAGTATCGAAGATGCGTATTGGTTCGGACAACCTCTATCGCTACGCTTTGTGTTTCCCTTGGCAGCAACCAGGGACGGACTTTTCCGCCGGCATACGCTTCGCGGCGACTTCTCGGGAGCGCCATCGTGCCAGCGGCTGCGGTCCGTCCTTGCCGACTTGCATAAGTTTGTCGCCTTCACAATCGCCCTCTTGGCTACCGCCTTTCCATTTCACAACGAGAGTGAAGTAAGCTGAAGGACGTCCTCGTTTTGAAGACAACGTTCACCAGGATCACCGCGGGCCCTCATGGAAACGAGCATTGCAATAGAACGCGCCGCGCAATGGCTGAACGACGCTGACGGGCTGCTCATCAGCGCGGGTGCTGGTATGGGTGTCGATTCAGGTTTGCCGGATTTTCGCGGCACTGAAGGCTTCTGGCGCGCATATCCGGCGCTGGGAGCCTCCAGCATCCGCTTCGAAGAGATCGCTTCGCCGCAAGCCTTTCGTCGCACCCCGGCACTCGCGTGGGCGTTTTATGGGCATCGGCTCGATCTGTATCGCCAGACACAGCCGCATCGTGGATTCGACATCCTGCGTGATTGGGCTGCGAGGATGAAGCACGGAGCCTTTGTATTCACGAGCAACGTCGATGGGCATTTCCAGAAAGCCGGCTTCCCTGAAGACAGAATTGCTGAATGCCATGGATCGATTAACTGGTTGCAGTGCGTCGAGGAATGTTCTCAGCAAATCTGGCCAGCCGACGAGGTGGTGCCCGTAATTGACGGCCACACCTTCCGCCTGACGTCGTCAATTCCGCGCTGCCCATCGTGTGGTGCCGTGGCTCGCCCCAACATCCTAATGTTCAATGACTCACACTGGATAGAGACGCGGTCCAGTCGGCAGATTCGACGACTCGAGGGTTGGCTTTCGCAATGCAGCAACCTTGTCGCGCTGGAACTTGGCGCGGGCCGCGCGATACCCACGGTGCGTCGGTTTGGTGAGCACTATGCCGCGCGTCTCATTCGTATCAATCCGCGCGACTTCAAGGTCTCTCCCGATCGCGGAATTGGAATAGCGGGTGCGGCGCTCGACTCATTGCAGCAAATCGAGCGACTGATGCACCGGGGGCGCGAAGAATGAAGGCGCATTGCGCTCAGGTATCGGCCCATCAGCAGAAAAGATACCGGGCCAATTACCCGTGTGTCTGGCATTCCGTCTGATACCAATAGTCGACTAAGCGCTGTGCCGCTTGCAAGTCATCCGGGTAGAACGGATCGTCGTACCACGGTGAAGGGTTGTAGCCCGCTTTTCTGAGGGCGGCCAGTTCGCTTTGGTGCTGCCCCATCGTAGGAGGCGTGTTGGTCCTGAGCGCGGCAAGGTCGCGGCACTCTGTTGGGCTAAGGTGCGGCCCGGCATACGGCACGCCGCCTACGGGCACGTCGCCGACGACACAACCGGCAAGCAAAAGCACGACGGCGGGAAGTGTTAAACCGCCTCTAAGCGACCTCGTCATGGTGCATGACCGTCCTTTCGATCGCGCCAGCCTGCTACCGGAGGCATCTCGTCATCAAGTGGTTGCGTCGTACAGGATACTTTTCGATTGCCGCATTGGGTGAGAAAAATTGCGGATACGGCGGGAGCCCGCAACGATACCGAAGCTTGGCACCTTGGATGACTTCACGGTGCGTGCCACGGACACTTTTCTCGATTTCAGCGCGCCGATTGGCAGCGATCATGAGGACCTCCACGGAGGGAGTTGTTATGCCTCAGACGATACCATTAATTCCACATTTAGTATCAATTAAAACTTCCAACACAATATGTTGTGTATCTATAGCGGTGCGACCCTATTAAAAATCACTATCTTCTCGCGAGATGAGTCTTTCTGGCCCAAGGCTTAACGGCACAACATTTTGTGCCGTTAGCTTAAAAGCGTCCGCGGATTAAAGAATAAGCTGTCCGTTCATGGGGCTCTCACGCCGGCTACGACTGCCTCGAAAAAGCATAACTTGGCCCATCGACCAGGAAGAAAGCATAAGTTGTCGAATCGAAAGTCTCCGTGAGTAGCAGCCCATTTTTTCTTGCATTGCGCGAGCGGGATCAGCGCCGAATGCACTGTGGCTGCGGCAAATAGCAATGCTGAGTTTGCGAGCGTCACCCGTCGAGCCCTACGACGATTGACTGAAAGAAGCCTCGAGATCGACCAAAGCCGTCCGTGAATTGGGAAAGTCTCCCGAGTCGCTCAATGCTGCAGATGAAGTCACGTTCCCCTGCCCTGCGGTCTCAACGCTTATCGTCTGCTCCTGCACCGCCTGTTGAAGGTCGCTTTTGCAGGGTCCGCTTCGCCGCTGCCAAGAATGGGGGCAACCTTAAAGTTCCAGGAGGCAGTCGGCCGACAGCGGGTGAATTGGCAATTATCCTGTTGTGGCGTTGAACCCCTTTCAATCGTCGCAAAGCGAACGGACAGTAACGCCCGTGTCAGGCGCGAAGACCTGACTGCCAGATTTATCTCATGTATTAGGACGGCGTGTAACCGTTGTTCGACGCAATCTTGCCCGCCGAAATGCGGTCAACCCGGTGATCGACCTTGAAGCCGAGCAAGTTGCACTTCAATCTCAGCAGCCAACGCCGGCGATGCGCGAGCGAGATCGGCAAGTTCCGGAGCCTTGGACGCCAACCGCGCAAGATTCGGCGAAACGACAGCCAACTCCGCCAAATTGGGATTCTCCTGGGCCAATCGGGCCAGTTCCGGGGAGGCGAGTTCGAGCGCAGCGAGTTCGGGAGAGGCCAAAATTGCTTTAGCCAAGTCCGGTGAGCTCGCGGCGGCCGCTGTAAATCGTGACGAAGTCACCGAGACACCGCTTACTATTTGCGGCCCGCTAAGATTCTCGTTAGGCAGCGCACGTGCAGTCAGCGCGTGAGCGGCGGCCCGTACCGCGCTCAGGAATTCCTCGGCCAGTTTCTTGAGTTCAGGGAGTTGTCCAGCTTGCGGCATCGCTATTCCTTTTGAGTTGTTGAGGAAACCGACTTCAATGGAACAATCCTGCGGGATACTATAGACGCTCGCGAGGTAAAAATGGACAAATCTCTAGGGCGACTACAGATGGACGCTACCCTTTCCGAATCGGCTATGGATGCATGCGGGTTTACCCCAACCGAGATGGAAATCCAGGCCTATGAGCAGATGGGCTATTACATAACCCCGCGTCCGATTGTCCCTTCCGACTTGATCGCCCGTGCTATTGACGGCGTGGAGCGTTACTACTGCGGCGAACGCGATTGGAGCCTCCCTATTAGCGGCGGTTTTCTCGATTGGCGACCGGAGCACGGGGGACTGCTGCGCATAAATGATTATGTCTCGCTGCAAAACGAAGAACTTCACGCACTATGTATGCATAGCGCAATCGCCAGCATCGCAGGTCGCCTAGCACGAACTCACGCGATACGCCTTTTTCACGATCAACTTATTACCAAGATGCCTTCATCCGACGGAGCCACCGCAGTCGGTTGGCATGTCGACAAGGCCTATTGGCGCACGTGCACGTCAGAAAAGTTGCTGACCGCATGGATACCGCTTGTAGACATCGACGAGAACTCAGGGGGTATCGCTTTCATTTCGGAGAGTCACCGCCAACCGCTGCAGGACTGGATGACAACCTTCAATGACCAGAATCTGGGTAAATTGGCGGAGCGGGCTCAAAAGGCCGGAATCACCATGCGTGCAGTAACGCCAACAGTGCCGCTAGGCCACGTCAGCTTTCACAATGGACGGACAATCCATGGCAGCAAGCCAAATCGTGGCCACCAGCCGCGCATTGCGCTCACTGTGCATTTTCAAGACCAAGATAATCGCTACCAATTGGTAGCCGACAGCCACGGCAGACCGGTCCTTCACGTTAACGACCTCCTTTGCCGACGCAGCCCAGATGGGCTACCGGACTACGCTGACCCCGACATCTGTCCAACGCTCTGGAGCGAGGAGGATCCCCGATGACCGTCACTCTGTCGCGTCCGCAGCAAATCCAATCACCCGTTACGCTGCCGTTCGAGGGGCGTCGTTCGACGGTGCGCTCCGACAAATTCGCAACTGCAAACTTAGCATTGCCGCTCGCGGCGGAGACGGCAGCGGAGCGCGCCGTACTCCTCCTGACCGCCACAGGTGTGATCCTTGCGAGGTATAACAACGCCGACCACATTTCCGTGGGTGTCTCCAAGGCCGGTTCGGTACTTGGCCTGTTTCTCTCTACGCCACAGCATCTTTCTGTTCGCGCGCTGGCAGAAGATCTACGCGCCGCTTTGGAGGGGTTGCAGGTTGGACCTTCTGACCTTGACAAGCAAGTCACAAGTGCGGAGCGCGATGCCGCCGTAGGTAGGGACCCGCTTTTTGCCATAGTGATGGCGTTAGATGACGCACCCGCGCCGTTTGTCCAACAAGACCTAACCCTGCACTTCGACGATACTTCGGGCCGGCTCGTGGCGAACTACTCCGCCCGGCTTTTTCGCCCAGAGATCGTCAGTGGTTTTCTTCGCCACTTGTGTCGTGTCCTTCAGGCCATTGAGGCAGACGCGTCCGCAACTGTCGGTAGCGTACAGTATATTGACGCTGCTGAACAAAGCGATCTTCGCGGTCTAGGAAGCGGAGGCGCACCGGCCCATTGCGGTACCGTAGCGCAACATCTCTTGGCGGCATTAACTCGTGGCACGGACGAACCGGTGCTTGAGTTCCACGATCAATCATGGACCTTGGGCGACTTGATGCGCCGCGCCGACCAAATCATCTCGGGTCTGGGAGCTCACGTACATAAAGGCGCGCGATTCGGTATCGGATTGCGCCCCGGACCAGACCAAATCGCCGCCCTCCTGGCTGCAGTACGCGTTGGCGCAGTCGTTGTTCCGTTAGACACAAGTCTGCCCGCACTGCGACTCGCCGCAATCCTAGCCGACGCCACTCTGAGCGTCATAGTTACCGAGAAGGCTCTCGTCGCGCACTTTGCAAATTTCGCAGTCGACGCTTTGTTGATAGAAACTTTGCCCGCTTCGGATGCTCGCTTGTCAAGCTGGTCAGTAATCACAATCGAACCGGAATCTGCGCTCTACCTACTTTTCACATCGGGCTCAACTGGTCGACCCAAGGGTGTTTTAGTTCCCCATCGGACGTTGGCAAACCTCGTAGCATGGGAAGACCGACAACGACCAACACGTGGCAAACGCACATTAGGTCGGACCTCAATTGCGTTCGATGTCGGTCTGCAAGAGATCTTCGCGACCATCTTGTTTGGTGGGATTCTCGTCCTGGCATCCGAGAACGAAAGGTCTAATGTTGGAGCTCTTGCCAACCTTCTTGCGCGCCTACGGATTTCGAGGCTGTATCTTCCGCCCGTGGCGCTCTATCAGATGACGGAGTCAGCGCCAGATGACCTTACGGCGCTTGAATGCCTGAAGCACGTTATCGTAGCTGGAGAGGCTCTGCGAATCTCCCAGGCCATTCGTCGCTTTTTTCGTTCGACTCGCGCCAGACTTATTAACCAGTACGGCCCGACAGAGACGCACGTTGCGACAGAGGTTGTTTTGGATGACGCACCACTCCGTTGGCCGGATCTTCCCGTCATTGGTCGCCCTATTGCCGGCGTCGACGTGCACATCCTTGATGCCTCCGGTGTTTCAGTCCCGTTGCTTGTGCCGGGAGAAGTCGCGATCGGCGGTATCGCGCCAGCGATAGGCTATGTTTCGAACCCGGAGCTTACCGAGGTGCTGTTTGTCGACGACGCACGAGCGGGTCGGGTATACCGCACCGGTGACCGCGCCAAGTGGCGGCTAGATGGGACTTTGGAGTTTGTCGGGCGCGCAGATAGCCAAGTGAAGGTTCGTGGCTATCGCGTTGAACTGCTTGATTTGGAGGTCAATGCAGCTAGGTTGGCCGGCGTGCGTCAGGCTGCTGCGAAATTTTGGACGTCCGGTGACTGGAAGGGCTTGGCACTTTACTTTGTTCTGGACGCTGTTCAAGCGCCGACTATGCGTGAACTTAGGGAAGCGCTCCGGGAACGCGTACCGGAATATATGCTCCCGCCCCTACATGCGATGTTCGCTCTCGAAGAGCTTCCGCTAACCGCGTCCGGGAAAGTAGACCGCGGTCAACTTCCTGAGCCTTCTGTCTCTCAAGTCGTCGAGGCAGAACCACTTGATGTTGGAGGACGCATACGGGCGATTTGGTCTCGGCGGCTAGGATTGATCCAATTCGAACCTGACGAAGATTTCCTTGAGCTTGGAGGTGACTCGCTGCTTGCGATCCAAATCGTGTCCGAGATCAACGACGCGCTCAAGGTTGCGGTGCCACTGTCCACGCTCTTACGCGGAACATCGCTTCGTCGATTAACCGCGGTCGTGGAAGGTTTTATCACAAATCGTACGACACGAATCAGCCTCGTGAGCGAAGTTGCATCGGGCCAGATGGAACTCTCGACGATGGGAGAACCGAGGAACGACAGAAGAGTAGCAAGCGTCGATTTGCCGTGCGGCCGTTTTGTTACGCCTTCACCGTCGGAGACCCGTCACCTCTGGCAAGAAATATATGGTCAGCGCGCCTATCACCCGGACATGATTCGTTACGCAACCGGCGATACCATTGTCGATGTTGGAGCGAACGTCGGCGTCTTCAGCCGCTTTGTGCTCGACGTTACAGGCGGATGCCGGTTAATCGCAATTGAACCTGCTGATGAACTTTTTCAGTGTCTGCAAAGCAATCTCGCTGCCCGCAGCAACGGCGTGACGCTTCTGAAACTTGGCTGCTGGCGCGAGGATTCGGACGCGAACAATTTCTTCTATTTTCCGCGAGTACCAGCAATGTCGAGTTTTCGCCCCGATTCCGTGAGGGATCGTAGTTTGCTCGAAGAGTTGCTGAAGAATGATCCGGTTTGGTCCAAAGCGGACGACCGTCATGAAAAGGAGCAGTTCTTGAAAACCGCTTTCGCAGCTGAGTCTCAACCGTGTCCCACACGCCGCCTCTCTACCGTCTTTGCAGAAATTGGTTTGGATCATATTGATATTCTCAAGGTCGACGTGCAGCGAGGCGAGGAGGATGTGCTTGCAGGGCTATCTGAGACGGACTGGCCAAAAATTCGACAGTGCGTAGTCGAGCTTCAGGACCACAAAGGATCGGTCGCGGCTATGCGCAGTCTTCTCCAGGCGCGCGAATTCAGCGTCGATGTATCAACGATTCCGCTCCATGCAGGAACTGACGTGCGTTTCGTCTATGCTTGGCGTCGAGCATAGAGCGCAGCCGACTATTCGCCTTCGGTGTCAGGCCGAGCCCGGCGGCTCCGGGCGACATCCCTAGAAGCTTACGATGCATAGACACTGGCCGAAAATAACCGAAGAAGATGTCGCCTTTTATCGCGCACATGGATGGTGGGTTTCCGACGTAATCTTACCTGATGAATTGTTGGATGACTTGGCATACGCCATCGAACGCTACGCCGCGGGCGAACGGGATCGTCCGCTACCCCAACCACTCCTTCCACAGTGGGCTGGAGCGCCAGAGCGTGGGCTTCGACAAGCTGATTACCTCTCTCTGCAACTTGATTCGGTTATGGACTTCGTTCGCACCCCGCTGCTGCCGCTATTGGCCAGCACCTTGAGCGGCGCCGACGAAATCCGCTTGTTCCACGACCAGCTCATCTGGAAAGATCCCGATGGCCAGACAACCCGGTCGACGGTTGGCTGGCATAGCGACCGGGCATACTGGAAAACTTGCACATCGGAGAAGATGCTCACTGCCTGGGTGCCGCTGCAAGACACGTCCGAGGAAATGGGGACGCTGGCCGTGTGGGACGCGAGTCATCTTTGGTCCGGCACCGATGACCTGCATACGTTCAACGAGCCCGAGCTAGATATCATTGAATCGCGCGTGCGTGCTTTGAACCATGCTCCTAACATAGTGCTCCTGCCTCTCCGCAGGGGCCAGGTAAGCTTTCATCATTGTCGGCTCGTGCATGGGAGTTACCCGAATCGCACAGGTCGTCCGCGCATAGCGTTCGCGATCCACTACCAAGATGGAGAAAATCGACACATCGCGCCGCGCGCTTCCGAGAAAAGTCCGGTCCATTTGAACGATATGCTCTGCCGAACCTGCACTGATGGCACTCCGGACTATGCCGACCCGGAAGTCTGCCCAGTGTTGTTTTCGACGTCGCGCCAAGCCTGACATTCATTCACGAGAAACGCTCCAGTCGGCAATAAGGCTTGGGGTGCCCCGATCATCTGTAGCATCGTCCCGAAGTCGACAGATGCTCCGCAGAGCAGACTCATAGCTCGCCAGAAGTACGGTAACGTCATTTCGGTCGGCATAACAAGGGCTGTACTCCAACGTGACAACAACCGATTCCCGAAGCATGCACACCGTCCAGTCCATTGTCGGCTTGCTCGGTGCCTCTCCAAATCGAAGCACTGTCGGACCGGAATATCCCAAAGTCGTCGAGCCAAGCGTAGTGAGATCAACGTCCCATAAGCGACACCGAGAGAGACCAAAGTCCTTGAGAGGATGATCAATCACGTTGAAGGTGACCGGTATCAGGTCTGGTAGTGCAAGACCACCCCGGCGAACAGCACCCAAGCTGATCAATGGCGCAGGCACATTTTGGTGGTCAAGTGCGTCAAAGAGCGTATTCGCCGCGGCGGAAATGGCCGTCGAGTCGGAGACGTCAGAAGACAGGACTAACGGCACTGAGTTGTAACACGCGCCAGAAGTCGAGGCTGCACCTGGCAGGCTTCGGCCGGGCACGTTTGTAATGACGCAGGGGAAAGCGCGTCTATTCGATGCGACTTGCGCATAGGCGGCCAGGAATAGGGCAGCAAGCGGCGCGCGGTTACTTCGGGCCGTTTGCACAACCGCATTCCGCAGTACGCTTGGCAACCGAAGTTCCTGTCGTTCTAAGCTAACATTCGACTGTTCGACTGGTGGTCGAACAGGAATTGCGACACGCGGCACCTCCTCGAGCTTGCACAACCACCAGTTCAACTCTGCCTGCGCGTCGGAGGAATCGAGCCAGGTTCGCAGTGTCTGAGCGTACTCAATTGACGTCGTTTGCTTCGGCGAATCCGACAACGGTCGAACGTAACTAGCGCGAAAAGTCTCGGCATACAGCTTCAACGAGATCGCGTCCGCCGCCATGTGATGGGTTGCGAATATCCATATGTGGTCGTTGTCACTGCGCCGAAAGACCCAGTGGCGCATGTGCGGAGGCCTTGCGGCGGCAAGCAAAGTCGGAATTGCGCCGACCAAGCCTTCCAAGATTCCATGTGAGTCTGCTGCGAGCTCGGTCACCGTCGTTGACGGTGGCAAACTATTCGCAGACTTTACCTGGGCAACCGGCTCGCCTTGGCGCCAAGTCCAAGTTGTGCGAAGTGGTTCGTGACCAGCAATCGTCGAGTCGGCCGCCCGTCTGAATGCATCGATATCCAACGGTCCATCGATATGTGTGACGCGGGAAACGGTCGGAGGATACCCGGTGAATATCTCGTTAAACAGAAGGAGTTCCTGGCAGAAAGACAGCGGTCCTTCCCGAGTGACATCGCTATTCTGCAATGGACGACTCCGATACAACGTTTCGGGAGGCCCCGCGCGCGGCGGTAGACTTGATTGGACAGACTTTCGAATGATAGTCAAATCGAGGAAAATTGTCGCTTAAACATTCACCGCGCAGGGGCCGTTCGGCGACGATCGCTTCGATGGCTCTGGAAAATATTTGCAGCACGCTTGACGAAAAGATTCGAAATCGAGCCATCGTGCCCGCTGCTGACTGACCTAATCCCAAAGATCGCCCGGAGAGCGAACGAAGTTCGTGCTTGCTTCACGCGTCGAAGTCGCCATCGCGGCCATGCCAGCTCCGTAGCAATGCGTCTTCTCAAGCACCGTCTGCCCGGCAACCGACATCGCGGTGGCGGCCTCGGCATCGCCAGCGCAAGCACCGACAAGCGGACGGATGTGTGTCGCGCGCAGGCCAAGCTGTGCGCGGCGCGACGAATCCGCAGTACCAAAATCAGGATTTCGGTCGGCTCCTGGCCTCAAGGTCGTCAAGTCGGAGCAGCAGACTATCTAGCGTGCAGAGTTGGGCGCGCGTCAGACGCGTCCTCCCAGAAGCTAGTGGAGCCGTCCGCGCCAGTATCTAGCCGGCATAATTGGGCCGTCGAGGTCTCCTATCAATTATGGCATCGTCACTCGCGCGATACGCGCGATGTCTTGGTCAAAGAACATACCCATGTGCGCCCCTTGGTTCTGGCCTGCGCGCTGTTGGCTACGTCTTGCAAATACTATAGGATAGTTTTCGCACCATGCCAAATATTGGGATAACCGATGGCGCGGAACTCCCGGACAACCGACTTCGTCGCGGCTTCGTGAGTGAGTGTCGATTCGATGAATTTTCGGAAGCTTCGATCACGCGAGATTGTTATCGGGCGGTCGCAAGTTTCTGTCGATTGACTGAAGTTGGCTGCGTTCGAAGACCTCTTTCCATCGCCTCAGTGTGCATCAACCGAGACGTCGCTTGGATTGCTCAGATATCTTAGCCACCGTCGGGTCAACAGGACTCTGAAAAGACTACGTCGAAGTGGTACGGTCCAAATGTCGTATATTTCGCCGTCCTCCTTGTCAAATTGCCAGTTTCCGTTTCCCGCTAGCGCCGTCAGGCATGTCCACATGTGAGCAGTTGGCCCCTCCCCTCCGTCATAACGATGCGCATCGTCAAAAGGGCTAGTATCCGTCGGCATATCCGCTGTAGCGATGAGGAACCTCTTTTGCGCTTCACCGGCAACCTCAAACCTAATCGGCGCTCGTCCAGCACGCATCCACTTGTAGACGGTCTCCCAGACCTCCGGGTCCGCGTGGTCCGCTAACCAGAAGATTTCTACGTCACGATAACGCAGACGGATGAGGTGAGGTTGGCGAGTCTCGAACCATCCAAAAGAAAGTTGCCCTCCTTCCTCACACGACGCCACGAAATCCGCCAGCGACGCATCTATCTTGCACATCAGGACGGGGGTATCGTCCCGCATTGCAGCCAGCTCAGGCGCTTTACCTCCAAGCGCCCAAAGCGGTAGTAGAGCCCCCGATTCGACCGTTCCACCACACACATCAATCTCGTTCATTTCTTTAAGCATCTTTACCAACTAATGAGTATGCGATCCGGCTTGACCCAAGTGCCGCCGCCGCAGGTCGCCTTGCCGGGCACTGTTTCTTGTCTCCCGGCGCCACTGCAGCGGCCGGCTCTTCCTGGGACGCTTGCGGCCTACGCGACGCCTCACTCGTATTGCAGCCACACGCCCCCATCTGTCTTCGCGTAGTCGAACATTCGCCGCATCAAGGTATACCAAGCGTAAAAGCTCCGTTTTCCAAGTGTCCGCGCGCACTCGTCCCAATGCGCAAAATCGGCAGCAAGCCTTGCGGAAGCTACCGGGCCGATAGTTCCGAACTGACCCGGATGGCGAAACAAATCACGGAATGGGCCGGGGCCATCCGCACCTGCCATCTGCCAGTGATAACCAACCATATCCGCCAACTGTTCCATGCACCTGGCGAAATCGCCGCCTTTCTTCGCAACCGAGAATAAATGCTCCTCTTGGAATTGGTACGCACCGCCGACTTCCAGTCCCTCCGTGATTCGTGGACAGTCTGGATGGCCAATCACTTCGGCGACGTTGTCCAGGCTTTTGGCCCAGAAATCAGCGTCAAATTTCCCATCTAACTTCGACAAACCCTTGCGTGCAACGAAAACTACTGGCATATGACATTCCTGTGTATCGAGTCTAAGAACACGCCGCCCGTGCTGGGCCGTGTACAAGGCGCGTCGACGATCGATGTCAATCAATCGCCGCAGGTTGTATAGTGCGATTGAAGGACGATGACGGGTCGAGAAACTAACGAATGGAATGGGAGATTTTTGGAGGGCCGAATACTGTCGGGAATGCAAGGAGTTTTCGAGGTCGATACGCCGACTTTCTTCAGTTGCGGTGGGAGCTGCGCCAGACCAGAAGCTATCCGACCGAGACGGCCGGCGCTTTTACAGGATACATCGCAAAAGACGGTGAGCCAGTCGTGCAGCATATCGTCGGACCTGGGCCGCGCTCTCAGCACAAGCGTCATCGGTTCCGACCCGACCACGACTGGCAACGTTGCCAGCTTTACGAAACCTTTGAGACGTCGACGGGCCGTGGTGTGTACCTTGGCGACTGGCATACGTATTCGCACGGAATCTCGCGTAGTACCCAACCAACGTCGCCAACTTTTCCATGCGCTTGGCAAGTTCGCGCCGCTTCCTCGCAACGGCGAACCACCGCTCTTCTTGGAATCGTTACGCACTGCCGAATTCCAGTCCATCGGTGATACGCGGGCAGTCCGGAGGGTATTCGGAATTACGTGTTTAAAATGAGTCACACGCAATCTTCGATTGACCTCACCGAGGCTGTCCAGGACCGGAAGTACGGATTGGACAATCTCGGGTCGGCAGACCTACCCCGAGGTCTGTTGTATCGCGCGACGTGCTGGCTTACCAGCGCGCCGAGGAGTGCATCGCGAGACGCCCGGCAGGTACCTGTATCACCCAGAGAACGTCTCTGAATCAGGTTACGCGCCGCGTTGACATCCGCGTGCCGACGGTGTCCGCACCACAGGCATTTGAACTTCGCCTGTTCGGTGCGGTTGTTCTTATCCACGTATCCGCAAGCTGGAACAGCCTGTGAAGACTACGCGGCGATGACTTTCCTGCATGTGATGCCGAAGCGCTCTTCGAGGTCCTTGAGCTTGGCTTCGATGAAGCCGCGGCCCATGTTCGAGAGCAGCCTGTTGAGCTGGCGACTCAGGCCCGGTGCCCGGAAGTCGAGCCGCTCAATCACGAGTTCGGCCGGCGCGCGCACCGCCACCAGCCGGTTCAGGCAACGGCCGACCTCGCTCTCGAGCCAACCGCGCATCGCGGCCACGTACTTGCGGTACCGTGCGTGGCGGCTGGGCTTGAGGCCGCGCGTCTGAAGATACTGGGCGAGACTCGTGATGCGCCGGTCGTAGTATTCGAGCTTCGAGCGCCATTGCCGGCCAATCAGGTCGCCCTGATCGGTCGCGAACAGCGTATTGAGTCCGAGGTCAGGGCGAGCGCTTCGCACCGCGGCTGGTAGGCGGCGCGCGACGCCGCGAAGGCATCGGTGACGTCGGTGAGCACGCCGACGCCGAACAAGCCGTCGCTGCGCTGGTTGACCTGCACGGTCAGCGCCCGGGTCCCCGCGCGCGTCGTGAAATACGGATACGTCTCAAGTGGCAGGTCGACCGGCTTTCGTTTCTCCAGCGTCGACAGCCGCGCCCACAATCGGAAATGCGATGCCGTATGCGACGGGCTCACGCTGACCATCCGTTGGTCGACGACCATGTTCAGACGGTGCAGTGCGGGTCGGCGATGACGTTTCATCACGGCGCGGAACGTGACCCGTGCGAGCCGTCTCACCTCGTTGGGGATAATGACGCCATCACGCATCGTCAGCGGCACAGACAGCGTCTGCCAGGCGCGCCAACGATTGATGAAGTGAAGCTGATGCCTGACCGAAGGCTCGAGTGAAGAACGATTGACGAGGTCGCGAAACTCGTTCTGACGGTTCGACAGGAACGAATCGAGTACTCCCACCACCTGACTCCGTATCATTTGGCCGAATGAGGTGCCGACCTGGTCGTAGCCGGTACGAGTTTTGAGCCGTGCATCCAAGACGCCGCGCTGATAGAACGTTCGCCATTGTTCGCAGCCGTGCAGCACTGCGATACGCCGCCATGTTTTCAACAACGCACGGACACGTGCGTGTTTGCCGCCATTCATCGGTGAGGGCAACACATCACAACGGTAGAGCTTGCGAAAATTCGAGGGCATGGCAAGTATAGCCAAGCCCTTGCAGCATGCCGCCGTCTTTTCTGATTTTCCTTACATCCTTCCACAAGATATTCCGAGTAGCCCGATAGAAATCGCGACGGCGTGGTGGAGCTTGATGGCGATTCAGTGTCATGCCCACCACAACCTCGCAAGTTCTACCGCTGTGATTGGCGCCCTCGCCGATCAACCGACCGGTGGGAGCGCCAAGTCGCATATCACGGCTCGAGTCGATTGCGACCGCGCCATCTGGTAGCGGCAGACGGCGGCCAGTCGAAATCCGGCGTCGGGAGAAACTCGGCGATTGCATCCGGCGACATGTTGCCCGTCCGCTCCAGTTCATCTGCCAGCGCGACCACTCGACTCCAGACTTCCGGCCGTCGCAATGCTTCGCTCACGACCTCACACGCATGCTCAAATTCGCTGCGGTACCGTAGCAGCCCAGCGAGACCCTGCGCTATTTCGACGTCGCTCTCTCGGTCCAGCCATCCCTCGGCGTCACAGACATCAAACTCGCTTTCGCCGTAGAAAGTCTCTGCAATCGTACCCGCCAGCGTGCCGCAAACGCGAAGACGCACGACCCGTCTCAGGTCGGCAGGGAGCTGCTTGCGCTGCGTGACTCCGAGCGAGCACGGTGTACGAAGAGGCGGGCAAACGGCGAAAGGGCGTGCTCTGAAGTTGCTGGGGCCCCGAATTGGTCGAAGGGAACCGCGGCTCCAGTGCGGTAACTCATGCTTTTGTCGCTGCGGATGACGGCGCTCTGAAGTGTCCCCCTCCGTAGCCGGCCTAGGGTCTGTGAAAATGCATTGATCGCCAGCGGCGACGGTCGTTAATGGTGCGAAGATGACTTTCAGTGCCAATATTTCATGGCTGGGCCATTACCGTCCACTCACTATTCGCCATTTTCAAGGCATCATTCTCCTACAACTGCTCCTAAGATCGCGCACTCTCACCATGGCCGACCATCTTTCAGACTGGGCTCGTTCCGCGTTGTCAGGCGTCGACGCAAGCTATGGGGAAAACTCACGGTTGGACTTGATTCAACTCGCAGTATCCAAATTGGCTGAATGCATAGCGAGTGAAGCGTCTGATTGCGTTGCAGATTTGATCGCCTACTGCGGCGCCGCGCTTAAAGGGCCGTTCAATGTTGACAAACAGGGGGCTTGGAAGCTTCTGGAGGTTCGTGGCGCTGCCTACGCACGAGTGTTCGAACAATCCGGTGACATGGTGGCGCTGCGTAGCTCCGTAGACGATCTGACCTCCGCTCTAGACGGCGCGCCCGTTGACCAGCGAGCGGACATATCCGTCAGCCTCGCCCTCGCCCTGTTTCGGGTCGGCGAACAAAGCGGCGACGTGGAAATTCTCCGAAAATCGGAAGGAATCTTGGACTCCGGCGCACCCGGACTAATAGACCAGCCACGAGTGGGAAGTGCGCGCGCCCTCATCAAAATGACAATTGGCACCACGACGGGAGACCGACAACTGGTGGAGCGCGCAGTACTCGATTTGCAGAAGCTGATCCTTCTCCCGGACATTGATGACGACACCAGGGCACATCTCCATCAAAACCTTGCTATCGCGTTACTCAGAAACGCCGGCCAGAATCGCAGTGCTCGAGTCTATTCCAAATTGCTCGATAACCTCGCACTCGCCCTGAAAAGCAAACCCAGGACACACCATGCAGAGATGCTCCGGATCGTGCAAGTCATGGCCCGATTCGAATATGCAAAACTTTCCAATGACGCACGCCAGCTTCGACGTACCGAATTGGAGCTCGCACGACTGCTGGGCGTCTTTGCGCATTTGCCGAGGCGCCGCCTAGAATTGCTCCACCTACTTGGTCAGACGCAGTTCAACCGCGGAAATAGCAAAGACTCGTCAAAGCTTGTGGAATCCGCGATCAGGCATCTGCGAGACGCCCTGCTTTTGTGCCCGGCCGGTGAGGGAAAGCCTGATGCCCGGCGAGACCGAATACTTGCGGATCTGGGCTACTACTCGCTGCACGTTGCGCTCCTAACGGGATCGCACGAGCGCGCGGGCGAGGCTGAGCAATACTTTCAGACGGCGCTACACAGCATCACCATCGAGCGGGCACCCGGCCTGTATATTCAGGTCGCCAAGGGGCTATTCGAGCTCCACTATCGTGGGAACGCACTGGCGGACGCTGCTGCAGCTGCCGAAGATATTAACCGCGCAGCGCATTATGCACGGTCCGATCCGCGCCTAACTGCGGGCGTGCTTTTTCAAGCTCCGCTGGAGATCCTTGGAATTCCCGAGCGACACGCTCTTTGCCTTACGCGTCTCGGCAGGCTTGCCGAGGCAGGGGCCGCGCTCGACAACGCTCGCGGCCAGCACTTGGCAGCCGCACTGGAGCGGCGTGCGGAAACGGATGGCATGCTCTCTGCCAATGCTCTGGCTGAGATCGGCAGTACTCGAAGCTGCCTGACCCAGGCTCTTCGTAGAACGCATGACACGCAGGTCCGCCGCGCCTGGGAAGACTACTTAGAGTCGCGCCGTAAACACGGACTTGATCTAGGCTCAAAACCGCGCCTTGCACAGAGCATCGCTGATGCAGCACCGATGAACGGGGCCCTAGTTCAGCTCAGTTTCACGGCATCTGGCTCGATGGCACTCGTCTGGACCCGCTTGTCGACCAGTCCCATCCTCGTGCAACTTCCACAAACTGCTTGGCAGAGCATCCGCCGGCTTATTTACGGAGATGACGACAAATCTTCCTGGCTGAGCGCCTATGAGCGCTTTCTACAAGCGTCAGTCACGAGCGGCGAATCGATGCAGGCGGGCATACTCGAATGGTCTCGTGTCATTGAAGATGGGTTGAGCACGCTCTGGAACGTCGTTTTCAAGCCCATTAGGGATGCACTGTTAGAACTCCACTTGGAGCCTGGTGCGCCGCTGCTGATTTGCCCGCCCGGACAGCTCGCCCTGCTACCGCTGTCGGCAGCGTTCAATGAAGCGGGCGACTCCGTCCAGTGGGATGTCAGTATTGTCCCGAATACGCTCGCCGTCCGATCAGTTGAGCCTGCACGCAATAATGTCCGAAGCATGGTGTGCCTGCATAGCCCGGCAGGAGGTGCTCCCTCGTTTCTTCCTTTTACGCGTGAGGAAGCGACAGCATTGAGGCGCCTGGAACCTGATCTGGACGAACTTTGCGACGAGGATTTGACCGCACTCAACGCGTTAAACGCGATGCACGAGAGCACCCATGTGCACGTCTGTTGCCATGGCGCTTACGATCCCGATGATGCCGCCCAATCCGGTTTGATGCTCGCGCACGGAGAGCGGTTGACGTTGACGCGCCTATGGGCCGCGGGTTTCGACCATTTCCCGGTGCGTCTCGTTTTCCTGTCTTGCTGCGAAGGCGGCATGACGGGTCGATCGCTGGATAGCGACGAATTCATGGGATTACCCGCCGCGTTCCTTCAGCTTGGCGCCGTCGCTGTAATTGCCGCCCAATGGACCGTCTTCGACGACGCAGCCCGCGTATTCGCTGATGCGTTTTATCGCCACTATCTCGGCGCGTTCAATACTCAGCCGGTATCGCCAGCTCGTGCGCTGGCCGAGACGCGTCGTTGGATACGAACTGTCACCGTCGGTACGCTGATCCAAGAACAGTTTCTCTCCGACGAACAGGCTCGCGAACTGTTTGTCAGTCCAACGCCTCGCAGTCGACGACTACGCACTTTCCAAGGAGATTTTCCCGGCGAGAACAATACCAAGTCCGCGGGCGGCGATGCAGTGCTGAATCTGAATTTACGCCCCTACGCGGACGCCTGTCATTGGGCGGCATGGATGCTGTTCGGTCAATGACATATGATCGAAGCCTTGCTGCAAGGCGCCAAAGGGTCCCTAACTTAGTTTCAGTTGATCAGGGTGGGACGAAATTGGACATTGCTGGAAGGCGTTCTGCCATCAAAGCTCGGCGAGATGCTTCGCTTATCGGAGAAAGGTAGTGTCTTCCTCATTGCGAAAGCGCGAACGCCGTGCGCGGCTCCTTGCAGGCGTGTTGCGACAATCCGGAGCCGAGAAGACCGGCGACGGGATCTATGACGCGCTTACGAGCGAGCGTCATGTGTTTCTGGGCACCGCCCGTGGATCGCCGGAAGCACGTATGGTCTCGTGGCACGAGAGCTTCCACGGTTTTCTGAATGCAAGCACGTGTCACGGAAATGCCATGTTGCTAGCAGGTTCGCTCGCCACCGCTGGCTATGAGCGCTTTAACGCGCTTGTCGAGCGCATGATCGATGTCGCGCTTATCACTCACGAGACCTACGCGACTGTCACCGGGATCTCGGCCGCTACCGGCGCCGTCTTCGACGAAGAGATCCTGCGAAACTATCCGTCGTACCAGGCCTTCCTCCGGTCGTTCCTGAACGTGTTTCCTCATGGGTCGCAACCCGTGCTTTCGGTGATGGCGCTAACCTCGTGCGCGCGCGTAGCCATCCAGACCCCAATCTATGAGCCATTGCTCGCGGGTCCATGCGAAACTTGGCCTGACATTGACGTCGATGCGGTCGGTGCGCCTGACCGGCGCTTCGCGCGGCTCATGACGCGTCCCTTCGTCGATCGCGCGATCGCCGCCATGCATGCGGCGCTGCGCGAAGCAGGAGAGCCTTACGCCTCGGTTGCACGCCCGGATATAGACGCTGCGACAGAGCGGCGGATTTGGCAAACCGCGAAAACCAGCGTCATGGCAACGGCCAGCGAGGCTGCGTTCGTGGAGTTCGCCGAAATTCTCACGCGGGACACAGGCAAAGCGCCTGGATTCGGCGACCAGAAGATCGGGATCGGCGCACTGATTACGAAAGTAGAGGCATTTGCGGGCGACAGGCTGAAGACGCAATTCCGAACCCCTGCTTCGGAAGCAGATGATGAGCATTCGCTGCTCATGGACTTCCGTCAGGAACAATTGATCCTCATGGAAAATCCACTGCCCGCTACAATCGCGAGCCTCGCGACCCATCAACCATCGACGCCCGACCTTTTCGTTCTGAGCGCCGACGGGCAGCAATACGTCCAGTTCATCGCCATGCCGCTCGGTAAGGCCCGGATGCTCTATGACCCCCTCGACGGCGCGGACCTCTTGAACCAGGGCATCGATGACGTCATTGCTTGCCTGCGCCGGCGTTGGGCACCGCCGGACATGGAACCGCGGGTTGAACTCTTTTCGCTCGGTCCCAGCGAGGCTCCGCCTGTAATAGAGCGCCTTACCGGACAGGGGGTGACAGTGTTTGCGGTTATTACGTTGAGTGTGCTGAGAGAGGCGAATTGGGTCGTTTCGTGGTTATCATCGGCCGCCACGCCAGTAAAGAGATTGGCCGTGCTGATCGACGACGATCCGATAGAACTTATTGATCGACACGGAAAACGAGGCGCCGCCCTGCATTTCGGTTATTTTCAGGCGCGCTCGGCAGTGGCAGACGACGCGCATACCGAAGTACTTTCCTTTCTCGCGGCGGACGAACCAGACACGCTCTATTTCACACCCTGCACGACACCGTTCCGACAGGCGTCAATCGAATACGCGCAGCGGCGGTTCGACACTGTGAGTCTCGGCATGGATTTCCTCAAGCCCTGGCTGCCAATGCTTCAGCGTGTCATCTCCCATACGCTGCGCGAGGAGGGGCGTTTTGGAGACCGCTTCTGGATTTGAATTGTGCGGCGTCAAGGTGACGCTCGGGGATTGACCGATAACGTGCGCGACGCGCCGTCCGCAGGCGGCGAAAGCATCGTCTCGACGCCGCTCGCGCCACAAGGCGTTTCACGCCCAGCATGACGACCTGGCCAGTAGCCGTGTGGTGCTATCGGTAGCAAGCCGTGAGACGAGCGCAGGCGCGCCAACATGAATCTCCGCGAAATCCCGCACCGAATATTTCCGTCTCCTAGGTCGCGCTATCCTAATATAGGACAGGCGATGGTTTTCGGGGGAACCGGACATGGCGAGGGCGGGCATATTCATCGGCGTCGACCAGTCTGGCGATCTGCAACCGTTGAACGACGCTGCGACGGGCGCGGCGCGCATGCACGCTTGGGCGCTCCAGCAAGGCTTCGCGGACGAGACCCACGCCAAGCTCATCACCGACGCCAATCGCCACAAAGTCACGCCGGACCGCATCTACGACGCCATCGAGCAGATTCTTTCCGGCGCGGGCGTCGATCAGCTTATTGTCTACTTTGCAGGCCACGGCGTTCGCCTCCGGCGCAGCGAGCACTGGCTGCTGACGGACGCTCCTACCAGATCGAACGCGGCTGTCGACGTGTCATCGAGCGTCGAACTAGCACGCTATTGCGGTGTCGGTCACGTCGTTCTGATTTCGGATGCGTGCCGCGTCGCTCCTGAGGGCATTCAGGCGCAGAACGTGAGCGGCGTCGACATATTTCCGAACGAGGGCGACGCGAGCCGGGCGAAACCGGTCGACCAGTTCTTCGCATGTGTACTCGGTCGCGTTGCGAGCGAAATAAAGGACCCTGCCGTGCTGGCAGGCAACTTCTCCGCGCTTTACACGAACACTCTGCTGGCAGCATTGCAGGGCAAGCATCCCCAGCTCCTCGATTTCGGCGAGCAGGGCGACACAGCGCGCTACCTGCGGCCGCGCAGGCTCGCGAAACACCTCGAAGTGGAGATTCCGAAGCGCGTGCAGGAGCTTAATCTCCAGTTCAAGGTCAACCAGGAGCCCGATGCAATCATCACGTCAGACGGGCCGTGGCTTTCGCGCCTCGACGCCTCGGTGTCGACTGGGCGCCGGCGACGAGTCGTTCGCGGCTTCGACCTTACTTCTAAGGGCCCGCCGAAATCCGTGCGTTCAGTTGCGCGGCAACTCGTTCACTCGGCGACGCAGGGCGAACAATCTCTCTTGACAGATCAGATGGAAGAAGCGCGAGTTGACGCTAAACCCGAGGTCGTGCACCTGGTCGACACGGCGGAGCGCGTCGCCAGGCCGTTCGGCCCGGATCACTTCGAGACACAGTGCGGCATCAAAACGCGAGGCGTGCACATTGCCGAAGTCTTCGCCCCCCGAGCCAGAGCGACCGTGCTCGGCGACCAGAGCGATATTGTCCGCGTGGAATTGATGGAAGGACCGGTCGCGACCGCGCTTCTGCGGTTTGACGGCGGCTTCGGGATGGCCGTTCCGTTGATCGAAGGTTTCGTTGCCGCAATCTCATGCGAGAACGGCGAAGTCATCGACGTCGCCTACGAACCCTCGGCCAACAGTTGGCGGTGGGAGGAGTACAGGGCTCACGCCCCGCACGTGCGCTCGCTGCGGGCGGTGGCCGCGGCGGCGTCACTCCACGGCCGTTTCCGCCTCGATCAGGCGGATGCAGCGCTCTTCGCGCAGAGGATGCAATATGCGAAAGGGCTCGATCCGACGCTTGCGATATACGCGGCCTATGCGTATCACGATCTGCAGATGATCCATCGAATCGATCAGATGTCAGCGTACCTGCGCGGCGACATCGGCGCTTCCCTCTTCGACATCGAGTTGCTACGCCGCTCGCTGGTCGACAAGACTGTCACCCATGACAACATGATCGCACCCTGCTTTCCGCTACTTTCGCAGGGCTGGGCACTCCTGCGCGCGAATCGCGTGAAGCTGCATCCGGCGCTTGACGGCATCGAAGGTTCGATGCGCGACTCGGTTTGGACCACATTCAGTTACGCGGGACTAGAGAAACTAAAAGACGCCCTCGCAAGTAGGGAGATCAGATGACCCGGCAACTCGTTTTCTTGCATGGCCGTTCCCAGCAGATGAAAGATTCCGTCGCACTCAAGGCCGAGTGGGTGAAGTCGTTTAAGCGAGGTCTCGCCAAGAACGGACTCACGCTTCCGATCAGCGATGCAAACATTCGGTTTCCCTATTATGGTGACACGCTCTACGAACTCGTGCAGGGAGAGTCGGCCGCCGCTGCGTCGGAGGTCGTGATCCGCGGCACGAAGGCCGACGCCGATGAGAAGCGCTTCACGCGCGCCATCTTGGAGGAGATGCGCAAAAAGGCCAAAATCACAGAGGCGGAACTCGCCGCTATTGCGGGGCAGGAGGTCGTCGATCGGGGGCCGCAGAACAGGGAATGGTTCCAGGCAATGCTACAGGCAGTCGACCGGCACGTCCCCTTCGGAAGCGGCTCCAGCATTGCACTCTTTGCGCATGATGTGTACGTATACCTCAAGAATGCGAGTGTCCGCGGCATGATCGATACCGGCGTCGGCGCCGCGATGACGCCCGGCGTGGAAGCGGTAGTGGTGTCGCATTCGCTGGGCACGGTCGTAGCGTACAACGTGCTGCGTCATAATGCACAGGCTCGTGGCTGGAAGATTCCGCTTTTTGTGACTCTCGGGTCGCCGCTCGCTGTGACGGAAATCCGCAGGACGCTGCGCAACCTCGCTACGGCTCGATGCCCCGAAGGCGTCTCGAAGTGGTTCAACGCCCTCGACGAGCGCGACGTGATCGCTCTGTATCCGCTCGATGCCGACAGCTTTCCACTAGATCCCACTACCCCGTCGATCGAAAACAAATGTGATGTGGATAACACGACCGAAAATCGTCATGGGATTGCAGGGTATCTTGACGATGCCGATGTAGCGCGGCGCATCCACGAGGCGCTGACGGATTAGCGGTTTCTTCGTTACCAGATGACAATACCGAACACCGAAGCGAGCTCAAGAAATAGATGGTGCCTTTCGGTCTGACGCGCGCCCTGATAAAACAGGACCGCTCACCAATCAACGGGCACCCCCTCGCTCAAAGGAGCAATCAGGCAGCCGTTGATTCACCCGCCGCGTTGTTCGCCGGCGCACGCGCTTGCTCTGGCGTCTCCTGGAGTTGGCTCGCCGTAAGCGACCAGCCATCCCATCTTGACGCGCGAGCTTAGTTCATCGCGGGTGGTTTCCAGCGATGTGGCAGCAGCGAGGCGATTTCACTGTGACGATGTGTCGGCAGGCGTGTCAGAACGTCCTTGAGGTACGCATGCGGCTCGTGGCCGTTGAGTTGCGCTGACCGGATGAGACTCATGATCGCGGCTGCACGCTGACCTGCACGAAGTGAGCCGGCAAACAGCCAGTTGTTTCTCCAATGTCATTATGTACATTGAGAAAAAACTATTTGTTCGTTGGCTCCGACAGCGGCGGTGAGCGCGCGGCGGCGATGTACAGTCTCATCGGTACGTGCAAACTCAACGAAATCAACCCACGTGCCTACCTCGAATACGTGCTCACTCATATTGCGGACCACAAGGTCAACTGCATCGACGAACTGCTTCCCTGGAACGTGGCCGACAAACTGAAGCCGGCTACTCCGCCCACGCCCACGGTTTGACCGGGCAGATCCAGATCGATCGTGTCCACGACCATGGAACGATCTTCACATGATCTACCCGGACCTCCCCAGCGCTCTCACATCATGCCCCACGCGCGCGCGAATCGGGGACCGGCCCTGCCGAGCCGCTTACGTTTGAACAGCCGGCCGCGCGCAACTCACGTTATATCCGCCACGCGCTAAAGGCACCGCCAGCTTGCGCCTCAACGAAGTGCACGACCCCCTGCTTGTCTTTGGCGAAGACGAATAAGGTCGTTCCCTGCATTCCGGCAGCGACGGGAGCATCGGTGATAACACCACTAGGCATTGATTGCCAGCCGATAAATGGGCCACCCGGACCGATCTGGTTGAAGGCGATGCTGCCGTCGTTCTTCTCGGCGAAAATGAACAAATTACCTGCGCGGCCAGCCGACGCCGGGGCAGCAGGGGTGATCAGTCCGCCGGGCACGCCCTGCCACGCGGCAAAGGCGCCTCCCTGAGGAGCCTTTGTGAAGTGCAATTGGCCGACATTGTCCTTCGCGAAGACGAACAAAGTATCCCCCTGCATACCTGCGGCGACTGCAGTGGCCGTAGTCATACCGCCAGGCATCGTTTGCCAGCCGACGAAATTGCCACCGGGCGCGATCTGGTCGAAGGCGATCTGGCCACTGGATTCGACGGCAAAGACGAAGAGGTTCCCGGTGCGGCCCGCGGAAGCTGGCGCCAGCGATGTTTTTATCATTCCCGGCACTGCTTCCCACGGGGTGAAAGCGCCGCCTTGGGGCGCCCGCGTGAAGTGCAACTGGCCTTGGGTGTCCTTGGCGAAGACGAAGAGAGTAGTCCCCTGCATACCGGCAGCAACGGGCGCGTCGGTGACAAAGCCGCCGGGGAGCTCCTGCACGCCGACCCAATCACCGCCAGGCGCGATTTGATTGAAGAGAATTCTGCCGTTGGTGGAAGCGACCGTGAAGATGAAGAGATTCCCCGTGCGTCCAGCCGATGCCGGACCCATCGCTGTGGACATGCCGAGCCGTAGAAAGGGGTTGTCGCTTGTGACAGAAAAGCCCTCCAGCGCGGCGCGAAGATCCTGGTATGCAGTGTTCTTTCCGGTCAGAGCGCTGTAGTTAGCGGCGAGCGTTGCGCCACCCGCTTGCACGATCTGCGGGACGCTGAAACCAAGCGAACGCATCCAGTAGATATAGACAATGGCGCACCCAGTAGAAATGGCGTTTCTATCGGTTTGCTCCGTATTGGTTACCCAGTCAGGGAAACCGGCCTGCGCCCAGGCGGGGCCGGTAGCGAAAGCATCCAAAGTGTCCAGCGGCGTTTCATATTCAGCGCAAAAGCGCGAAAGTCCCTCGCCATTGCTGAAACCGCAGCCCCATCCTCGGTTTTGCAGACCCATGAAGCACTCACTCAGCTCGGCCACATACAGGCCGACCTCAAGGTTCAGCGGGTTAACCCCGTTGTTCGCAAAGGTAGCGTCGAGATATAGAGCTCCACCCGAACTGAAATCGCAGCCGTAGTGGAATGCGCCGCCCGATCCATCATTATTTCCGCTCAACGGCGCGATGATAACGTTGCACTGACCACCACTGGTACCGAAGAAGCTTTCCATGTCGTTGTAAGGCCCCAGCGCAGCCGAGAGAAACTGCTGGGCTAATGACAATCCGGGGGGGCCGAGCGCCGGGTCGTAATAGACCGTGATATTGCCGGTTGCGCCGACTTGGGTGGCGGGGTAAGCGAAACCTAATCCATCAGCCGACGCCTGCGAAACTTGTTGAACAGAGCGCTCCCTACGGGAGCTTCCTTGGGGAAGAAGTTCATGGACAGATGTCATTTCATTACTCGCTAAAATTGGAAACATTCGTCGCGCGGGGATCCAGCATAATTTCCTCTTCTCAAAATTTGCAAAGCTGCTCCCTTCACACACAGGCTCCCCGGATCTGTGAGGTTTGGAATGGCCACCTTTTTCCGTATTGAACCTGTCTTGCAGTCATTGCCAGCTAAAAGATTAAAGACTTTCCCAGTTTCAGCTTCTATCGAGTTTCAGACGTTTCCGTTTCCAAAACGTCGCAGCGTGGGGGATGCTCTGCGCGTTTTCGGCCAGCCCGCCCAACTTGACTGAAATCAGTTCGTATATCTTACTAACGTGAAACTAGAATTGCGTCCGGGGCGATGATAAACCGATCTGGGCGCGCTTGACGAATGCCATTTCGGCGTTGCTATCATACATTCTCGGTCAGGCGAAACGCCGACGCAAGGCACATGCGTAGGCGACGGATACGCAATGCCGGCGACATATGTAGCACGCCCGTGGGCGAGCGCCCGAAATCGAGCTGCGAAAGATGTAGGAATTCGGAAGCAGACAGGTACATTCGTACAGCTTCATTTGTGCATTCGGAATCGAATGGCGTCCTGCTATTCTGGTTGGATGTCAGGCTGCCCTATCCGCGGACGGCGACATTCCTGATCGAGCATCGTCATGAGATCATCGGACCTCTGGGTGCGCAGGTTCAGATCGGCGGCTCAGGAACGGGCGTTCCGGATGGACTTCGCGCAGTGCTTCTTTGGACACTGAAGACTCGCCATCTCAATCTTCGCCGGGTTGGATCGTATTTTCCCTCCGTGATTTCGGGCGGCTTGACATACTCGATCCGGTCTATGTGCACCACAACGAACTCATTTTCGTAAGAACCGCCGCGGCGATCGGCATGGGCGTGCCCGTCCTGTTGTGGACCCCGCGCGCTCTCGACGAACGCTGGGCAGTCGGGCTGCTCAGCATGTGGACGCTCAGCGCCTGGTTCGCCACCCTGAGAATGCTGCAGATCGTGGACCTGCCGTCGCATGAACAGTGCAGGCCGCCGAGTCGATGGCTGGGTTTGACGCCATTCTTGCTGATGACAGCCGCATTCCCGATCTCATCATCACCGATATCCGGCTGCACGATGGAGCCTCCGGCAAGGAGGTTGCCGATCGGATTAGGCGCCACTTCGCGTGAGCGGGCGTTATTCCCGTCGCTTTTATCACCGGCGAGTTGCTGTCCGTTCGGGTGTTTCGCGACTTTCTGGAGCCGTTCGTGCTACTGCGCAAGTCCTCGGCACCGGAAGACTTGCTGGCCGATATCAGCCGGTTCGTTGCCGCGCAACGGAAGGTGAATCTTGATCTCGCGAAGTGTCCAGATCCATTTTGACTTCGATTTTTTTCTCTCACAGTTACTGTGTTGGACTTCGATAAGCAGACCGCCGCCTTCGCTGAGACTGCCACAGAAAATAGAGCGCTGCAAATGGCACACGAGTACCGAATAGGGCCTCCTGCCGGCCACGTATCCAGAAAAGATTAATGGTTGTCCCTACAAAATTCGAATCGGCGCGTGCGTTTGCAAGTCTAATTGTGATCGGCGTCGCGCGAACGACCGCTGGACCTCAGAAGCCGCTTTGGACCTCGCTACATATCCAATGACTGGAGAGGGTCGAAATTGCGTAGGCGATTTTCCAGCACACTTCGGATATCTTCGCAAAGCATCACATTCCATGCCCCATTCGTTCAAGCCTACCGTCGAACAGGATGCGGTTCTCGGCGGCGGCGATCTGAAGATCAAGGCGTACGCCGGTGCGGGGCCAACGCCACATGGGTCAGCCGCCGCCGTCCGTGGCATAGGGGACCTGCGTGTACTATGCGTGTTGAACACAGCGGACGACTGCTACGGATGTAGCATCATCAGCTGTGTAATTGCAGCTCGCTTCGAAAGCGGTCCTGGGAGACGATGAGATGCGCGTACTGATCGTCGATGATCACGAGTTGTTCAGAGCCGGATTGGCGCTGCTGCTGAGAGAGTTCTTTCCGAACATCGAGTTGCTGCACGCGAGTACGTTGTCTCAAGGCGTGAAGCATGCGCTTGGCGAACTCCTGAATATCGTATTTCTCGATCTCGATCTTCCCGATGGCCACGGTTGCAGCGCGCTTGCCAAACTGAAGGAGTTGCGCCCGTCGTTACCGGTGATCGTGATATCGGCCGATGAGAGCGCGGAAACCATCAGTCGGTGCATCGAACTTCGCGCCATGGGATACGTACCCAAGTCGTCACCTCCTGAAGCACTTCATGCAGCGATCAGCGCAGTGCTTGCCGGGGGCGTGTTCCTGCCCGCCGCCAGCATCGCAAGGCTCAGGCGTGACATGGGCACGGACGAAGCTCCGGTAAGTGGGCCTGGGAACGCACAGCCGGGCGGTAATTCGGAAATGAGCAGCGCATCCGAGCTGGGACTCACTCCGAGAGAGTTCGAAACGTTGGCGTGGCTGGTGCGCGGGCTTCCGTCCAAGGCGATTGCGCTGAGAATGGGGCTCGAAGACATTACGGTACGAAAATACGTCAGTCATTTGCTCGCGCACTTCAATCTGCGGCGCCGTACGGAACTCATCGTCATGCTGGCGGATAAAGGGATCAAACTCGGCGCCCCGCCAGTCACGGATCCCGCACATGATCGAGGCCCGTCGGCCGTTGGGCAGCAACGAACCGACTGACCTCAGCGAGCGTGCTTTCCGGCGCGGAAGACTTCCGCAACAGCACGAACGGCTCGGCGAAATCGCGAAGTGCGCGCGGAGACACCAGTTCGCCAGTGATGAATGCGACGGGAAGCACGCCCGCCCAAGCGAAATGCTGCCTTATCCGTTCGGCAACCTCAATGCCAGTCGGCCCGTCGCGCAGCCGGATATCGGTGACAATGATGTCGGGTGCTCGGCTATCGTCGGCGAGAATTGCTTCGAATCCCTTTATTGACTCGGCAGAATCCACCAGTGCGCCAGCACTGAGGAACAGTCGCCGCAGGCCCTCGAG
>NZ_FCON02000092.1 GCF_001544535.1 Caballeronia choica | reverse complement strand
GATGTGCTCGCCCTTCTGGCTGGTCACGCGTGTTTCCTGCACCACGAATTGCAGTGCACCGCCTTTCTTCTCGTAGACATCCGCGAGCTTCGTCTCGAAGCTCAGCGTGTCGCCTGCATAGGCCATCCGGTGATAGGTGAACGACTGCTCGGCATGCAGGATGCGCGCAAGGTCCATGTTCAGGGACGTCAGCGTCGCGACCAGATCACTCGTCTCGCTGTTCAGACAGAACAGGAAGGTTGGCGGCACCGGCAATGCCGGATGGCCGGCGTCGTGCGCGGCGGATTCGTCGATGTACACGGGATCGGTTTCGCCGATGGCCTTGGCGAAGAAGCGCAGACGCCCCTTCTCGACATCGACGGTGCCGCGCGACATCACGCGGCCGATCATGCTTTTATCTGCCATTACAAAGTCTCCTCAAGAGAAACGGCATGCGACGCGCGCGCCGCCCGCCGTTTCCGTCACGCCGTCAGGCGCGGCCGTACAGCGTCACCACGCACGCGCCGCCCAGACCCAGGTTGTGTTGCAGCGCGAGCTTCGCGCCGTCGACCTGGCGAGCCTCGGCCGTGCCGCGCAACTGGTGCGTGAGTTCGTAGCACTGAGCCAGTCCCGTCGCGCCGAGCGGATGACCTTTCGAGAGCAGGCCGCCCGACGGGTTGGTCACGACCTTGCCGCCATAGGTGTTGTCGCCGTCGTCGACGAACTTCTCGGCGCCACCCACCGGGCAGAAGCCCAGCGACTCGTAGGTCACCAGTTCGTTGTGCGCGAAGCAGTCGTGCAGCTCGCACACCTTGATGTCCGACGGGCCCACGCCAGCCTTCTCGTACACCTGACGCGCGGCTTCCCTCGCCATGTCGAACCCGACCAACTGGATCGCCGAGCGCTCTTCGAACGTTGCCGGGCTGTCGGTCGTCATCGATTGCGCGAGGATCTGCACGTCGATGCGGATGTTGTGCTTCTTCGCAAAGGCTTCCGAACAGATGATCGCTGCCGCTGCGCCGCAGGTCGGCGGGCAGGCCATCAGGCGGGTCATCACGCCCGGCCATACGATCGGATCGGCCATCACGTCTTCCGCGCTCACTACCTTGCGGAAGATCGCGAGCGGGTTGTTGGCGGCGTGACGGCTCGCCTTCGCGCGGATCTTCGCGAAGGTTTCCATCTTCGTGCCGTACTTCTGCATGTGTTCCTTGCCCGCGCCGCCGAACATCATCAGGGCGCCCGGCACCTTCGCGGCGACCGCGTCGGGATTCAGCTCCGAGGCCAAGGTCGCCCAGTTCGCCATCGGACCCGGGCGGTCGCTCCACATCTCACCCAGCGCACCCGGCTGCATCTGCTCGAAGCCAAGCGCGATCGCGCACTCCACCGCTCCGCTTTCGACCGCCTGGCGTGCGAGGAACAGCGCAGTGGAACCCGTCGAACAGTTGTTGTTCACATTGACGACGGGAATCTGCGTCAGGCCCACCGGATACAGCGCGGCCTGCCCCGAGGTCGAATCGCCATAGACATAGCCGACATACGCCTGCTGCACGAGGTCATACGAAATTCCGGCGTCGGCGAGCGCGGCGCGCGCGGCTTGCGAGCCCATCTCGACATACGAAGCGCTCGCACCCGGCTTCTTGAACTGGATCATGCCAACACCGGCAACTACCACTTTCTCAGACATCGTCCGACTCCTTCTCTGGTTCATCAAAGTTCATCAATAAATGGATGCCTCAAGCCACCGGCATTCGCTGCGTCACGCCGGTGGTCTTGCAGGCCTTGCTGCCTAGTCGACGCGCACCGGTCGCGGCATGGCGTAGCTGCCGTCGATCAGCGGGCCGTATGCGCCGTAGAAGCGGGCGGCGAACCGGAAGCCGTCCTTCGGCGCAGGCAGCCAGTTTTCACGCTGCTGCGGATCCGCCGGCTCGTCGTGCTGCACATAGATCACCACCTTGCCGTTGCCGGTGTAGAGCCGGCCGCGTCGCAGGTCGTAGCTGGTGAACGAATAGCGGTTGAGCGGGTTGTCGTAGAAGTAGCCCTGCGTGTCGTAGAGCGGCAGTTCCCAGAACTCGCTGACAGGCGGCATGTCCTTCAGGTCGAAGGTGATCGTGTAGCGGTGCTCACCCGTAAGCGGCCGGCCTTCCGAATCCGTGTTGC
The DNA here is from genome assembly GCF_001544535.1 of Caballeronia choica. Classification (GTDB taxonomy): domain Bacteria; phylum Pseudomonadota; class Gammaproteobacteria; order Burkholderiales; family Burkholderiaceae; genus Caballeronia; species Caballeronia choica. The sequence goes on along the minus strand of NZ_FCON02000092.1, from coordinate 28,222 downwards.
CCCACGCTGCGGTGTGCGAGCGCAAGGGAACCGGCCCCAGCACGGCAAGCAAGCCCATGCCGGCGCGCTCTTCCCAATCGCTGTCCCGATAGCCGAGATCGGTGTCGAGCAGCCATCCGTTCATGTCGATCTGGTGCTCGTTATGCCCAAACATGGCGGCGGTTACCTGCTGCCGGCCGTCCTCGATGCCCGCTTCGACCGCTGCGCGGATTTCCGGCGTCAGCGAGGCGGGATCGAACGGCTGGCCTGCCTTCAGGCCAAGGCGGGCGAAGTCGGCGAACGCACGCTGCTCGCTTGCCGAATCTGCCTTCTTCGTGAAGCTCGTGTCATTGAGCACGAGGGACACCCAGCGCAGGAAGTCGACACCCTTGATCTGTACGGCTGTGCGAAAAGCCTCCATGCCCGGGTAGACGGGATAGTCGCCCCTGACCGCTGGCATGTCTTCAGCACGCACTTCGCGTTGGCCCGCCGCGAGCCACTTCGACAGCGGCATCACGGTGATCTGGTCCATGATGCCGTTGATGGCCGCGTAGTCGGCGGAGGTCCGGTCGGTGATCGCGATCCGTGCGAGTACCCCGGCGAAGTTCGAAGACGATTGCAGAACCTCCGCGCCGGCGAATTCGGCCGGAATCCTGCCGCGCCAGTTCGGGCCGACCAACAGGCGCTTGACCGGGCCCGGCGCACTGAACTGGCTGCCGATCATGCCCCACCAGTTGGCATAGTTGTCGAATAGCTGGATGCTCCAGTACCGGTCATGGATGGCCGGTGCGGTAATCACCAGCGGATCCTGCGACAGATCGGTCATCGCGACGCCGTACATCGTGCTGGCGTTCGGCGTCGTCGCGCCGCGTGCGGCCGAGATCGGCTTGCGGTTCCACTGCATGCGGTCGATGCCGACGTACACCGGGCTGTGCTCGTTCTGCACCCGCTGGTAGCGAAGCTGATAGATCGCAACGGGGTGCATGCCCCACAGGAACACTTCGCGACCGATGGCGCGCGCCTGAGTCGGCGTCAAGGCCGGTTCAGAATTTGCGCGAACGGCTGCCGGGCTGCTTGTCAGCACGCAGAGCGCGGCCAACGACGCGAGCAGGCTGAGGCACTTTCTCCATTGCATGTCATGTCTCCTGTTGTATTGTTCGACAGCGCTCAGCGACGCGCGCCACGCCATCCGGCCAGGACATCGTCGAGGTTCTCTTCCGGACCTTCCGCTGATTGACGCACGTCGGGCACGGTGCGGCTGAAACGCGGCGCCGGTGCGGGTTGCACGACGCCATCGATCTCGATGAAGGTCTTGCGTGCGATGTTGTGCTCGTGCTGCGGCGCCTCGTCCATGTCGAGCACCGGCGCAAAGCAGACGTCGGAACCTTCCATCAGTTCTGTCCATTGCGCGCGAGTGCGGGTCACGAAGTGCGATGCAAGCCGGCGCTTCAGTTCCGGCCAGTGACGCCGCTCGAACTGGTGCGCGAAAACCGGATCGCTTATGTCGAGGCGTTCGAGCAGTTCGGCATAGAACTGCGGTTCGATCGCGCCGACCGCGATGTATTTGCCATCCGCGCATTCGTAGGTGTCGTAGAAGTGCGCGGAACCGTCGAGCAGATTGCTGCCGCGCCGGACGTTCCACATACCCTGCGCCCGCATGCCGTAAAACATCGCACCGAGCAGGGCCGTGCCGTCGGTCATCGCGGCGTCGATCACTTGCCCCTTGCCGCTGTTGCGTGCCTCGACGAGCGCGCACGCCACGCCGAACGCGAGCATCATCGCGCCGCCGCCGAGGTCGCCTACGAGGTTGAGCGGCGGCGGCGGCGCCTCTTCCGCGCGGCCCATCGCACCCAGCATGCCGCTGATCGAGATGTAGTTGATGTCGTGGCCGGCGGCCTGCGCGAGCGGGCCCGACTGTCCCCAGCCGGTCATGCGGCCGTAGACAAGCCTTGGATTGCGTTGCAGGCATGCTTCGGGACCCAGCCCGAGCCGCTCCATCACGCCGGGGCGAAATCCTTCGATCAGCACGTCGGCCTGCTCGACCAGCGCCAGTACCTGTTGCGCCCCTTCGGCAGACTTAAGATCGATCGCGACCGTGCGCTTGCCGCGTGCGGTTACGTCAAAGCGAAGCGAATCCTGCGCCGGCGGCTTGCCGTCGAGACCGGCACGCTTGTCCGCGGGCCGGTCCACGCGAATGACATCGGCGCCCATGTCCGCGAGCATCATGCCGCAGAACGGTCCCGGCCCGATGCCCACCATTTCCAATACCCGAATACCTTGCAGAGGCCCGCTCATGTTCAATGATCCTGAAAGTTTCCCGTGATGCCTGGATGGCGTCGTCGCTTCAATAGATGGCGTAGCCGCCGTCGATCAGAAACGTGTCGCCGGTATGAAATGACGATGCCGCGCTCATCAGATAAACCGCGATGCCGGCGAAGTCGCTGGCCTCGCCCCAGCGGCGCATCGGCACGCGCTTGCTGATCATCGACTGGAAGGCGTCGCTTGCCTGCACCTCCGCGCTCATGTCCGTCCTGATCCAGCCGGGCAGGATCGAATGGGCGCGAATGCCGTGGCGCGCGTATTCCACCGCAAGAGCGCGCATCATCGAGATCAAACCGCCCTTCGTCGCGGCGTAGTGTTCGTTGCGCGGTGCGCCTTCGATGGCCGCGAGCGATGCGGTGCCAACCAGCACGCCGCCGTCGCCTTGTGCCAGCAACTGGCGGGACGCGGCACGCAGCGTGAAGAACGCACCGTCGAGGTTGACGCGCAGCGTGCTGCGCCACAGCTCGGCAGTCAGCTCTTCGAACGGCATCCGCGCTCCAGCCACGCCGGCATTGGCGAAGCACCCGTCGAGGCGACCGAGCGCCGCGACGGTGCGTTGCATCGCGGCGTCGACCGCTGCTTCGTCGCCCACGTCGCACAGTTCGGTGTGAACCCGCTTGCCGTACGCGGCGATGCGCTCCGCTGCAATGGCGTTCTTCTTCGCGTTGGTGCCCCAGATCGCGATGTCCGCCCCCGCGCTTGCAAGGCCCTCGGCGATACCCAGACCAATGCCGCCGTTGCCGCCGGTGACAAGCGCAACCTTGCCGCTCAGGTCGAATGCGGTGAAAGCCATGTTCAATTCTCCTTCTGCTTTGACGGTCGATGCCGCCCACCGATGCTTCTTCTGTCGCGGGGAACGCGGACACGAGCGCTCCCCCGATGCCGTGAACGGCACCGCACTTTTGTTGTCCTGACAGGAGTGGAAATCAGCCCAGCTTGCGCTCGTCCAGACCGAGGCCGCGGCCGATGATTTCCTTCATGATTTCGCTGCTGCCCGCATAGATGCGCGAGATGCGCGCGTCGGTGTACATGCGGCTGATCCGGTATTCGTCCATATAGCCCGACCCGCCGTGGAGCTGCACGCCCTCGTCCACCACGCGCCCTTCCAGCTCCGAGCACAGCAGCTTCGCCGACGCCGCGATCTCCACGCTCAGCTTGCCCGCGTTATGCAGCAGCACGCACTGATCCACGAATGTCTGCTGCGCATCGAGTTCCGCACGCAGTTGCGCCAGTTTGAAGCGCGAGTTCTGGAACATGCCGACCGGACGGCCAAACGCCTTGCGCTCCTTCACATAATCGAGCGTCAGGTCGAACGCGACCTGCGCGCAGGCCAGGTAACCGCAGGCGCCGAGCAGGCGCTCTTCGGCCAGGTGACGCGTCAGGTAGCGGAAGCCCTGAGCCGGATCGCCCAGCACATTGGCCTTCGGCACGCGGACGTTCTCGAAGAACAGTTCCGCCGTGTCCTGCGAATGCAGTCCCATCTTCTTGAGCCGGCGGCCGCGTTCGAAGCCCGGCATGCCGCGCTCCACGATGAAGAGGCCAAGCGCGTGCGGATTGTCCGGCGAGGTGCGCGCAGCCACCACCACGTAGTCAGCCAGAATGCCGTTGGAAATGAAGGTCTTCGCGCCGTTGAGCAACCAGTAGTCGCCCTTGTCTTCGGCGCGGGCGCGGATGCCGGCCAGATCGGAACCGGTCTGCGGCTCGGTCATCGCGATGGCGAGAATCGCCTCGCCGCGGGCGGCGCGCGGCAGAATGCGCGCGCGCTGCTCGTCGTTGCCGATCTTGCCGATATACGGTCCCACGAGCCGTGAATGCAGCGTGCAAAAGAAGCCCGAATCACCGTGCCGGGCGTTCTCCTCGATCAGGATCTGCTCATAGCGGAAGTCCGCGACGCCAGCCCCGCCATGCGCCTCGTCGGCCCACATCAGCAGGTAGCCCTGCTCGCCAGCCTTCAGAAAGGCCTCGCGATCCACGCAGCCCCCTTCGCGCCAGCGTTCCGAGTGCGCTCCAATCTCGCGCTGGAAAAATCGGCGTGCGGAGTCGCGAAAGCTCTCGTGTTCCGCTTCGAAAATCAGGCGTTCCATGTGTGTTGTCTCCTTGGTGTCCAGACATTCTGACAGCCCAGAAAAAGACAACGTCGTCCGAAAGGGTGATTTTGCAGCCGCTACCGGATGAGTCCCTGGTGGCGCGCTCGCGCTACCGCCTCGGTGCGGTTGCGGGTATCCAGTTTCGACGAGATATTGCGCAAGTGCGTGCGCACGGTGTTCTCCGACACAAAGAGCTCTCGTGCCAGATCAGCGTTCGACTTGCCTTGCGCGACCAGCTTCAGCACATGGATTTCCCGGTCGGTCAGCGCTTCGCCGCGGCCGCCCGGGCGGATCGCCGGGGCATCGGCGGCGTCTTCGGCGTCGCCTGCAACACCGGCGCAAGTCAGTTCCAGGCGCTCGACGTAGCCGGCTATCGCGCCGGCCGGCGCCTTGCCGCCTGCCAGGGTCGCACGCGCCCAACGCAACGCCAGCGCGGCGACGACCGGGCCCTCGTCCGCGAAGGGTTGCAGGATTCCCTCGACGCACGCGTGCGAGAGCGCCTGCGCCATGCATTCGCGCGCGGCGTCTCGCTGCCCGGCGCGCTGCAAGGCCTCGGCACGCAATAGCGTGAGCTGCAGCGCGACGCGATGACGCCGCCGCGTCCGGGCCTCCTCGATCGCGATGCGCAGGTCCTCCAGCACGTCGCCCGCTGCGGTATGCACGCGCAGCCGCAGGCGTCCCATTTCCAGCGTTTCCACCTCATGCAGGGGAACGGGAATCACATCCTCGGGACGCCACAAGGCAGGATTTTCGGCACGGTGCATGTAGACAGCGGCGGCGGCCACGTCGCCGCGCACGAGTGCCAGTCGCGAGCGTTCGAGTTCCGCGCTGACCACGAGGCGCGCGATGCTTTCCTGATGACCGATGTATTCCAGCTCGCTCAGCAATCCGAAGGCGCGGTCCGGTTCACCGCGCTGCCACGCGAGCCGCGACCGTATCAGATGTCCGCGCAGGACATGGTCGGCCGACCCCACCTCGCGTGCGAGCCCCATATAGATCGTCAGGATGTGTTCGGCCTGCTCGAGCTGGCCGGCTTCGTACAAGGCTTCAGCGAACTGCACGGCGGCGGGCGCGTTGCCGCCGGCCCGGCCAGCGGCATCGCCCGCCATGTTGTTCATGGCGACACGAAAGCGCGCGATGGCATCCTGCAGCTTGCCTTGCCTCAGGCTGATCATCCCTTCGATCGCTTCGGCCGCCACCAGGTTGAAGGTGCTGCCGATCTCGACATGCGAGCGGCGCGCCTGATCCAGCAAAGCCCGCGCTTCTTCATGGCGGTCGAGCCCCGCATGGAGGTAGGCCACCATGTTGGTCAGAAGACTATAGGGAAAAGCGTGCCGGGGATTCATGCGGGCATGATTTGCAACCCCGATCGAAAAACCGTCGCGCTTGTCGGTCATGATCATCAGGATGGGACGCATCGCCAGCAGGTGAGCCTGCAACTCGTCGTCCCATTCGTGGCGGTTCGCGCTCAGTGATTCATCGATCCGCTGCACGAGCGCGAACGACTCCGTATAGCGATGCGTGAAAATCAGCGCCCAGGCATGGGCGACGCGCAGCTTCGGCTGTTGTTCCAGCAACGCCTGCGGCAGGCTGTCGAGCCAGCGCGCGAGCAGCCGGAAGCGTCCCACGTCGAGAAGCCGCTGCGCGTGGGCGGCCAGCAGCCGGGTGGCCCGGTCGTAGTCGCGCGCCACCAGCGCATGGTCGATGGCGGGCACCGCGCGTCCCTCATCTTCATACCACTGCGAAGCCCTGCGATGCAGCACCGGGATGGCTGCGGGATCGCGTTGCGCCAACTGGCCGAGCAGGAACTCGCGAAACAGGCTGTGGTAGCGGTAGTGTTCGGGTCGATCCAGCGCCACAAGGAAAAGATTCGCGCGCTCGAGTTGTGCAAGCAGCGCGCCACTGCCGGCCTGTGCCAGCAGCGCATCGCATAGCGGCACATTGAGTTGCTGAAGCACGCTCGTTCTCAGCAGGAACTCTCGCTGCACTTCCGGCAGCCTCGCCAGCACGTCTTCCGCCAGAAATTCGGTAATCGCGGCATGCGAGCCGGAGAACGTGTCCAGGAAAGCTTCCGGATCGTCGTGCCCTTCCAGCGCCAGCGACGCCAGCCACAATGCGGTGGCCCAGCCGTCGGTCGCCTGTTGAAGGCGGCCAAGCGCGCTCTTGCTCAACGGAAGGGCCCGCCGTTCGCACAGAAACGCGGCGGTTTCTCCCGGCGAAAAGCGCAGATGCCCCACCCCGATTTCAAGCAACTCCCCCCCGCGCGCAGCCTGCCGAGGCCCAGGCCGGGCACGATACGCGAGCCGATCACGAACTGCCAGCCCGGCGGCAGGTTATCCACGATCTGCCGTATCAGGTCGAGCACGGTCGAACTCTCGACGGCTTCGAAATCATCCAGAAACAGCGTGAACCGGGTGGCGGAGGCGGCGATGCGGTCGATCAGCTCCAGAAGATCGGGTTCCGGGGAGCGCGCATCGAGGCGCGGTGCCACGCCCGCTACCGCCGCATCGAAATGCGCGAGGAAGCGGCCAAGATCATTGTCCGACGCATCCAGGTTGAGCCATCCCACGACGACACCGGCCGCTGCCTGATGCTCGGCAAGCTGCAGCATGGCGGTTGTCTTGCCGAATCCGGCGGGCGCGCGCAGCAGGATCAGACGCACATCCCCTGCGTCACGCATTCGTTCGACCAGTTGCGGCCGCGGTAACTGGAACGGAGAGAGACGTGGTGCGGATAGCTTGGAAGGCGGGAGATTGTGCAGCATGAGATGCATGGAGAAATAGGCGTCCGGTACGGCAGGAAGGCCGCTACTCTACGCGCCCCTGTCCCGCGCGCCAACCTGCGGCAATTACGGAGTAGCGGCAAGCGCCATCGTACTGCTCTGCCGCCTTGCGCGTCGCGGACACATGCCCGGCGCGTCCATCCACTTTCTCACATACTTTATTGTCCTGCACGCAGCCTCATGCAAACCGGCGATCCCCATTTCGGCATGGGCATAGCATGGGCTGCCTCCGGATGACGGCGAGCGCATAGCAGGCCAGTATGGAATCCTCGTGCAGACTGCAGGAATCGCGAGGGGTGTCGTTAGCCTGCCAGGAGCCCGGTTCGCTGGAATCGGAAAGCCCCTGTTGCATGGTTGGCGATGTGCCCTGTTCCATGTCGTGTGACAAACGGGAGCTACGGCGAGCGACGGCGTTCGCGTCCTGACACGGACCGCAGAAAGCTCGGTCGAAGCTTCTGCGATCCCCGTCGGCCGGACACGCGTTTGGACAGGTCGACTGTATTCGCGTGGCCCGCACGCCTCTTTTTCTGCCTGCAACCTCAGGCTGTCGCCGTCACCCCGGCAAGCTGACAAGAAACATCAAAAGCTATGGCGCAAACCGACGTTGACTGCCGTGGTGCCCACACCCGGCGCCACGAGACCGCCATACGTAATGCCCGTCGTCATGACGCCCTCGTTCTCCACGTGGCCCACCTGTGCATAGAGCAACGTGGCCTTCGAGAGGCTGTATTCGACCCCGGCTGCGACTTCGGTGGACTTGTTGGAGGAATTATTCCGGTCCTTCAGGTAGTAGACCCCGCCTGTCACGTTGAGCGCCGGCGAGACGCGATAGCCGAGGGCGGCGGAATACATGTCATAGTCGACCTGATTCGACTTCGAAGGATTCCAGCCATTCCCCCAGGACGCGGACACGGAAAAACCGTCGATCGCGTAGCGCGCGCCAACATAGACGAACCGGTTGTTGGCGAGACCCGTGGGCACCGCGGCGGGTGCAGGATTGGTGTCATGGCCGTTGTAGTAGACAGCAGCCAGATCCAGTCCATAGTTCGAATACTTCAACACGGCCGACTCGCGCGTGCCACCCTGGAAACTGCCTGCGACACCGCCCGGCGCATATTCAAGCGAAGCGCTGACACCGCCGAAAACCGGCGAGTTGTAGACGATCGCGTTGCTGTCATACAGCGCGCCGATCGGTCCATTGGTGCTGGTGCCGCTCCAGCCCGCCGCCTGGTTCATGCCCAGCCACGTGGTCAGGACGCTGCCGAAGTACTGGCCTCTGCGAACGTCCGTTTCGGCCATCGCATAGGCCATCGGCACGATCTGCCGCCCGATGTTCACCGAGCCAAATGGTCCGGACAACCCAACGGTCGATACCTGATTGAACAGCGCCGTTGCACCGGGGGTGTCGGACAGGCCGACCTTGCCGTTGCTGCTGGTGAAGGCGCCTTGCAACTTGAAGTTAACGCTGTACCCGCCACCGATATCTTCGGTGCCCTTCATGCCCCACAGGCTCGAATAGATCCCGGCGTCCTTGAACGCATAGACCGCTCCGAGGTTCTTGGACTTGGGGTTGAACGATGCGGCAGAGGTGCTTTGATACAGCAGGCCCGAGTCAACCGCGCCATACAGCAATACCGACGACTCCGCATAAGCGGTACTTCCAAGCGTCGCCGCCGCGGCGGCCAAAAACCATTTCGACTTCATTGCGTCTCCATTTTTATAATGATCTGCCCGGCACTCATTGACTCGTGTCTGCACTTCCCAGCCATGCCTCACACATGAGTCGGGACGTCATGAAACTGCTCCCTGCATCGTTACCAACGGACGACCGCCAGCGACGGTTGTGTCACGCGAAATGCGGACGCGAGCGCTCCCCCGGCGCCGTATGCGGCACCGCATGTGTCTTCACAGGAGTGGAAATCAAGCCGGCTCGCGCTCGTCCAGATCGAGGCCGCGGCCTTGGATTCCCTTTACGATTTCGCTACTGCCCGCGTCGAAGCGCGAGATGCGCGCACCCTTGCACACCCGGCTGATCCGGTATTCCTCCATGCAGCCGGCCCGCCGTCTTCCCTGGTGTCTACACATTCTGACAGCGCGAAAAACGACCACGTCGTCCGAAATGGTGATTTTGCTTTCGCCAGCCTTGACAAAGCGTTGCGTAGCGGCAGTCACGATGACTCACGGGCTGACGGGAATGAAGAGCATGCGGAAATCACCCTTTCGGACGACGCCAAAGCACGGCCCCTTCTCGCACAATTCGTCACGTCTCTTCGCGACCTCGAAACATCGGCGGAAGAGACGCCGTCGATGCAGGCGTCAAGGCATAACCAAACGGAAACGACGACCATTTCGCCGTCTCATCATTTACGGCGCAGCGGCCGGGAATTGAACCAAACCGGGGAACGGGGTCAGCGTCGAGCGCGGGCGTTGCCGCGCGGTACCTGCGTGACATTGCGCGTCCGCGCCGGCAACTTAACGTGGTCAGGAAAACTTCACATGGACTTTCATCCCGATCTGAGCCTCAGTGCGTTTCGCGAGGAGGTGCGCGGATTTTTGCTCGCGCATCTGCCGCCTGAACTGAAAAATTGCAATGAGGGCATGCGTTCGTCACCGGCTGCCCTGGCGAAGTGGCAAGGCATCCTGCATGCGCACGGCTGGGGCGCGCCCTATTGGCCCGCCGAACACGGCGGCACTGGCTGGAGCGTGCAGCAGCGCCTGGTGTTCGATGAGGAGTGTTCCGCAGCTGACGCGCCTGTGCAGGACATTTTTGCGCACAAGCTGGTGGGGCCGCTGCTGAACCAGTTTGCGACGCCGGAACAAAGGGCCGCGCACCGGCCGCCGATCCTCGCCGGCACACGCAGATGGTGCCAGGGCTTTTCCGAACCCGGCTCGGGCTCGGACCTGGCCTCCCTTCGCACCCGGGCGGTGCGTGACGGGGACGACTACGTCGTCAACGGCCAGAAGATCTGGACCACCGGCGCCCATGAGGCCGACTGGATCTTCATGCTGGTCCGGACTGCATCCGGAGCGAAGAAGCAGAACGGTATCAGCTTCCTGCTGGTCGACATGAAGACGCCAGGCATTACCGTGCGGCCGATCATCAGCATCGACGGCTACCACCATCTCAACGAGACATTCTTCGATAACGTGCGGGTGCCGGTTGGCAATCTCGTCGGCGAAGAAGGCGAAGGTTGGAAGCTCACCCGGTTCCTGCTCAACAACGAGCACGCCGCCACCGCCGACCTGCCAGCCTTGCTGCGCTTTCAGCGAAGACTCCGGCAACTGGGAAGCGCGCCGCAGACGGGTGGCCGCGCATTGATCGAGCGTCCGGAATTCGCGTTGCGCCTCGCGCGCTACGAGGCCGAACTCCGTGCGATCTCCGTGATGGTCCAGCGAGTGGCCGCGATGGAAGCAGACCACAGTCCCTTCGCCCACGCGATGGGCTCGATGCTGAAAATCCGCGGTACCGAGTTGCAGCAGAAGATGAGCGAGTTTCTGGTCGAGTCACTTGGCGACGCCGGCGCGCTGGCGGAACCACATGCCCACGATATGCCCGCGAGCGGTGACGCGCATCCGCTTCGGACACTCGCCTCAAACGCGGCTGCGGAGATGTTCTTCCGGCGCGCCACGACGATCTACGGCGGATCGAGCGAGGTGCAGCGCGGCATCGTCGCCAAAATGATGTTTCAACTCTGAGGCAGAGAGCGAAAATGGATTTCAAGCTGGATTCGGTACAGCAGATGCTGCAGGACAGCGTACGGCGCTTCATCGACAACGAATATGGTTTCGCCAGCCGCACCGCGCTCGTCAATTCGACGCAAGGCGGCAGTAACGATAACTGGCAGGCATTTGCCAGCAACGGCTGGCTCGCTGCGGCGCTGCCCGACGAACATGGCGGCATTGGCGGCACGATCGTCGAAACGGCGCTGATCGCCCATGAATTCGGGCGCGGTCTCGTCGTGGAGCCGTATCTCGGCTGCGCAGTGCTCGCGGCCCAGACGTTGGTGTCTGCGGCAACCGACGCGCAGCGGTCGAGCTTGCTGCCGGATCTCGCCGACGGCTCTTCGCGCATCGCACTGGCTTATAGCGAGGCGGCCTCGCGCGGCGACCCGTCGATCGTGAGCACCACGGCTACGCGGGTCGCCGGCGGCTACGTGCTGCAGGGGCGCAAGACATTGGTACTCGGCGGAGCGCAGGCGGACCGGCTCATCGTATCGGCGCAGTTGCTGGACGAAGCAGGCCATGCACGGGGCATCAGCCTGTTCCTGCTCGATGCCGGGATGGACAGCGTCGTTGTGCGCCCGCTGGCGCTGCACGACGGCAGCCACGCCGCCGAACTGACACTCGATCAGGTCAGCATCGGCGACGAGGCTCTGCTTGGCGAACCCGGGCGCGGTCTGATGGCGCTGGAATGCGGTCTGAGCCATGCCATTGCGGCCCTGTGCGCGGAACTGGTCGGCGCCATGGAAAAGGCAATCGAGACAACGGCTGAATATCTCAAGCTGCGCCAGCAGTTCGGCGTACCGATCGGTACGTTCCAGGCGCTTCAGCATCGTATCGCCGACATGGCTGCCGAGCTGGAACTCGCACGCTCGATGCTGTACGCGCTGCTCACCTCGTTCGTCAACGACGCTATTGCGGATCGCCGGCACGTGACCTCGCAGGCGAAGGCTTTTATCGGGCGCGCGGCCAAAGCCGTATGCGGACAGGCTATCCAGTTGCATGGCGGCATCGGCATGACCGAGGAATGCGCAATCGGCCACTATTTCAAGCGAGCCGTCGTGGCTGACGTGCTGTTCGGAAACAGCGACTGGCATGAGGCTCGATGCGCTGCAGTCGTTTGAGGTTGCGACGAAATCAGTGACTGAATGGGTACGCGAACATTTGCAATGTCTTACGCAAATCGGGATAAATGTATGAGCACCATGACGAAGGATGAACGCTTTGATCTTTTGGAACTGATTGCCAGAGAAAATCTCGGCATTGACGCCCTTGAGCCTACCGGAAAGCCGACCTGGGATTTCCGCATCGTCAGCGTGGAAAATCTCTCACGCGCGCTCGAGAGCGCGTACAACGCAGGGATGGTGTCAGGCTATCGCCCGGCAGAGCCCTGAATCCGGCCGCCTTTTAAACGAGGAATGCGTTGTACCGCCCGACAGGCGCGAGTTCAAATGAAAACTACGCCGGACGGTATCTGGCCCCGTCGTGCGCATAACTTTACGTGGAGCGAGGAGGACAACCATGACGCGTTCGGCACTGGCAGCATTCGCCTTCATTTGCACGGCAGGAACCTCGCTGCCTGTGTATCCGCAGGTCAAGGAACCGCACGGATGGCTGAACAATGAGACGTTGAAAACGCGCTCAGGCAATTTTGAATTCCGCAACGGCTATCCCGTTGGGGACACAGCAGAACGACTGCTCGAGCTTCGAAAGTTCAATCGGGCCGTCGAGGTTTACCTGACGCAGATGATGCCCGTGAGCGAGATTGCCCTGCGCGAGGGTATGCGCGCATTCGGTTCAATCAAGCCCACGCAGGTCGTGATCTGGGAAAACCTGATGGACGCTCAGACAACGCTGCTGACCGGGAACACCGAAACGGTCTATGCGATAGGCCAGCTCGACTTGAAGACTGATGGTCCGACCGTCATCGAAGCCCCGCCGCATATGCTCGGCTTCATTCAGGACGGCTTGCAGCGTTACGTCGCCGACGTCGGGCCATTGGGCGCGGACAAGGGCAAAGGCGGTAAATTCCTCGTCCTGCCGCCCAGCTTCTCAGGCAACGTCCCGGAAGGCTACTTCGTCGCCCGATCCCCCACCTACTCATTGACGTTCGCCGTGCGGGGCTTCCAGGTCGAAGGCAAGACCGATCAGGCGGTCGCCCTGATGAAGCAGATCAGGATCTATCCGCTGGCCGACGCCTCTTCGCCGCCACCGATGGAGTTCATGAACGGCTCCCGCCGGAACATCGACACGGTGTTGCCCGACAACCTCCACTATTATGAGCTGCTGGCGATGCTCGTTGACGAGGAGCCTCTCGAGAGCTTCGGGCCGCTGGAACGCTTCCAGATGCAGGCGATCGGCATCGAGAAAGGAAAGCCCTTCGATCCGGATGAGAAAACGAAAGCCCTGCTGTCCGATGCGGCGCGGCTTGGCGGTGCAATGGCGCGTGCCAACGCGTTCGCTTCTGCGGAACCGGGCGTTTTCTACTATCCGGATCGCAAGTGGCAACACGTGCCGGACGGCATGACCTACACGTTTACTCGTGAGGGTGCTCCTCAGATCGACGCGCGCGACAATATCTATTACATGGCGGCCGGCAACTCACCCGCGATGATGGAGAAAAATGTCGGCAAGGGGTCGCAGTACCTTTGGACCTACCGGGACGCGGATGGCAACTTCCTCGACGGATCAAAGAACTATTCACTTCACGTCCTGCCCGGCATACCGGCAAACAATTTCTGGTCGGTCGTCGTCTACGACCCCCTTAGCAGATCGGAGTTGCAGAATGGACAACCGTTCCCGTCCGTCAGCACATTCACGAGGCCGAGTGTCAACGCGGACGGCTCGATAGACATCGTATTCGGTCCGGACCAACCGAAGGGAAAGGCAAACTGGATCAAGACAGTGCCCGGAAAAGGCTGGTTTCCAATGTTTCGCTTCTATGGGCCTGCGTCACCGTTTTTCGACAGGACCTGGAAACTCGACGACATCGTCGGCGTTAAATGACGGGCGATGTCCCGTAGGGACCGTGGCCAGAAAAAGGGCGCCAGTCGCGCTGATCGAAATCTTGCAGAAGATGCGAGTGTACGGAATCACTCTGCGAAGGAAACGTTCGTGCAGCGGGGCATTCAACCCGACCGGCTCAAGGAGCACGACGTCAGGATCATCCACAAATGCGATCTCACGCCGCAGATCGTCCGGCGTCGGTTGCGTGTGCGCCGTCACCATGTCGAAGACGACTGTGTTGGACACGGCCACCGCGAGTTCCGCACGACCGACCCAATGTGCCCCCTTCCACGATCGGATACTGGACGCCTAACAGCTGTGTAATTCTCGTCTTCATGACTTGTCTCCGGGAAGCCTGTCTGCGGGCTGGATTCTACGTCAGCAATGTGGCGGACTGCCGACGGTGGTGGCATCCGACAGCGGGACGGCAGCTTCCTGCATCAGCGAACTCACGCTCCCGACCCGGAAGAGCCAGACGAGGTCCTACATCGCGGACTTCGATTGACGTCGATTCAACACCTGCAATAACAACCCTCTGGTATTTAGCGAGAGCGGACCCGCTCCTAGCGAACCGCGTCATGCGGCAAGATGCCGAGAAATATCGGGCTCCGACAACCAGAACTTTATGTAGTCTCCCTATCGCCACCGTTCTTGATCGTGCAACTTCAGATTTGGCGTCCTCCCAGTCTCCGGCGTGCTAATGTGGCTTACTCGAAATCCATACTTCCTGCGTCGTTGCGCTGTCTCAACTCGCGACGCGTTTGCACGAGCGATCACCGAATCAGGAGAACAAGATGAGCGAATTGCATGACTTGCCGCGGGTGTTGTTCGTCGGCCAGGAGCCTGAAACGGTCGACTTCTCGGACCCAGCGCTACCGCCGGGATTTAACGCGGCGAAGATTCATGCCGGGATTTCAGTCGGAATGCAGCAAATGGCGACGCGTGGATGGCATGCCGATCTATGTCTGGTGCGACCAGATGAAACCGCCCCCATTGCGCTAGAACGCCAATTATCAACCGCAGCTTACGATTGCGTTGTGATTGGAGGCGGGATACGCATTCCCCCGAAGAGCTTGCTGCTCTTTGAGGCTCTCGTCAATACTGTGCACAAATGTGCTCCTAATGCGTCCATCGCGTTCAATACTCGACCCGAAGACACTGCGGACGCCGCGGCTCGCTGGTTTAAAGAGGAATAACCGTGGCAGACCGGTTCGCGGAGTTTGAGGAATTGCTGCAGATCGGGGGAGCGGATAGGTTACGCGCGGGCCTTGACGAGCGTGAGCCCTCTGGGTGAAGAACGTTCCAACCCGATGGGGGTGCGCATCGGTTGGCAACGATCTCGGCGCAGATGTGGAAAGCCGAAACTGGCCGACTGCCGCGGGTCCTAAGATAGAGCTTGTTGGCAGCCGGCGTAATCCCGTACCGAAAAAACAGCAGCACGCAGACCTCGCGGTACAGGTCGGTAGGGCTCTGTCAAGTTGGCGGCCACGGGCTACGTGCGCAGTTAAAAAGTAGTTATCCTTATCAGATAACTTCCTCGCCAGCGCCGGCAACAGTCCAACTATTACATGTGGTGAAGCGTTCTTTCAGTATGGCACGATGGCGTGCCGCGTTCATTTGATGTCTGGGCAACGCGAAGTGCTGCCGGATCGGGCCGAAGCTTGAGAGAAACGCCTGAGTACGACGCGCATCGCGAAAGCCGCACATCTGGTGCTGGTCAGCATCGCTGCCAAATCCGCGTTGAGTGGTGACGGACCCGCCGCACGATGATCTGCCCGCAACACGGAAAATTCGGAAGGAGGACCGCCCTGGATACGATAGCACGATGCGATTCGTCACCGGGGTTCTGAGGGCGGAGGGAACATGGCTTCCCTGGGCGCAAAGCAAATGTGGCCACGACGCACAACGGCCGAAGGTCGCCGGTGGCGAACTGCTGCGTCGCGCCAGTGCAAACGTCATCCCGATAATTTTGGCGCTGCATGCGCCCAGTGCGCCAAAGCGGCGCGGCGCAAGCCGGGCAGCACCTGGCATCTGGACGAGATGTTCGTGACGCTGCGCGGCGAGGCGTATCTGTTGTGGCGTGCGGTCGACGAGCATGGCGCCGAACTCGACGTTCACGGGTAAAAGTCTGGTGTTTGTGTATGGTGGCAAGAGCCGCCCTGATTGGCGGCCTTGGTCGGCCCTCAGCGAATCTGGCCCCGCGCCACCGCCACATACTGTCCGGCCTTGCCATCCCAAACCAGATAGCGTACTTGATAGGCCGACGTCACTGGCGTGCTGGTCTTGTAGCTATTGCCGCGGGTAGCCCACTGCCAATTGTCGCCGCCGACATACGAGGAGTCGGGCACCGTATCATTCGGATACAGACCCACCCAATCATACGAGCCGGTGATGGAAGCGCTCCAGCGGAGGTCATAAAAGCCGCCGTTATTTTCCATCCAAACTTGATACTGCGTGGCCTCGACTTGCTTGTTCTCACTCGACAAATGGGGATTGGCACGCAGCAGGTCCGCTTGCACAGTGGGATTTTCAGCTTGAACAGGATCTTGAGTCATGATCAGTTCCTTTTGTGAGGGTAAAAAAAAAGAAGTGCCAGCCTTCACCGTGGTCGGCACCCATCGTCTTACGCAATACGCATAGAGCGGAACGTCGTGTGATCAGCGTTGATTACCAAGCGCTGCATCAAACTGAGCGGGATCTTCCCGATAGCGGGCGACGGCGGCATTCAGCGCGTCGGCGCTATGGTGCTGCGCCAGCAGCACACGGCTGGCGACCACGGGGATGCCCTCCAGCAGTTCCAGCAAATTCGCCCGCGACCCTGCCGGATGGCTTCCGTCGGGCACGCCGGACATCGCCGACAGCGGGGGACTGGCAAAATTAATGGTGCCATCGTTGACCACATGGTCGACAAACACGCCCTCAAAGGTGGGCGCCTGCGGCATGCGCTTGCCTAGGTTCACCGTGGACAAGTCGATGCCCGCCCACTGCAGCAAGGTCTTGACGAAGGACGTGTGATCAAATGGATAGTGGCTCGTTTCGGGCGGTCGGAACACCGACCTGGTCGGCACGTAAGGCGAAATCAGGATCGTCGGAACGCGCGCTCCAAACAGGTCGAAATCGAAGAAATTCTCGCCGTGAAGTCCGTCCGGGTTGATCGCGCCCCAGGCCGGCGCAACATGGTCGTAGGTGCCCCCATGCTCGTCGAAGGAAACAATCAGCAGCGTGTCATGCCAATCCGGGCTGTTGCGCACAGCCTCGTAGACTTGTTGCAGAAATTGTTCCCCGCCATTCGACGGCGCGCTGGGCGGATGATAATCCGACCCTTGGTCGAAGGGAAAAACCGATGTCCATTTCGGTTCCAGATAGCTAAATTGGGGCAGCGTGCCTGCCTTGGCATGACCGAAGAACTGCGCAAGCGGCGCCACCTCGTTGTCCTGTTGCGCAGCTTGTATTTGCGGAAAGGTATAGGTGGTATAGCACTGATTGCCCTGCCATTCCCTCTCATAGTAAATGCCCCAGTTCTTTTTCGCCTGTGTCAGATAATTGAAGATGGTCGGTATATTGAACTGCTCCACCGCATGGATGTTTTGATTGCTGGAGCGTCCGATTGACGTCCCGCATATTGAATAGGCCCGGTTTGGATTGGTGTTCGATGGAACGGACGCGAACCAGCAATCGCTGACGGCAAATTGCTTGGCCAGATGATTGATCACCGGCAATTGCTGCGGCGTGTAAGTCCAGAGAATATCGTGTCCTTTCCACTCCGTTTGCATGGAATAGTAATAGTCATTGAAAAAACCTAGCATGGGCGGCGACCCGGACTCGCTGGTCGGCATACGGTCTATGGTCTGCACCCCACCAAAGAACTGGTTCATGACGCCCTTCCACGGATTGTATGGTGGCCGCGGATCGTCAGTAAATGGATGCAGCATCGATTCAAAAGGATCGGCCCAGGGAATGGCCTGATAATTCTTCCAGACGTCGTCGCCTATCGGCTGGACGAATATCTTCTCGCCATTGGCGTCGAGATTGAAAAATGTCTGCGGGCGCAGGCCATTGAATTTCGGATTACTCTTGTGCGGGAAGACGACGGCGGGCTGCTCGTCACCCGCGTACAGCCAACCAAGCAGATTGTCGAGAGAACGGTTTTCAAGCATCAGATAGACGATTTTCTTGATTTGCGGCAGAAGCGGCGGCTGAGACATATTGTTCTCCTGTGTGGGGGATTCAATTCGCTGTGGAGCTTCGAAGATCGCGCTTTCGCCGCTCCTGGTACTGCCACCGATCCTCCGAAGAGGCGGCAGCAATGTGCTACCTCGTTCCCCAGAATGCCCGCAACATCACCGTTTCCGAATCAAGCGTTAATCGATCCGATTATTTCAAAATCTATTTCATGTTCGCATCACTAAACATATTTCGTCAGGAAGGCGCCTTCGCCGACTGACTCACTACCCGCCACGTTGCAAGCGATGCAACAAAATTGTGTCAGTGCCAAGGCGGGACTGATTCATATTTTCCCCATCACGTATTGACGCTGCAGCGCAAATTCATAATGAGAAAAATAGCCTATGTGCAGACAATTGCAAGTAAATATTGCCGCGTTATCGTAGAGCGAAGGAAATCTGTCTCCGCCGCACCAGGAAATGTGTCAACCCGTCGGTCGAGTCCATCGGATCGCAAAAAGCCTCGATTTTTCACATATGGCGATCGGTGAGCCGAAACGGGAGACGCAAAGCTTGAGGGCATCACGTTCACTCAAGATAGCGGCATGTGAATGCACTGCGATGCGCTGGTTTCATTGGCACAGCGTTGTCCGGCGTCCATATCCCACCATGACTCGCACGGCAATGTGCGCAATGAAACCTCGTCTCCAGCAATTGTACGTTCACGCAATATGCTGCCTCACGACCGCAGCGCCGACATGATGATTCCAGGACACAGGCGCAGGCTTTCCAGTTGATGCACAACACTGTGGTAGCCATGTGCGAGACAGCGTCGACAGTAGCGAAACGCATCGCTGTAACGTCGCCGGGCGACGGGACAGGTCAGTGCCGCGCGCAGCATTTCCACAGGCAAACCAAGGCCCTCTTGCAACCGGTTGGCATCGACGACTCCTCGACGCGGTGCGACGCCTTCAAAGGGGTCCACTTCCAGACCCACAAGCCGCACCACAACGACACTCGGCAAGGCGTTGGCCGTCTCGAACTTCCACAGGATCGAGATCAGTGACTCATACGGATATCGCCACTTCCTGCTGAACAGGTAGCCCGGTGCCTCGCAACTGGTTGCGGGTTTCGATCAGGCTCGGCGCAGCATGGTTGGACGAGAGATTGGGACGGGAAGAAATGGCTGCAGCGAAGCGCGCGACGCGACGATGTGTGTCGTGACGCGAAGATTTCGGTATGGCGCAGACGAACGGAATCACGGCGGGATGCGCCGACGGTGGAACAACGGTCTCGATCGCGGCACTGACGAAGTTCTTTGAATCTTGCGACGTCGTAGCGTGTTGTCGGCAACTAAACGAACCTTAGTGTTTGCCGTCAATCGAACGACCGCTTGCGGGATTGTCGGATGCACCTTGAGGGTCGACTTCGGGCGTTGACTTCACGCGAGAGCGGTCATTGCTCGACGGCCGCGGAGAAGGTAGCGCCGATGGCTGCTTTGGCCGATGAAGCAACATTCGTCTTCGTATCGCACGGCCGCTTACGGAGGGGAACCGACGTCTGAGCATCTTATCGACCCGTTGGGCGAATGCCCCTTCATGGCCGAGCGGCGACCTTCCTCGAAGACCTTCACTCCAGGGGTATCTTCGTGGGAATTCGAGCACGGTTGCCCCCGCAGTTCCAGGCCGAACGGTGCTTGGCCAGGCGAGCAGCACCGGACTCTGAGCCTTCTCTCAGACTCGGGGCACCGCAAAGGCCGCTGCCCGGAGTACAGCAGCCATCCGAATGTGCTATCAAAAGCGCACGCATATGAAATGCCTGTTCCCTCGCAGTACCGAACCTAGTGCTCGCCTGAGTTCACGGCGTCGACGCCGATCTCTTAGCTCATCGGCGGCCGGATCTCAGTGTGGTTGCCCAACTGAACGGCGCACTTGCCCTGGCGAGTTGCCAGTAGATGTTCATCTTCCGGGCGCCCCTGCCGCGCCTGCTCGGTATCATCGTGCTCAGGATGCTCACTGACACCCCAGGAAACGGGCCTGGTGAGCGTCGATGAACGCGACGCACCCGATGGCATGCTCGCCCGCGAGAGCACTGGCAAGAACTCCACTCACGCATTCTTGCCAGCCTTGAATGACCCGCGCGTCTATCTGCCGAGCCTGATGTCGTTCAGTTTCACGCTCGGTTCATAGGGGATCGGCATCTGGTTGCCGCAGTTCCTAAAAGGTCATGGCTTGAATGTGACGCACACGCACTGGGTGTCCGCGATTCCCCACTTTTTCGCGACCATTGGCTTGCCGTCGTGGTCCAAACGCGAGGAACGGTCAGGCCGGCGCATCCTGGACCTGATGCTCGTCCGTCGTATCGCTGGTGGATTCGACCTTGTTAGACGCATTGCTTCCAGCATTGATCGGCATTACTGGCATTACCGCAGCCCTCGTCCGCACAATCTCGATCCGTACGATTTTCATGATTCCGAGGCCCATCCTGTCCGGTCTGCCCAGCGGCTCGCGGTCTGGCCTTGATCAACTCGATCGGCGCGTTCGGTGGCTTTGTCGGTCGCTTACTGGTGGGCTTTTCCGGGGATAAGACGGGCGCGTTCGAGCGGGGATGATTGGCATGACCGTGGTATTGCTAACCGCTACTTTCTCTCGGCGTCGATTCGCATTTTCATACGTGACGGGAAAACACCGAGACCGCAAGTCCTCGGCATTCGCGGGAAGATCACGAACAAGGTCAGATGTCCAATAAGCGAAACTTAGCGGATAACCGACTCGACTTTACTGCTGTCGTTCGACGGAAGTTGACAAACGTCTGGCTCCCTGGCCCGAACGAGAAGGCACACCCTCGGTCTTACGACCTGTCCGCCTTCAAGTCGCCAGGACGTCTTGCATCTACCGGCCTGTTCAGCACATCCATAGGCGATAGAAGACGGGGAGCGGCGATGGTGTTATAAGTTTTCTATCATTAGCCAGTGAGCCATGAAAACGTTGCTACCCACGCGCCCCGACAAATCGGACCCGGTTGGGCGGCCGGACGCGGTGTTGGCATGCTTTTCAGGTGTGTCCAGGCGCATGCTGCTTTCGCAGCGGCTTCGCCCGTCGGGTTCGACTGACCAGCGTACGCTAGAGGTACCGCCCCAATCGGCGATCCCGGCGAGCGCCGCTCCTCATTGAACAGGAACTTCGCATGCGCTGCGCCGGGTGCCTGAGTCGGAGCACGGGCCCGCCGGCCATGCATGGCAAGGGAGTCGAGATGTCTCACGAACTCTACATCCAGGCACTTAGCGCGATGTTCCTCTTCTGGAACGGGGTGCGCATCCTGACGTACCTTCCGACCATCGGCAAACTCCTCGCGAGGGAGGCAGACGTACGTAGCCACAGTCTGCTGAGCTGGGGAAGCTGGGCTCTCAGCAATGGCACGTTCGCACTCATGCTCCTCGAAATGAGCCGGGGAATTCCGAATGGGATGTTCTGGATGAATCTGGCCAACACGCTGATGTGCGCAATCGTTTCTCTGATCATTCTCTTCAGGAGGTTCCCTCGGCTGCATACAAGTGTGAGCAAAGTCTTTCGAAAGACCAGACGAAATGATTCGAGTGCTGGCGCCGTATCCCGACGGCTGGAGTTGCTTCATCTGGGTGCTGGTAACCTGGCCATCGGCGCCAATCTTGCAATTGATCCAGTACCAGCCCCGCCGCCTACGCGGTTCGGACGCCCCGAGCTTTGGGTTGCGTTCGCAATCGCAGTGGCTTTCGGGATCGTGGGTGCCGTCACGTATGATGCCTGGCCCAACCATCATCAGAGCGCCTACGTCGAATCGAAGGCGAGCACACAGCAGGTGCTCGGGAAAACCGCACCTGCATCGCCGACGCAACAACTGTCTTCGTCCGGTCCGGTCACGCCGTCAACCGCACCTCCTGCTCCCGCAACCGTAATCGCAACTACCGTACTCGCCCCGCCTACGCCTTCCACTTCGTTCGAACGCCGCACGGCACCTTCCCGGGGTTCCGCTGCACCGCGGCCCGCTGCAGGGCGGCCTGGCAAAGCGGGCAACGGCGTGCCCCAGAATCGCGGAAATTGGGCGTCGCACTTTATGGCGAGCGTGCGACAGGCGCTCGGCTTCCCCCGATCGACACCGCCAAAGCGACAGAGGGCTTCGCCCGGTCGTGGCGTGCCATCATCGTCGGCTACTTCCCGCGGAACTGCGGTTTCCCGTGCTGAGATCGCCCAGCGCGCACCTTCCGCTCCGCTCGATCACAGCGCAGCGGCTTCGCGGGAAGGCGCTGCACCGCAGTTTGCTTCGGGGCGGCCCGGCCGTACGGGCCATTTCGCCACGCAAGATCGCCTCCGTTCGGCGCGGCACGTTCCCGTGTATGCGGCGCCGCCAACCGTTGTCTCTGAAGCGGCGCACGTCGTCTACGAGGGATCCCCAGTCGTGTATCAGGAGCCTCCCGTCGCGTACGCGCAAGCCCCCGTTGCCTACGGCCACGGATATGAGGGCGAGTACAGGGACCGCCGGCGATGGCACGACAATGGCTGGCATAAGGGCTGGAAACATCGTCAGCAGGAGGAGGACGATTAATGCCTGCCGCCCAGTAGACTGCCTGCGCATACGCTAGCTGGTACGTCGACTCCAAGAATCTATGATGTGGCCATAGGGCAACGCCGACGCAAATCGACGGCGGCTCCAGTTGCTTCAGCCTGGAAACTCGGCGAGGCAAAAGAATGACCGAGCACGAGCGGACATCGGCATGGTGCCCGTTGCCGCGCTGCCAAAATGTACCCTTCGGCCGACGACGTGACAGCGTAGCGGCCGGCTGAGCGTCCCCTGTCCGAGCAGAGCTGACCTTCGAATGTCCGCACGACAGCGCCGACTAACGTCTGATTGTGGCCGGATGCACTCGTTGATTGAGCGCGACTGGCGGGCCAGCGGCTCGACCTACGCCTCTCGCTTGCTTCGCCCATACAGCAGGAGCATCGCCGCGATCACCACGCCGTAGATGATCTGACGCCCCGCCTCCGGCATCTGCGCGACCGAGAGGATCGATTGCAGCAGTGTGATGAGGATCGCGCCGGCCACCGTGCCCAGGTATGAACCCCGTCCACCCAGAATCGACGTGCCGCCGAGCACGACCGCCGCGATCGCCGGCAACAGGTAAGCATCGCCCATCGACTGTGCGGCCTTCGACGCATAGCCCGCGAGCAGCACGCCGCCGAACGCGGCGAACGCGCTGCACACGGCGAAGGCGGTCACCGTGACGAGCCGCGTATCGATGCCGGAAAGATACGCCGCGCGCTCGGAGTTGCCGATCGCGTAAAGCGTGCGGCCGAAGGTCGTGCGCGACAGCAGAAACATCGTGGCGCCGCCGATCACCACCCACAGCGCGACGGCATTCGGCACGCCCGGTACGAGCCAGCCCGCCGCGAGCCAGCGCATCACCTCCGGCGCGGAATCCTGCGGCGACGATCCTCCCGTATAGACAATCATGATGCCCTGCGCGACCGCATTGGTCGCAAGCGTCGCGATCATCGACGGAATGCGCAGCAGTGCGACGAGGATGCCGTTGACGATGCCGATCAGCACGCCGCAACCGATCCCGACCGGAATCGCGAGGACGCGCCCGAGATCGCCGTGCCCCGCGACCGCGCACGCCATCATCGCGCCGACGGTGATCGTCCACGGCAGCGACAGGTCGATGTGGCCGAGCAGGATCACCATCATCAGGCCGGTCGCAATGATGCCGAGGAATGCGCCGACCTTCAGTTGCAGCAGGATGTATTCCGGCGACGTGAAGTTGCGCGAAAACATCCCGCCGACGAGCAGCAGCGCGACGATGCACGCGAATGCGATCACGATCGGTTTGTCGATTCTGCGAGTGAGCCTCGACACGAAGGTGGTGCGGCCGGTCGCGGAAGGGTGGCTCATTGAAACCACTCCAGACGGTTGCGCACCCTGAACAATCCGCACGCGCCGATCGCGACAGCAAGCAGAAGAATCATGCCCTGAAATAGCGGCTGCCACAGCGCATCGACGTTGAACACGAACAGCAGATCGCCGATGCAACGGAACGCGAATGCGCCGAAGATCGCGCCGATCGCGCTGCCCTTGCCGCCGAGCAGCGACACGCCGCCGATCACTACCGCGGCGATCGAAAACAGCGTGTATGAGTTCGCGCTGCCGAGGCTCGCTTCGCCGGTGTCCGTGAAGAACGTCAGAAACAGGCCGCCGACTGCCGCGAGCAGGCCGGCCAGCGTATAGCTCGCGAACTTCGCGCGGCGGATCGGCATGCCGGACAGGAAAGCCGCGGGTTCGGACGACCCGGTCGCGTATGCCGCTCGCCCGATCGCCGAGCGCTTGAAAGGAATCCAGACCATCACGATCGCGGCGAGCAGAATCACCAAGCTCGCTGGCAGAACGCCGGCGATCTTGCCCGTCAGTGCGTCGGCGAGGTCCTCGTTGATCGATCCGCCGGGCACAGGGCGCAGCAGCAGCGCCAATCCGTAGTAGACGGCGCCCGTCGCAATCGTCGTCACGATCGGCTGCAGCCGGCCGAAAATGATGATCACGCCGTTCAGCGCGCCGCACAGCGCACCCGCCCCGAGCACGCCGGCGATGCCGAGCGCGCTGTGCAGCGAGTCGCCCGTGACGATCCACGACCCGATGCAATTCGTCAGCACTAGCGTCATGCCGATCGACAGGTCGATGCCGGCGGTCAGCACGACGAGCGCCTGCCCCATCGAGACGAGCGCGAGTAGTACCGCCTTGTTTGCTGCCGTCTGAAATACGTTGGCCGACAACGCCGACGGATAGTTGACGAGATAGATCGCGAACATCAGCACGAACAGGCCGAACGCGAACACCGCTCCGCGATTCTCCGCATACCAGTAACGCAGCCCGCTCATAACGCCACTCCCGTGGAAGGCACAATCTGTCCGACGGGCAGGTCGAGAGCACTGGCAATCAGGTTCTGCTCGGTGATCGCCGAGCCGACGAGTTCCTTCTTGATTCTGCCTTCGTACAGTACGAGCACGCGGTCGCAGCAGCCGATCAGCTCGTCATAGTCGGTCGAATAGAAGACGATCGCAGCGCCTTCGTCGGCAAGACGCCTGAGCAGCTGGTAGAGCTCCTGCTTGGTGCCGACGTCGATACCGCGCATCGGGTCGCTGAGCAGCAGGATCCTCGGCTTCCGCATCAGCCACTTCGCGATGACGACCTTCTGCTGGTTGCCGCCCGACAGCGAGCCCACGGGCGCGTCGACGCTGAACGACTTGATCGCAAGCAGCTCCATCATCTGCTCGACGAGCGACTGCTGGCGGTCGCGATCGATTATGCCCGCGGTGGACATGCGATCGAGTGCGGCAAACGACAGGTTCTCGCGTACCGACATCGGCAGCATCAAGCCTTCGGTCTTGCGGTCCTCGGGTATCAGCGCCATACCGATTTCGTTGGCGCGCGCGGCCGTCGGGCTCCCGATCGACACGGCTTTGCCGTTGATCTCGATCTTGCCAGCGCAGCCGCGCAACACGCCAAACAGCGCGAGCAGCAGTTCGCGCTGGCCTTGTCCGTCGAGGCCGCCCAGTCCGAGGATTTCACCGGGCTGCAACGAAAAGCTGATGCCCCGCAGCGTGTCGCTCCATGCGAGATCATGACAGGCGAGAACCGGCGCGGTGCTGCGGGCGTCAGCGGGCTGCTCCGCCGGTTTGGCCGCGGGTTTGGCAGGAAACACATGCTGGTACTTCCGGCCGATCATCATTTCGACAACCTCATTGTCGGAGCGCGTGCCAGCTTCGAAGCTCATCACATGGCGACCGTTCCGGTAGACCGTGCATTCGTCCGCGAGCGCCTTCACCTCGTGCATGCGGTGCGAGATGAACAGCAGCGCGAGCCCCTCTTCGCGCAGGCGCTTGAGCACCTCGATCACGCGCGCGACGTCGGCCGCGGTCAGCGCCGAGGTGGCTTCGTCGAGGATCAGAATGCGCGGCGCGTGTGCCAGCCCCTTCGCGAGCTCGACCATCTGCTGGCGCGACAGCGGCAGGGCCCGGACTTTCGCAAGCGGATTGATGTCGGCGGCGCCCGCTCGCGCGAGCGCCTCCTCGGCCTGGCGGCGTTGGGTCCGCCGGTCGATCATCCCGAAACGTCGCGGCGGGTTCGCCGCGTAGATGTTATCCGCCACGCTCAAGTCGGGGATCAGCGACAGTTCCTGATACACGCAGACGATACCGGCCGCGTTCGCCTCGGCAGGCGACGCGAACGAGACCTCCCGGCCATCGAAATGCATCGTGCCCTCGTCCGGCTGCACGACGCCGGACATCACCTTCAGCAACGTGGACTTGCCCGCGCCGTTCTCGCCGAGGATCGCGTGAATGCGGCCTCTGCGCACCGTGAGTTCGGCGTGATCCAGCGCGACGGCGCCGCCGTAGCTTTTCGACACGCCAGACATCTGAAAGAACGGCTGCTCTCCATCCTGCAGCATGCTTCGTCTCCGGTCACAGCGCGGGCCATCATCCGGTCACTGGTTGCCCTGGTTCTGCTTCATGATTTCCTGCGCAGAGAAATTGATGCCGCATGTCGGAAACGAGTTGCCGACGAAAAAGTTGTCGGAGTCGTTCGGAAAATAGTTGACGCCCGACTTCAGCATCGAATCGTCGGTGACGTCGAGCGGCAGCTTGATCGCCACGGGAATCGTCTGGCCATCCAGTGCAGCGAGTGCCGTCTTGATCGCCACGGCCACCTGCGCGGGCCCGGTGCCCGCCGACGTGCACTTCAGGCCCTGGCTCCCATACTGCGCGCAAAACTTGCGAAAGCCGTTCTCCGTCTCGCCGCCGAAAGGCACGAACGGGTGTTTCGCATCGATCATCGCGCGCACGACGCCCGTGTCGCCGCCTTGCGCCGATATGCCATCGAAATGACCCTGCACGGCAATGGCGTCGGCGGCGACCTTTTGCGCGACCCCGTCGTCCCACTTGCCGTAGACCTGGACGACATTCCACTTCTTGCCGGTGTCGTCCAGCGCTTTCGTGAAACCATTGTGCCGGTCCGTGTCAACCGACGTGCCCGCCACCCCGCGAACTTCGAGCACCTTGCCTCCGTTCGGCAGGTGGCCCGCGAGCCATTTGGCCCACAGCGCGCCGAGCCCATACTGGTCGACGTTGACGTTGATCGCGTCTGCGCTGTCGAGCGTGTTGTCGAAAGCGACCAGCACCACACCGGCGTTCTTCGCGCGGCGGATCGCGGGGCCGAATGAGGAGGGATTCTGCGCGTTCACGATGACGGCGTCATAGCCGGCATCAATGAAGTTGTTGACGGCCGAGATCTGCGCCGGAACGTCCTCGCCGGTCGAGACGACCTTGAATTCCTTGAGCTTGGCGGCAACGGCCGGTTGCGCGGTGTAGGCCTTGGCCGTCCTGATCATCTGGATACGCCAGGTGTTCGCGATATAGCCGTTCACGAGTGCGATCCGGTAAGGCGCGTTCTTCTTCGGATACTTGATGAACTTCGTGTCGCTCTTCCAGGGGACCATGCAGGTGGGATCGCTGGGCGGCCCTGAAACGATCGAAGCCTGCGCGAAAGCCCCGCTTGCGCAGAGCGCCAACGCGGCGCTCGCCGCCGCTCGAAGCACGTGGATTCCTGAAAGCATGTTGCCTCCTTTTTGTTCGATGGACGTACCGATTGCCTGCGCACATGGCTGGTCGTGGACTGCCGGCACGGTGTGCGTGAAGCACGGAACCTTGCGGAGTTGCTATAGCGGGACTGGATCGGACTTGCAGAAGGAGCTTTTCAACGGCGCCTCCCCGAAGCGAAAAGAAGGGCATTTGTATACGTGTGCCCGTCTGACAGTACTGGCATACCAATCCACGCGCGATAGTGGTTTACCAGTGAGTCCGACGCACCGGGCGACCGGGCTGAAACCCTTGGTGGATATAGATGCAGCTGGTAGCGCCGCAAGTCCTCGACGGCGGCGGTGTCGGGCGGGCGCCCGAGGAAAGCGGTGAACTGACGGACCACGCGGACATAACCGGCTTGCGTCTTCGGTGCGAGCTTGCGCATGCGCATGTCGTCGATCATGCGCTGACGCAGCGGACTGACATCCTGGCTCGTGTGAGTCATGGCTCTGCTCCTGTTGAGGAACGAGGCGGATTGCCTCGTACCCAACATGGAAACAG
>NZ_FCON02000091.1 GCF_001544535.1 Caballeronia choica | reverse complement strand
GGTCACGATCGCCGGAATTGCCGATCACGATCAACCGGAAACCGCGGTCACGATAAAACGGAATCAGCGGTCACGATGCCGGAAATGTCGGTCACGATCACCGGAATACGCATCCTTGAATTCCGCCGCAGCCCAGCTCGTTGACGCTCGCTTCATGTGCCGACCAAAATGCGAGAGTAAACGACAGCCCGCGAAAGTTTACAACCCCATCCGGTATGTCATTGAACGTAAACGATTTTCCCGCGCAGCGACCGCACCCGACACGAGTTGTGTGTAATCAAATGGGTTAGACGAGCAGCGACAAGTCCTAGATATTTTGGAAGAACGTTTCTCTGTTATTGATCAACTCGAACAAACGATCACTGCTTCCCGGCAGCAAGCCGAAGCCCTGCGACAGTCCATCCTGATGAAAGCCTTCTCCGGCCAGTTGGTCCTGCAAGACCCGAACGACGAGCCCGCTTCGGTCCTGCTCGCACGCATTAAGGCGGAAAAGTCCGCGCAACTCCAAGGCAAGAAAACCCACAAATGAACGCAACCGCATCCATCGTTTCCAAGGTCTGGAGTTTCTGCACCACGCTACGCGACGACGGCGTGAGCTACGGCGACTATCTGGAGCAGCTCACCTACCTGATCTTCCTCAAAATGGCGGACGAGTACAGCCAGCCGCCGCATAACCGCAAGGTTGGCATCCCGGCCGAATACAACTGGCAGAGCCTTAAGGCCAAGCGAGGAGCCGAGCTGGAAGTCCACTACGTGACGCTATTGCGCGAATTGGGCAACATGCCTGGCATGCTCGGCGCGATCTTTACCAAGGCGCAGAACAAGATTCAGGACCCCGCCAAGCTGTATCGCCTGATCGACATGGTGAATGAAACCCAATGGGTCACCATGGGCGCGGATGTAAAAGGCGACATCTATGAAGGGCTGCTCGAACGCAACGCAGAAGACACTAAGTCTGGCGCTGGCCAATATTTCACGCCGCGCGCACTCATTCGTGCAATGGTTGAATGTGTTCGCCCTGAATCCAACAAGACGATCGCTGATCCTGCCTGCGGCACCGGCGGCTTCTTTCTTGCCGCGTATGACTTTCTGGTGGCGACGCACCAGATGAATAAGGTGCAGAAGGCCTTCCTCAAGCACGATACCTTCTACGGCAACGAGATCGTTTCCAGCACTCGCCGACTCGCCTTGATGAACATGTTCCTCCATAACATCGGCGAGATCGACGGCGACAGCATGATTTCCCCTAACGATGCGCTGGTCGCCAGTTCGCCGCAAACTTACGACTATGTGCTCGCCAATCCACCCTTCGGCAAGAAGAGCTCTATGAGCTTCACAAATGAAGAAGGCGAACAGGAAAAGGACGACCTGACCTACAACCGCCAAGATTTCTGGGCCACCACGTCAAACAAGCAGCTCAATTTCGTCCAGCACATCCGCACCATGCTCAAGACTACCGGGCGCGCCGCCGTGGTCGTGCCTGACAACGTTTTGTTCGAAGGCGGCGCCGGCGAAACCGTGCGCAAGAAGCTGATTGAGAACACCGACCTGCACACCATTCTGCGCCTGCCGACCGGCATCTTCTATGCCAATGGCGTTAAGGCAAACGTGCTGTTCTTCGACAACCATGCCGCCAGCAAAGACCCCTGGACCAGGGAAGTCTGGTTCTACGACTACCGAACCAACATTCATCACACGCTCAAAAAGAAGCCGCTCCGCTTTGAGGACTTGAAGGATTTCATCACCTGCTACAACGCGGACAACCGCTTTGAGCGCAAGGAAACGTGGAGCGAGAAGATCAACCCCGAGGGCCGTTGGCGCAAATTCACCCATGAGCAAATCGTGGCTCGCGACAAAACCAGCCTTGATATTTTCTGGCTCAAGGACAAAAGCCTTGCCGACCTCGACAATCTTCCCGAACCGGACGAGCTGGCCATCGACATTATCGATAACCTCGAGGCCGGGCTGGATAGCTTCCGAGCGATTGCTGCCGCACTTGATGCCTAATCTTCACATCCCGTGATTATGCCGACAGCCGCAGGCAGGAGCGGTTTTTCGAGAGATGTTGCTGAAGCGGCTGGACGGCTGACCAGTCTCCCCACACTTCTTCTGTGCCCTTGCCGCATGGAGCGAATATGTCCGTGTCGAAGCCAATGATGAGCTACTGCGACATTAGTTTGCTTCCCATGCAAAGGCGGCTGATCATGGCCTTGGCCTGCACGTTACTTGGTAGGTGGATTCAACCCCATAGTAAGTTATTGCACCGTTCACTGCCGAGCGTGTGCGAGTGTGTCTGTAGCAGTCCCAGCATCGCGTCGAGCGTGGGCAGGTCGTCGTGCTCACGATGACGTACAGGCGTGTCGGGCATGGACGAGGCTACCGGGCGAGTGCTGCATCGATCCAACCGATGGCACAAGGCGCTGGCATTTTGCGCTTCGCACCGCCGAGATCTTCGTCGATAGTCGAACACAAGCGAAGCAGCAACAGGTGAAACCATTTAAACGACGCGGCGCGCAGGCTTCGATCAAGTGAGCCCGAGCTAAGTCCCCTGATGTACGCAAAGCAGACGTTAGAACGCGTCCGCGCTGAGGAGTAGCTGAACGTCTCTAACTGGCCGACACCCGAACTATGTGTTCGCGGGCAACGTTCTTGTTAACCAACTGCTGCGCGATTTTCGGCACAACGCATATGACCTCGTTAGCTGCTTTTTGCTGGTCCCCGGTAAAGAGCCATACCTGAGCTGGGGCGTACCCGGGTCAAGGCCATGGGGTCCATGCCGGGGTACGGTAGGGGTGGGGTGAGTCGTGCGCGTGTCCTGACTGCCGCGCCGGACGCCGCTCGCGGTCACAGCACGCCAGTTCGTGCTGCACGTCACGCATACCACGCGTATGCAACGCCAATGCAGTATTGACAGAGGGCAACGCAGTGCAATCTGGGGGACGATTTTCCGTACAGTTTCCGTACGGACTGGGAAGCACACTCGGCCGAGCGCCTTAATGTGTTGATTGAATGGAATTTTCTTGGTGCGCCCGGCTGGGATCGAACCAGCAACCCCTGCCTTCGGAGGGCAGTACTCTATCCATTGAGCTACGGGCGCTATAGAGCGAAGGCGCTGCTTGAACCAGCGTGAAAAAAGCCTGGGGCAGCGCCGATGCGAGTCCGAGAGGATACCTGTTTTCACCCGATCCGTCCATCGGACGGGGATGGGCCGCGCTCGACAGCCCATCCCGACGCACACCCAAAACACCCCCGCGATCCGGGTAAACGCGCGCCGTCGCCCTCCCAGCAGCCCATGCCGTCCGTTAAGCGTTCCGTCTATAATCGTCCGTGCTGTACGGTAGTTGCCGTTGCTGTCACGCTGTCGCTGAACCGACTCACACATAAAACGGGAGACGAGACAAGCATGAGTGAAGCACCCCACGGAGCCCCGATCAAAACACCCGGCCAGCTCATCGCAGCGATCATCGCCGGGTTCGCCGTCCCTGTCGTCATCATCATTCTGCTTGCCGTGTACGTGAACAACACAACGCGTACCGGCGCGGGCACCGACATGTTCTCCGATGCCTCCGTCGCGGCGCGCATCGCGCCGGTCGCGCAAGTCGATATCCGCGATGCCAACGCGCCGCGCGTCTACAAGACGGGCGAACAGGTTTACAAGGCGGTCTGTTCGGCGTGCCACGCGGCCGGCACGGCCGGCGCGCCGAAGTTCGGCGATGCCGGACTCTGGGCGCCGCGCATCGCCGAAGGTTACGACACACTGCTGCACAACGCGCTGACTGGCAAGGGCGCGATGCCCGCGCGCGGCGGCACGAGTCCCGACGACTACAGCGACTTCGAAATCGGCCGCGCCATCGTCTACATGGCGAACAACAGCGGCGGCAAGCTCGAGGAACCCGCGCAGCCAGCGCCGGGCGCGGCTGCCGCAGCCGCTGCCAGCGGCGCCGCACCGGCGGCCGCATCCGGTGCGCAGGACAACTCGCAAGCCGCGGCGGCCGTTGCGGCGCTCGCCGCGGTGCCGCAGACGACTGCAGCACCGGCCGCAGGCGCACAGAGCGCGGACGCCTCGCAGGCGGGCAAGGCGCTTTACACGCAAGTGTGTCAGGCGTGCCACGCGGCGGGCGTGCTGAACGCGCCGAAGTTCGGCGACAAGGCCGCCTGGGCCGAGCGCCTGAAGGAGCCGATGGACACGGTCTACGGCTACGCACTGCACGGCAAGGGCGCGATGCCACCGAAGGGCGGCTCGACTGCGTCCGACGCCGATGTGAAAGCGGCCGTCGACTACATGGTGAGCGCGGCGAAGTAAGCGCTTCTGCTTCCTGCGATAAAAAACCCTGCGTGATGAGCGCAGGGTTTTTTACGAGCCGCCGTCAGCCCTTCTGCAACATCGCTTTCAACATCGCCATCCGGTCCTTCGGCGTCATCGGGGCCTCGTCCACGGTCGGCGGCGGTGCATCGTCGAGCAGCATCTCGGGGATGAACCGCGAAGGCTCGCACACCACCGTCTCCCGCGCGCGCTTTCTCTTCTTGCACCAGTTCAGATGCAGGCTGCGCTGCGCCCGCGTGATCGCGACATACATCAGGCGCCGCTCTTCCTCGATCCGCCCCTCGTCGACGGGACCGTCGTCCGAGCTGGCGCCGCCACGATGCGGCATGATCCCTTCCTCGACGCCCACCAGGAACACATGTGGATATTCGAGTCCCTTCGACGCATGCACCGTCGAGAGACGCACGGCGTCGGGATCTTCGTCCTTGCCTTCGAGCATCGACATCAGCGCGACCGTCTGGATCAGGCCGAGCAGGTTCTTGCCTTCGTCGCCGAAACCGTCGGCGTTGTCGTAGCCGGTCTGTTCCGCATCGCCCGACGGCTCGGGCTTCGTGCCCTTCCTCTTCAGCCACTCGCAGAACTCCAGCACGTTCTGCCACTTCGACTGCGCCTGCCGCTCGTCATGCGCATCGTAGAGATAGGCTTCGTAGTGGATCGCTTCCATCATGTCGTCGAGGACGGTCGTCGCCGGATCGCGGGCGGCGCGGTCGGACAAGCGCTGCATCCATTCGCAGAACGTGCGCAGCGGCTCGACCTGCCGCGCCGACAGCCGCGCCTCGATGCCGCCCATGAACACCGCCTCGAACAGCGACACCTTCGCCGCGCCCGCGAACGAGCCGAGCGCTTCGAGCGTCGTGTTGCCGACACCGCGCCGCGGCGTCGTGATCGCGCGGATGAACGCGGGGTCGTCGTCGGGATTCGCGATCAGGCGCAGATACGCGATGATGTCCTTGATCTCGGCCTTGTCGAAGAACGACTGGCCGCCGGAGAGCACGTACGGAATCCGCTCGCGGCGTAACACCTGTTCGAAGATGCGTGCCTGGAAGTTGCCGCGATAGAGGATCGCGTAGTCGCGAAACGCCGCGCGCCGCTCGAACTTGTGCGCGGAAAGCCTGAACACGACCGATTCGGCTTCGTGCTCCTCGTCGTTGCAGCCGGTGACGGTGATCGTGTCGCCCATGCCGTGCTCCGACCACAGCTTCTTCTCGAAAAGCTTCGGGTTGTTCGCGATCACGTTGTTCGCCGCCGTGAGAATGCGCACCGTCGAGCGATAGTTCTGCTCCAGCTTCACCACATGCAGCTTCGGAAAATCACGGCCGAGTTGCGCGAGGTTTTCGAGCGTCGCGCCGCGCCAGCCGTAGATCGCCTGATCGTCATCGCCGACCGCCGTGAACGCCGCGCGCGGACCGGCCAGCAGCTTCAGCAGTTCGTACTGGCAGGCGTTGGTGTCCTGGTACTCGTCGATCAGCAAGTAACGCAGGCGGTTCTGCCATTTCTCGCGGACCTGTTCGTTCTCGGCGAACAATTGCGCCGGGCGCAGGATCAGATCGTCGAAATCGAGCGCCTGATAGGCGTGCAGCGTCGCGGCGTAGCTGCGGTAGACGATCGCCGCCTGGTGCTCGTCCTCGTTCGACGCCAGCACCGACGCCTGATCCGGCGACACCATCCCGTTCTTCCACAGCGAGATGATCGACTGGATCTTGCGGATCAGGCCCTTGTCGGTCGTGCCGAGCTGTTCCTGCACCATGCCGAAGCAGTCGTCGGAATCCATGATCGAGAACTGCGGCTTCAGGCCGACGTGCGCCGCCTCCTGACGCATGATCTGCACGCCGAGCGAGTGGAAGGTGCAGATCGTCAACTGGTTGACGGGCACCTTGCGGCCTTCCTTGCCGGGCGTCGTGAGCGTCCTGCCTTCGAGCAGCTTCGCCGTGCGCTCGCGCATTTCCAGCGCGGCCTTGTTCGTGAAGGTGAGCGCGGCGATGTGCTTCGGCTCGAAACCCCTGCCTTCGATCAGGTGCGCGATTTTCTGCGTGATCACGCGCGTCTTGCCGCTGCCGGCGCCGGCGAGCACGAGACAGGGACCATCGAGATAGCGCACCGCTTCGTTTTGCGCGGCGTTGAGACCTGCGGACATCGTGTGTGGACTTTGAGAGGCGTTGGGCGGAAGGATCGTGCAACCGCCGGATGGACAGCGAAATCGGGCGTCGTCGAGACGCTCGCAATTTCGAGAAGCGCGATGTTAACACGGATAAATCGGCCGATCGCTGGGGTTGGATCTGGCCCCGTGTGCGCGATTGGCGCGCAGGCTCGCTGGCGGGTTTTCGTCTCCGAATCCCGGAGTGTAAGGAGATCCGCAGCCCCGGCGCCGGGCCTATGACGCGGCGGTCAATCCGCGGCGCTCCCGGTCAAAGCCGCCGTCGTCCCCCCGCTCCATGCCACAATATTGAGACCGCTCAACCGAAGGATTCCCGCATGACCACCGTACTGAAAGTCGGCCTGATGGGCTATGGGCTCGCCGGCGCGACGTTCCACGCGCCTGTGATCGAACACTGCGGCCGGGCGACGGTCGCCGCCATCGCGACGAGTCAGTCCGAGCGCGCGCAAGCCGATTACCCGAACGCCACGATCGTCGCTGATTTCGACGCCTTGCTCGCGCTCGGCGACCTCGATTGCATCGTGATCGCCACGCCCAACGACACGCACTTCGATCTCGCGCGCCGCGCGCTGGAAGCGGGCAAGCACGTGGTCGTCGACAAGCCGGTGACGCTTTCCGCCCGCGACGCGCGCACGCTCGCGGATCTCGCCGCCGCACGCGGGCTGCTGTTCGCGCCGTTCCACAACCGGCGCTGGGACGGCGATTTCATCACGCTGCGCGCACTGATCGAAAGCGGGCGGCTCGGGCGGGTGACGCACTTCGAGTCCCACTTCGACCGCTTCCGGCCGAAGGTGCCGCAGCGCTGGCGCGAGGAGACGTCGCGCGGAGGCGGCTTGCTGTTCGATCTCGGGCCGCATCTGATCGATCAGGCGCTGACCTTGTTCGGCGCGCCGAAAACCGTGTTCGCGACAGTCCGGGAGCATCGCGATCACGCGCACGCGCCGGATTACGTGCATCTGCTGCTCGGTTACGCGGACAAGGAAATCGTCCTGCACGCGACGGCGCTGTCCGCGCTCGATCCGCCGCGATTTTCGGTGCACGGCACGCGCGGCAGCTATGTGAAGAACGGTCTCGACACGCAGGAAGATCAGTTGAAAGCGGGTCTGCGCCCCGGCGATGCCGCGTTCGGCAAGAACCCGCCGGGCCTCTTGCGTGAAGTCGACGGCGATCACGATCTGCGGCAGGAATTCGCCACCCGCGACGGCGCCTATGCCGACTATTACCGGTCGCTGGCAGCTTCCATCCTCGACAAGAAGCCATTTCCGGTTTCGGCCCAGGATGCCGTCGACGTGATGACGATCATCGAACTCGCGATGCAAAGCGACGCGGAAGGGCGGCGCGTGGCCTTCGCGCGGGCCGGTTGAGGGGTTGCGCACCTGGAGCGCACCCCAGGCGTACCCCGTCACTCGGACGACTCCCAAATTGGTTTGACAAGCCCAATTCGGTCGCGTAAATTCGGCCGCACGCGTCGGGAGAGCGCGTGGCCGCGGGTTTTCGCGCGCCGCGCCGCCGAAGGGGCACACCCACAAACTCTCAGGCAAAAGGACCGGCCGCGTCGAAGGAATCGTTCGTTTTGAAGCGGTTTCTTCGCACTCTGGAGAGCGGCACGGCTTCGACATCGACAACACGTCGGCCAGTGCCCACCGAAGGGGCGCGCGAGGGATTCTGCACGCAGAATCCGCGCAATCTCTCAGGTACCGAGGACAGAGGGGTCATGCTTCGATCCGCCACGCGGTTTGAGCTTTGCATGCTGTGTTTGCGACTTCGCCAGAATTGAGTCGAATACGTAGCCTGAAAAGCCCAGACCGCAGGCGAAGTCGCTGCATGGCCTTTTTTGTTTTTGCGAACCGAGGCCCCGATGACCGAACTTCAACACACGCCCCTCCATGCCGCCCATCTCGCGCTCAACGCGCGCATGGTGGATTTCGGCGGCTGGGACATGCCCGTCAACTACGGTTCGCAGATCGACGAACACAAGGCCGTGCGCACCGACGCCGGCATGTTCGACGTGTCGCACATGCGCGTCGTCGATTTCAACGGCCCTGCGGCGCGCGACTTCTTCAAGCTCGCGATCGCCAACAACGTCGACAAGCTCACCACGCCGGGCAAGGCGCTCTACTCGTGCCTGCTCAACAGCCACGGCGGCGTCATCGATGACCTCATCGTCTACTACTTCGCCGAAGATCATTTCCGCGTCGTCGTGAACGCGGGCACCGCCGAGAAGGACATCGCGTGGTTCGGCCAACTCATCGCCGAAGCCGAATTCGACCTCGCGTTCACGCCGCGCCGCGATCTGGCGATCGTCGCGGTGCAGGGCCCGAACGCGCGCGAAAAAGTCTGGCAAGTGTTGCCGGACACGCGCGCCGCCACCGAATCGATCAAACCGTTCAACGCAGTGCAGTTTCCGTCGACGCCGTTCGGTGAAGTGATGCTTGCGCGCACCGGCTACACCGGCGAGGACGGCTTCGAAATCGTCGTGCCGGCCGCGCACGTCGAAGCGTTCTGGAACGCGCTGAAAGCGCAGGGCGTGAAGCCAGCCGGTCTCGGCGCACGCGACACGCTGCGCCTCGAAGCCGGCATGAACCTCTACGGCCAGGACATGGACGACGGCGTGTCGCCGCTCGATGCCGGGCTCGCCTGGACCGTC
Source organism: Caballeronia choica (assembly GCF_001544535.1). Classification (GTDB taxonomy): domain Bacteria; phylum Pseudomonadota; class Gammaproteobacteria; order Burkholderiales; family Burkholderiaceae; genus Caballeronia; species Caballeronia choica. The sequence goes on along the minus strand of NZ_FCON02000091.1, from coordinate 21,338 downwards.
GATATGAAATCGTCGCGCGATTTCATCGGGCGCTCGGCGCTGGAGGAGAACGGCCAGAAGGCGAATTTCGTCGGACTGATCCTGCACAAGGAAAACGGCCGCGCCGGTGGCGTGCTTCGTGCTCACCAGAAGGTCGTCACGCCGCACGGCGAGGGCGAGATCACGAGCGGCACGTTTTCGCCGTCGATGCAGGAATCGATTGCGTTCGCGCGGGTGCCGACGGGCGTGAATCCCGGCGACGTCGTACAGGTCGTGATCCGCGACAAGCAACTTCCCGCCAGCGTGGTAAAACTGCCCTTCGTGCGCAACGGAAAGGTGCTCGCGAGCCTCTGAACATGGCGCCGCCGGTCAGCGCACGTCCACGAACCCAGCACGAACCACCACGAATCACGCAAAGGAGCATTCAATGAGCATCCCGGCCGATCTGAAATATACCGAATCGCACGAATGGGTCCGCACCGAAGCCGACGGCACACTCGCCATCGGCATCACCGATCACGCGCAGGAAGCGCTCGGCGACATCGTGTTCGTCGAACTGCCGGCAGCGGGCAAGACCGTCGCGGCAGGCGATGCGATCGCGGTGATCGAATCGGTGAAAGCCGCGTCCGATATCTATGCACCGGTTTCGGGCGAAATCGTGGCGGCCAACGACGGTCTGACGGCTTCCCCCGACCAGATCAACGGCGCGCCGTACGATAGCTGGCTCTTCAAGATCAAGCCCGCCGCCGACGCGAGCCTCGACAAGCTGCTCGACGCCGCAGGCTACGGCAACTCGATCGGCGAATAACCTTTTAATCGACGGTGCGGCTGGCTGACACCGCACCCGCAGGAATTCACATGAAGCTCGAACACCCGGATCGTCTGATGAACCGCTCATCCCTGTCACTTGCCGCGCTCGAATGCCACGATGCATTCGCCGAGCGGCACATCGGCCCTGATTCGGCCGACCAGCGCGCAATGCTCGATGCGCTCGGCTTCGCCACGCGCGCGGCGTTCATCGACGCGGTGATTCCCGAGTCGATCCGGCGCAAGGAGACGCTGCCGCTGGGTGCTTTCACTCAGCCGAAAAGCGAGGCGGAGGCGCTGGCGTCCTTGCGCAAGCTCGCGGACCAGAACCTGGTGTTTCGAACCTACATCGGCCAGGGCTATTACGGCACGCACACGCCGGCCGTGATCCTGCGCAACGTGCTGGAAAATCCCGCGTGGTACACGGCCTACACGCCGTATCAGCCGGAGATTTCGCAAGGGCGCCTGGAAGCGCTGCTGAACTTCCAGCAGATGATCATCGACCTGACGGGCCTCGCGATCTCGAACGCGTCGCTGCTCGACGAAGCCACCGCCGCCGCCGAGGCGATGACGCTGCTGCAACGCGTCGGCAAGCCGAAGTCGAACGTGTTCTATGTCGCCGACGACGTGCTGCCGCAAACCATCGAAGTCGTGCAGACGCGCGCAAAGCCGGCCGGCATCGAGGTGAAGGTGGGACCCGCCGCCGATGCCGCGACCGCCAACGCGTTCGGCGTGCTGCTGCAATATCCGGGCGCGAACGGCGACGTGCGCGACTACCGCGCGCTCACCGAAGCGATCCACGCGGCCGGCGGCCACGTGGTCGTCGCGGCCGACCTGCTGGCGCTCACGCTGCTCACGCCGCCCGGCGAATGGGGCGCGGACGTCGCGATCGGCAATACGCAGCGCTTCGGCGTGCCGGTCGGTTTCGGCGGCCCCCACGCGGCATACATGGCCGTGCGCGATGAATTCAAGCGCCAGATGCCGGGGCGTCTGGTCGGCGTGACCGTCGACGCGCAGGGCAAGCACGCGCTGCGTCTCGCGCTGCAAACGCGCGAACAGCACATCCGCCGCGAAAAGGCGACCTCAAACGTGTGCACGGCGCAGGCGCTGCTCGCGATCATGGCGAGCATGTACGCGGTCTATCACGGCCCGCACGGCCTGAAGACGATCGCGCTGCGCGTGAACCGCGTCGCGTCGATTTTCGCGGCGGGCGTGCAACTGTTCGGCTACCGGCTCGCGAACGAAACGTTCTTCGACACCGTCACGATCGAGAGCGGCGCGAACACGACGGCGCTGCATCAGGCGGCGTCCGGCGTGCATATCAACCTGCGTCACATCGATGCGAACCACGTTGGCGTGTCGGTCGATGAAACCACCACGCGCGACGACCTGACGAAGCTCTTCGCGCTGTTCGCGGAAGTGGCGGGCAAGACCCAGACCTTCGACATCGACGCGCTCGATGCGGCCGTCAAGGAATCGCTGCCCGCTGAACTGTATCGCACGAGCGATTTCCTGACGCACCCGGTCTTCAACCGCCACCATTCCGAGCACGAGATGCTGCGTTACCTGCGCAGCCTCGCCGACAAGGATCTCGCGCTCGACCGCACGATGATCCCGCTCGGCTCGTGCACGATGAAGCTCAACGCGACGTCGGAAATGCTGCCGGTCACGTGGCCCGAGTTCGCGCAGATCCATCCGTTCGCGCCGGCCGAGCAGACCGTCGGCTACCGCACGATGATCGATCAGCTCGAACAGATGCTGGTTGCGTGCACCGGCTACGCGGCGGTTTCGCTGCAACCGAACGCGGGCTCGCAGGGCGAATACGCCGGCTTGCTGATCATCCACGCGTACCACGCGTCGCGCGGCGAAGGGCATCGCAATGTCTGCCTGATTCCGGCGTCCGCGCACGGCACGAATCCGGCCTCGGCGCAGATGGCCGGGATGCAGGTCGTCGTGGTCGCGTGCGATTCGAACGGCAACGTCGATATCGACGACCTCAAGGCGAAGGCCGGGAAGCATTCGGCGAATCTCGCGGCGATCATGATTACGTATCCGTCGACGCACGGCGTATTCGAGCGCAACGTCCGCGAAATCTGCGAGATCGTGCACGGCCACGGCGGCCAGGTGTATGTGGACGGCGCGAACATGAACGCGATGGTCGGTCTGACCGCGCCCGGCCAGTTCGGCGGCGACGTCTCGCACCTGAACCTGCACAAGACGTTCTGCATTCCGCACGGCGGCGGCGGACCGGGCGTCGGTCCGGTGGCGGTCGGCGCGCATCTCGCGAAGTTCCTGCCGAACCAGCATTCGACCGGCTATCAGCGCGACGAAAGCGGCATCGGCGCGGTATCGTCGGCGCCTTATGGCTCGGCCGCGATCCTGCCTATCTCGTGGATGTACATCGCGATGATGGGCGCGAAGGGCCTGACCGCCGCAACCGAAACCGCGATCCTCGCGGCGAACTATGTCGCGAAGCGCCTGGCGCCGCACTATCCGGTGCTCTACAGCGGCGCGGGCGGACTGGTCGCGCACGAGTGCATTCTCGACGTGCGCCCGATCAAGGAAACGAGCGGCATTTCGGTGGAAGACGTCGCCAAGCGCCTGATCGACTTCGGCTTCCACGCGCCGACGATGAGCTTCCCGGTGCCGGGCACGCTGATGGTCGAGCCGACCGAGTCGGAATCGAAGGAAGAACTCGATCGTTTCATCAACGCGATGATCGAGATTCGCGAGGAGATCCGCGCGGTGGAGGAAGGCCGCGCCGATCGCGAGGACAATCCGCTGAAGCACGCGCCGCATACGGCAGCCGTCGTCGCCGCCGATGAATGGACGCACACGTACTCGCGCGAGGAAGCGGCGTATCCGTTGAAGTCGCTCGTCGAGCGCAAGTACTGGCCGCCGGTCGGTCGCGCCGACAACGCGTACGGCGACCGCAACCTGATGTGTTCGTGCGTGCCGGTATCGGAATATAACGACTGAGTCCCGACGACACGAAGCCGCCCGGAAACCCCGGGCGGTTTTGCTTCACACGCCCAAACCCGGCTAACATCTCACCCCGAACCAAAGCCAATCAAGGAGTTCGCATGGCGCTGAAGGTGCGAGAGGTGAATCAAGCGGGCCGCCGATGGCGAGTGCGGGCGACGCTGGCAGTGCTGGCCGCGAGTGCGTTCGCGAACCACGCCGCGCAAGCCGCGATGAATTTCTGCGCCGCGCCCGCGATGCAGACCAGCGAGCGCACCAACGCCGATCCGGGCGTGAAGGCGCTGGTGAAGATGGTGCAATCGCACGTCAACGAGCAGCCGAAGCCGCTTGCGAAGCTGCACACGGAAGGCACGCTGCCGCACGAAGGCATCTACGACGAAAGCGTCGAGGCGGAGAAGGAACTGGGCTTGATGCGCGATGCCGCGCTCGCCTGGCGCGCAACCGGCGACGAGCGTTATCTGCGGCTCGTCGACCGCTTCTTGCTCGCGTGGGTGACGACTTACCAGCCGAGCTTCAACCCGATCGACGAAACGAATTTCGAGTCGCTGATCCTCGCCTACGACCTGACCGCGAGCGCGCTGCCGGTCAAGACGCGCAACGCGACGAACGCGTTCATCACGAAGATGGTGAGCGGCTATATCACGGATATCGACAAGCAGAAGCGGCCGCTCCAAGGCACGTATCGCAACAATTGGCAGAGTCACCGGATCAAGCTGGTCTCGATGGGCGCGTTCACCATCGACGACCGCAAGCTCATCAACGCGGCGCAGCGTCTCTTTGTCGAGCATGTCGGCGACAACATCGCGCCCGATGGCTCGACCGTCGATTTCGCCGAACGCGACGCGCTGCATTACGTCACCTACGATCTCCAGCCGCTCGTGACGGCGGCGCTCGCCGCGCGCCGTCACAATCGCAACTGGCTCGCGGAGCGTGCGGCGTCGGGCGCGACACTCGCCGATGCGCTCAACTGGCTCACGCCGTACGCGCTCGGCACCAAGACGCACGATGAGTTCGTGCATTCGTCGGTCGCCTTCGATGCCAAGCGGCGCGAGGCTGGCTTGCCGGGTTATTCGGGCGAGTGGGACCCGAAGAACTCGGCTGAGCTGTTTTACCTCGCGGCGCGGCTCGACGGGCGCTATGCGCCGGTGGCCCTGCGGCTCGCCCCGACGCCGCCGGCGTGGCTGGCGGTCTGTCTGCCGCTGGCGGCGCGCTAATCCATTCAGAACCGAAGCAGGAGCAGTCATGGCAGTCAGCGTTTTCGACCTTTTCAAAATCGGCATCGGTCCGTCGAGCTCGCATACGGTCGGGCCGATGCGCGCGGCCCTGATGTTCGTGCAAGGGCTCGAACGGGACGGATTGCTCGACGCGGTGGCTTCGGTGAAGTGCGAACTGTACGGATCGCTCGGTGCGACCGGCAAGGGCCACGGCACGGACCGCGGCGTGATGCTCGGCCTGATGGGCGATGCACCCGATACCGTCGATGCAGAGACGATCAGCGCGCGGCTCGACGCTGTTCGGTTGTCGAAGAAGCTCGCGCTGTTGGGCAAGCACGAGATTCCCTTTGTGCAGAAGGAGCACATCGGGTTTTATCGGCAGGCGCTGGCCGAGCATCCGAACGGCATGAAACTGCACGCCTTCGATGCCGCCGGGGCGCTGCTGCGCGAGGCGACTTATCTGTCCGTGGGCGGCGGGTTCGTCGTGACGGCCGGCGCGGCGAATACGGCGGTGCTGACCGCGTACGAGCACTTGCCGTATCCGTTCCTGACCGGCGACGAGTTGCTGAAGATGTGCAACGAATCGGTCAAATCGATCGCGCAACTGATGTGGGAAAACGAGCGCGTGTGGCGCAGCGAGGAGGAGATTCGCTCCGGCCTGCTGCGCATCTGGGACGTGATGCAGGCTTGCGTCGAGCGCGGCTGTGGCATCGGCAACCCGGAAGCCGACGGCAATCTGCCCGGTCCGTTCCAGGTGAAGCGGCGCGCGCCGCAGTTGTACCGCGCGCTCGTGGGCAAGCCCGAGCAGGCGTTGCGCGATCCGCTTTCGATGATCGACTGGATCAATCTCTATGCGATCGCCGTGAACGAGGAGAACGCGGTCGGCGGGCGGGTCGTGACGGCGCCGACCAATGGCGCTGCCGGCATCATCCCCGCCGTGCTGCATTACTACGACCGCTTTATGCCCGGCTCGAATGCGCAGGGCGTGATCGATTTCCTGCTGACGGCGGCGGCCATCGGCATCCTGTACAAGATGAATGCGTCGATTTCAGGCGCCGAGGTGGGCTGTCAGGGGGAAGTGGGCGTCGCCTGTTCGATGGCCGCCGGTGCGCTCGCCGCTGTGATGGGCGGCACGCCGTCACAAGTCGAGAACGCCGCAGAAATCGGCATGGAACACAATCTCGGGCTGACCTGCGACCCCGTCGGCGGGATGGTGCAGATTCCATGCATCGAACGCAACGCGATGGGGTCGGTGAAAGCCGTCAACGCCGCGCGCATGGCGATGCGCGGGGACGGGTCGCACTACGTGTCGCTCGATTCGGTCATCAAGACCATGCGCGAGACGGGCGCCGATATGAAGACCAAATATAAGGAAACGTCGCGCGGTGGGTTGGCGGTGAATATCGTGGAGTGTTGAGGGGACAGATCCCCGGACAAACATTCATTTCATGAATGTTTGTCCATCGAAATCGTCGCTTGTCGGTCGATTTTGCGCGGAGAAGAATAAGGTTCATTGGCCAAGGGCACGAAGGTGCTGCCGAAGGTCATGCGTTTTTCGAACCTTACCTACCGCCAGGACCCATGCGACTCGATCGGAATTTTGCCAACGGCCGGTTCATCGAACCTGCAGGCGATGAACTCATCGCCGTCCACAACCCCGCGACCGAAACGCTGCTCGGGCATGTGTCCGGCGCGTCGCAGGCCGAAGCGGCGGCGGCCGTCGAGGCGGCGGCCGTTGCTCAAAAAACGTGGCGCAAACTGCCCTCCGCCGCACGCGCCGTCTTCCTCCACAAACTCGCCGACGCGCTCACCGACGCCGCGCCGGCCATCGGCGCGGCTCTCGCGCTGGAGTCGGGCAAAAGCCCCGGCGATGCCGCCAACGAAGCCCTCTACGCCGCGCAGATCACGCGCTATCACGCCGAGTGGGCGCGCCGCATCGAAGGCGAGGTGATTCCGAGCGACACAGCCGACGAAAACCTCCTGCTATTCCGCGAGCCGATCGGTGTGGTCGCGTGCCTGATCCCGTTCAACTATCCGGTGTACACGTTCATGCGCAAGGTCGCGCCCGCGCTGATCACCGGCAACACGGTGGTCGTGCGGCCGAGCAACAACACGCCGATGAGCGCGTTCGAGATCGCGAAAGCGGTCGAGCGCGCCGGCCTGCCACCGGGCGTCGTGAACATCCTGGCGATGAGCCATGAGACGGCCGAAGTGGTCTGCACGCATCCGGCGGTCGGCATGATCACGCTGACGGGCAGCGTCGGCGCGGGCCGCAAGGTGCTCGACTACTGCAAGGCCAACATCGCGAAGCCGTCGCTCGAACTCGGCGGCAAGACGCCCGCGATCATCGAACCGGATGCGGACCTGGAAAAGGCGGCGCGCGAACTCGTTGCGTCGAAGACCATGCATTGCGGCCAGCTTTGCACGGCGATCGAGCGCGTCTACGTGCATGAGAGTGTGCACGACCGCTTTATCGCGCTGCTCAAGCGCCACATGAGCGCCATCGAAACCGGCGATCGCAGCGTGAATCCCGCGTGGATGGGGCCGCTCGTCAACGAAAGCTCGCGTCAGTCGATCCACGCGATGGTGCTGCGCGCAGTCGAAGCCGGCGCGACCGTCGAGACAGGCGGCAAGCTGCCCGGCGGCAAGGGCTTCTTCTATCCGCCGACGCTGTTGTCGAACTGCCGTCAGGACATGGAGATCATTCGCGAAGAGACTTTCGGGCCGATCATGCCCGTCGTCGAATATCGCATGCTCGATGAAGCCCTCGCGATGGCGAACGACCATCAGTTCGGCTTGTCGTCGGTGCTCTACACCGAAAGCTACCGCACGGCGATGAAGGTCGCCAATGGCATCGAGGCGGGCGAACTCTACGTGAACCGCACGCCCGCCGATCCTTATCAGGGCTTCCACGCCGGCTGGAAACGCTCCGGCCTCGGCGGCGACGACGGCAAGCACGGCATGCTCGAATTCACGCAGACGCGCCTCGTCGTCATGAAGTACTGAAGCACCGCTGGCGGCGGCCGGCAACCGCCGCTCTTTTCAAGATCAAAAACAAATCGAAGACACGATCGGCGCACGCGTGCGTCGCGATACGTGTCGTCAGGAGACTCGCGTGTCATCTCAACCCGTTCAATCGGCTTCCCGGCTCGCGTCGGATGCCGACACAGCCGTCGCGCAATCCGCTGCCCAGCGCTATCTGCAACTCGCGTTGCTCGTGCTCGCCGCCGGCGCCATTTACCCGATCCTGTATTTGCGGCAGGTCTATCAGCCGACGATGCTCGAAGTGTTCCACATCACCGATAGCCAACTCGGCTATCTGTACTCCGCGCTCGGCCTGATATTCCTGCTCAGCTATCTGCCGAGCGGCTGGCTCGCGGACCGCATCGCGCCGCGCGTCCTGATCTGCTTCTCGCTGATCGCAACCGGCGCGCTCGGCCTGCTGTATTCGACCGCGCCGCCATTTGTCGTGCTCTGCATGATCTTCGGCGGCTGGGGCCTGACGACCGGCCTCACGTTCTGGGCCGCCGTCATCAAGCGCGTGACGATGATCGCCGGTGCGCACGAACAAGGCCGCTTCTTCGGCTTCCTCGACGGCGGACGCGGCCTGATCGAAGCGATGCTCGCGACCGTCGCGATCACGCTGTTCGCGTGGGCCACGCATGCGCACAGCGAGTCGACGGCGGCGGCCTTCCGGCTCGTGGTCTACCTGTACGCGTTCCTGTGCATCGGACTGGGCGTCCTGCTCGGGCTCGTGAAGGACGCGCCGTCGGTGGCGAACGCTTCCCGCGCGCCGCGCGAGCACCGCAACGTGCTGACCGACCTGAAAACGCTCGCGGCCATTCCCGAACTGTGGCTCCTCTCGGCGATCGTGTTTTGCGGCTATCAGGTGTTCTGGGCGACCTACAGCTTTTCCGCTTACCTGCACCAGGACGGGATCGGCTTGTCGGTCGTGATGGCGGGCACGATCACGACGCTGAAGCTCTGGATGCGGCCGATCGGCGGCATCGGCGGCGGCTTTCTCGGCGACCGCTTCTCGAAGGTGTCCGTGCTCGTGATCGCGCTCTTTCTCGCGGCGCTTTCGCTCGTGGGGCTGATCGCCGCGCCGGGCATCCCGGGCCACGCGCCGCTCGTCGCGCTCGTGCTGTTCATCGGCGTCCTGACGTATGCGATTCGCGGGCTCTACTGGTCGCTGCTCGACCGCTGCAACGTGCCCGCCGAAACCACGGGCCTCGCCATCGGACTCGTCTCCGTACTCGGCTATTCGCCCGACGTGTTCCTGCCGCTGATCAACGGCTATCTGACACAGACATACCCGGGCGTCTTCGGCTACCAGCTCTACTTCGGCTATGTGGCCGCGGTGGCCGCGATCGGCGGCTTCGCGGGCCTTGCCTTGCGAAACATGCTCAACAGGAAGGAATCGCGCCAATGAAAGTCGTCTCGCTGGAAACGCATATCGTTGCCGTGCCGCCGCCGCATCTCGGCGGCATGTACTGGATCTTCGTCAAGCTTCGGACCGCCTGCGGGATCGAGGGCGTCGGCGAAATCTATTCCGCGACGTTTCATCCGAACGCGATGACGCACATCATCGACGACGTGTTCAGCCGCTATCTGCTCGACCACGATCCGCATCACGTCGAGCGCTTCTGGCGCGAGGCGTATTCGAGCGGCTTCACGCAGCGCCCCGATCTCACGATGATGGGCGTCGTGAGCGGCCTCGAAATGGCGTGCTGGGACATCATCGGCAAGGCGGCGGGCAAGCCGGTCTACGAACTGCTCGGCGGCCGGGTGCATGAGCGCCTTCGCTCGTACACGTACCTGTATCCGAAGAGTCGTCGTGGTGAATACGATTACGACGACCCCGATCTCGCCGCCGAATGCGCGGCGCAAAACGTGCAGCGCGGTTTCACGGCGGTGAAGTTCGATCCGGCCGGCCCGTACACCGCCTATTCGGGACATCAGCTTTCGATGGAAGTGCTCGACCGTTGCGAAACGTTTTGCCGCAAGGTGCGCGAGGCGGTGGGCAGCAAGGCCGATTTGCTGTTCGGCACGCACGGCCAGATGGTGCCGTCGTCGGCGATCCGGCTGGCAAAGCGTCTGGAAAAATACGATCCGCTGTGGTTCGAGGAGCCGGTGCCGCCCGGGCAGGAAGGCGCGATGGCGCAAGTTGCCGCGCACACCAGCATTCCGATTGCGGCCGGCGAACGGCTCACCACCAAGTATGAGTTCTTCAAGCTGCTGGAAGCGCGGGGCGCGTCGATCCTGCAACTGAACGTCGCGCGCGTCGGTGGATTGCTCGAAGCGAAGAAGGTGGCAAGCATCGCCGAGGTGTATTACGCGCAGATCGCGCCGCACCTCTACAACGGCCCGGTCGGTGCCGCGGCCAGCATCCAGCTTGCGACCTGCACGCCCAACTTCCTGATCCAGGAAAGCATCGGCACGTGGGACGGCTTTCACGCCCAAGTACTGAAGAAACCGATCGAGTGGGGAGACGGCTACATCATTCCGTCGCGCGAGCCGGGGCTGGGCATCGAGTTGAACATGGACGTCGTGCGCGAGCATTCGCCTTACACCGGCGAGCGCCTGCATCTGCAGATGGCCGCGAAGCCCGCCGACGTCAAAGACCTGGCTCCGGCGAAGGGTTGATCGAAATGGAAGCGTCGAAGGAGCGCCGTCGGGCGACACACAGAATGAACTACGACTACATCATCGTCGGAGCGGGCTCGGCGGGCTGCATCCTGGCGAATCGCCTGTCGGCGTCGGGCGAGCATTCGGTATTGCTGCTCGAAGCCGGCGGCCGCGACGACTCGTTCTGGTTCAAGATTCCGGTCGGTTTCACGAAGACGTACTACAACGAAACCTACAACTGGATGTACTACAGCGAGCCGGAGCCGCAACTCGACAATCGCCCGATCTACTGCCCGCGCGGCAAGGTGCAGGGCGGGTCGGGATCGATCAACGCGATGATCTACGTGCGCGGCCAGCCGCGCGATTTCGACGACTGGCACGAAGCCGGCAACCAGGGCTGGGCGTTTCGCGACGTGCTGCCGTATTTCCGCCGCCTGGAATCGCATCCGCTCGGCAACACGACGTTTCACGGCGCCGACGGCCCGATCCGCATCTCGCCGATGAAGGACGCGGTGCATCCGATCTGCCACGCGTTCCTGAAGGGCTGCGCGCAGGCGGGCTACAAACGCACCGACGACTTCAACGGCGCGCAGTTCGAAGGCGCCGGCATCTACGACGTGAACACGCGCAACGGCCAGCGTTCTTCGAGCAGCTTCGAATACCTGCATCCGGCGATGTCGCGCAGGAATCTGCACGTCGAGCACAACGTCCTCGCGAGCCGCGTGCTGTTCGATGCGAACCAACGCGCGATCGGCGTGGCCGTCACGCAGAACGGCCAGGCGCGCGAATTCATGGCGGCGCGTGAGGTGATCCTGTCGGCTGGCGCGGTCGATACGCCGAAGCTGCTGCAACTGTCCGGCGTCGGCGAGAAGGCGCTGCTCGCCAAGCACGGTATCGCGCTGGTTCACGAGTCGCCGGCGGTCGGCCAGAATTTGCAGGATCACCTGTGCGTGAGCTTCTACTATCGCGCGAGCGTGAAGACGCTCAACGATGAAATGCGCCCCCTGCTTGGCAAGCTCAAGCTCGGCTTGCAGTATCTGTTCACGCGCAAGGGACCGCTCGCGATGAGCGTCAACCAGTCGGGGGGATTCTTCAAGGGCAACGCGCAACAGGAGCAGCCGAACCTGCAGCTCTACTTCAATCCGCTGTCATACCGGATTCCGAAGAGCAGCACGGCGAGTCTCGAACCGGAGCCGTATTCGGGCTTCCTGCTGGCCTTCAATCCGTGCCGGCCGACGAGCCGCGGATCGATCGAGATTGCGTCGAACCGCGCGGAAGACGCGGCCAAAATCCGCATCAACGCGCTCACGACCGACAAGGACATCGACGAGGTCATCCAGGGCTGCGAACTCGTGCGCAAGGTGATGGCGGCGCCAGCGCTCAAGGACATTACGGTCGAGGAGATTTCGCCGGGACCGCAGGTGCACACGCGCGAAGGATTCCTCCGGTATTTCCGCGAGCAGTCGGGCTCGATCTATCACCTGTGCGGATCGTGCGCGATGGGTCCCGATCCACGGACCTCCGTGGTGGACGAGCGTCTGCGGGTACACGGCGTGGGCGGCTTGCGGATCGTGGATGCGTCGATCTTTCCGAACATCACGTCGGGCAATATCAACGCGCCGACCATGATGGTCGCGGAGAAGGGCGCGGAGATGATCCTGCAGGATGCGCGGTCGACAGCGACAGCGACAGCCGAGGCGGCATCGGAAGAGCCGGTCAGGCTGGCAGCCGCCGCCTGACGGCTTGACCGTACCGAATCGCGACGCTTCACAGACCGTCGCTCAAAGGCGTCGAAGTCGATGCCGACGAATCGAGCGTGCGCTGCGTCAGCCAGATTTCCTGTTTCAGCCAGTCGCGGAACACGGCGACTTGCGGCAGGTCGTCCTGCGCGGACCGCGTGACGAGCCAGTACGACTGGTGGCCGTCCACATGGACGTTGAGCACTTGCACGAGCTTTCCTTCGGCCAGCTCGCGCGTGATCATGTGACGATCGGCGATCGTCACGCCGAGACCATCGATCGCCGCGTGGATCGCGTGATCGAGCAGGTCGAATTCATAGCCGCCGCCGGTGTCCACATCGGAGATGCCGGCAGCCTTCAGCCAGTGATGCCAGGTGAGATAGCGCTGGTCATCGCCCGCGAGCACATGCAGCAGCGTGAACTGATTCAGGTCGATCGTGGCGCGTTCGGCCTGCTGCGCGAGCAGCGCCGGCGCGCAGACCGCGACGTGCTGTTCGTGCATCAGAAGCAGGTTGTCGAAGCCTTCCCATTCGCCGTTGCCAAAACGGATCGCGCAGTCGAGTGCGCCGGATTCGGCGAGCTTGTCGTCGAGACGCGTCCACAGGCTGACTTCGAGTTCGGGCTGCGCGCTTCTCAGATGCTTGAGACGCGGCATCAGCCAACGGCTCGTGAATGTCGGCGGAGCGTTCAGGCGCAGGCGGTTCAGGTGCGTCTTCTCCTGAATGCTGCGCACCGTCAGTTCGATTCTGTCGAACGACTGCTGAAGCGCGCGCAGCAGCAACCGGCCGGCGATCGAAAGCTCCAGATGGTGATGCTGGCGTTGCAGAAGCGGCTCGCCAAGCTGGATTTCAAGCTGCCGGACCTGCCGGCTGACCGCGCTTTGCGTCACGTTGAGCAACTCGGCGGCACGCGTGAAGCTGCCGGTTCGGCCGGCCACTTCGAAGGCTTTCAGCGCATTGAGCGCGGGCATTTTTCGTTTCAAGGACGTCTCGGCCTGGCAGCATCGGATCGACGTCGATTGTACGTCGGACGGCCTGTGAGCCGACCCGTCCGCTACGGCATCTACGCCCCGATCAGGTTCACCACCTTGACGTTGCGCGTATCCGGCACTTCCGCATACGACAGCACTTTCAACTGCGGCAAACTCCGTCGCAGGAAGCGCGCGAGCATCGCCCGCAGCGAGTGCTGCACGAGCAACACCGGCGGCATTCCGAGATTCTGCTGGCGCATGATCGCGTTCTGCGTCGAGTTCAGCAGCGTCTGTGCGAGGCCCGGTTCCAGCCCCGGATTCGCCCCCGTCGACAGCGCCTGCGACAACACCCGCTCCAGCGTCGGATCGAGTCCCATCACCTGCAAGTCGCCATTGCCCGGATACCACTGCTGCGTGATCGCGCGGCCCAGCGCGAGCCGCACCGCCGCCGTGAGTTCGTGCGCATCGCCGATCTTCGGCGCGTGTTCCAGCAGCGAGTCGAGGATCGTGCGCATGTCGCGGATCGGCACGCCTTCGTCCAGCAGGTTCTGCAAGACTTTTTGCAGCGTCGTGAGCGCGATCGTCTTCGGCACGAGATCGTCGGTGAGCGACGGCGTGTCCTTGCCGATGCGCTCCAGCAGCGCCTGCACCTCCTGACGCCCGAGCAGTTCGGCCGCGTGCGTGACGACCAGATGGTTCAAATGCGTCGCGACGACCGTGCTCGCGTCGACCACCGTGTAGCCATACACCTGCGCCTGTTCGCGCATGTTCGTATCGATCCAGACGGCCGGCAAGCCGAACGCCGGGTCCTGCGTCTGCGTGCCCGGGAGCGCCGCCGACACCTGTCCTGGATTGATCGCGAGCCACTGTCCCGGAAACGCCTCGCCGACGCCCACTTCCACGCCCTTCAGCGCGATCCGGTAGCCGTTCGGACGCAGTTCGAGGTTGTCGCGGATATGGATCACGGGCGGCAGGAAGCCGATTTCCTGCGCGAACTTCTTGCGAATGCCCTTGATGCGCTTGAGCAATTCGCCGTCGGTGTTGCGATCGACGAGCGGAATCAGCCGATAGCCGACTTCGAGCCCCAGCGGATCGATCAGCGCGACGTCGTCCCAGCTTGCCTCGGTGTTCTCGGCCGGCACGGCGGCGGCCGGCGTGACATCGGTGATTGCGCCCACGCGCTTCTTCTCGGCGGCCCGCTTGTTCATCGAGCGCGCGGCATAGATCAGGCCGCCGCCGAGCAGCATGAACGCGAAGTGCGGCATGCCCGGAATCAGCCCCATGATGCCGATGATCACGCCCGTGATCATCAACACGCGCGGGTTGCTGAACAACTGGCCGGTCAACTGCGTGCCGATGTCTTCCTCGGTTGCCACGCGCGACACGATCACGCCCGCCGCCGTCGAGATGATCAGCGACGGAATCTGCGCGACGAGGCCATCGCCGATCGTGAGCAGCGTGTAGTTCGTCGCGGCGTGGCCGAAGTCCATGTCGTGCTGGAGCATCCCGACGATCAGCCCGCCGACGATGTTGATCACCATGATCAGCAAGCCGGCGATCGCGTCGCCGCGCACGAACTTGCTCGCGCCGTCCATCGAGCCGTAGAACTCGGCTTCCTGCGCGACTTCCAGACGACGCTTCTTCGCCTGCTGCTCGTTGATGAGGCCGGCGTTCAGGTCGGCGTCGATCGCCATCTGCTTGCCGGGCATCGCGTCGAGCGTGAAGCGCGCGCCGACTTCGGCGATCCGGCCCGCGCCCTTCGTGATCACCATGAAGTTGATGATCATCAGGATCACGAACACGACGATGCCGACCGCGAAATTCCCGCCGACGAGAAAGTGTCCGAACGATTCGATCACCTGGCCGGCGGCGTCAGGCCCGGTATGGCCTTCGAGCAGGACGATACGCGTCGACGCGACGTTCAGCGAGAGCCGCAGCAAGGTGGAGAAGAGCAGCACGCTCGGGAACGCGGCGAAGTCGAGCGGCTTTTGCGTGTACATGCTGACGAGCAGCACCATCACGGAAAGCGCGATGTTGAAGGTGAACAGCAGATCGAGCAGGAATGCCGGCAACGGCAGGATCATCATCCCGAGGATCATGCAGATCAGGATCGGACCCGCGAGCGCCCGCAGATTGTGACTGCCGAGCGCGTCGGGGCGTTTGGCGAAGAATCCAGCGCGCGCGTTCATGCTGCGGCTCCATTAGAAGATGAGTTGTCGGGGGCAAGCGCGTCGGCGGCTTCCTGGTCGGCGTCGTCGTCGGAGACGGCGCCCTTGTCGAGTTCCTGCGGCACGTCGAGGTCGGCGGGTTCGTCGGGTTTCACGCCGCCGTCTTCCTGGAACCGGCGCAACTGGTACACCCACGCCAGCACCTGCGCGACGGCGCCATACAGCGCCCCCGGAATCTCGCGGTTGATCTCGACGTTGTGATACAGCGCCCGCGCGAGCGGCGGCGCTTCCAGCAGCGGGACGCTGTGCTCGCGGCCGAGTTCGCGGATGCGCGCGGCGACGAGATTCACGCCCTTCGCAACGACCTTCGGCGCGCGCATCTGGCCGTCGGCATACTTGAGCGCGACGGCGAAGTGCGTCGGATTGGTGACGATCACGTCGGCGGTCGGAATCGCCTGCATCATGCGGCGACGGGCGGCGGCGCGCTGCTGCGAGCGAATGCGGCCTTTCACGTGCGGATCGCCGTCGTTTTCCTTGTGCTCGCGCTTCACTTCTTCCTTGCTCATGCGCAGTTTCTTCGCGTGCGTCCACAGTTGGTACGGGACGTCGAGCGCCGCGACGAGAAAGAGGCCCGCGATCGCCATGCCGCAGCAGACGACGATCAGGTGCATCGTCTCGGCGAGCGCGAGGCTGAGCGGCTTGGTGACGAGCCCGAGCACTTCGGCCTTGCGCGTCCACATCGTCCAGCCGGCCATCCCGCCGACGACGATCGTCTTCAGCAGCGACATGCCGAGCTGGATCGGGCCCTGCATCGAGAAGATCTTGCCGAGCCCGCTGATGGGATTCAGCCGCCCGAAGTTCGGCGAGAGCGGCTTGGTGGTGAGGAGCCAGCCGCCGAGCGCCATCGGCGCGGCGAGCGCGGCGAGGCCGGTCAGCGCGAGCACGGGGAAGAGGGCGAAGAAGCCTTCTTTGCTGGCGTTGGCGGCGCCGATCATCATCTGGCGCGTATCGAGGACGGTCGCGCGGTCGAAGGTGAACGCGCCGCGCAGGATGGACTGCATGTGTTCGCTGATGGGACCGGAGAGTCCCCAGATGCCGAAGAAGCCCGCCGCGAGAAGGGCGAACGAGGCGAGTTCCCGCGAACGCGCGACCTGTCCCTCCTCCCGCGCCTTTTCGAGGCGTTTGGGAGTCGCTGACTCGGTCTTTTCGAGATCGCTTTCGTCTGCCACCGCGCTTTCGCTCCGTGCTTTTCCGGCGGAATGCCGGATTTCGATGACGGTGATTATTGCGAAAAACGCCGTGGGACTATCGGCGGATAAGGGGAGGGAAAGCGGGGTAATTCGGGTGATGGGGGCGGGACAATGTCAGGACGCAGCGCCTGACGCGGCTAGGATTTTGTGGCTGCGCTGGTTGTCGCGGACGTCGTTGCAGGCATCGGTGCCGAGGCGCCCGAAGCCGCCGCCGGTGCTTCCACACCGCCCGTCTCGCGCTCGATCTGCCCGACATCCCAGCCGCCGCCGAGCGCCTTCACAAGCCCCACCGACGACACCATCCGCTGCCCCGCGATATTCGCGAGCTTCTGCTCCGCCGTGAAGGCGGTCGTCTGCGCGGTCAGCACGTTCACGTAGCCGACGGTGCCGGCCTTGTACTGATTGTTGACGATGGCGAGCGCCTGTTGCGCCGACTGCACCGCCTGTTGCTGAATCACGATCTCGTTGGCAAGAATGCGCAGCGACGCCAGATTGTCCTCGACGTCCTGGAACGCCGTCAGCACCGTCAGCCGGTAGGTTGCGACGTCCTGGTCGTACGTCGCGCGCGCGGCTTCGGTCTGCGCGCGGCGCAGGCCGCCGTCGAAGATCGTTGCCGCGAGGTCCGGCCCGAGCGTCCAGAAACGCGACGGCGCCCGCAGCAGTTGCGAAAGCACCGAGCTCTGGAATCCGCCCGACGCCGACAACGTCAGCGTCGGAAAGAACGCCGCGATCGCGACGCCGATCTGTTCGTTCGCCGCCGCCGCCTTGCGCTCGGCGGAAGCGACGTCCGGCCGCCGCTCGAGAATCGCCGACGGCATCTGCGCCGGCACGTCCGGCGGCGTGGCATCGAGCGGCGACGCGGGCAGCGCGAACGTCGAGGCTGGTTCGCCGACCAGCACGGCAATCGCGTGCTCGAACTGCGCGCGCGCGATGCCGTTGTCGATCGCCGATGCCTGCGCCGACTGCAACTGCGTCTGCGCCTGGATCACATCCGAACGCGCGACGATGCCCTGCGCATACTGATTCTGCGTGAGCTGCAGCGAGCTTGCGTAAGCGGCGACGGTATCGTCGAGGAGCTTTTGCTGGGCGTCGAGCGAGCGCAACTGGAAATAGCTCTGCGCGAGCGTGGCCTGCGCGGAGAGGCGCGCGTTCGCGAGATCGGCGGCGGCGCCTTGCTCGCCCGCCTTCTGCGCGTTCACGGAGCGGCTCACGCTGCCCCACAGGTCCGGTTCCCAACTGGCATCGAGCGCGAGGCTGTAGCTGTTGCCGATGGAGGTCGAATTGCCCGTCGTCGTGGTTCGCGCGCCGCTGCCGAAACCCGACCGCGACGCGGAAGCCGTCGCCCCGACGATCGGGAAATAAGCCGCGCGCGCCTCGCCGACGAGCGCCCGCGCCTGCCGATAAGCCGCCGCGAACTGCGCAATGCTCTGGTTCGATGCGTTCAGCCGGTTTTCTAGATCGTCGAGTTGCGGGTCGTTGTAGATGGACCACCAGTTGCCGCGATCGGTGCGGTCGGCGGGTTGCGCGACCTTCCAGCCCTCGGGCGCTTCCTTGTACGACGCCGGAACGGTCGCGGACGGCCGCTGGTAATCCGGGCCGACGGCGCAGCCCGCGACGAGCATCGTGAGCGTTGCGGCGAGCGCCAGGGCGGTGAGACGGGGCGTGGCGATGGACTGAATCGGGCTGAACGGCATCTGCTTTCGGTAATCCTGTCGGAGCCGGCTGGATTCTCGTGATGAATCGCGGCGATCCGGGATGGTAACGGAACGCCCGCGAAATGCGGGCGTCAGGCAGACGTTAGGGTACCGGTTGGATGGCGGGCATTGTGTTACCCGCCTGAAGGAAACGGTTACGGCGGGTTACGGGGGCGCGTTATGGGCGCGCGTTTCAGCACTCGCCGGGCGAGCACGGCGTGGGACCCGAAAGCAGCTTCGGCGCGTGCGTGTCCCTGGGCTTCGCCGGGCGGCGCTTCTGCTGTTGTTGCCGGTTTTGCCGGTTCTCGAACCAGCCCATGCCGAGCACCACGAACGAACCGCCCGGCAGCAAGAACACGAACAGGTACAGCGCGAGTTTCCACGACGTCAGGTTCGGCGGAACCACGTGGCGGGAGGCGCTGGCGATCGTGCTGCTGACATCGCCGAAACGTCGGCGGGCGGTGCGTGCGAAGCGGGTCATCTCGGAAATCCTTCGGGCAACGCCTCGGCGATGCGTTCAATCGGTCAAAACATGGGTTCGGGCGCCGCAGAACGCGCGTAACTCGTTGCTTAGAATAATATTGACTGTGCAAGTAGTTTTCAAGATACTTCCCGAACATTTTTGAGATCGTTGTTTTTGATGCACGAGTGGCCGTTTGGGGCGCCGTAAAATGCGCAGCCTGCGGCGTTCGTTCCCCCTTCGAACCGAACACCGATGAACAGCGAACCGCTTTACGATCCGCGCACGATCCAGCTTGAAACGAGCCTCGGCTATTACCTCGCGAAGGCGCGGAACGCGCTGATCGCGCGCTCGGATCTGGCGCTCAAGTGCCTTGATCTGACATCGCAGCAGGTCGGCGTGATCATGCTGCTGGCGTCGGGCCGGGCGCGTTCACCGCAGGAGTTGTCGCGGGAAATGTCGTACGACAGCGGGTCGATGACGCGCATGCTCGACCGGCTGGAGAAGAAAGGCTTCGTCACGCGCGAGCGCAGCGATGCCGACCGGCGGATCGTCGAGCTGAAGCTCACCGAGCGCGGCACCGAGGCCGCCGCCCGGCTTCCCGATATCGGCGCTGCGGTGCTGAACGAGCAGTTGAGCGGTTTCAGCCGCGCGGAACTGGATACGCTGACGGGCCTGCTCGCCCGGCTGATTGCGAATGCGCCGGCCGGGACGGCGCCGTCGTGCGGCTTGGAAGAGGACGACGAGGTCTGAAAAATGGCTGCACAGGCATCTTTTTCGCCGATATGCCTGTCTGGGCAGAGAATGCCATTGCATCAAAAATAACGGAGATTTCCGAGTATGGCCGCACCCACCGCAAACGCCGCGACCGGCGACGACGCGAACCCGTCGCGAGCCCCTGCCCCGCTGGCGGGCGGCCTGCTCGCGTTGCTCACGATGGGCCTCGCGCTCGGCACGTTCATGGAAGTGCTCGACACGTCGATCGCCAACGTCGCCGTGCCGACGATTTCCGGCAGCCTCGGCGTCGCGACGAGCGAGGGGACCTGGGTGATCTCGTCGTATTCGGTGGCGTCGGCGATCGCGGTGCCGCTCACAGGCTGGCTTGCGCGACGCGTCGGCGAGGTGAAGCTGTTCACGATTTCCGTCGTGCTGTTCTCGATCGCGTCGGCGCTCTGCGGGCTCGCGCACAACTTCGAATCGCTGATCGGGTTCCGGCTGCTGCAAGGTCTGGTGTCCGGCCCGATGGTGCCGCTCTCGCAGACCATCCTGATGCGCAGCTATCCGCCCGAAAAACGCGGCCTCGCACTCGGGCTATGGGCGATGACCGTGATCGTCGCGCCGATCTTCGGCCCGGTAATGGGCGGCTACATCACCGATAACTTCTCCTGGCCGTGGATCTTCTATATCAACGTGCCGATCGGCATCTTCTCGGCGGCGATCGCGTTTTTCCTGCTGCGCGGCCACGAGACGAAGACGACGAAACAGCGCATCGATGCGGTCGGTCTCGCGCTGCTGGTGATCGGCGTGTCGAGCCTGCAGATGATGCTCGACCTCGGCAAGGACCGCGACTGGTTCGGTTCGAGCTTCATCGTGACGCTCGCGATCGTCGCGGCCATCGCGCTGGCCTTCATGTTCGCGTGGGAAATGACCGAGAAGGAGCCGGTGATCGACCTCTCGCTCTTTCGCGACCGCAATTTCGCGATGGGCGTGCTGATCACGTCGCTCGGGTTCCTCGCGTTTTTCGGCTCGGTCGTCGTGTTGCCGTTGTGGCTGCAGACGGTGATGGGCTACACGCCCGGCCTCGCCGGCCTCGCGACCGCGCCGGTCGGCATCCTCGCGCTCGTGATCTCGCCGATACTCGGGCGCAACATGCACCGGCTTGACCTGCGCGTGGTGGCGAGCTTCGCGTTTCTGGTCTTCGCGTTCGTGTCGCACTGGAACTCGACCTTCACGCTCGATACGCCGTTCAACCAGATCGTGATTCCGCGGCTGATTCAGGGGATCGGCGTGGCGTGCTTCTTCGTCCCGATGACGACGATCACGCTCTCCAGCGTTCCCGATGACCGGCTGGCGGGCGCGGCGGGGCTGTCGAATTTCCTGCGGACCTTATCCGGCGCGATCGGGACGGCGGTCAGCACGACCTACTGGGAAAACGACATGATCCGGCATCACGCGGTGCTGACCGAATCGGTGAACGCGTACTCGCCGAACACGAGCGCTTATACCGGGCTGCTGTCGGACCTTGGCATCGCCGGGCAGGGGCTGACTGCGCAACTGGAGCGCGTCGTGACGGCGCAGGCGTACATGATGTCGACCAACGACTTCTTCCGCATCTCGTTCTATGGGTTCGTCGGGCTGGCTGTGCTGGTGTGGCTGACGAAGCCGAGGAAGGGCGCAGGGGCGGCGATGGGGCATTGAATGCAGAAACGGCTCGGCAGGATGAATCC
>NZ_FCON02000090.1 GCF_001544535.1 Caballeronia choica | reverse complement strand
CTTGCGGGGACCGCGAACAGCAGCACGGCGGAAGCGCCCATCGGTGCGACGAGCAGCGGCAGGTTCGCCGACGCCCCGAGCAGCAGATGCATCGTCCCGCCAGTGAACGCAATGCCAACGAGCGCCCCGAAGCATGAGCGAAAGCGCTCGGGCCATCGGACGGCGACCGGCGACGGAGCGAAGGCGGCGAACCAGCGAACGAGAACGGAATGCATCATGGGTCGTGAGTGTCGAGCCGACGAATTGACGTCGCGCAACCGTGAATAATATATTGCATTGTGACATAAAGTCACGTTTCGTCGTTGCGTGGGTGGGCGTGCGAGGGCCGTGCGGCACCCGCGCCGGCGAAGGTCAATTGATGCGAAAAGCGCCTGAATCAAGGCGCTTTCGTGATTGGGGATGGCTGATTACGTGCCGAGAAAAGCGCATCAACGACACAATGCGCATGACTCATACCGTGATGGAAAATGAAGCGATGACCCAGTCTTTGTTTCCACCGTTTGATGCGCTCGGGCTTTCGTGAAAGCGCAAAAACATCCAACTGCACAGGCACGGCCTAGCGGGCCCGCCAGAGCATCACGATATACAAGACAGTCGAGAAGACGATGACACACGCCCCCACGATGACCTTCGTCCGATTGAATTCGAGCAGCCCGTTCACCGCGATGCCGATGCCGAACACCGCCGCAAGCGTGCCGATGGCGGCGAGCACGACACGCACGTTATTGCGGATGCGTAGCCGCCGTTCCGGGCCTGCGCCCTCTTTCCAGCGTTCGAGATTCATGTGAGGACCCTCGCGCGACATGGAGCGTGGCCCGGGCGGGAACAGCGCGAACGGCCCGCTGCGGGACGCTGATTTGCCGATTATACAAACCGGAAAGAAGATTCGGTTTCGCAGCTACTTGAGTTCGCTGCCACTCACCACATTGATGCGTTTGTTGCGCAAGTCCAGCTTCCCGACCGCATTCACCTGTTCGGCGTCGCAGGCGATCACGCGGTCTCCCGCCCACTTCGGATCGCGGCAGCGCGCCGCTTCGAGGAGCTTCCTGCCCGTGTCGTCGAATACGAGCACGCCGTGCACCACGTTGTCCGAAGCGAGTCCGCGCACGCATTCGAACGCGACGTATCCATGCTGCGTGATCGCGCCGGACGGGCTCACGCAGTCGTTATCGAGCACGACGCGCCTGCCGCTGCGATTCGCAAGGACCACGCGCTCGCGCTTGCCGCCAAACGGATCGGTCGGATCGTTCGCGAAGTAGCGGACGATGATCAGGCTGCGGCCATCGGCGAGTGGCCGCAGAACAGTCAGGCGGTCACCCGGTTCCCAATTTCTGGCGTTGTCGGGCAATAGCCCGATCGAGCGGTCGACGACACTCGTGCGCAGTTCGAGCAGCGAGCCGGGCCGTACCTTGCACGGGCGCATGTAGGCGTCCGGCACGACCTGGCGGATGCGCAGTCGCGCGGCGAGTGCGGGCTTGTCGGCGTTGGCGGTGGCGCCGATCCACATGAAGACGTTCTGCTTGTCGCCGCAATCGGCGGTCTGGATGACGAACCCGTCGGGGAAGGAGCGGTACAGCGGTTCGGCCTTCTTCGCGATGCCGGAGGCGGTCGGATCGGTCGGGCCGGCGATGATCCAAATCGTGATGGCGCTGGCGGGTTGCGCGGCGACGCATGACAGCGCGAGGATCGCGGCGGCGTGCGTCGCGAGCCATATTCCGATGCGGCTCGCGCGCGGTCGCGGTGATAGCAAAGCCTTTTTGTCGCGCTTCGTTGGTTTTGGCTGCGTGATCATCCGCGCGGTCTTGGCTCGAAATGCATTGATCTACAGTTTAGTCATTCCGCCTTGCGTGCCAAGGGATTTATCGGGCGCTATTTTTTCAGTGGCGCTGAAAATTTGGTCGATCGCGTGAGCCGGCGGAAGTTCGCGAACACGAAGGCGCTGCAAATATCCGCGCCGGTGCCGGCATTGCCGACCCTCCTCCCCATTTCAACGGCACATGGAATAACATTTATCGCAAACTCTGGCGACTTTCACGCCATCGATATTGCCGCCCCAACGTGACAGTCTGTTTCTGACGGGCGCAGTGTGAATCGTGCACTGATCACAGAAAATCAGCCCGCAATTTCGGCAATGGTGCTTGCGAAAAGTCATCGAAAAACTGCGCTTGCAACTGCTGCAGCGACTCGCCCGGCTATCCGAAATCCAGGTCGCAGTCGGGAGCGGCCTCAGCGTCTTGCCCACGATTGCTGCGGGACCGTACACTTCTTCCGGGGATTGCCGCTCCAGAATAATACCGTCGCTGTTGAACTTGCCTCTGTAGTATTCGAATGAAAGCGCGGTGGCGAGGCCGATATTCATGTCGAGATTGGCCTGGGCAAATTCGCGCGGAATATTCGGAAAATTGATTTTCCAGAAATCACGCTCCTTGTTGGCCGCCTGCGCTTTGCTGTAGACCTCCGACGTTTCCAGGTCATGCATCGGCTCGTTGATGATCGCGGTGTCGGGCGCCACGGTCCTCTGCGCGACGCCGAGCGGCTTGTCCCCGAGTCGGGTTACATCGCGGGTCAGCAATAAAAACACGGCGTCACCGCTGAGAACAAAGTGCAGCGAGAAGGGGAAATTCGCCGGGTGATTGAGCCACCATTCCATGTAATCGCCCGATGAAGGGCCGACCATCGCCTCCGGGCCCATTTTCTTCAAATATGGATGAGTGTGGCAATCGCCCACATACTCGTGATTTCGGAACATGTTCTTCGTATCCATATCAACGGCCGTCTTGCTTTGTCCTGTGATGATGCCGCCGGGGATAATGCGATCGTTTCTCCAGAACAGATTCGCGCCGTGTTCGATTATCCGATTTTCGGACTGCGCGGTCAGCGCGGTAAAGAGATCGATCAACGCTCGGGATAACACGAGAATCCTGCCGGGCGTTGGCGTGCTGTTGACATCGATAAGGTCCGAAACATAGTCGTCGAGCGTTTGCATCAGTCAATTCCTTGAAATATCTTGCGGCCCGTTTACCGCGTTTCCCGCCGCCGACCGTCGTCGTTTCGGAACCCGCCTCCTGACCCGGGATGCGAGTGCCGTTTCCAACGCCCCTCGTTCAGACTAGGAAGCCGCCTTTCCGATAGCAAGAGAAAAGTATTTTCAAGGGAGGGCCGATCCGTCTTGCTCGAACGCCCGCTACGCGAAACCGAAAAGGCCATGGCCACGCGATTGTTCCCACGCGGCTAAACTTGAACGCACTCGAACGCTGAAGAGGTGCCATCGATGGCAACCCGCAAGAAGAAGACGCCGCCGCAAATCCGCATCGGCATCGGTGGCTGGACCTACGAACCGTGGCGCGGCTCGTTCTATCCGGAAGGTCTCGCGCAGAAACGCGAGCTCGAATACGCGAGCCGCAAGCTGACGAGCATCGAAGTCAACGGCACCTTCTACGGTTCGCAGAAACCCGCAACCTTCGTGAAGTGGCATGACGAGACACCGGACGATTTCGTCTTCTCGCTGAAGGCGCCGCGTTACGCGACGAACCGCCGGGTGCTGTCGGAAGCGGGCGAGACGATCGAGCGTTTCTTCGCGAGCGGCGTGCTCGAACTGAAGGACAAGCTCGGGCCGATCAACTGGCAGTTCGCTCCGACCAAGCAATTCAACGCAGACGATTTCGAAGGCTTCCTGCAACTGCTGCCCGAGCGCGTCGACGGCCGGGCGATCCGGCATGCGGTCGAGGTGCGCCACGAGAGTTTCCGCGACGAAGCGTTCGTAGCGCTCGCGCGCAAGCACGGGGTCGCGATCGTGGTCGCGGGCGATTCCAAATATCCGCAAATCGCGGACCCGACCGCGCCCTTCGTCTACGCTCGCATCATGGGCACGGAAGAAGGACAGCGCCTGGGTTATGCAGCCAAGCAACTCGATGCCTGGACCGAACGCGCGCGCGTGTGGTCATCGGGAGGCATACCGGACGGGCTTGAAACGGTGGCGAAACCGCCAGCGAAGGAAACGCCGCGCGACGTCTTCCTCTATGTGATCAGCGGCTTCAAGACGCTGAATCCGGCAGCCGGCATCGCGATGATCGAGCGGCTGAACGACGCCAAGGCGTGAGACTGTTCCGTTTCGGGACAGTGACCGGCGGTTGTGGCGGAATGGGACAGCGGTGTCGCGCATCGCAGAGGCCGTCTTGACGCGCGAGCCGCGCCAGCGTTGGGCGCGGCCTTTGGCATGGAACTCGCAAGCAGGGATGCACGGTGCGTCACCCGACAGGGCGCGCCGGCCATTCAAACGATATGCGAGGAGCACACATGAATCATGCCGAGATGCAGTTTCTGAGCACCGAATTCCCTTATAAAAAGCAATATGGCAATTTCATCGGCGGCAAGTGGGTTGCGCCGGTCGGTGGCGAGTACTTCGACAATATCTCGCCGATCACCGGCGAGCCGTTCACGTCGATCCCGCGTTCGCGTGAAGCCGACATCGAACTCGCGCTCGACGCTGCCCATAAGGCGAAAACGTCGTGGGGCAAGACTTCACCGACCGATCGCGCAAACATCCTGAACAAGATCGCGGATCGCATCGAAGCGAATCTCGCGCGCATCGCGGTGGCCGAAACCATCGACAACGGCAAGCCGCTACGCGAAACCATGGCTGCCGACATTCCGCTCGCCGTCGATCACTTCCGCTACTTCGCGGGCTGCGTCCGGTCGCAGGAAGGCTCGCTGTCGCAGATCGACGAAGATACCGTCGCCTATCACTTCCACGAACCGCTTGGCGTGGTCGGCCAGATCATTCCGTGGAATTTCCCGATCCTGATGGCGACGTGGAAGCTCGCGCCCGCGCTCGCTGCCGGCAACTGCGTCGTGCTCAAGCCCGCCGAGCAGACGCCGGCCTCGCTGCTGGTGCTGATCGAGTTGATCGAAGACCTGCTGCCGCCGGGCGTCTTGAACGTGGTCAACGGCTTTGGGCTGGAAGCGGGCAAGCCGCTCGCATCGAACAAGCGCATCGCGAAGATCGCCTTCACCGGCGAGACGACGACCGGGCGCCTGATCATGCAGTACGCGAGCCAGAACCTGATCCCGGTCACGCTGGAATTGGGCGGCAAGAGCCCGAACATCTTCTTCGCCGACGTGATGAACGAAGACGACAGCTTCTTCGACAAGGCGCTCGAAGGCTTCGCGATGTTCGCGTTGAATCAGGGCGAAGTGTGTACGTGTCCGTCGCGCGTGCTGGTCGAGGAGAAGATCTACGATCGCTTCATGGAGCGCGCGTTAAAACGCGTCGCGGCGATCAGCCAGGGCCATCCGCTCGATTCGAAGACGATGATCGGCGCGCAGGCCTCGCAGGAGCAACTGGAAAAGATCCTGTCGTACATCGACCTGGGCAAGCAGGAAGGCGCCGAATGCCTGATCGGCGGCGAGCGCAATCCGCTCGAAGGCGAACTGAAGAACGGCTACTACGTGAAGCCGACGGTGTTCCGCGGTCACAACAAGATGCGCATCTTCCAGGAGGAAATCTTCGGGCCGGTGGTCTCGGTGACGACCTTCAAGAACGAAGAGGAAGCGCTCGAAATCGCCAACGACACGCTCTACGGTCTGGGCGCAGGCGTCTGGACGCGCGACGGCACGCGTGCCTATCGGTTCGGCCGCGATATCCAGGCCGGACGCGTGTGGACCAACTGCTATCACGCGTATCCGGCGCACGCGGCGTTCGGCGGTTACAAGCAGTCGGGCATCGGTCGTGAGA
Source organism: Caballeronia choica (assembly GCF_001544535.1). Taxonomy (GTDB): domain Bacteria; phylum Pseudomonadota; class Gammaproteobacteria; order Burkholderiales; family Burkholderiaceae; genus Caballeronia; species Caballeronia choica. The sequence continues at coordinate 24,862 of NZ_FCON02000090.1, read as the reverse complement.
ATCACAAGATGATGCTCGACCACTATCAGCAGACGAAAAACCTGCTGGTGAGCTATAGCCAGAAGCCGCTCGGATTCTTCTAAGCGAAACTGCGAGCGGCCTTCAGGCCGCTCGCTAAAAGGGGTTCACGCAATGTCGACAGAAGAAGTACCCCGAGTCATCGCAACGCCCGCCGCAGCGGATCTGATCGAGACGCTGAAGGCCGAACACGGCGACGTGCTGTTCCATCAATCGGGCGGCTGCTGCGACGGCAGCGCGCCGATGATGTTCCCGGTGAAGGAATTCATGGTCGGCGGATCGGACGTGAAGCTCGGCGTAATTGCGGGCGTGCCGTTCTACATGAGCGAATCGCAATTCGAATACTGGCAGCACACGCAGTTGATCATCGATTGCGTGAAGGGCAACGGCGGCATGTTTTCGCTGGAACGTCCCACCGGCCTGCGCTTTCTGACGCGTTCGCGTCTTTTCGATGAGGCCGAATGGGCGTGGCTCGAACAGCATCCGGTCGAGCACGCGTAGGGTCGCTGCTCGCAAAATCCCGTAGTGGTACATTGCAAAACGCATTCACCACTCGGAGAAATGCAATGACAAAGATGAAGGCGGTTGAAGTGAGGGAAGCCGGCGGCCCGCTGCAACTCGTCGAGCGTGACGTGCCCGAGCCCGGACCGGGACACGTCCGGATCAAGGTGCAGGCCTGCGGCATCTGTCACAGCGATTCGATGACGAAGGAAGGCCACTGGCCGGGCATCCAGTATCCGCGCGTGCCGGGACACGAGATCGCCGGCGTCATCGATGCCATCGGTTCCGAAGTCGAGGAATGGAAGGTCGGGCAGCGGGTGGGCGTCGGCTGGCATGGCGGGCACTGCGGCCATTGCGAGCATTGCCGCCGCGGCGACTTCGTTCTATGCCAGCGCGCGCTCGTGCCGGGCATCAGCTACGACGGCGGCTACGCGGACTACATGGTCGCGCCCGTGCAGGCGCTCGCGCGCATTCCCGACGATCTCTCCGATGTCGACGCGGCGCCGCTGCTGTGCGCCGGCATCACCACCTTCAATGCGCTGCGCAACAGCGGCGCGCGAGCGGGCGATGTCGTCGCGATCCTCGGCATCGGCGGGCTCGGGCATCTTGGTGTGCAGTTCGCGAACAAGATGGGCTTTCACACCGTGGCGATCGCGCGCGGCAAGGACAAGGCGCCGCTGGCGAAGCAACTGGGCGCGCACCACTACATCGACAGCAGCACGGAAAACGTCGCGGAGGCGCTCACTGCGCTTGGCGGCGCGAAGGTGATCCTCGCGACCGCGACGAGCGGCAAGGCGATGAACGCGACGCTCGGCGGCCTCGGCCTGAACGGCAAGCTGATCATGGTCGGCGTATCGGAAGAACCGGTCGAAGTGCCGATCACCCAGTTCATCATGGGACGGCATTCGGTACAGGGCTGGCCGTCGGGCACGTCGTCGGACTCGGAGGACACGCTCGGGTTCAGCGCGCGCTCGGGTGTCAAGCCGATGATCGAGGAGTTTCCACTCGCGCGCGCGGCCGAAGCGTATGACCGCATGATGAGCGGCGCGGCGCGTTTCAGGGTGGTGCTGAAGACGGGCTGAACGCGCCCTGCGGCTTACGTCTTGCGCCAACGGGGCGTGCGCTTTTCGATGAACGCCTGCGTGCCTTCCAGCGCGTCGTCGTCCATCATGTTGCACGCCATCGTCTCGCCGGCAAGCTGGTACGCGGTCTCGATGCCCGCTTCCAGTTGACGATAGAAAAGACCCTTGCCCGCCGCAATCGCCGCGTGCGGCTTCTCGCAGATGCTCGCCGCGAGCGCGCGGGTCGCATCGTCGAGTTGTTCGGGTTCCGCCACGCGATTCACGAGGCCGCGTTCGCGCGCAGTTTGCGCGTCGATGAACTCGCCGGTCACGAGCATTTCGAACGCCGCCTTGCGCGATACGTTGCGCGAGAGCGGCACGCCCGGCGTCGCGCAGAACAAGCCGTAGTTGACACCCGATACCGCGAAGCGTGCATCGCTCGCGGCCACCGCGAGGTCGCACATCGCGACGAGTTGGCAGCCCGCCGCCGTCGCGATGCCGTGCACGCGCGCGATCACCGGCTGAGGCATGCGCTGGATCGTGAGCATCATCCGCGAGCAGCGCGCGAACAGCCGCTGGTAGTAGTCGAGCGACGGTTGCGCGCGCATCTCCTTCAGGTCGTGGCCCGCGCAAAACACGCGCCCCGCGCCGGCGATCACGACGACCCGCGCGTCCGACGCCGCCACGTCGTCGAGACTGTGCTGCAACGCATCGAGCATCGCCTCCGACAACGCATTGAACGCCCCGGGCCGGTTCAGCGTGAGGCGCACGACACCGGGCAGGCCGTACGCGTCGTGCTGGACGATCAAGGGTGTCTCGCTCATGTCCGCTCCGTCAGACGTCGATGGCCGTCACCGACCCGGCGCGCTTCCGCAACTCGAACTTCTGGATCTTGCCGGTCGATGTCTTCGGCAACTCGCAGAACTCGATCGCGCGCGGCACCTTGAAGCCCGCGAGATGCGCCTTGCAATGCGCGACGAGATCGGCGGCGCTCGCCGTCGCCCCCGCCTTCAGCTCGACGAACGCGCACGGCGTCTCGCCCCAGCGCGCATCCGGTTTCGCGACGACCGCCACTGCGAGCACCGCCGGATGCCGGTACAGCACGTCTTCCACTTCGATGCTCGAAATGTTCTCGCCGCCCGAGATGATGATGTCCTTGCTGCGGTCCTTGATGCGCACGTAGCCGTCGGGACAGGCTATCGCGAGGTCGCCCGTGCGGAACCAGCCGCCGCGAAACGCGTCCTCTGTCGCGGCCGGGTTCTTCAGGTAGCCCTTCATCATGATGTTGCCGCGAAACATGATCTCGCCGATCGTCTCGCCGTCGGCGGGCACGGGCTGCATCGTGAGCGGATCGCGCACGGAGACGGCATCCTGCAGGTGATAGCGCACGCCTTGCCGCGCGTTCAGGCGCGCGCGTTCGCCGATGTCGAGCGTGCGCCACGCCGCCTGTTGCGCGCAGACGGTCGCCGGTCCGTAGACCTCGGTCAATCCGTAGACATGGGTCAGCTCGAAGCCGAGCCGCTCCATGCCCTCGATCATCGCGGCGGGCGGCGCCGCGCCCGCGACCATCGCATGGACGCGGTGCGTGATGCCCTCTTTCATCGAATCGGGCGCGTTCACCAGCAGGTTCTGCACGATCGGCGCGCCGCAGTAGTGCGTCACGCCTTCGCTGCGGATCAGGTCGAAGATGGTCTGCGCGTCGACGCGGCGCAGGCACACGTTGACGCCCGCGCGCGCGGCCACGGTCCACGGAAAGCACCAGCCGTTGCAATGGAACATCGGCAGCGTCCAGAGATACACCGCGTGTTTCGGCAAGTCCCATTCCAATATGTTGCTGATTGCGTTCGTGTAGGCGCCGCGATGGTGATAGACGACGCCTTTCGGATTGCCCGTCGTCCCCGATGTGTAGTTCAGGCAGATCGCGTTCCATTCGTCGGACGGCGGCGACCACTCGAACGCCGGATCGCCGGCAGCGAGCAGGCTCTCGTAGTCGAGTTCGCCGATGCGCTCGCCCGGTCCGCCGTACTCGGTATCGTCGACGTCGATCACGAGGACCGGATGGTCGACGCTCTTCAACGCCTCGCGCATCAACGCCGAGAACTCGCGGTCGATCAGCACGGCTTTCGCCTCGCCGTGATTCAGCATGAATGCGAGCGTCGCCGCGTCGAGCCGCGTGTTGAGCGTATTGAGCACGGCGCCGAGCATGGGAATGCCGAAGTGGGCTTCGACCATCTCGGGGATGTTGGGCAGCATCGCGGCGACCGTGTCGCCCGCGCCGATGCCGCGCGCCTTGAGCCCGGACGCGAGACGCCGCGTGCGCGCGTAGGTCTCGGCCCAGGTCCGCCGCACGGCGCCGTGGGCAATCGCAGGCAGCGCCGGATACACCGTCGCCGCGCGTTCGATGAACTTGAGCGGGGTGAGCGCCGCGAAGTTGGCGGCGTTCTTGTCGAGTCCTTCTTCATACATGCCGGTGCTCATTTCGGTGTCCCCAGTCGGCGCGCGACGTTGATTTTCGGTGATCGGGCTTCGCGCTCAATATTACGCGCGGTTGACGCCGCAAAACGAAAAGGCCGTTCCGGATCGCACCGGAACGGCCTTCGGAGAAACGCGGCCTCGATTATTCGAGTTCAGCGGGCACCGCGCTCACGTTGATCACATTGTCGAGTATCGTCGGGCGGGCATTCGCGGTGGCCTTGCCCGCGTCGCCCGCGCCTTGCGTTTCCTTCGCCTTCACCGCCGCGAGAAAGTCGCGCGCCGACTGGTTGTGCGGATCGAGATCGGCCGCCTGCGCGTATTTGTACGCCGCGCCCCGCAGGTCGCCCTTGCCTTCGAGCGCGCGCCCCCATTCGATGTACGACGGCGCCAGGTCGGGATTGAGCGCCGCTGCCCGCGAGAGTTTCTTGATCGCGTCGTCGTAGTGTCCGAGCTTGACGAGCGCCTCGCCCCAGTCGTGCAGGTTGTCGGTGAAGTCCGGCCGCATGCGCGCCGCTTCGGCGAAACGCTTCAAGGCTTGCTCGGGATGGCCGGTGTGTATCAGCGCGTCGCCCCAGAGGCGCAGCGTTTCGGCCGTGCGCGACTTCGACGCCGCGCTCGCACGAAACTCGGCGAGCGCTTCGTCGTATTGTTGCTGCTGTTCCAGCGCGACCGCGAGGTTCGTGCGCAGTATCGCCGAATGCTCGTGCATCGCGAGCGCCTCGCGGCTCTGCTCTTCGGCCGATTTCCAGTGTGCCTGGGTGATGAGGATCAGCCCTTTGCCCGCAAGCGCCCATTCGGCCTGCTCGGGAACGGGTAGCTTGAGCACTTCGTCGTAGATGCGCTCGACTTGCCGGAAGTCGCATTTGTCACGGTCGCAACCGGTTTTCTCGACGGCCGAGAACAGGTAGCTCGCGAGCATGTTCGGCTCGGCGAGCCGCATCGCCTCGACGCCGATATCGTGGATGAACGCATCGATGTCATCCCGCGACGCGGCCTTGACCGTGCCTTCGCGATGATCGAACGAGCCGCCTTCCACCTGCACGTGCGCGACATACGAATCGCCGTCCTCCGTGATGCCGACGCGCACGGCGACGTCCGGCCGCTGCACGACTTTCTTCAGGAAATAGACCGTCGACGTGTACGACAGCTCCTGGCCCGGCACCTGGATCTCGGGCTGCGAGTCGTTTCCGGTGATCACCTCGTGTGGAATCGAGACCGTGGCTTTGCGGCCGATTTCGTCCATGCTCGCCGTAACGCGCTTGGCGAGGAACTCCTCGGTATAGCCGCGCTTGACGAGCGATTGCGGCGCGTCGATCGGCGGCACGAAGAGCTGCGGTGTGAGGACCGCCGTCGCGATCATGTAGCAGAACGGGATGCCCAGCACGACGCACGTCCAGTGAAAGAGCCAGCCGGTCCAGTCGCCGGGCGAACTGGCGAACCACTTAGTCGCGCGCAAGCCGATTGGCAGGCTGCGCATGAGAATCGGGCCGAGCGCGCGGAAGACGCCGCTCACCCACAGCCGGATGGCATCGATGATGCCTTGCAGACGCGGCTCAACGCCGCGCGCTTCACGCTGAATGCTGGACACAATGCACCTCGCTTCGACCGGAGCTGGTTTGCGGATACCACATTGTGTTCAATGCACCGAACGTGCCAGTTCCGGGAGAGCCTTGTACGGCGGGCGTTTGAGGCATACGACAAGACGCGGCGCAGCGCATATGTCGGCGCCGCGCCGACAGTTTTCAGCGCAAATGTCGGACAAGCTCAGACTTCGCTGCGCTTGAGCAGATAATCCAGCCCGCCCACGCGATACCAGCGGTAGCCGTAAGGCTCCAGCACGACGGCATGACGGCCCGCCGCGTCCGCCTCGCCGTGATCGTCGGACAGCAGGTTGACGAGCGTGCGGGTATCCCCGGCGGCCGGGCCGACGCGGAATTTCACCGTGCAGGCGGCCGGGCTGAAGTTGTGCACGCAGACGACCGAGTTGTTGCGCCAGTCGAAGCGGATCGCGAGCACGTCGTCGCGCGAGGTGCGCAGGATCGCGAAATCGCCCCAGCTGATTTCGGGCACTTCCTTGCGCATGCGGATCATCCGCTCCATCCAGTTCAGCAGCGAATTCGGATCGCGCCGCTGGCTCGCGACGTTGACGCGCTCGAACCCGTAGGGCCCGCCCGAAATGACGCGCGACACCGGGCGCGAATGCTTCGTGAAGCCGCCGTGCGGTTCGGTCGACCATTGCATCGGCGTGCGCGCGCACTCGCGCTCGGGCAGGCGCAGGTCGTCGCCCATGCCGATTTCGTCGCCGTAACGCACGACGGGCGTGCCCGGCAGCGTCAGCATCAGGCTGTAGGCGAGTTCGAGGCGATGGCGGTCGCCGTCGAGCATGGGCGCGAGGCGCCGGCGAATGCCGCGCTCGTATAGTTGCATGCCGGGGTCCGGGCCGAATGCGGCGAACACGGTTTCGCGCTGTTGCGGCGCGAGCCGCCCGAGGTCGAGTTCATCGTGATTGCGCAGGAACACGCCCCACTGCGCGGTCGCCGCGCGCGCCTTCGTCGCGAGGAGCGCTTTCTTCAGCGGCCCGGTATCGGCGCTCGCGAGCGCATAGAAGGTGTTCTGGTTGACCTGGAAGTTGAACATCATCTGCAGCCGCTCGCCTTCGTCGCCGAAGTACTGCATGTCGGTGTCGGGCAGGACGTTCGCCTCGGCGAGGATGATCGCGTCGCCTTCGCGCCACTGCAGGAACTCGCGGAACGTGCGCAGCATGTCGTACTGCTCGACCGGCTTCTTGACTTGCGCACCCTTGGTCGCGATGACGAAGGGCACGGCGTCCATCCGGAATCCCGAGACGCCAAGCTGGATCCAGAAACCCATGATCTTGAGCAGCTCGGCCTGTACGTACGGGTTGGCGGTGTTCAGGTCGGGCTGGAAATCGTAGAAGCGGTGGAAGTACCACATCGACGCTTCCTTGTCGTAGGTCCACGTCGATTTCTGCACGCCGGGAAATACCACGCCGTCCTTCGCGTTGGCGGGCTTCTTCTTCGACCACACGTACCAGTCGCGATATTTCGACTGCGGATCGCGGCGCGCTTCCTTGAACCACGCATGCTGGTCCGACGTGTGATTCACGACGAGATCGATCAACACGCGCAAGCCGCGCTGGCGGCACGCGTGGGTGAACTCCGTGAAGTCGCCGAGCGTGCCGTAGCGCGGATCGACGTTGTAGTAGTCGGAGATGTCGTAACCGTTGTCGCGGCATGGCGACGGCTGGAACGGCATCAGCCAGATCGTCGTGATGCCGAGTCCCTGCAGGTAATCGAGCCGGCGCATCAGCCCCTGGAAGTCTCCGATGCCGTCGCCGTTCGCATCCATGAAGGTGCCGACGGACAGGCAGTAGACGATCGCGTTCTTGTACCAGAGGTCGTTGACCATGCGCGGTGGGCCGGAACCCGGTTGGCAAGCGTTGGACGGCGCGGGACAGGCAAGTGTAGGCTCGGCACGCGCGTCTGACAGCGGGAAAGCGGACGTTCAGGCCGCGTCGTCGAGCTTGACCGCAAAGCCGCGCTGCACGCCGGGCCGCGCGAAGAGCGCTTCGTACCAGCGCCTGACGTTCGGAAAATCGTCCAGTGAAACCTGATGGCGCTCGTGCCGCCACGCCCAGCCGAGAATCGCGAAATCCGCCACCGACAGTTCTCCCGCGACGTATTCCACTTCCCCGAGCCGCCGGTCCAGTACGCCGTAGAGGCGCCGCGTCTCGTCCGAGTAGCGCTTGAGGCCGTAGCGCCGGTCGCATTCGGTCTCGACCATGCGAAAGTGATGCACCTGTCCGGGCATCGGACCGAAGCCGCCCATCTGCCACATCAGCCATTCGAGGACGGGCACGCGTTCGCGCAGGCCCGCCGGCAGGAATTTGCCGGTCTTCTCGCCGAGATAGAGGAGGATCGCGCCCGATTCGAAGACGCTGATCGGCTGCTGGCCGGGGCCGTCGGGATCGACGATGGCGGGAATGCGGTTGTTCGGGCTGATGCGCAGGAACTCGGCGGCGTGCTGCTCGCCCCTGGATATATTCACCGTCTTCACGGTGTAGGGCAGTTCCATTTCTTCGAGCGCGACGCTGATCTTGCGGCCGTTCGGCGTGTTCCAGGTGTGCAGGGTGAGGGTCATGGCGAGCGTGGTGTCGCGTGAGGTCATGGAAGCGGCGTTCAACTGAGCGGCGCGGCGACGTACTTCCGGAAGCCCGCACGCTCGCCGAGCCGCGTGTACCAGCGTTCGAGATTCGCGAGCGCCGGGCGGTCGGGCAGTTCCTCGATGCCGTACCAGCGCCGCACGTAGGCGCCGAGCACGAGGTCGGCGAGCGTGAAGCTATCGCCTTCGAGATGGTCGCGGTCTTGCAATTGCGCGTCGATCACCCGCCACAGATGCGCGACCGCGGCTGTTTCGGCGTTCAGGCGGACGATGTCGCGCTCGGACGGCGGCGTGCGCACGTAGCTCCAGAACACGGGGCGCTCGGCGGGCTGGAGCGTCGAGAGCGTCCAGTCGAGCCAGCGATCGACGCCCGCGCGCAGTTTCGGGTCGGCGGGATAGAGCGCGCTGCCCTGCCCGTATTGCAGCGCGAGATAGCGGAGGATCGAATTCGATTCCCACAGCACGAAGTCGCCGTCGACGAGCGTGGGCACCCGGCCCGTCGGATTCATCGCGAGGTAGCCGGGCTCGTCGTTGCGGCCGAACTGCATGCCGGCGTCGATCCGCTCGAACGGCAGGCCAAGCTCCTCGCAGCACCACAGCACCTTTTGCACGTTGACCGAGTTCGCCCGGCCCCAGATTGTCAGCATCGCATGCACTCTCGTCGAAAAAGCCGCCTTGCGCGGTACACGTTCAGACGATACACGACGAACGAACGCCCGTGGCGCTGACTCGATTGCTATTGAATGACTGACGAAGGGCCGCCGCCGTTACGTCTGTATTAATGTTGAAGGGTGGCGCGCCTAGACTTAACGGGCTGGCTGCGAACGGGGCCGTTCGGGGCGGGCGAGAACATTGTCGGAGGTGCGCATCATGAAGTCACTGGTTTGTGTCGCTGTCGCCGTTGCGGGCCTTGCCGCTTCGGCTGTGTCGCTCGCGCAGCAGACGGGCGCTCCGGAAACCCGCGCGCAGACTCGCGCCGAACTGCAGCAGATCGAACAGGCGGGCTATCGCCCAGGCGGCGAGGATCCGTCGTATCCGTCCGATATTCAGGCCGCCGAAGCTCGCGTGAGCGCGCAAGGCGATACCGCATATGGCCCGTCGGGCGCGGGGACGTCGCAATCGGGCAGCGCGGCGGTCATGCGTCCGCAAGCCAACGATGGCACGAAACCGATTTTCTTCGGCCAGTAGGCGTGGGGGCGTTGTGAGCCCCGTTTGGCCCGGCCTGATTATTCCTGCTCGTAGTGGATTTCTTTTTCATCATCGCGAATGGCGCGCGCTCGTGCCCGATGGACGCGCGCGCGAGCGTGACGGACCGCTTCGCCTCGATGGACGTTACCCCACTGAAGCGGCACCGGACGCAGCCTCGGAGGGTAGCGTGAAATAGAACGTGGCGCCGCGGTCGGCATTGTTCTCCGCCCAGATACGCCCGCCGTGCATTTCGACGATCGACCGGCTGATCGACAGTCCGAGTCCGAGCCCATCCCGCTTCGACGTAAAGAAGGGAATGAAAAGCCTGTCGAGGATGTCTGCCGCGAGGCCGGCTCCCTGATCGCGCACCGCGACGCGCACTGAGCCGTCGCTATCGAGCGAAGCAACGACCGCAACCGCGCTGTCGGCGACGGCGTGAGACTCCATCGCATCGAATGCATTCAGGAGCAGGTTCAGCACGACCTGCTGCAACTGCACCCGGTCGCCTCGAACCGGCGGCAGCGCGGAATCGACATCCAGAAACACGCGGATGCCGCGCACGATTGCATCACTGTGCAGCAGCAACACGACATCGCCGATGACGTCGGCAAGACTGAGCGGCGCAGCCTCGAGTTCGCCTTTTTTCACGAGGGCGCGGATGCGTCGAATGACTTCGGTCGCGCGATGATTGTCTTCGACCAGGTCCCGGAGTATTTCGCGCACTTCGTTGAGGTTGATCGGCTCCATCGCCATGAAGCGCTGGGCTGCCTGCGCGTTGCTCAAGATGGCCGTGAGCGGCTGATTCAACTCATGGGCGAGCGACCCCGCCAATTCGCCCAACGTCGACACGCGCGTCAGATGGGCAAGCTCCTGCCGGTTGCGCTGCAGTTCGTATCGCTCGGTGCGGTCTATGACGACCGTCAGCATGAGCGCTTCTCCATCGGACGATACGGGATTGGTCGTGATCTCGGCGGGAAATTCGGTGCCTTCCTTGCGTCGCGCGACCATATCGCGGATGCCGCTCACCGCGCGCACCGGATGGGCCCCGCCCCCGTCGCCTTGCCCGACGACATGCATGCCGCCGCGCCATCCGGGGATGAGCGTGTCGCCCGTGCGGCCGATCAATTCCTCGCGGCTGTAGCCAAACAGCTTCTCGGTCCCCGCATTGGCGAACACGATCTGACCACGCTGATCGGTCACCAGAATGGCGAATGGCAGCAGTTCCAGCGTGTTGCAAAACTGCTCGTCGCCGAGCGGTGAGCGAGTAATGTCCGGGGAACCGTTCAATGCAGGGGGCCGGGCATTTTCGGCGTCGCTGCGTGCGCCCAACTGCGAGGTGTACCGACGCAGGCGCGACGCGGACAGCGCGAGGAATGCGCCGATCCTTTTTCTCTTTTCGCCACGCCGGTTTTGTCGGACGGGCGAAGTGAGCTGCTGCGCATCGTCGAGGCCGATCTGCGCGATCTGCGCATCGGGCGCGGGCGCATCGCCCGCCGGTTTGGTATGCGGTTGGGTCGTGAGGACAGCTCCGGCGTGAACCATGGTCATGGTGTCGCTCCTGCTATGTCCGCATTGTGTGCACGGATTGTGTCGCGATCGAAACGCTCGACGGCGGTGCCGGATTTTTTGCACCCGCGTTTGAATCGCAATGAGCGGGTGCCCGTCGTAACCGGAATGTTTGAGCACAGGGCCCGTATTTTCGTTGATTACTTACCAGGACGTGCGCCACCTGCCAAGCCCCGTTGCTTCAGTGCGCAATGATTACCGATATGCGTCAAGGCCCAAGCGCATTGGCGTTTCCCTTGTGGCCTTCCGCAATTGGGATTCACCAATGCAGGTATGAAGTAAAGACTACGCGTTCGGAGCAGCAGCGTAAACAAAAAATCGAGGCGACGCCGCGATCGTTTACTCCGATGAAACAGTGCGGCCGACTGTGTTCGCACGCGAACGAGCAGACCAAAGGTCCGATTGCCCGCGCGCCGCAGCAAGCCTATTTTTAAGGCTATCGCGACAAGCGCTTGAAATGCGGGCGTCTAAATTCTCTGGCAGCATGGATGATGGAGGTCGATACCGACATGAGCACCGGTATTCGGTCGGTCTGTCGGTCTGTCGGTCTTCGCTTTCGTATGAATTGCTCGCATTGCCAGCCAAGGGCGTCCTTGATCCAGGTTCAAGTGCGCAATTCCTCGACCTCACCTTTTTTAGCGCGCGACATGACACGCAAACCATTCAGAGCCGCATTCCTTGCGATGCTCGCCACGCTCTGCGCACTTGCCTCCGCGCAATCCGAATACATGTCGTCGCCCGACGGCATGATCCGGTCCGTCACGCAGCAGGTCCTCGTTCAAGTCAAGTCCGACAAGGAGATTCAGGCAGGCAACCTGACTCGCATTACCCAATTGGTCAACGAGAAGATCCTGCCGTACATCGATTTCACTCGCACGACGCGTCTTGTCATGGGTCGCTATTGGGCTTCGGCCACACCCGAGCAGCGGGCGCAAGTCACCGAGCAATTCAAGTTGCTCCTGATACACACGTACTCAGGGGCACTGGCGCAAGTGCATGATCAGGAGATCACCTATCAACCGTTCCGCGCTTCGCCCGACGATACCGATGTGGTCGTGCGCTCGTCGATCATCAACAATGGATCGGCGGTCGAGCTCGACTATCGACTCTATAAGACACCGCAAGGCTGGCGCGTGTATGACATCAACATACTCGGCGCGTGGCTCATCCAGGTCTACAAGCAGCAATTTGCCGATCAGATCGCGCAGCACGGCGTCGATGGCTTGATCACCTTCCTGACGCAGCGAAACCAGCAACTCGCGGCCGGAGGTTAGGCGGCGTGGTCGGGCAGTGCTGCGTGCCGCGCCCTTGATGCGATGGCGTTGTCGCCATAGGCCATTCTGGTATCGTAGGATGGATAACACGACACCGCGCACGACACCCGCGCACGAGACGCCGAACGATGCCCAGGCAAATCCCCGCGCTTCAGCGTAGCCGGAAAGCCCCGATGCCGCCGAAACGCCGGCGGCTTCTCATCGTTGGCGCGATAGTGCTGCTTGCCGCGTTGGGCTGGGGCTTAGCGATAGTGCTCAAGCCCGCCATCCAGCGGACGATCGTCATCACGACCGGAGCGGACAACGGCATCTATCGCGGCTTTGCGGATCGCTATGCCCCGATCCTGAAGCGCGAAGGCATTACGCTCGATATCCGGAGTTCATCGGGCTCGGTAGAAAATTATCAGCGGCTGAAGGATCCCGACAGCCAATACGAAGTGGGCTTTATACAGTCAGGCACGACGAGTCCCAAAGAAACAGACTATCTGCAAACGATCGCCGCCGTTTCCTTTGAACCGATCTGGGTGTTTTATCGCGGAGACACCGTCAACCGGCTGGCGCAACTGCGCGGCAAAAGGATTTCCATAGGCGTTCCCGGCAGCGGCCTCCTTCACGTGTCGACGGTCTTGCTCGGCTATAGCGGCATCGATGGCCAGAACACCACGCTGGCGGAAATGGATGCGGTCAAGGCATATCAGGCCCTCGAAGACGGTCAGCTGGATGCCGCTTTCTTTATCGGCAGACCCGACGCCCCGATGCAGCAGACGCTCCTGAACAGCAACCTGAAGCTGATGAGCTTCGCCCAGGCCGATGCGCTGGTGCAAAAATTCCCGTCTCTCTCCAAGGTGATCTTCCCGCGCGCCTCGACCAGCATCGTCAACGATCTTCCGCAGACGGACGTCACCTTGCTCGCCGCCACGGCGCTGCTCGTTTCCAAGGACACTCTCCACCCTGCCCTGGCTTATCTTCTGCTGGATGCCGCGAAAACGGTCCACGGCGGTGAAGACTACTTCACGCCGCGCGGCGCATTTCCCAACTTGGGTACCGACGAATTTCCCATTTCCGACGAAAGCACGCGCTACTTCAAATCCGGCCGTCCCTTTTTGCAGCGCTACCTTCCATTCTGGCTGGCCAGCTTTGTCGAGAGGCGACTGCTGATCCTGCTCCCCTTCATGGCCTTGCTGCTTGGTTTGCTGCAGGCGTTGCCGCGCATGGCGGAGGCCCGGATAAAACATCGGCTGGTGGTCTGGTATCGCGAGATCAAGGCGCTGGAAGATGAAATATGGCGAAGCCGTCGACCGAGCGCGGCCCAGATCGCTCAATGGCGCATTGAAATCGAGGACATCGACGCGCACGCCAGCCAGATACGAATTCCGCAGCGATACTTTCATGATCTGTATTCGCTCAAGCAGGCGATTGGGGTTGTTCGATCGCGGATTACCCAAGCGGCTCGGAAGGTGGCGGAATAAGGCTGGCATTCTCGCGACTCAGCGGGGTGCTCTTTTCGCGGCGGCACTTCTGATCGATCCGGCGCAGCAAGTCTCCACTTCGACGATGCGTTCATTGCCGCGCTATTTCGCGGGTGAATGGGTCGCGCGGGTGTCAAGTCCGGCATTCAAAGGCTTTCCCATGAAGAGAGTAGAAGGAATGGAAATCAAACAGGACAGTCGTCTCGTCGACGTTCGAATCATCAGGTTGCTCGAGGAGCACGTTGCAGAAATGAAATCCATCACGCCGCCCGAGAGCAAGCATGCGCTCGACCTCGATGGTCTGCGCGTTCCGGAAATCTCGTTTTGGGCAGTGTGGGACGCGGACAATGTCGCGGGCTGCGGTGCGATCCGGGAACTCGATCAGAATCACGTCGAGTTGAAATCAATGCGGACAGCCTCGGCATATCAGGGACGAGGGGTTGCATCGCGGTTGCTGCGACACATCGTTGCGAGGTGTCGGGAAAAGGGCTACCAACGGATCAGTCTGGAAACCGGAGCAATGGACTTCTTCATTCCCGCCAGAAGACTCTATGCGAAATTCGGTTTCACGGAATGCAGCCCCTTCGCTGACTATCGAGCCGATCCCAACAGTGTATTCATGACGATGACGCTGTCATGAGGCTCGCGTGCGGCAGCCTCCGCGGGGCAGCAATGCGGTTCTTGGCCGCACTACTTGCGGGATGCTTTGCGCCGGACGCTCGCGGCGCACAACGTTCGGCGGTCCACCAAGTTGTATTTCCATGGCATGGCGACTGATAACGCTGTGCATCGGTGCATTTGTCGACATAGGGCGCGGCTCCGCACGCCCGCCTCGTTCGCCAAACAAAAAGTGCCCCGCGCAACGCGGGAGGATTGGTCTCGGTGCTTCCAATTGGTCTCAAGCCGGTCTTGATAGCGCTTGAAACTACGCTGCCGAAAGTTTGAAGGGCGGACATCGGCCAAGATTCAGCCGCGCCATTCCGCTACACCTGATAACAGTACTTATCAGATGTAGCGATTTTACTTGTCGAATTCGAAACCAATTGATAACCTTCGTGCAACTTGTTGATCCTTAACAGCTAATTCTTCGTCCGTGCCGAAATCCGCGTCCGACTCCCCTTCGCGCCCTCCCCTGTCGACGCAGAAAGCCCGCCCGCCGACGCACATCGACGGCGAAGCAGCCCAGCCGCTACGCCGGCTCACTCGCCAGCACTTCGCGCTGTATCGGGGCTATCTGGACGGCGTTGCCGACGCGCAACTGCACGCAACCTACGGCGACGGCAGCACCGACGTGCGCGCGACGCGCCGCCTGATCGCCACACTGCGGGACACGCTCTCGGTCCTCGCGCGGCGCGCGCGCGACGTCGAGGCCGCGCATCTGCTCAGGCTGAGGCCCGGCAGCATTCCGCTCGCCGAGTTACACGGAGCGCCGGACTTGCCGACGCTCGAGGACTTCCGCGACCGCGTCGACCCGGACGGCGTCTTTGGCGAATCGGAATTGCTCGACCTGTATCGGGCGGAATATCCGCCTGATGCGTCGCCCCGCGTCGACAGGCGAATCGCTCGCAATGCCCGGTTGCGGCGGCGGCAGGCCGATGCACTGGCGCGCATGGAAGCCAGCCTCGCGCAGGAGCCTCGGCCGGATCACCCGCTCGACGGCTGGTTCGAACCGGCGGTCGCCGGTCGGCTGGCGAGCGCGGGGCTCGTGACGCTCGCCGATCTGCTCGAATTGATCGAGGCGCGCCGGCACCGCTGGTACACGGCGGTGCCGCGCCTGGGTCCGCGGGGCGCGCAGCGAATCACCGACTGGCTGTCACTTCACGCGCAAGCACTCCAGCACGCGCTTTCGCCGCTCGCGCTGGTGCCGCGCAGGCAACTCCCCGCGGGCCATCCGGCGCTCACGCGCGCGCGACCGGCGGTTTCGGATGGACATGCGCGCATTGTGCCGCTCGAAGCATTTCGGCCGCCCGCCACGCTGGACGGCGAACACGGCGCGAATCGGGCGTCCGGGCCGAACCGGATCGGCGCGAAGACGGATCTGCAGGCCGTGGAGGCTTGGCTGTCGCGGCCGTCGAACAGCGTACACACCGCGCGGGCGTATCGGCGCGAGGCGGAGCGGCTCCTTCTTTGGAGTGTCGTCGCGAAGGGTAAGCCGATTTCGTCGCTGACGAAGACCGACTGTGCGGAGTACGTCGAAAGCTTTCTGAAAGACCCGCAGCCGGCCGGGATGTGGGTCGGCCGAGCCCGCGCGGAGCGTTTCCAGCGTGAATGGCGTCCGTTTCTCGGCGCGTTGTCGGACCGTAGCCGGGAAACGGCCCGCACCATTCTGAATGCGCTCGGGGCCTGGCTGGTCGACGTGGCCTACCTCGCCTCCAATCCCTTCGACGAAATCCGCCGGATCGCGAAGCCGGCCGCACTCGACGCCTCCGGACGCACACTGGGCCATGCGCAGTGGCGCTTTGTCCTGTCGGCGACGCCCTGCGCGGACTCCACGGCGGCCGGACATCGCGACCACGTCGCGCTGCTGTTCGCCTACGCAACCGGCTTGCGGCGAACGGAACTCGCCTCGGCCACGACGGGCGATCTCGTCTGCGCGCCAGACGCAGAGCACGCCGCCGATGCCTGGGAACTGATCGTGCCCGGCCGGCGGGAAGCCAAACGTTCCGTCCCGATTCCACGCGCGCTGATGGATGCGTTTCGGGAAAACCTGCGCTTGCGGGGCATGCCCGAACCGCGCGCTTGCCCTGCCGGTACGCCTTTGCTGGCGCATGCGCGCACAGGAGAAACGCTGAGCGCCGATGGCTTGGGCAAGATTTACAAGGGAATTTTCGCGCGGGCGGCAGCACGGCTGGAGAGCCAGTCGCCGGCGGCGTCGCGCGACCTGATGCGGGCGACCACCCATTGGCTGCGCCATACGCATTCGAATCACGCGCTCGACCGCGGCGCGGAATTGCGCGACGTGCGAGAAAATCTCGGCCACGCGAGCCTGTCGACGACTGCACTGTACGTCTCGAACGCGGCACGGCGGCGCAGGGCAATCGACGCCCTTCTTCCGAGCACCGGCGTCGAATCGACTGATTAGGGCCGATTTCAGCCAAAACAGGGCCAAAAGTCAGGCTCAATGCCTGCGGACGCGTCACAACAACACTTCAGAGTTTACTTGAGGTTTACCGGTTCGCCGTTTATTCTTCGGTTTGCAGCATCTTCCACACAAACCGAAGAATTTTTTGCTTACCCAGGCCTGCCAGTGACTGCGAATTCCATGTTAAGCGCTCGGCTTCCCGAAGTCGACCAATCCGTTTCGATCGAAACGCTCTTGGGAGTGGCTGCCCAAGCCACTGACATCCTTAACCAGATTCGCGATGCGATGCTGGAACCGTATCCGCGAAAAAGTGCGCCCACCTTTACCAGCGCCCAAGTCGCATCACTTTGCGGCCTCGACAAGCAACGTTTTCAGTATCTCACCACCAAAGGCGAGTTGCCGCCAGGCACGTCGAAGGGCGCTGGCCGCAGCAAGGAATTCACGCTTGCGGAAACCCTCACCTGGGTCAGGGCGACAACGGAGCGCGCCCAGCGACCCGAGGGTAAACGCGGACGCATCGTCACCGTCGCGAACTTCAAGGGCGGCGTCGCGAAGACCACGACCGCGGTTTCCGCGGCCCAGGCGCTTACGTTACTGGGCCGCAAGGTACTCGTGATCGACTGCGACCCGCAAGGCACGACGACACAACTGTGCGGCTGGGCGCCCGATGCCGAAATTTCCGACGACCAGACCCTGCTGCCGCTCATCTACGGCGACCAGCATACCCTGCATTACGCGGTCCAGGAGACTTACTGGCACAACCTCGATCTGATCCCGGCGTCGTCGTCGCTCTTCGATGCGGAGTTTGAAATTCCCGCCAAGGTGCTCAACGACAGCACGTTCGAGTTCTGGGAGATCATGCAAAAAGGACTGACGCCGCTCGCGTCGGACTATGACGTCATCATTATCGACACGCCGCCCGCGCTGAGTTATCTCACGATTAACGCGCTCCTTGCGTCCGACGCCATCCTTCTGCCCTGCCCGCCCGAAGCGCTGGACTTCGCCAGCTCGACACAGTTCTGGCACCTCTTCGCCGACATCGCCAAAAAGTTACCGGGCGTGCTCGAGCAAAAGCGCTTCGACTTCGTCAACGTGATCATGACGAAGGCGAAATCGGACGATGTCTCGCGTGTCGTCCGCGGGTGGCTTCAGAAGGCCTATGGAGATCGCGTGTTGCCTTTCGAAATTCCGGAATCGACGGTTCCGAAGGGCGCCTCGGCACAGCTTTCCACCGTCTATGACCTCTCAAAACCGGATGGAAGCACGGCGGCATACAACCGCTTCAAGGAACCGCTCGATCGGCTGGCGGAGCATCTGGACGCTCAGTTCGTCCGCTCGTGGAATCAAACGGAGGATTAAATGGGCATCGGGGACAGGTTACTTGCAAAGACCGCGAACGTAGGCGCGAAGCCAACGGATGCGAGCCCGCCCAGGCCGGTCAATTCGGAACCACGAACGTCGCCGGGCCGCCTGATGGATGCGCAGAACCGCATCAACTCGGCGCAAGCGCGAATCAAGGAACTGGAGGCTCAGCTCGAGGACAAGGCCGCGCTGGAGGTGAGCATTGATTCGCTCGTCGAAATCAGCGGGCGCCGACGAAAGCTGACGCCGGAGCAATATCAGGAACTGAAGAACAACCTGGCGCTACACGCGCTTGCGACGCCCATTCTCGTTCGGCCACTGCCTGACGACCGCTTCGAGATCGTCGCGGGACACAACCGCGTTGCGGCTTATCGGGACTTGGGCCGCAGGACGATTCGCGCCAATATTGCCTCGATCGAAGAAGGTGAAATCGAATTCGCCGCTTTCTTTTCGAACCTGCTCTCGCCCTCGCTGACGGACTTCGAGAAGTACTGGAACTTCAAGCGATTGCAGGAGCTATCGGGGTTGTCGCGCGCGGAGATTTCAGAAAGCGCCGGCCTGAGCAAAAGCCATGTGACGCGGATTTTTTCGTTCGACGCGTTACCCGATGTCGCGAAGGCCGCCCTTGCAGAAAAACCCGAGCGACTTGGGAGCAATGCTGCGCAGAAGCTGGCGGCGCTGACAGAAGCCGGAAAG
This sequence comes from Caballeronia choica, assembly GCF_001544535.1. Classification (GTDB taxonomy): domain Bacteria; phylum Pseudomonadota; class Gammaproteobacteria; order Burkholderiales; family Burkholderiaceae; genus Caballeronia; species Caballeronia choica. The sequence goes on along the minus strand of NZ_FCON02000090.1, from coordinate 5,988 downwards.
GCGGAAAAGGTAATCGAAGCGGTTCGACGACTCGTCGACGACGAGAGTTTCACGCAGGATCGGGCTGTCGCATTCGCAACCGAGAAACAACGCACGGTCTCGACGGCGCCAACCGTCATCAGATCTGGAAAGCGGAAGGTTTGCGAAGTGTCGGCCCGAAACGGCGTCGTCGGCGTGCGCTTCTTTGAAAGAGATGCCTCCGACGCTCAGGAGTGGGCGCAGCGAATCACGGAGTTCATCAACAAAAGTCTGAGCGATTCGACAGGCGACTGAGTTGCTAGTAGGTTTTTGTTCTAAATCAATGACTTAGAAATATGCAAAACCCAGGACGCCGACAGATCTAGTAGAGTTTGCTTAAGAATCAATGACTTAGATTCAAATCCGCACAGAGGACACCCATGTAGCTTATTTGCTTCACAAAGACAAAAGCCTTCGGCGCCAACCGAAGGCTTTTGAATATCGGGCTTAACTGTCGTTCGCCCGTTACGCTTCCCGACGCCAATCGGGTCACGAGTGCACACCTCGAAGTGTAGCGAATAGCGTTCGCCAGTCAAGCGTTTGTCTTCCATTTTTTCTGAAATGGACGCACTGGACATGCTTATCGCGCAACTTCCTGTTGCCGGCGAGGATGGCGATCGTCTTCGCCCATCGAATCCGGACAGCTTTGATAACGATCACTCGGCATTCGAGGAATACGCCTGCGATCGATCCAACCTTCCCTGGATCATTTTCCGCGCCGCTCATCGGGCCAACCACGTCGCAGCGTTGCCCGCGCGAGCGCGGGCACTACTTGCAGCCCTTGCTCGTACCGTGGATGCCAACCGCCCATTCGCCGCCATCTTTGCCCGGCGCGAACTGCTCACTGGACGCGCTCTGCAATCCATGCGCACGTTCTATCGCAGCCTCGACGATCTCGAAACTGGCGGATTCATCGTGAGACCGCCCCAAAAGCGTCACGGCGACGCCGGTCTCTTCGGGCGCGCGTACCTGCACCTCACGGACAAGGCAGCCACGCTTCTAGGATTGGTGAATGAGTCGAGCAGCGAGTCTTTGACCGCGGGTTCTTGTCCTGTGCCCGAAACCGCCTTCGCCGAAGCACCGTGCTTTTTCACGCCCCCGTCTGCCACCGTGGCAGACGGCGCTATATATAAGGATCTATACCCTACTAATCAAAAGAGACAACCAGCACGACTGCCTGCGGACCTCCAGCGCCTGTTGAGCTTGGGTTTTCATGAATTTTTGATTTTTCGATTGATGCGTGAAGCGAAGCTCAACCTCAAACGACTCTCCGACGTGGTTGAAGCCACATGGATTCATCTGCAGAAAGCGACTCGTCCGATCAACTATCTCCGCGCCCTACTTCGCTCGCCTGTCGACTTCGGGCATCAGATTCGAAGCAAACACGCCGCCCAGGCAAAGGCCGACACCACCCGGGTTCGCGCCGCGCTAATCGATGCCATCGTCGCGCGACACACCGGTCAGGTCTTTTTCGATGCCTCGAACGGCCGTCGGTTTGAGGTGTCGGAAGACGCGGCTCAAATCGCGGTGCATGATCACCGAGAGTCGACGCCACGTATTCGCGTCGGGAACTGGTCTGCTGAATTCGTGGATGCCCTGGAAAGCGGGCGCATCGCGCCTGCAACGCCAGAACGGGAATCGGAGTTTTCGTTGAAAGGGGGAGGGCGAATCGCGTCAGTTGCGACATCCCTTATTCGGAATGATATGAACCTGACCAAACCCGTCCGAACGGAGGCAATCGATCAACGCTTGATCGACATGAAGCGGTTCCTGCGACTGGCATGCGCTGGCGAACCCGTTTTTCGCCGCACGCTCGGCCCGCGCAAGTGAGCATAACAACGAGCGCTGAGACCGAGGTTTGCATTTGCATGAGTCGACTTGCGATCTTGTGGCAACCCCGGCCGCGTCCGTGGTCCAAGCCACCGACTCCTGCCATGTCGAAGGTCCGAATCCGGACACTCCAGGCGCCCACACGAGTCGCCGCGAACATCCGGATCAGCGGCCTTCATGGCGAACCAGCAATTAACATGCAATACCTCCTCCAAGCCAGCATCAGCATTCCGAGATCGCCTTCTAAGGAGGTACAGTTAGTTATCCAAATTTAATATATCGAAGCTGTACATAGGTGAACCTTTCTGAAACTCAATTGGCTCAATTTGCCCCATCCACAACACGTATCGCGGGCGTAGTCTGCACATCGAAACCACTATGTCAGTTCGCAAATTCTCAATCTCATAAGGTGCACTGTCAAAGCGCACTCCTGATCAAGATCAGGACCGTAGCATCACGAGGCAATGCTGTCCCACTTGCGAAGCGGAAACTTCGCTCAAGCGTCCCCGACTATTCCGAGGCAACCCGGCGCTGCAAGCCAACCGGAAATAGCAACCCAAAATGCCGGCGCTCACGCAAAGCCGCTTCCAAGAAAAACAGAATGGAAACAAGAATCGTACGCTCGCTGAAAAGCCCCAAATCGGACCCGTGTTTGAGTTAGATTTCAAAGAATGGTCGGTCGTCGGCATGCCTTGTCATCCGATACCGCAGAATCAAACCCATACTGGATCGACGTGTCGCAGACAGGAATTCCGGGTGCGCCGGGCACCGGTCGCCTTATCGCGATAAAGACGTAGCGCCCATGCAGCGTGTCGCATGCTAAGACATCCGAACCTAACCTATGCAGCTATGCAGAAAATCAGCGAAGTCCCGACACCATTGGGGTAACGATATCGTCGGCGTGACGATTGCCAAGGACAGTTGCTGCACGCCGCCCGACCCGCATATCGAACAAGTTCACGCGATGTCTATCTCCATCCGCCACATTTCGGGTTCGTGAAGCCATCTACGCCGCATCCGTGGACCGAAACAGTGCGACCATGTCTCTAGGAACAACCGCACCCAATCCGAACCCAACCCGCCCAAATTCCCCCACCTTTCCAAAACAGGCACGCTCGATGATCAAGTTCTACTTCCATCCGTCTCCGAACCCCGCGAAAGTCGCCTTGATGCTTGAGGAAACCGCCTTGCCATACGAACTCGTACCCGTCGATACCCGCAAGGGCGAGCAGCATGCTCCCGCCTTCATCGCGGTGAATCCCAACGCAAAGACTCCGGCCCTGGTCGACGGCGACGCGACCGTCTTCGACAGCAACGCGATCCTTTTGTATCTCGCCGAAAAGACGGGTCGCTTCCTGCCGCCCGACACGCCCGCCATGCGCGCCCAAATGTATTCATGGCTGATGTTCGTCGCGAGCGGAATCGGTCCATACTCGGGACAAGCCGTTCACTTCAAGCACTTTGCGCCGGCGCCGAAGGATTACGCGGTGAACCGATACGACTTCGAGGCCTGGCGGCATTGGAACATCGTCGACGCGCGTCTCGCTGAGCATCGCTACATGCTCGGCGACGAATACACGATCGTCGATATGGCGGTATGGGGCTGGGCTCGCGCGGTGCCGTTCGTGCTTGGCGCCGACGCATGGGACAAATTGCCGCACGTAAAGCGCCTGCTGGATGAGATCAACGCACGTCCGGCCGCCGTGCGTGCGGAAGCGCTCCGCACGGCACATCAATTCAAGACGGAGATGGACGGCGACGCCCGCCGCGCGATGTTTCCGCAGAACGCCCGATTGCAGGAATAAACGAGCTTCGGGGGAGGGCGGCACCAAAAATCTGCCGACCCAAGGTTGCCTCGAAACCCTTGTTAACCGTCGCCGATTAAATTTTTATTGCTGCGACGCAACAAGTGCGCCTATAATTAAAGGTTGCGCGATTTGCGCACAGTTTCAAACCGGCCCGCGCATGTGAGTGGGTCGCGTTCTTTGCTCGCTGCGATCCTACAAAGTCGTGGGTGCTTGCGCCGTGAAGTTGCGTGGCGCAGGCCGCGATGCCTGTAGCCACCGGTCTCGCCGTCGCCGAGCAAACCTGTCCAGGAGAATGTATGGCAAGTTTTGATCGGGAAGATTCAGGGCCAGACACGGCCGCATCCGCGCGGAAAACCCCGGCCCGGCGCGCGTCGAAGGGCAAGGCTGCCGCAGCCTTGCTGCCGTTGGACGCCGCGTCCACGGCGTTGCAGGACGAAGAGCGGCAGCGCCAGATGCGCGCACTCATCCAGTTGGGCAAGGAGCGCGGTTACCTGACCCACGCGGAAATCAACGATCACTTGCCCGACAACTTCGCGCAGACAGCGGCGATCGAAACCATTGTCAGCACGTTCAATGACATGGGCGTGGCGGTTTACGAGCAGGCGCCCGATGCCGAGACGCTGCTCCTGAACGACGCGGCGCCCGCTGCCGTTTCGGACGACCAGGCCGACGAGGAAGCGGAAGTCGCGCTCTCGACGGTCGACTCCGAGTTCGGCCGCACCACCGATCCCGTGCGCATGTACATGCGCGAAATGGGCGCGACCGAACTTCTCACGCGCGCCGGCGAAATTGCGATTGCGAAGCGCATCGAAGACGGCCTCCACGAAATGATCCAGGCGATCGCGGCATGTCCCGCCACGGTCGCGACCATTCTCGCCAACGCCGCACAGGTCGAAGCAGGGGAGTTGCGCATCGACGAACTCGTCGACGGCCTGAATGAAGAAGGCGGCGAAGAAGAATTGTCGGCCTCGGCGTCCGCGACGGATACCGCGGCGACTGCCGATGTCGATACCGAAACGACCGATTCCGACGATACCGACAGCGACGACGATAGCGATCTCGAAGCCGCCGATTCGACCAAAGCGAATGAAGCGCGTTTGAAGCAGCTCGCGAGCGACAGCCTCGCAATCTTCGCGCGTGTGCGCGAGTTGGCCGAGCACATGCCGCGCGGCCGCGCGACGGACGAGAAGGGCGTGGCAGCGTTTGCGCGCGTGCGCGAAGAGATCCAGCGCGAGCTCGCGCCGATTCGCTTCACCGCGCGCACGATCGACCGCCTCTGCGCCGATGTGCAGCAGCAGGTCGCGCAAGTGCGCGCGGTCGAGCGGCGCATCCTGCAAATCGCGGTGGATCGCTGCGGCATGCCGCGCGAGAAGTTCGTCGAGTCGTTCCCGGGACACGAGACCGATCTCGGCTGGACCGCGAAGACGGCGGCGGCAACGTCGTCGCGCGAATTCGGCGCGGCGCTCGAACGCAGTCTGCCCGCGATCCAGGCCGAACAGCAAAAGCTCATCGACATCGAAGCGAGCGTCGCGCTGCCCCTGCAACAACTGAAGAAGATCAACCGCCAGATGATGGCGGCCGAGTCGAAGATGCGGCAGGCGAAGCGCGAAATGATCGAGGCGAACCTGCGTCTCGTGATCTCGATCGCGAAGAAATACGTGAACCGAGGCATGCAGTTCCTGGATCTGATCCAGGAAGGCAACATCGGTTTGATGAAAGCGGTCGACAAGTTCGAATACCGCCGAGGCTGGAAGTTCTCGACGTACGCGACCTGGTGGGTACGCCAGGCCGTGACGCGTTCGCTCGCGGACCAGGCGCGCACGATTCGCGTGCCGGTGCACATGATCGAGACGATCAACAAGCTGAACCGCATCTCGCGTGAAATCCTGCAACAGACTGGACAGGAAGCTCACCCGTCCGTGCTGGCCGAGCGCATGGAAATGCCGGAAGAGAAAATCCGCGGCATCCTGAAGATCGCGAAGCAGCCGGTTTCGCTCGAGACGCCGGTCGGTGAAGATGCCGACGCGACGCTCGGCGACATGATCGAGGACGCGAGCGCGGCTTCCCCGGCGGACGCCGCCGTGCATGCCAACATGCGCGCAGCGATCGACGACGCGCTCAACGCGCTTTCGCCGCGTGAGGCGAAGGTGCTGCGCATGCGCTTCGGTATCGACACGGCGTCGGACTACACGCTTGAAGAACTCGGCAAGCAGTTCGACGTGACCCGCGAGCGGATTCGTCAGATCGAAAGCAAGGCGATGAGAAAGCTGATGCATCCGAGCCGTGCCGACAAACTGCGGCCGTTCCTCGATCGATGAAGCAGTTGGGGCGG
>NZ_FCON02000089.1 GCF_001544535.1 Caballeronia choica | reverse complement strand
CTGCTTTCTTTGCTTACTTTCTTTGCAGCAGCAAAGAAAGTGAGTCCCGCCCCGGACAGGGGCAGAGCAAATAAACCAAAAACAAAGCAAGTTCCATAGAAGCGCAGAAACATCAGACGGTGTAAACCCCCAACACCCCCCCCACCCCAAAGGAGCGATGCGTCATGTCAATTCACAAGGCCCGGCCGCTCGCCGATGCCATCCGCTTCCTCGCCATCGACGCCATCGTGCGCGCCGGCGAAGGCCATCAGGGCGTGCCGCTCGGCATGGCCGAAATCGCGACGGCGCTGTTCACGCGCCATCTGAAGTTCAATCCCGCCGATCCGCAATGGCCCGACCGCGACCGCTTCGTCCTGTCGAACGGTCACGGCTCGATGCTGTTGTATGCGTTGCTGTACCTGACCGGCTACCCGCACTTCGGGCTCGATGCGCTCAAGTCGTTCCGCGAGATGGGTTCGCACTGCGCGGGTCATCCCGAGTTCGATCCGGCACTCGGCATCGAAGTGACGACGGGACCGCTCGGGCAGGGCATCGCCAACGCATTCGGCATGGCGGTGGCGGAGGCCTGTCAGAACGCGCGCTTCGGCGATGGCATCGTCGATCACTACACGTACGCGTTCGTCGGCGATGGCTGCCTGCAGGAAGGCATCGGCCAGGAGATGATCTCGCTCGCGGGGCATCTGCAACTCGGCAAGCTGATCCTCTGCTGGGACGACAACCAGATCACCGACGACGGCAGCACGTCGCTCTCGATCTCGGAGGACGTGAGCGCGCGCTTTCGCGTCGCGGGCTGGCATGTGATCGAAGTGGACGGCCACGATCTCGAAGCGGTATCGGCGGCGCTCGTGATCGCGCGCCGTGACCCGCGCCCTTCGATGATCGCGTGCCGCACCGTGATCGCGCGCGGCATCGCCCGGTTGCAGGGGCAGCGCGGCGGCCATAGCGGCAAGCTCTTCGATGCGGACGCCGACGCCGCGCGCACCGCGCTCGGCTGGCCGCACGCGCCGTTCGAAGTGCCCGCCGACGTGCTCGATGAATGGCGCGGCGCGGGACGGCGCAACGAAGGCGAGTACCGCGCGTGGCAGGAACGCGTGGCCGCGCTGCCGGCCGGGGCGCGCGCCGAATTCGAGCGCATTCAGGCGGGCCGTCTGCCCGACGGCTGGCGTGACGTGCTGGACGCCTATCGGCGGCGCGCGGTCGAAGCGGCGGAGTCGGGTGAGGCGCAGGCCGGCATCACGATCTCCGGCGAAATCAACGATCTGCTCGTGCCGTACCTGCCGGAACGCATGGTCGGCTGCGCGGATCTCGAAGCGCCGACCGGCCATAAGCGCAGCCTGCAGGCGTTCACCGCGAGCGAGCGCGGCGGCGCCTACGTGCATTGCGGCGTGCGCGAGCATCTGATGGGCGCGATGGCGAACGGCATGGCGGCGCACGGCGGCGTGATCGCGCTCGCCGTTACCTATCTCGCGTTCTCCGACTACGAGCGGCCCGCGATGCGCATGGCCGCGCTGATGGGCCTGCCGGTGAAATTCGTGTTCAGCCACGATTCGATCGGCGTCGGCAGGAACGGGCCGACGCATCAGCCGGTCGAGATCCTCGCGTCGCTGCGCGCGATGCCGAACATGCGCGTGTTCCGTCCCGCCGATGCCGTCGAAGCCGCCGAATGCTGGACGCTCGCGCTGGAACATCGAAGCGGTCCCAGCACGCTCGTCTTCGCGCGCCAGGCGCTGCCCACGGTGCGCACGACGCACGCGGACGGCAACCTCTCGCAGCGGGGCGCCTATGTGCTCGCGGAAGCCAATGGCGACCGGCGCCGCGTCACGCTGATCGCGACCGGATCGGAAGTCGCGCTCGCACTCGCGGCGCGTACGCGCCTGCAGGAAGAAGGCATCCCGACCGCCGTCGTATCGATGCCGTGCTGCGAAATCTTCGACGAACAGGACGCTGCGTACCGCATGTCCGTGCTTGGCGCGGGCACGGTGCGCGTCGCGGTGGAGGCGGCCGTGCGCTTCGGCTGGGACCGCTATCTCGGCGAGCGCGGCGGGTTCGTCGGGATGCCGGGCTTTGGCGCGTCGGGGCCCGCCGAGGCGCTCTATGAACATTTTGGCATCACGCCCGCGCATATCGCCGCCGAGGCGAAGCGCCATCTCGCATCGGACAAAGGGTGAGCGCTGGCGCTCCGGGTCGTGGCGTGCATGTAGTAGGCGCTTGCTGCGAAACGCACGCCGCCTGGCTTTCGATACGTCCACAGCCACATGTCAAACTGTTATCAGCGGTGTAGAGTAGCAGCGGAACCGCGTTTGACAGCATCGTCGTGCGCCGCCCGGCGCAGTCCCGGCCCGGGCGGTCTTGAAGCGTCGGCAAAGCGAGCCCGTCATCCATGGTGCGTTGTCCAAAGCCTCAGAGGAACGACGGTGACGACTCCAGGGCCACTCTCCGCGCTGCGTTCAAAACGTGAGCGCCTGCTCGAACGGCAGGCCGCGCTCGCCGCGCTCACCCGCATCGACGTCTACCAGAACGACAATCTCGAGCAGACGATCCAGTACATCATGGAGACGGCCGCCGAGTTGATGTGTGTCGAGCGCGTCAGCCTCTGGCGCTACACGAAGGCGCGCTCGGCGATCCACTGCCTCGATCTCTACGAGGCAAGCGTCGACCGGCACAGCGCCGGTGCGCAATTGCAGGCCGAGCTATTTCCGGCCTACTTTCAGGCACTGGCGACCAGCGACGCCATCGTCGCCGACGACGCGCATGCCGACCCGCGAACCCGTGAATTCTCGACCAGCTATCTCACGCCGCTCGGCGTGACCGCGATGCTGGATACACCGGTCTATCTGAATGGCCGGATCGACGGCGTGTTGTGCCATGAGCAGGTCGGGCCGCCCACACCTTGGACGCCCGAAGACCGCCTGTTCGGCATCGCGCTCGCCAACCTGATCGCGCTGGCCGTCGAGCGCGACGATCGCAGGCGCGCCGAGGAGGCGCTGCGCGAGAGCGAGCAACGGCTCGCGACGCTCGTCGCCTATGCGCCCGATGCCATTCTCGTTTTCGATGCCGACTCCGACCGCTACGTGCAGGCCAACGAACAGGCCGCGCGCCTCTTTGGCCGGAACTGCGAAGCGCTGCTCTCGGTCGACCCGGTGGAACTCAGCCCGGAGCGCCAGCCCGATGGCCGCATTTCGAGCGAGGCGCGCAGCGAGATGATCGACCGCGCGCTCGACGGCGGCACGCCCGTCTTCGAATGGATGCATCTCAACGCATCGGGCGCGCTCGTGCCGTGCGAGATCCGCCTCGTGCGCCTGCCGCACGCGACCCGCAGGCTGGTGCGCGGCAGCGTCATCGACATCAGCGAGCGCATGCGCACCGAGCAGGCGCTTCGCGCGAGCGAACAGCGCCTCTCCACGATGCTCGCGTATTCGCCCGACGCGATCACGCTGCTCGACGTCGATACGCTGCGCTTCGTCGAGGCGAACGAGCAGGCCGCGCGGCTCTATGGCCGCGATCGGGACGCGCTCCTCTCTATCGGTCCTGTCGAGCTGAGTCCGGAGCGGCAACCCGATGGACGCCTGTCGGCCGAGGCGGCGCTGGAAAAGGTGGAGGAAGCGCTCGACGGCGGCGCGCCGGTGTTCGAATGGTGGCATGTCGACTTGGCCGGCGCGCTCTTTCCCTGCGAGGTCAGGCTCGTGCGCCTGCCCGATGCGGCGCGCCGGCTGGTGCGCGGCAGTGTCATCGACATCAGCGAGCGGAAGCGCGCCGAAGCGGCCCGCCGCGAGAGCGAAGCCCGCTTGCGCGGCATCCTCGATGCGTCGATGGACTGCATCATCAGCATCGATCCCGACGGGCGCGTCATCGAATTCAACCCGGCGTCCGAGCGCACCTTCGGATACCGGCGCGACGACGTGATCGGACGCGAACTCGCCGCCCTCATCATCCCGCCGACCTTGCGCGATGCGCACCGCCGTGGACTCGCGCGCTATCTCGCCACAGGCGTTGGACCGTTGCTGGGCAGGCGCATCGAGGTGCCGGCCCTGCGTTCGGACGGGACGGAGTTTCCCGTCGAGATTTCGGTGACGCCGGTGGCCGGCGGCCCGCAACTCGTGACCGCCACGGTGCGGGACATCACCGAGCGAAAGCGCGCGCAGTCCGAGCTGAACTGCGCGAAGGAGGCGGCAGAGGCCGCGAACCGCGCGAAGTCCGAATTCCTCGCCAACATGAGTCATGAGTTGCGCACGCCGCTCAACAGCGTGCTCGGTTATGCGCAGCTCCTGCGGCGCGAAGCCGAACTCAACGAACGGCAATGCAAGGCGCTCACCGTGGTCCAGCAGTCGGGCGAACATCTGCTGGGACTCATCGACGAAATCCTCGACATGGCGAAGATCGAGGCCGGCACGCTGGATGTCGTCGCGGACAACTTCGATCTGCACCGCCTGCTCGCGAGCATCGCCGGGATGGTGAAAAGCCGCGCGCAGGCAAAGGGCCTCTCGTTCACCACGGCGCAGTGGTCGGACATTCCGCGGGTGATCCGTGGCGACGAGCGCCGCTTGCGGCAGGTGCTCACGAATCTCCTCGACAACGCGATCAAGTACACGCAGCAGGGCGGCGTCGTCCTGAAGACGGGGCTGAACGAAGGGCGCCTGTGCTTTCTCGTCGAGGACACCGGGATTGGCATTCGTCCCGAGCATCTGTCCGAAATATTCGACGTGTTTCATCAGGTGCGCGACCCTGCCACGGTGATCGACGGAACCGGGCTTGGACTTGCGATCAGCAAGCGGCTCGTGAACCTGATGGGCGGCGTGCTCCAGGTCGCGAGCACGCCGCGCGAGGGCAGCCGCTTCTGGTTCGAATTGGACCTGCCACCGGTCGAGGCAGAGGCGCCGGTGGACGCGACCCGGATCGCGACCGGCATCGCGGGCGAGCGCCGGCGCGTCCTCGTGGTCGACGACGAAGCGGAAGGCCGGAGCCTGCTTCGCGACCTGCTCGCGCCGCTCGGCTTCGACGTGCACGAGGCGCCCGACGGCGAAGCCGCCATCGACGCGGCCATGCGCCTCGTGCCCGACGCGATCCTGATGGACATGCGCATGCCGCGCCTCGACGGGCTGGCGGCAACCCGCCGCATTCGCGCGCTGCCGGCGCTTTCGGGCACGGTCATCTTCGCGATTTCCGCCAGCGCGTTCGAGCACAATCGCGCGCGCTGCATCGAGTCCGGCGCCGACGAATTCGTCCCCAAGCCGTTTCGTCAGGAGAAGCTGATCGAGCTGCTGTGCGGACGTCTCGGACTCACGGTGCTGTATGCCGCCAGCGACGGCGCGAACCCCCCGCCGGAGCGCGCCGCGCTGATCGCCGCGCCGCCTTCCGCGGACCTGCGACGCCTGCTCGATCTCGCGTCGCGTGGCGACGTCAGGCAGTTGCTGCACGAAACGAACGCGCTGGCCGAGCGCGACCGTGCGCACGCGCCGTTCGCCGCTCACCTGCGCGAGCTCGGGGAAGCTTATCGGATGAAGGAACTGCGCCGCTGGCTCAAGCGTCTCGCGGACGAGCCGCGAACCGAGCCATGAACCGGGCCATGAACCGCACCATGTCCTCGGCAGCGGACCCGCAGCCGCTGGTCCTCGTGGTCGAGGACATTCCGGCCAACCTGTCGATCCTGCTCGACCTGCTGAGCGCCAACGGTTGCTCGGTATCGGTCGCAGAGGACGGCGAGAGCGCGCTGGAGGCGATCGAGTACGCCGCGCCCGACCTGATCCTGCTCGACGTGATGATGCCCGGGCTCGACGGCTTCGCGACTTGCGCGCGTCTCAAGGCGAACCCCGCGACCCGCGACATACCGGTGATTTTCATGAGCGCCCTGACCGACACCGTCGACAAGGTGAGGGGCCTCGAACTCGGTGCCGTCGACTACATCACGAAGCCGTTCCAGCACGAGGAAGTGCTGGCGCGCGTCGGCACGCATCTCGAACTCAGGCGGCTCGCGGCGCGGCTCGCGGAAAGCGAGCAACGGCTCTCGCGCATCATCGAATCGGCGATGGACGCCATCATCGCGCTCGACGAAGCCGGCTGCGTCACGTTGTTCAATCGGGCGGCCGAGCGCGTGTTCCGCGGCGTGGCGGGCGAAGCCCTCGGCAAGCCATGCAACCGGTTCCTTTCGGAGCCGCTGTGCCGGCTGCTCGGCGACTACATGCGCGGACAACGCCCGCAAGCACCGGTGTGGGTGCCCGAGGGGTACAGCGCCGTGCGCGCCGATGGCGACGCATTCGCGATCGAAGCGACCCTCTCATGGGCGGACGCCTCAGGGAAGGCGATCTACACGCTGATCCTGCGGGACATCGAGGAGCGCAGGAGAGCGGAGGCGGAGGTCGGGCAGTTGCGCGGACTGAACCGCTGCCTGCGGGAAGAGCTGCGTGAAGCGCAGGCCGACGAGGAACTCATCGGCCCCGAAGGATTGCGCCACGTCATGGAGCAGGTGCGCCAGGTTGCCTGCACGGATGCATCGGTGCTCGTGAGCGGCGAGACCGGCACGGGCAAGGAACTGATCGCCCACGCGATCCATCGCATGAGTCCGCGCGCGAGCCGGCAGCTCGTGAAGCTGAATTGCGCGGCACTGCCGGCGAGTCTCATCGAGAGCGAGTTGTTCGGACACGAGAAGGGCGCGTTCACGGGCGCGCTGGCGCGCAAGGCCGGGCGCTTCGAACTCGCCGATGGCGGCACGCTGTTCCTCGACGAGATCGGCGAACTCGCCCTCGACCTCCAGGCGAAGCTGCTGCGCGTGCTGCAGGACGGCGAGTTCGAGCGGCTCGGCGGCACGCGCACGCAGAAGGTGGATGTGCGCATCGTCGCGGCGACCAACCGGAGTCTCGCCGACGAAGCTGCGGCCGGGCGTTTTCGCGCCGACCTCTACTATCGCCTGAACGTCTTTCCGGTCGCGCTGCCGCCGCTGCGCGAGCGTCGCGCCGACATCGCCGCGCTCGCCGCGCACTTCGTGCGGCGCTTCGGGGCGAAGTACGGGAAGCACATCGACGCGATGTCCGAGGGGCAACTGGCCGTGCTCGAAGGCTACCGGTGGCCCGGCAACGTGCGCGAACTCCAGCACGTGATCGAGCGCGCGGTGATCCTGACGCAAGGCACGCAACTGGCGCTCGGCGACTGGTTCAGGGATGCGGCCGCTGCCGCCGTGCCGATGTCACCGCCGACGCCGACGACGCCGACGACAGCGGAAGCCGGACGCGCCGACAGCAGTCCGCTGACGCTGGAGGAAGCGGAGCGCCTGCATATCCTCAGGGTGCTCGAGGAAACCGGCTGGCGCGTGAGCGGCAAGTCGGGTGCCGCCGAGCGCCTGGGGCTCAAGCCCACCACGCTCGAATCCCGCATGAAGCGCCTGGCCATCAATCGCAAGACCCCCTGAACGTTCCCGATATTTCGGGAATCTCCCGAAGCTCGCCGTGAATGCACGGCCCCGCGTGAGCCTGGCCGCCGCGACGGCGCGCCGCATCGGATCGTCGCGGAGCCTTGCGCCGCAAGGCCGGCGGCGATGCATGCCGCTCTCGTGAGCCCACCTGGCACGTCTTTCGCATCAGAGGGCGCTCGCAAAACGCGCTGTCGGGTCTCGGGTGCCGCTTGCGTCCATCGTGAATCCGATTCGAGAGAGTGTGTGATGAGCAAATCAATGTTTATCGGCGCGGCAGCCCTGGGACTGAGTCTGATGGGCGCCGCGCCGGGCGCCGACGTGGTGTCGGCGATCGACGGCGTGGCCGCCTACGTGTACCGCAATGACGCCCCCGCAAGCCACACCGGCCAATGCCGCAGTGCGTGCGAAACAGCGTGGCCGCGAGGGTCCGCCATTGCGATGCCGATGGACGAGGGCATCGGCGCCATCGTCAATGACGACGGCGTGACGCAGGTGGCCTACGATGGCCGCCCGGTTCAATTCGATGCGAGCGAACGCAAACAGGGCGACGTCACCCATGAACTGAGCGGCGACGACGTCGGCAGTATCTGGGACCCGATCCGGCCAGCGGCGCACGCGAATCCGGGTGCGGCTTATTCGCAAGTCACCGACGACTTCTGAACGCGGAGCAGCAATGCAAATGAACCAGAGCCACGTACATGGCGCGGCGGATGTGCTTCTGATCGACGAGACGATCGGCGCCTTTTTCGATGCGATCGCGCGGCGGCACGCGGAGCGCGACGCGTTGGTCGTCGCGCATCAGGGCGTTCGCTGGACGTATCGCGAGTTCGCGCAGCGCGTGGACAACCTGGCCGCTGGTCTGAACCGTCTCGGTCTCGCGCCGGGAGAGCGCATCGGCATCTGGGCGCAGAACTGCGCCGAGTGGGTCCTCACGCAGTTCGCCACGGCGAAGGCGGGGCTGATCCTCGTCAATGTCAACCCGGCTTACCGCCAGGAGGAACTCGAACACGCCCTCAACAAAGTGGCGTGCCGCGCGCTGATCCTGGCGCCGGGCTTCAGGGACGCCGATTACCTCGCGATCCTGCGCGACGTTGCGCCCGAACTCGCGTTTTGCGCGCCGGGCAAGCTGCTGTCGGTACGCCTGCCGGCGCTCGAACTGGTGATTCGCCTGGGGCCTTCGCCGAGCGACGGCATGCTGAACTTCGACGATCTCACGACGCCCGCCACCGAGCGCGAACTCCACGAACTCGACGTGCTCGGCATGATGCTGAGCGCCGACGACGCGGTGAATGTCCAGTTCACATCCGGCACGACGGGCGCGCCCAAGGGAGCGACGCTCACGCATCGCAACCTTCTGAACAACGGCTTTTTCGTCGGCGAGGCGATGAAGCTGACCGAGGCCGACCGCCTGTGCATTCCCGTGCCGCTCTATCACTGCTTCGGCATGGTGCTGGGCAATCTCGCCTGCGTGACGCACGGCGCGACGATGGTCTTTCCCGGCGAGGGCTTCGATGCCGAAGCGGTCCTGCAGACGATACAGGCCGAAAAATGCACGGCGCTGCACGGCGTGCCCACGATGTTCATCGCAGCGCTCGATCATCCGGCGTTCGGGGACTACGACCTGTCGAGCCTGCGCACCGGCATCATGGCCGGGTCGCCGTGCCCGGTGGAAGTCATGAAGCGGGTCATTGACCGGATGAACATGCGGCAGGTGACGATCGCGTACGGGATGACCGAGACGGCGCCGATCTCGTTCCAGAGTTCCGTCGACGATCCGCCGGAGCGGCGCATTTCGACGGTGGGACGCGTGCAGCCGCACGTGGAGGTCAGGATCGTCGACGAACTCGGCCGGACGGTGAATCGTGGCGAAACGGGCGAGTTGCTGACGCGCGGCTACTCGGTGATGCAAGGCTATTGGGACGATGAAAGAAAGACCGCCGAAGCGATCGATGCGGACGGCTGGATGCATACCGGAGACCTCGCCATCCTCGACGAGGAGGGCTACTGCCGGATCGTCGGCCGGTCGAAGGACATGGTCATTCGCGGCGGGGAGAACATCTATCCGCGCGAAGTGGAGGAGTTCTTGTTCCGGCATCCGAAGGTCAGGGACGTGCAGTGCGTCGGTGTTCCCGATCCGAAGTACGGCGAGGAGCTGTGCGCGTGTATCGTGCTGCGTGCCGGGATGGAAGCCAGCGCCGAAGAGTTCCGCGAGTTTTGCCGCGGCCGTATCGCGCGCTTCAAGGTGCCGCGCTATGTGAGATTCGTCGACAGCTTCCCGATGACCGTGACAGGCAAGATCCAGAAGTTTGCACTGCGCCGGCAAATGGCCGATGAACTCGATCTGCAACAGGAAGAGCCAGCGTGATGAAGTGGATGAGCGTCGATGAGATGACCGCCGAGGTGGCACTACCGGCCGGTTATCGGTTTCAATGGCTCGGGCGCGCGGAGATCGCGGGGGTAGTCGGGTCGGTCGCCGCGTGGTATCCGGACATCAGTGTCGGCGGCGCGAGCTGTTATCTGCGGGAGGACTATCTCGCGCGGCACGTGGCGCTTGCGGGCGAGGTGGAAAAGGACGTGTTCGTCGTGCTGATCAGGCGGGGCGAGGAACTCGCGGGCCTGTTTTCATGCGAGCGCGATCATGACACGCTCGCGCTTTATGCACGCCTTGCCGTGATCGCGCCGCAGCATCGGGGGGCGCGGTTGGGACAGTCGTGCATCGCGCTGGCGGAGTGTCTTGCGCGGCGGATGGATATGGGGATGGTCTACGGGATGGCTACGCTGAAGATTCCGCATGTGCAGCTCGCGTTCGAGTCGCTGGGGTGGCGGCTCATCGGGATCGCGCCGGGATACGATCGCGAGATGGTCGAGCCTGGCGTGGTGAAGCGGGTTTATGAGGCTGTCTATGCGAAGGTGCTTGTGGAAGAGTCCGATCTTTTGCAACCGCGTGGGCGGAACCTGACGCCGGGTACCAGGCGGTTTTTTTGTCATTTGTTTCCGGAGCAGGGGTTGGTGGGGTGATTGGCGGGTGTTTATGCAGTGATGGGTCGGTGGGCTTGGGGGGGAGTGGTCGTGCTTCCGGTTTTCAGGTAATGAGCATGGAGTCGGCTGTAGGTCGCTTTGCTGGCATTCCCACGCTGATAGCCGCGTATGTCAGGGCTCACTGCAGGCGGTGCGCGCTTTCGAGACCCATAGAAGTCGTCGCAACGACACCATCCGGACTGTCGTGGGCAGTGTGCGGCGATCGTTTTATTCAGGTTTCGCTTGGAATGTGACTATCGTTGACATTCCGGTCAGTTTGGCGCCGGACCAACTCAACAAGTATTGGTACTATGCGGCACATTTAATGTGCCTGTACCACAAGCCTCGGGCATACCTAAACCTACGACCAAACGGAGATACCAGTGTCAGGCGAAATCTACGAAATTGAACCGAAAAACAAAACGTCATTAGTCGAATTTTCTGACCTCCTCCATAAATCCGGCCTTCTTGAAAAATTCGACTTTCGTCAATTGCCGGTGCCCGTACTCTATTTCAGAAATGAATTTCTTGAGTACATAGCTCAACATGGGCTTTTTTCTCTGTATCATTTTTCCACTGCCGTGGAGGATGTCACATCCCCCTCCATGAAAATTAATGAGATAGAAAAAGTTATTGCTAAATTTCTTTCACACCTCGATGGTGCGAAAAGGATTGTTATTATTGATCCCTATTTTTATAGGAAGTCAAAGACCGTCGATGTGCCAGCCATATTCAAGAGTCTCCTCTTTGGTTTTTCGAGCGTTTTGGAAGAAATTGTTTTCGTAACTAATGGAAGAAAGAACGAAACTGGCGTCGAGATGCATGCGGCAGTTAAAGCCTTACGCGCCGGCGCTACGATCAAAGAATTCGTAACTGAGGAATTTCACGACAGATATTGGATTGATCCTGACAAAAATACGGGTATCGTCATGGGGACATCACTGAACGGCTTGGGCAGCAAAATCGCTTTGATAGATAAGTTGCGAGATGATGATGTCGCTGAAATCATAAGGTTAGCCAAAGCGCTTGGTGCGCCACTTTGACGCGGTACTAGCGAACGCACCTTTCGGGACTTTTGTTGGTTCTCCGAAAACGGCGGTCAGGAAATCCACGCATTCCGATTAAGATCAGCGTGGCGGCGCGCCGCCTATAGGCGATACACTGGGCGATCAAAGGCCCACGGGCCGACGAACAACTGGTGTCTGAAGCAGTTCCAACCACCGCCGACGGTTCAGTTATCGACTTGTGGGCATCCTGCTTCTTCGCGGAAATATGGAGGGCTTGCGGTCGATTTTTCACGGGTCGCGCTGGAATGCGTTCTCATTCGCCTCATCACCTGCCGCAACGATGGTTCATCTTTTCCGAACTCCACGCAAAAGCGAGTTAATGATTCTCTGAATCACAAACGCCCATCGCAACCATCAAGCACACCGCCGGCTTTCCTGCTCCCGGTAACTCGGATAATCGGTGTACCCCACATCCGTCCCACCCCAGAATTTCGACCGATCATAATGAGCCAACGGAAACCTGTGCCGCAACCGCCGCGGCAAATCCGGATTAGAAGCAAAGAACCGTCCAAACGCGACCAGATCGGCATCGCCCTTCCGCAGGATTTCCTCCGCGCTATCGCCATTGAAACCACCTGCGGCAATGATCGGCCCATCGAAAACCCCACGCAGCAGAGCAGACGCCACCGGCTGCTGATTTTCATCCAGCGTTTCGATGCCTTTGACACGCGGCTCGATAACATGCAGATACGCCAGCCCAAACCTGTTCAATTCCCCTGCTGCATAGGTAAAAGTCGCTTCGGGATTCGAGTCGGAAATCGAACCCCACTGTCCACTCGGCGACAACCGCACGCCGACACGGTTCGCCCCCCACACCGACACCAGCGCCGTAACCACCTCGATCAGAAAGCGCGCGCGTTTTTCGATGCTGCCGCCATAGGCATCCGTACGCTTGTTCGTGCCGTCTTGCAGGAACGTGTCCGCCAGGTAGCCATTGGCCGAGTGCAGTTCAACCCCATCCA
This sequence comes from Caballeronia choica, assembly GCF_001544535.1. Classification (GTDB taxonomy): domain Bacteria; phylum Pseudomonadota; class Gammaproteobacteria; order Burkholderiales; family Burkholderiaceae; genus Caballeronia; species Caballeronia choica. The sequence goes on along the minus strand of NZ_FCON02000089.1, from coordinate 18,229 downwards.
GCCCGGCAGCCAGCGCGCGCTCGGCGCTCTTGCGGTAGTACTCGATCACAGTCTGGATTTCAGCGATATCGATTGCGCGGTGCATCGAAACCGGCACCCAGCCCTTGTGCGTCAACGCCTCGCCTTCGAACGGCACCTCCGACGGCGCGATCGGCGCCGCGCCGCCCGTCAGGTCGACGTGCGACTGGCGTCCGTCGTGCCCCAACTGCATGAAAATGCGCCCGCCCTTCGCGTGGACAGCATCCGCGATCTTCTTCCAGCCCGGAATGTGCGCGTCCTCGTAAATCCCGGGCGCACCGAGGTAGCCACGGCTGTCGTAGGACACATGCGTCGATTCGGTGATGATCAGGCCACCTGCGGAAGCGCGCTGCCTGTAGTACTCCAGCATGATCTCGCTGGGACTGTCATCGCTGTTGGCGCGAAGGCGCGTGGTCGGCGCATGCACCACGCGGTGCTTCAACGTGTAAGGGCCGAGTTGAAGCGGTGAAAAGAGTTGGGTCATCGTCAATCCTTTGAGTCTCGAATGCATTAGCTCTGCTGCCGTTGGGCGGTGGCGCGATCCAGTTGGCAGAATTCGCGGTCGGACAAGGCGATCGCGGCGGCCGCCACGTTCTCTTCCAGATGCGCAACGCGTGACGTGCCCGGGATCGGCAGGATCACCGGGCTGCGCTGCAAGAGCCACGCGAGGGCGATCTGCCCGACGCTCGCCTGATGGTCGCGCGCGATGGTGTCGAGAAGCGAACCGGGACGGGTCAGCTCGCCGGCAGCCAGCGGGTACCAGGGGATGAAGCCGATGCCATGGGCGGTGCAATAGTCGAGTACGTCTTCGCTTCCCCGGTCGCCCAGGTTGAAGCGGTTCTGCACCGTCGCGACCTTGAAGTATTTCGACGCGGCCTTGATGTCGGCCACCGAGACTTCGCTCAGGCCGGCATGGCGGACCACGCCGCTGTCGATCAAATGGCGCACGGCGCCGAACTGCTCATCGCGCGCCACCGTCGGGTCGATGCGATGCAGTTGCCACAGCCCGATTTGTTCGATGCCAAGCCGCTGCAAGCTGCCATGGGCTTGCTCGATCAGGTACTCCGGCCGGCCCTGCGGTGTCCACCGGTCGGGGCCCGAGCGAGCCAGTCCCGCCTTGGTCGCGATGAGCATGCCGGCGCCATAGGGGTGCAGCGCCTCGCGGATCAATTCTTCCGACACGTTCGGCCCATACGAGTCGGCTGTGTCGATGAAATTCACGTCGAGTTCGGGAAGGCGGCGCAGGACGCGAAGGGCTTCGGCCCGATCGGTGGGGGCGCCCCAGATACCCGGGCCGGTGATTCGCATCGCGCCGAATCCGAGCCGCCGGATTTCCGTGTCGCCGCCCATTGTGAAAGTACGGTTGGGGATAGTCATGTCGTCCTTACTCCTTGTGTGAGGCGGGGCTGCCGGGACGGGAGGAAGCAGGCCGTTCCGGCACCAGCGCTTTCGTCATGGGCATCCAACGCGTGTAAACGACGTTCTCCCGGCTTGACGATGTCGCCGATGAGCGCCCTATGAACCGCGGCAAACGTCTGCCGCGGTTCAATACCTCATGCGGCCGTGACCGCCGCTTCTTGCGACCTTACCCGATGCTTGCCGATGCTGGCTGTCAGGACGAGCGCCGCGACTTCGCACGCGGCGGCGGTCCAGCCAAGGTCGCTCACCGAGGTGAAACTCAAGGTCAGCGAACCCAGCGCGGCGCCGAGCGAAAAGCCGAGATACATGAACGAAGCGTTCAGTGACAGGGCGATGGGCGTGCCTCGCAGGCCGGCGAGATTGATCAGCCCTGCTTGCTGCGCGGGGTAGAAGGACCAGTGAGCCACGCCCCAGGCCACCACGCCGATCAGGATCGGCACCAGCGCCAACGTGACCGGCAGCCAGTGCGCGCTCGCCGACATCAGCGAGAACGCGACGATCGACACGCTCAGGCACGGGACGATCACGCGGCCGGGGCCGAGACGATCCACCGCCTTGCCGCCGATGAACACGCCGATGGCTGCCGCGACGCCCCAGGTGAAGAGCACATAGCCGATCTGCGCGCCATGCAACGGCGTGGTCCTGGCGATGAACAGCGCGAGGTACGTATAGATCGCATAGGCGCCCATGGCCCACAGCGTGGTGACGAGCAAGGTCATCAGGATGACCGGCCGCCGTGCGACTTGGATACGCTCGCGCAGCGTGGCGGTCGGCAATCCTGCGCCGATGGTGCGCGGCAGGCCGAACAGCAAGCCGGCCGTGGCGACAGCGGACAGGGCGGCGACACCCGCGAAGGTCATGCGCCAGCCGAGCCGGTCGCCGATCAATGCGCCCAGGGGCACGCCAAAGGCCACCGCGATCGTGATGCCGCCGTTGACGATGGCCAGCGCCGTGCCGCGCCGCTCCGGACCGGCAATGGCGCCGGCCAGTGCGTTTGCGCCGGGCACATAGAGGCCGGCGGCCGCGGCCAACAGGATGCGGGCCGCCATCAGCTCCCAATAGTTCTGGGCGGCCCAGGCAATGACGTTCGCCGCCGCGAAGGCCGACAGCGACACGATCATCAGCGTGCGCCGATGAAACGAGCCGGTCAGGGCGGTCAGGATCGGCGAACTGAGTGCGTAGGCCAGCGCAAACACCGTGACTAGCTGGCCCGTGGCGACAATGCTGGTCTGCAGGTCCGTGGCGATGTCGGGCAGCAGGCCGGCAATCATGAAGCTCTCGGTGCCGACGGCGAACGTTCCCAGCGCCAGCCAGTACAACGGCGCGAGGGACGTGGATTGGGTCGTGGAGGTCGTGATGTGCTCCGCTTACGCTGCGACGGCGACGTCGTTATGGAACGGATAGTCGGTATAGCCGACGTCGGTGCCGCCGAAGAAAGTGGGGCGGTCGTACGGATTCAGCGGCAACTGAAGGCGCAGGCGTTCGGGCAGGTCCGGGTTCGCGATGAAGTCGCGGCCAAATGCGACCAGGTCGGCGTCGCCGGCGCGCAGGATCGCTTCGGCGGAGTGGTCCTTGAAGCCGCCGGCCGCGATGATGATGCCCTTGTAGTGCTTGCGGATCAGTTGAGCGGCGACCGGGCTCGGATCCTTGCTGTCGTCGTCGACGTTGCCCAGCACGCGCGGCTCGATCAGGTGCAGATAGGCCAGGTCGAGCTTTTCCAGTTCCTGCGCCACGTAGGCGAACAGGGCTTCCGGGTTGCTGTCGGACATGTCGCCCCAGGTGCCGCTCGGCCCGAGGCGCACGGCCACGCGGTTGCTGCCCCACACCGAGATGACGGCCTGCGTCGCTTCGATCAGGAAGCGCGCGCGGTTTTCGAACGAGCCGCCGTAGATGTCGGTGCGCTTGTTGCTGCCGTCCTGCAGGAATTGGTCGAACAAGTAGCCATTGGCGGCATGCAGTTCGACGCCGTCGAAGCCGGCCTGCTTGCCGCGCAGGGCGGCCGTGCGAAAGCGCTCGACCAGACCGGCGATCTCGGGGATCGTCAGCGCGCGGCTCGGCGTGTTCGGGATCCAGCCCGCTTCGGTATAGGCGACGCCGCCATGCAGCACGGCGGAGGGCGCCACCGGCTGGCCGCCGTCCGGCTGCAACTGGCTGTGCGACTGGCGCCCGGCGTGATACAGCTGCAGGAAGATGCGGCCGCCTTTGGCGTGCACGGCGTCGGTCACTTGCCGCCAGCCGGCAATCTGGTTGTCGTCGTACAGGCCCGGCGCGCCCAGGTAGCCGTTGCCGTCGGGGGCGGCGATCGTGGCTTCGCTGATCAGGAAACCGCCTTCCGAGGCGCGCTGGGCGTAGTACTCGGCCATCAGCGGGCCGGGCTTGGCGCCTTCTTCGGCACGCATGCGGGTGAGCGGCGCGAGCACTACGCGATGGGAAAATTCGTAGGGACCGACTTTGACTGCGGAATGAAGCTTGGACATGATTTCCTCGAGATTGAGTGGCTGGTGATCTTCGATCAGCAGCGGCCTTTCGACCTTGAGGAGCAGTGTAGGGACGAACCGGGATAAGAAAAATAGGCTAAGGTTCCGAATATATAGGACAATAATGTCCGTAATCGGGGCGGGCTGGGTTGGATTGCGGAGCAGGGTTTGTCGAACTTAGTCCGACAACTCGACCGGCGTCGGCGATACGTTCAATCGGGCGAGGACGCCCGCGCCGTCTATCGAACAAACTGCCCTCGGGGTGCAGTCATGGACAGCCTCAGCGGTATTTCGATGTTCGTGCAGGTGGCGGAAACCCGCAGCTTCACCGAGGCGGGGCGCCTGCTCGGGGTGTCGTCGTCGGCTGTGGGCAAAAGCATTGCGCGCACCGAGGACCGGCTAGGCGTGCGGCTCTTTCACCGCAGCACGCGCAGCATCACGCTGACAGCCGAAGGCGCGTTGTTCCTGGAACGGTGCCGGCGCATCCTCGGCGAAGTCGAAGCGGCGGAAGCCGAGTTGTCCGATGCCGCCGGCAGTCCGCGCGGCAGGCTGCGGATCAGTACGCCACAGCTGTCCGGGCTGATCATGCCCGCCCTCGACGGCTTCATGCTGCAGTACCCGGACATCGAACTCGATGTCGATCTCTCCGATCGCATGGTGGACATCATCGAGGAAGGCTTCGATGCGGTCATACGCACGGGCGAGCAGCACGACTCGCGGCTGGTCTCGCGGCGCCTCGGTTCATGCGGTCAAGTATTGGTCGCGTCACCCGGCTATCTCGAACGGCACGGCCTGCCCGCGCATCCTTCCGAACTCGTTCGACACGCGTGTCTGCTGCATAAGTTTCCCGCCAGCGGCAAGCTGGAGCCGTGGCCGTTTCAGCTCGCGGCGTCGGAAGCGGAGCCGGAACTGCCGCAATCGTTCGTCGCCAACACCATTGAAGTGCTGGCTTTCCTGGCGCTCCAGGACAAGGGCATTACCTTCCTCCCGACCTTCCTCGTGCGGGATGCGCTGACGAGCGGTGCGCTACAAATCGTGCTCGACGATTTCATCGACCAGATCGTCACCTTCTGGATCTTGTGGCCCGCAAGCCGCTACGCATCGCCGAAGCTGCGTGTTTTCATCGATTACGTCAGCCAGAATTTGAAAATCTGAGAGTGTGGCGCGTCGTCGGACAAAAATGTCCGAAATGATCGGAATCCAGGCCTGTTTATCTCCAATCTCCCGAGTCCTACTATCTTCAACGTCGCTGCGCAGATGTCTGCATAGCCGCACATTGGAGAGTTCTTGTGAACAGCATCGTCAGGCGGGCTACAGGCTCGGGCAAGATCAGAGTGGGCGTCGTGGGGCTCGGCCATTGGTCGGAATATGGACACCTGCCTTCACTGAAACTGCTGCCGGAATACGAACTGACGGCGGTCTACAGCCGCAGCCAGGAAAAGGCGGCAGCGCTCGTCGCGCGCCATGGATTCAAATATGCGGCGGCCTCGCTGCAGGAACTGGTATCGCATCCGGAAGTCGATCTCGTCCTCGTGTTGACGCCTGCGTTCCAGCACGAAGAAGGCATCCGCGCCGCGATCGCGGCGGGTAAGGACGTCTACTGTGAATGGCCTCTGACGCCAGACACCGCATTGTCCAAAGAGTTGCTTGCGCTGGCCGACAAGGCGGGCGTGCGCACGATCGTCGGTCTGCAACGGCGCCTCAATCCGGGCTACCGCCATGTGCGCGATGTGCTGGATCACGGCGAGATCGGCGATGTGCGTTCGGTGCGCCTGCACGTGAGCGTCGAGTACTTTCAGCGTGAACGGCCTGCTGCGCTGTACTACACGATCCCCGAAGAGAACTTCTCCAGCCTGCTGTCGATCTACGGCGGCCACTTCCTGGACGCCTTGTTCACCACGATGGTCGGCTATCCGCAGAGCTTGTCGGCGCTGACTGTCAATCAGTTCAGGGAAGTCACGCTGGTGGAAACGGGCGAAACCCTGCCGCACACCAGCCCTGACCAGGTTGTGCTCGCAGGGACCTTCGCCAATGGTGCCGTGCTGGCGGTCCACATCGAGGCGGGAAAGCGCAACAATTTCGGCGTGCAACTCGACATTACCGGCAGCAAGGGCGACCTGAAAATCTCGAACACCACCAGCTTCGGCGCCGCCTTCAACCGCATCGAAATCGCGCGGGGCGATGGGCAGCCGCTGATCGAACTGGCAATTCCGTCGGACTATGACTGGCTGCCGCCCAGCGAACTCGGGGCGAGCGTTCTGGAGTTGGCGAGCCTGTACTCCGCCCATGCGCGTGACGTCAAGACCGGCTCGACGCTTGCGCCCACTTTCGCAGACGCGCTGCGGATGCATGAATTGATGGACCAGATCGCAGAGTCGAATCGCATGGGCAAGCGCATCGATCTATCGTTCAGCACGCCGGCTTAGGCGGGAGAGCCGCCTCTCGCGCTGACGACAATTGCGCTGACCTCCGTGCGTGAAAGCGCCAGGTCGGGCGGCGGCCCTCAACGTCAGAATGCTTAATTCTTCTGAACCCGCTTCGAACTCGCCTTCGACCTTTCGCTCAGGCGGGTAGGCGTCTGCGCGGCTGCTTGAAGTGGTTCTTTCATGACGGTTCCTTTGAAGTGTCGGTACAGGCAACGTGAATCACTGATCCGCAAGTCCAAGTCTACGAACGCGGCGCACATAAAGTCCTTTAGCCAACATGAAGCGTTCTGAGCGGAATGGCTTCTGCCCCACCAGCCTCATTCTTTTTAAGAACTATTAAGTTGGCGGCCAAGGACTCTGTGAAAGCCCGTCGCTAGACTGGGTTCCAGCTTTTCTCGCGGATCAAGCGAGCGCGGCGTGTCTTTCCAGACTGCCCTGTCCATCCAAACGGAGCCTGCAATGCCGAAAGAACTCTTGACCCCCGACTCATGTGCCGTGGCGCTCATCGACTATCAGCCGCAGATGTTCTTTGGAACGATGTCGCACGAGCGCACCACGATCCTGCATAACGTGCAGGCGATCGCCAAGGCGTCGAAGCTCTTCAAGGTGCCGACCATCCTGACGACGGTGGCCGCCAAGAGTTTCAGCGGCGACATGGTGCCGGAAGTGCAATCGGTTTTTCCCGAGTATCGACCGATCGATCGTACGTCGATGAACTCGTGGGAAGACGCGAACTTTCGCAAGGCGATCGAGGCGACCGGCCGCAAGAAGATCGTGATCGCCGGGCTGTGGACGGAAGTATGCGTCTCTTTCCCGACGATCCAGATGATCAACGAAGGCTATGAGATCTACGTGCCGACCGATGCGTGCGGCGACGTCACGCCGGAAGCACACGAACGCGCGGTGCAACGCATCATCCAGGCCGGCGCGGTACCGATGACCTCGTTCCAGTACATGTTCGAACTGCAACGCGACTGGGCACGCAGCGAGACCTACGAAGGCTGCATGGACATCCTCAAGGCGCACAGCGCATACGGCATCGGCGTGCGTTACGCGAAGTCGATCCTCGGCGAGCACGCGAGCGAAGGCGGCTGACAGGCGCCTCCGACCGATGCGCTGCGGTGTCCCGCATGCGCGCTGCAATTCGCATTCTGACTGTATTTCCAGGAACGGCTCCGCGCGTCAAACCCCTACGCGGAGCGCGCCTCACGAGGATCGCCATGAATTCCAGTACTGCCGCGCCGACGCCGGCCGAGGTCGTGTTCTTCAACGGCAAGATCGCCACGCAGGACGACAAACGCTCATTCGCCGACGCGCTCGCCGTCGCGAATGGGCGCGTCGTTGCGTCGGGGCCGCGCGACGCGGTCATGCGTCACGCGGTCGACAGCACGCGGCACATCGACCTCAAAGGGCGCACGGTCATCCCCGGACTCAACGATTCCCACCTGCACGTGATTCGCGGCGGGCTGAATTTCAACATGGAGTTGCGCTGGGACGGCGTGCCTTCGCTGTCGGATGCGCTCGACATGCTGCGCAAGCAGGTTGCCCGCACGCCAGCGCCCCAATGGGTGCGCGTGGTGGGCGGCTGGAACGAATTCCAGTTCGCCGAACGCCGCGGCCCGACGCTCGACGAAATCAACGCGATTGCGCCGGATACGCCAGTCTTCATCCTGCATCTCTACGACAGCGCGCTGTTGAACGCGGCGGCGCTGCGAGCGGTCGGCTATACGAACGACACGCCCGATCCTCCCGGCGGCGAAATCCAGCGCGACAAGCGCGGCAATCCGACCGGCATGCTGATCGCGCGGCCGAACGCCGGGCTTTTGTATGCCACGCTCGCCAAAGGCCCGAAGCTCGCGCCGGAGGACCAGCGCAATTCGACGCGGCACTTCATGCGCGAGCTGAACCGCCTCGGCGTGACGAGCGCCATCGACGCGGGCGGCGGCTATCAGGCGTATCCGGATGACTATGCCGTCATCATGGACATGGCCAAGCACAATGAACTGACAGTGCGCATCGCGTACAACCTGTTCACGCAGAACGCGAAGAAGGAGATCGAGGATTTCGCCAAGTGGGTGAAGCTGACAAAGCCGGGCGAAGGCGACGATTTCCTGCGCGTGAACGGCGCGGGCGAAATGCTGGTCTTCTCCGCCGCCGACTTCGAGGACTTTCTCGAACCGCGTCCAGACTTGCCGGACACGCTCGAAGCCGAGCTTGAAGCGGTCGTCAGGCTGCTGGTGGCGAACCGCTGGCCGTTCCGGCTGCACGCGACGTACAACGAGTCGATCGAGCGCTTCCTCAACGTATTCGAGCGCGTCAACGCCGAGATTCCGTTCGACGGACTGCGCTGGTTCTTCGATCATTGCGAGACCATCACGCAAGCGAACATCGACCGCGTGCGCGCGCTCGGCGGCGGCATCGCGATCCAGCACCGGATGGCCTATCAGGGCGAATACTTCATCGACCGATATGGCGAGGAGGCCGTGCAGCACACGCCGCCCATCCGCCACATGCTGGACGCAGGGCTTCCCGTCGGCGCGGGCACGGACGCGACGCGCGTCGCGAGCTTCAATCCGTTCGTGTCGCTGTACTGGCTGGTGTCGGGGAAGACGGTCGGCGGCACCGCGATGTATTCCAGCGCGAACCGGCTCGATCGCATGGAAGCGCTGCGCCGCTATACGGTCGGAAGCGCGTGGTTCTCGAACGAGGACGACCGCAAGGGCGCGCTGGTTCCGGGCCAGTTCGCGGACTTCGCGGTATTGAGCGACGACTACTTCACCGTCGACGAAAGCCGCATCAAGTTCCTCACGTCGGTGATGACCGTGGTCGGCGGCAACGTCGTGTATGCCGACGAGGAATTCACGCCGCTCGCGCCGCCCGCGCTTCCGGTGAGTCCGTCGTGGTCGCCGGTCGCGGAGTTCGGCGGCTACAGCCGCTACAAGCCGACCGCCATCGCGTGTGCCGACGGCTGCGTGAACCTGTGCGGCGTGCATGCCCATGCGCACGGCTGGGCGTGGCGCAGGAACGTGCCCGTCAGCGATGCGAACGGCTTCTGGGGCGCGCTGGGATGTAGCTGCTTCGCGTTCTGAAATCCGCGGGTTCGTTCCAGGAGGCGAGAGAGGAACACGATGCCAACCCTGACCGATGGCGTGCTGTTTGGCTTGGGGATACTGGTCGTCGATTTCCTTGCCTGGCGCTTCATGGACCGCAAGAGCGAGCAGATGCGCCTGGGTTTCCGGGCGCTCATGTTCGCTCTTTCCACGTATGTCCTGTTCCGCTTCGGCATGAACCCGCTGCGTGCGGCGCCCTGGTCCGACGAGTCGTTGCGTCATCTGCTCGCGCAGGTGCTGGAGCTGATGTGGTGGCTGCAGGGCGCGCGCCTCGCGACCGTGATGCTCGATCGCATCGTGCTGCCCGAGGCGTGGCACAAGGAACGGCTGTTCCAGGATGTGCTCGGCGCGCTGGTGTATCTCGCGGCGGCGGTCGCAGCGATCGCGTTCGTGCTGCAACTGCCCGTGGGCGGATTGGTCGCGACCTCCGGCGCGCTCGCGATCGTGATTGGCCTCGCGATCCAGAGCACACTCAACGACGTGTTCTCCGGCATCGTGCTGAACGCGACCGAGCCTTTTCGCCTGGGCGACTGGATCACGATCGGCGAGGTCGAAGGGAAAGTCGTCGAGAGCAACTGGCGTGCGACCACCCTCTTGAACGGGCAGGGCAACCTCGTCGTGATTCCGAACAGCGTGGCTGCGCGCACCAATATCGTCAACGCGAACCAGCCGTCGCATACGCACGGCATCAGCGTGGTGCTGCCGCTCGCGCCGTCGATCCGGCCGGCGCTCGTGCTGGAATCGCTCGCCAACGCCGCCGCCAGTTCGGCGGTTGTATTGAGCGAGCCCAAGCCGATCGTGAGCGTGCGCCGCGCGACGAATGACGCGATCGAGTATGAGATCGTCTGCTACGTCGACACGCTGGGCAAGAAAGCCGACGTGCGCAATGATCTCTTCGATCTCGCGTACCGGCACCTGCTCTCGCGCGGCGTCGTGTTGCGGCCGCTGTCCGTGCCCGAACCGGCCGTCGCCGGCCCGGACGAGAAGCACCGGCTGCTGCGCAACGTGATGATCTTCCAGACCCTCGAGGACGACGAAATCGCGGAACTCGAAGCGAAGCTGACGAAACACGAGTTCGATCCAGGCGAGACCATCTACGCAGCGGCGGACGAGAGCGGCCACACGCTGCACATCATCGCGCGGGGCGTCGCGAAGGTGAGCGTGCCGAAGAACGGCGGCGAGATCGAACTGAGACGGCTTGCGCCGGGCGATTCGATCGGGCAGTCGGGCATTCTGGCGGGCGTCAGGACCAATGTGATCATGCGGTCGATGACCCACGCGACGGTGTACCGGCTCGACAAGGCCGCATTGACGCCCATCCTCGCACGGCGACCCGACGTGGCGAAGGAGATGTGCCGATTGCTTAGCGAGCATCACGCGACCGAGCAGATGATGCTTGCCTCGCCGGCGAACGGCGATGAGACGTCCGGGGGCTTGTTGCAGTGGATTCGCGACGGCGTGCGGCGGATACACGAGCTTACGTTTTGAGCGGTCGAGGGGAGGGGTGCGCGGGCTTGAAGAACTCGCTGGATGCCGGGCGTGGAAGTGTCTTTTAAGAGTTTTCGGGTACCGCGCCAACCTTGTTTATCGATAGCCTGACTGATCATCCCCCATTTCAGGAGACACCATGAGCAGCCCGGCCAGAGAGACGTTCCATGCCTTCGCCGCGATCGGATCATCGACCGAGCGCGGCGGACGGGTCAGTCGCGTGACCACCTCAGCGCATTGCGAGGGGCACGCGCTCGCACGCATCGGCGACTTCGTCCTCTACAAGGATGGCAGCGAGGCGACGATTATCGACGGCGCGGGAGTCGCCGCGACGTGGGAAGACAAGCCGCTCGCGCTCGTCGGCTCGCACCTGAGCAACGGCGACACGATCATCGAGTCGTTGCAGAACAAATGGGGAGTCGTCGTGCGTGACGATGAGCCCATTCGCGGCTTGTTCGACCCCGACCACATCGTTCAGGAGACGGCCATTGATCCACGGGGCAGCGATGCGTAAGGCCGCGGTGCGGCATGGCGACCCGACGACCACGGGCGGGTTCGTCGTCGCTTATTCCTCCACGCTCCACGACGATCATAGAAAGGTCGCGCTCACGGGCGATGACGCGACCTGCGGCAACTGCGAAGGCCTCTTCAAGCTTTATGGCACGGCTTCCGAAATGACTGAAAACAGGCGGAACGTGGTGGTCGAAGGCGATCGCGTGCTGTGTCCCTGCGGTAAAAACCGTGTAATCGTGGGCAAGAACCCGGGCGTCTTCATCGAGACATCGGGAGGCTCGGCTGTTGCGAGCGGACCCACCCACGACCGCGCATCGTTTCCGGCGTTGCAGCACGACGAACAGTTCACCTTGCGCGACATGGAAACACGTGCGCCGCTTGCGAACGTTCACTATCGAATCCGCACCGCCTCGGGCGCGATCTTTGAGGGCGTCACTAACGCCGACGGCAAGACGATCCGCGTCCAGACGGACGACCCCGAATTGCTCACTATCGAGGTTCTCCACTGACGAGTGATGCCGAATTCAGATTACGTCGATGTGGCGACCGTGACCACGAACACGACGCCGGACTCGAACGTCGATGTCTTCTTGTCGATGGACGGTGAGCCGATTTGCCCGAACATGACCGATGCCGAGTTTCGCGCAACGGTGATGCGACTGCGGGATGACGCGGTACGGTTGATCTCACTCAGGATCAGCGAGCTTGTCACGTGGGCGCCCGTCACGCAGGCGAGACGGGTCGAATGGTTTGGAAACAGCGCACCAGCGACGCGCCAGAGCGTGATGATTGGCTTGTCGGCTGTGAATGCCGTACTGGCACGACTGACGCCCAAGAACTTCGTGCGATCCTCACCCGGCACCGACAAGGCTACCGGTTGCACGCCCGCCACAAAGAACCTCGATCGCGAGGTGGCACACGTTTGTGGACCCGACACGGCGACCCACACCATTTCCATCAGCCCACTGTTCTGCACGCTTCCCGACAGATCGCGAAGCACCAAAGACTCAAAAACGCTGACCATCGTTCACGAAGCGACTCACTTTCTCGATACTATTGGAACCTCCGACCATGCCTATGGACAATTTCTCTCGCGCCGACTCGCAAAGGAATCGCCCGAGAGAGCGCTCAAGAACGCCGATAGTTTCGCGTGGTACGTTTGCTCGGTGGACTAGCTTGTTTGCGTTCGCGGTTACGCAGCAAGCCACGGCGTGTAGCATCGTCTTGCAGATGGGCGCGAACCTGGCGCCTAACGCGACAGAGCTTTCCAATGCGGATCGGGTCGAACTCGCGAGCCTCGCGCTCGATGCGAAAGCGTTGCCTGTGCGCGAAGTTACCGTGGTCATCTATGCGTATGCCGATCCGTCCGAGCGCAACCCGATTCACCTCGTTGAGCGTCGCGTGCGCGGTGTAAAGGACTATCTGATTCAGTTGGGCGTCTCGCCGCAGAAGATCGAAGTGGATCAGCGCGTGCGCCGTTCCCGCCGGGACGAAGGCGTGGAGGACGAGGCCCTCATGGTCGAGTTCGTTCCGCAGTGCCCTCCGCAAGGATGCGACTCGCTCTGTAGCATGCCGACGAAGTAGAGGGACGAGGGATCGCTCCCATGCCAATACTTGCTCGCGGTTTGCGGACTGAGTTTTTGGCGACGCTTAAGGCTTTTTAAGGATCGCCCAAGGTCTTTATTCGTTTTATTCGCTACGCTGCATTGGACAGCCGGCGAGGTCTTCATCCGGCAAGCCGGCAACATCCGGCCACGGAGCCTCACGTAAGCAGCTTCACCCCATCCGACGGCACACGGCGCTGCTATTCGGATTGAAGCATCGCGTGGCGGCGACGTCCGACACTGAGAACGATGACATGAAGAGAATCGTTGCTGGAGTCGAGATACCCGACAGTGCGATGGCCCGGGCCGCAACCGATCAGGTCCGGGCTATCGAGTCCGAGCTGATGTTTCGTCACGCGATGCGGGCATTCCTGTTCGGCGCGCTGGCGGGCCATCGTGGCCAGATGACTTTCGACGCCGAACTGCTTTATGTCGGCGCGATGTTTCACAACGTCGGCCTGAGTGCGGAACACCAGCGTTCCCCATACCGCTTCGAAGTGGACGGCGCCAATGCCGCGCGCGAATTCCTGCGCCAGCACGGCGCGCCCGAGAGGTCGATCGAAGCGGTGTGGGAAGCGATCGCGCTGCATACCACGCCGGGCATCCCCGAGCACATGTCCGGGATCGTCGCGCTGGTCAGCGCCGGGGTGCAGATGGATGTGCGAGGCGCCCGCTACGACGACTTCACGTCTCGCCAACGTGACGAAATCGTGCAGGCATTTCCACGCGAGGCCGGCTTCAAGAAGAAGATCATCGAAGCCTATGCGCGTGGCATGGAGCATCGTCCCGAGACGACGTTCGGCACGGTCAACGCGGACGTCCTCGACCGATCGGACCCGAACTATCGCCGGTTGAATTTCTGCGGGCTGGTGCTCGGATCGGACTGGTCGACTTGACGAGGCGTGATTCGAACCACCACTGAACACTACTGAACCGAATCCATCCCATGCACGCATGGCGCGGATTTGGGAGCGAACGAAGGACAGAGAAATGGGCTACATGATTTCATTGGCAGTAGGTTTTGCAATCGGACTCATCTACTGGCTGCTCAGGGTGCAGTCGCCGGCGCCGCCGCTGGTCGCGCTCGCGGGCCTGCTCGGCATCGTGCTGGGCGAGCATGCGATACCGGTCGTGAAGGCGCAGTTCTTCGCGGAGGCGCCGACGGTGCAGGTCGCTTCGGACGCGAAGGAACGACCGACGCATACCCAGACCCGCTCGACGAATAAAGGCGACTGACGTGCATGAGGCGTGCCTTCCCCTTGCCGGAGAGAGCTTCGTGAAAGACCATGAGGACACGATCCTCGCGCTGATCGCGGGCTACGTCGACACCTTGGGATTCGTCGCGTTGTTCGGCCTCTTCACCGCGCACGTGACCGGCAACTTCGTGCTGATCGGCGCCGAGGTCGCGGGCGTGGGGCAGGGCGCGCTCCTCAAGCTGCTGGCGTTTCCGGCCTTCATCGCTGGCATCGCATCGAGCAGCGTGCTTTTCAAATTCCTCGAACGGGACCACTCGGCGCATGCCGCGAGCGCGCTCTATGTCTTTCAGGCCGTCTTGCTCGTTTCGTTTTTGGCGACTGGCCTCGCGGCCGCGCCGATCACGGATTCGACCGCGTCGATGGTGTTGCTGTGTGGCGTGCTGGGCGCGACGGCGATGGGCGTGCAGAACGCGCGCGGCAAGTTGCTGCGCACGCCCGGATTGCCGAACACGGTGATGACCGGAAACGTGACGCAAGTCGTGCTCGACGTCGTCGAACTGATACACCGGGGCACGCAGGGCGCACAAGGGCCCCAGGTCATGCAGCGCCTTCGGTCGACGCTCGCGGCCATGTGCGGATTTGCCGTCGGTGCGATCTGTGGCGCGGTGATGTACGTCAGGTTCTCGTTTGCCGCGATCGCGCTTCCGGTGGCTGTCCTGCTCTTTCTCGCGTGGCAGGCCAGGGCGTGGGCACCGGCTTCGAAGTAGATTGCTTCGCACAGGCTCGACATGCAACACACCGGGTCTCGATCTGAGACTTCTCCCTGAATCGCCAACACAATCGGGTAATGAAATGCTCAAGTCGCCAATTCGATTCCGCTCCATCGGCCTCTTCGCTGCTGCGATTCTGATTGGGCTCTCGCCCCTTGCGTCCGTTACGTCCGTTACCACGGTTACGTCCGCGTTCGCCGATGCCGGACCGCACGAAGCGCCCTACGGCATGGAGGCGCTTCCGGCCATGCGGCCGAGCGTTTCGGTGGGTCCGCAGTACGACACCACGCACGTGTATGTCGCTTCCGCCGATCTCGATGCGTTCGTCAACAGCTTCCTCGCGACGTTCGGTGGCAAGGCGTCCCCGCGCGCGGTATTCACGGTGACGCCGACGCCCAGCAAGACGGCGTCGCAATACGTTCAGACGCCGGTCGGCATGCTCTCGGTGTTCGGTTTCGAAACGCCGATTCCCTATCCGTTCGGCAACGAGCGCACCGGCTATCTCGTGACGGACATCGATCAGGCGGTGAAATCGGCGCGTGCGTCCGGCGCCGACATACTGGTCGATACCTTTGACGATCCGATCGGCAAGGACGCAATCATTCAATGGCCCGGCGGCCTCACGATGCAGCTCTACTGGCATACGAAGGCGCCCAACTACGCGCCGCTGCACAGCGTGCCGGACAATCGCGTGTACGTGTCGCGTTACGAGGCGAACAACTTCGTTCGGCGGTGGCTGCACTTCTCGCACGGCAAGGTGGTGTCGGACAATCCGCGCGCGGATGCCGGCGTGATCGGCCGGCCGGGCGAGACGATCCGGCAGATTCGCATCGACTCCGGCTTCGGACGCATGATCGTCTTCGTGACGGACGGCAAGCTGCCATTCCCGTTTGGGCGCGAAACGACGGGCTACGCCGTCGACGATGTGGGCGCCACGCTCACGCGCGCGCAAGGGGCCGGCGCGAAAGTGCTGTACCCGCCGTACGGCAGCGGATCGGGCAAGACCGCCGTGGTCGAATTCCCGGGCGGGTACATCGCCGAAGTTCACGATGGCCAGTAAGCCGCCCGGCTTCAGCGCGCGCAGGCGGCGGCGAAGGTGCGCGACGCTGCGGACAGCGCGCGCCCTGCTCATCAGCACGGGTCTGGCCGCTGCGTTGCCGGCCTCGGCGGCGGACACCGCGGCAGGCGGCGCCGACGACACCAACGCGAGCGGCACCACGGCCCCGTCTGCCTCGTGCGCGCGTCCGGCGGTGATGTTCAATCGGTGGCAGGAGAACTGGTCGGTGCTGGCGAATCCGTGCGTGCCCAAGCGGCCGTTCGATTCGCTGAAGTACATTCCGCTCTTCGGCAATCCGGAGGCGTATATCTCGCTGGGCGTGGTGCTGCGCGAGCGGCTCGAAACGAACGACGCGCCGCTCTTCGGCCTCGGCTCCGCGCACGACGATACGTATGTATTGCAGCGGCTCGAAGTTCACGCGGACGTGCGCCTCGGCCCGCACGTGCAGATCTTCACGCAATTCGAGGACGCGCTCCCGTTCGGCAAGGACAACGTCACGCCTGTCGACAAGAACCCGCTCGACTTGCGGCAGGCGTTCGTCGCCTTTACCGACACGCTTGGGCCGGGCGTCGTCAAGTTCCGCGTCGGGCGGCAGGAAATGGCGTTCGATTTGCAGCGGTTCGTTTCCGTTCGCGATGGCCCGAATGTCCGCCAGGCCTACGACGCCATCTGGGGCGATTACGAAATGGGCCCATGGCGCTTCATTGCCTACGCGACCCAGCCGGTCCAGTATCGCGACAACCAGCCCTTCGACGACTTTTCCAACCGCGACCTGACGTTCAGCGGCGTGCGCGTGGAGCGCCAGGGCGTCGGGCCGGGCGATCTGTCCGCTTACTACTCGCGCTACAACCGCACTGACGCGCACTTCATCGACGCGTCCGGCGACGAGCATCGCGATGTGTTCGATGCGCGCTACGCGGGCAAGGTCGATCGTGTCGACTGGGATGTGGAGTCGATGTATCAGTCGGGGCATGTCGGCAGCAAGACGATCGGCGCGTGGGCGGTGGGGTCGCTGGCCGGCTATACGCTCGCGACGGTTCCCTGGACACCGCGGCTCGGCATACAGGTCGATGCGGCATCGGGCGACACGCATCCGGGAGACAGCAGGCTCGGGACGTTCAATCCATTGTTTCCGAACGGGTATTACTTCGCGCTTGCGGGTTATACCGGCTATACGAACCTGATTCACATCAAGCCTTCGCTGACACTCAAGCCGAATAGCAAGCTGACGCTGCTTGCCGGCGTGGGGCTTCAATGGCGCGAGACCACGGCGGATGCGGTGTACGCGCAAGGGTCGGCGGTGGTGCCGGGCACGGCGGGGCATGGCAATCGGTGGACGGGGTTTTATACGCAATTGCGCGCGGACTGGGTGGTCGGTGCGAATCTCGCTGCGGCGCTCGAACTTGTGCATTTTCAGATTGGACAGTCGTTGAGGGAGGCTGGCGCCGGGAATGCCGATTACGTCGGGGCTGAGTTGAAATTTGGATGGTAGGGGGTCGGGGGTGCTGTTTACACCGTTTGATGCACGCAGGCTTCTATGGAACTTGTTTTGGCTTTGGTTTATTTGCACTGCCCCTGTCCGGGGCGGGACTCACTTTCTTTGCTGCTGCAAAGAAAGTAAGCAAAGAAAGCAGCTTTCCAACGCCAATGCTTGCCAGTCGCCGCTAGACGTTATGTCTGAGTGGTCCAACCGGGGGAGTGTCGTTAGCGGGGTTTGATCGTTGTTGGCATGTAGAAGAGGTACGGGCCTCGCACCACTATACGAAGTGGACCAGCAGTCATACATCCAGCTTCGCGCTATGCGCTCACCCGTCAAGCAAAACCGAAACCCCATTGCGACATCATCATCCAACGTCCTTCTCGCCGCATGCTTCGATTCACCACCGCTGGCAGACCCGTCGTCGGGCACGAAGTGCCAGGACGGATGTATGACTGCTGATCCACTCCGTATCGCGGTGCGACGTGCGCGCCTTTTCTACATGCCAACAACGATGAAACCCCGCTAACGACACTCCCCCGGTTGGACCACTCAGACATAACGGTCTGGCGGCGACTGGCAAGCATTGGCGTTGGAAAGCTGCTTTCTTTGCTTACTTTCTTTGCAGCAGCAAAGAAAGTGAGTCCCGCCCCGGACAGGGGCAGAGCAAATAA
>NZ_FCON02000088.1 GCF_001544535.1 Caballeronia choica | reverse complement strand
GCGCGCCTCTTCTACATGCCAACAACGATGAAACCCCGCTAACGACACTCCCCCGGTTGGACCACTCAGAGGGAACGGTCTGGCGGCGCATGGCAAGCATTGGCGGTGGGAAGCTGCTTTCTTTGCTTACTTTCTTTGCAGCAGCAAAGAAAGTGAGTCCCGCCCCGGACAGGGGCAGAGCAAATAAACCGCAAAGAAAACAAGTTCCATGGAAGCCCAAGCGCATCAAACGGTGTAACCCCAACCCCCAACCCCCAAGCGCCAGCGCCAGCCCCCTCCGTATAATCAACGGTTTGCAACGCGTGCAGCAGGTGCCATGTCCGAAATCGCCAAACATCTCGAAGAAGTCCGGCAGCGCATCGCCCAGGCGGCAGCCGCCGCTTCACGCAGTGCCGCCGAGGTCAGCCTCCTCGCCGTATCAAAGACCTTCCCCGCCGCCGACGTGCGCGCCGCCTTCGACGCCGGCCAGCGCGCATTCGGCGAAAACTACGTGCAGGAAGCAGTCGAAAAGATCGCGGCGCTCGCCGACCTGCGCGGCGACATCGAATGGCATTTCATCGGGCCGCTGCAATCGAACAAGACGAAGCTCGTCGCCGAACACTTCGACTGGGTGCATTCCATCGACCGACTGAAGATCGCCGAGCGGCTTTCCGGCCAACGTCCGCCGGGCGCGGCCGCGCTCAACGTGTGCCTTCAGGTGAACGTGAGCGGCGAGGCGTCGAAAAGCGGGGTCGAGCCGAACGAGGCCGCCGCGCTCGCCCGCCAGATCGCCGCGCTGCCCAACCTGCGGCTGCGCGGCCTGATGGCGATCCCCGAATCCGCCGCCACGCTCGACGAACAACGCGCGCCACACGCCCGCCTGCGCGCGCTGATGGACACGTTGCGCGCCGACGGGCTCGAACTCGACACGCTGTCGATCGGCATGTCGGCGGATCTCGAAGCGGCCGTGCTCGAAGGCGCGACGATGGTGCGCATCGGCACCGCGATCTTCGGTGCGCGCGACTATTCGCACTGACACCTCACCCTGACCTTCCCGGACTCACCATGAAAATTGCATTCATCGGCGGCGGCAACATGGCCGCTGCGCTCATCGGCGGCCTGATCAAGCGCGGTGTCGCGCCGGCGGACCTGTACGCGATCGACATCAACGACGAAGCCCGCGCGCGCACATCCAGCCAGTTCGGGATCGAGACCGGCGCGGCAATCGACGGAACGCTTGCCGGCTTCGATGCGATCCTGCTCGCGGTCAAGCCGCAAGTGCTGAAGGATGTCGCGGGGGCGCTCGCGCCGCATCTGTCGAAGCAGCTTGTGATCAGCATCGCCGCCGGGATTCGCGCTTCCGATTTGTCGCGCTGGCTCGGCGGCTACACGCGGATCGTGCGCACGATGCCAAACACGCCCGCATTGATCGGCATGGGCGTGACGGGGCTGGCGGCGCTGCCGGGCGTCGACGACACGGCGAAGGCGCTGGCGTCGAAGGTGCTGGAAGCGGTCGGCTCGGC
This sequence comes from Caballeronia choica, assembly GCF_001544535.1. Classification (GTDB taxonomy): domain Bacteria; phylum Pseudomonadota; class Gammaproteobacteria; order Burkholderiales; family Burkholderiaceae; genus Caballeronia; species Caballeronia choica. The sequence goes on along the minus strand of NZ_FCON02000088.1, from coordinate 29,501 downwards.
GGTCTGGTTCGACGACGAAGCGAAGATCGATGCCGTCACCGCGATCTCGGGCAGCGGCCCGGCGTACGTGTTCTATTTCATCGAGGCGATGCAGGAAGCCGCGCGCCAGCTTGGCATGGACGCGGAGCAGGGTCGCGCGCTCGCCGTCGCGACGTTCACGGGCGCCGCGCAACTCGCGGCCCAATCGGGGGAACCGGCGAGCGTGCTGCGCGAACGCGTGACGTCGAAGGGCGGCACGACGGCGGCGGCGCTGGCGTCGTTCGAAGCATCGGGCGTGAAGGATGCCATCGTGCGCGGCGCACTCGCCGCCGATGCGCGCGCGAAGGAAATGGGCGGCGAGTTGGGCGCGGCGTAAGTCTGTTCTGTTTTGATTGGCGTAAAAAAGCCGTTCCGGTCTTGCTGATCGGAACGGCTTTTCTTATTGCGGCTTGTGCGTGGATATCCGTTGAAGCACGCCTCCGACAGACTTTTTAACAAACGTTCCACGGAATGTCGGTTATCTTGCGGAAAGCTTCATTTTTAGTCTACTCATTTAGGATATTTAAGCATGTTGAAATGGCGAGAGAACGAAACGATTTTCGCTCTTCACGGCCTGTCGCCCCGTTTCTCCCCCGCGCACGAAGGGAACATCAATGCGTAAGGCAGCGGTACGCGACGGCGACCCAACCACAACAAGCGGATTTGTCATCGTCTGCTTGTCCACCATTACCGACGATGGGAAGAAGATTGCCCTCAGTGGTGAAGAGGCAACCTGCGGTAACTGCAAAGGCACATACAAGATATTTGGAACCGGTCAGGGAGTGTCTGACAAGGGACGGCTAATTGTTGTCGACGGCGACTCCGTTCTCTGCCCGTGCGGAAAGAATAAGGTGATCGTGGGCAGTAACTCGAGGATATTCCTCCACACTAGCCGGGGTTCTGCGGCCGCCATCAGCGCAACAGAAAGCCTTGGCATCGCTTCTCCAGCGCCGGACAGACTGGCCGAAGATGACGACGTGGAAGACACCTATCCGGTCCCTGTGTCCGATGCAACGGTCAATCCCGACTGCTCCTATCTCGACGGATCGAATGCTCGCATTGACGCGCCAGCCAGCCTGTACAAGCGCACGAACAACATTTCGGTTGGCCCCGGCAAGCAAACTACGTTCGAATTTCCCGGCGGCGGGACAGCCACCGCAACCCGGTTCGACGCGACTATAAACGGCCATCCGGTCAATATCTACGTGCCCACGCAGAATCCAGCGCAAGGCTATGGCATACCCGGCGAGAAAGAGATCGCCAAGGCTCTCGAAACAGTTCCGCCGCAGCAGTACAAGGACCTTCAAAGGATATCGATTAATCCGGCAGCCAATTCGCAAGACGCAACTTGGCAGAAAATATATAACGACCCGACGTTTTCCTCTGCGGCAACCGCCAGCATCGATCAAGGAGTCGCGTTCTATCCGTGGAAAGGCTGGTCAACATTTCCACAAGAATATGTTGACAGCACAATGTCTGCATGAAACAGGGCACTTGTGGAGCGAGGGATTGTGGAAAGACCCCGCAAAGAAACAGGACTGGATGGATGCAATCAGGAATGACGGGCAGGCACCTTCGCATTACGCCCGAAACAACATGAACGAAGACTTTGCAGAGTCCGCCGATATGTACTGGTCGAGCAAAGGCACCCCATGCGAAGCGGAAGGGCGAAAGCGCTATCCAGCTCGTTACGCCTATTTCGACAAGATTTCGAAATGAATTACGCCACACGAATCATTATTGCCGTCGGCTTGATTTCACTCACATACGGATGCTCGGCAAATCACGGAGCAATGAATATGACGCAGGAGTTTCCACCCGGTGCCCAGGATCCGCAATCACCCCATCCAGGCATAATCACCGCCAAATACGACTGGAACGGCTCAACAGAACGATGGAAAGCATCGGATTTTCCCGACGACTTCATTTTTCGTTGCTTTGACAAAAGCGGAAAACGCACCCAGCGTGCAAATGCAGCGTGGTGCATTCCTGTCGTCGAGGTTGAAACGGTCTCCGTCGACGAGAACGGCAAGCCGGTTGCACCCAATGAGGCCGATTCCGTCTCCAACTCGGTATACGGACCTGGTCACACGTTTCTCGAACACACTTCATCCCCGCCACGTCTGAAACGGCAACGCGAACCGGACAGGCAGCAGCGAAGTGCCCCACACGAAAATGCCACCGGGCAGCGCTCGCAATCATTCGCGCCGAATCAATCCGAACACGCTTACCTGGACTATCACGAGCCGCTCTTGAAAGGGCATTCAAGTTGGTGGACAAGATTCAAAGCGTGCCTCGGGTTTGCCTGAATCCTGGGAAACTCATTCACGCCCCTTCAAGGTTGCCCAAACTCGCCTGCGCAGTGTCGACACGGAACTGCGAACCGCCGTATCGCTTTTTTTGGAAAATGAACTACCGCAACATCGCATAGTGCATCGCAATCCCCGCGAACAGCGCCCCGCCAAGCCAGTTGTTGTGTTTGAACGCAGCGAAGCAAGGCATGCGTTCGCGATTGCGGATCAACGCGTAGTGATAGATCGCGCATCCCGCCGCCGCCGCCCAGCCTAGCCAGAACAGCCAGCCGAAGCCCAGCGCGATCCCGATCCACACATAGATCGCAAGCGTCGCCGCATAGCAGAGCATCACGGCGAGCACGTCGAATCGGCCGAACGTCAGCGCCGACGTGCGGATGCCGATCTTGATGTCATCGTCGCGATCGACCATCGCGTATTCGGTGTCGTAGGCCACAGACCAGAACACGTTCGCGACCAGCATCACCCACGCGAGCATCGGCACCTGGTCCTGCACGGCGGCGAATGCCATCGGAATCCCGAAGCCGAACGCGATGCCGAGATACGCCTGCGGAATCGCGAAAAAACGCTTGGTGAACGGATACGTGCCCGCGACGAAAAGCGCGAGCACCGACAGTTCCTTCGTCAGCGTATTGAGCGGCAGGATCAGCAGGAACGCGACCAGCGACAACGCCGCCGCCAGAGCAACCGCCTCCCATGCCCTGATCTTGCCCGACGTCAGCGGCCGGTTCTCGGTGCGCTTCACGTGGCGATCGAAGTCGCGATCGGCGTAATCGTTGATCGCGCAACCGGCGGAGCGCATCAGGATCGTGCCGATCACGAAGATCACGAGCAGCATCGGCGACGGATGACCATCGGATGCGATCCACAGCGCGTTGAGCGTCGGCCACAAAAGCAGCAGGCTGCCGATGGGCTTGTCGAGGCGCACGAGGCGCAGGTATAGCGGAAGGCGGGCGAACATGGGCGTGGACGTGGATGGCGGGTGCGGTGGGGGTATTTTAGAGCAGTCGCCTGGCGCGCCCGTCAGACGCAAAAAAAGCCTGCCTCTCGCGAGCCTTTATTTGATCAATCGCAGACCAGCCATTTTCGCCGCCTTTGCATCGAACGTTGCGGTGTATTCGCATTTTGCGTCATGGCAGGTGCGTTCGATCAGGCAATCAGCGAAGTCTGCCTTGGTCGACGAAAACACCTTGAGTGCTTTCCATACAATTTCGGCATTCTCCACGTGAAATTCCTTCGCGCGAAGAAGCGCCTCCACGATCGTCGCGACGTCCTCGCGTCCGGCCGAGTATGCGCGCGTCATAACCCAGACGAGTTCAGTCAGCGCCACCTGCGTCACGTAACCCGGCGTTTCCACGGTAAGCGACTCAATCAACCCGGTCGCCTTCGCCGATTGAATCTTGTCGTCCTGGGCGAAGTAACGAACGAGACCGTTAGTGTCCAGACCGATCATCGTGCCAACGCACCGCTTTCGGCAATCGCCGCGTTCATGTCCTCGATAGACACAGCTTTCGCGGGCTTTTTGAGAATGCCTTTTAACGACCGCACCGAACAGGTCGCGGGAATGACTTCATAGTGACCAGTGTCATCGTTCATGACGAAATCAATCCGGTCGCCCACGCTCACCCCAAGGGTGCTCCTCACGCTTGCCGGAATGGTCACTCGTCCTTCAGACGTAATCGTGGCTGAGGGCATGTCCCCTTCTATTGCTTGAATTCCTTACCTTGGCGTACGAACTTGCCCATCGCAACCCTCGATGTCGTCGTCCGGGCCGCCCAGAAAAAAACCCCTGTACTCCAATCAGCACAGGGGTTTCGCCTACCACTCAAACCAAACCGCTCAAGCCAGCATCGAGCGCAGCATCCACGCGGTCTTTTCATGCGTCTGCATGCGTTGCGTGAGCAGGTCGGCTGTCGGCTCGTCGTTCGCGGCTTCGGTCGCCGGGAAGATTTCGCGCGCCGTGCGCACCACCGCTTCCTGGCCTTCGACCAGTTGACGAATCATCTCTTCCGCCGCCGGCACGCCGTCGGCTTCCGGAATCGACGACAGCTTCGCGAATTCCTTGTAGCTGCCCGGCGCATGCACGCCGAGCGCGCGGATGCGTTCGGCGATTGAATCGACGGCCAGCGCCAGTTCGTTGTATTGCGTCTCGAACATCAGGTGCAGGGTGTTGAACATCGGCCCCGTGACGTTCCAGTGGAAATTGTGCGTCTTCAGGTACAGCGTGTAGGTGTCCGCGAGCAGACGCGACAGACCGTCCGCGATCTTCTTGCGGTCCTTGTCGTTGATGCCGATATTGACAGCCGGTGCAGTGCCTTTCTTCGCCATGATGACTCCTAGAAGAGAGTGATACGAACGGTGCGAACGCGCCGCGCTTCCGTCAGACCGGGTGCGGCCGTTCGAACGTTCGCCAGTTTATCTTAGAAACGTGGCGTATCTGATCGCCGGACAAGGCGGGTCGCCGGCTTGCGGCATGCCTTCATGATCTGTCGCAAAGCCGGCCCGCGACTCAAGCGAAAGCGCCCGCGCCCGCCCCGTGCAACGCGTCGGCCACGATCACGCCATAGGCCACCGCGATCATCCCGAAGCCGAGCGCGACACGCACGCCGCGCGATGCACGGCGACTCTTCGCGTCGATCCGGGATACCTCTCGTTCGATTGTCGTCAGCGCTTGCGTCATTGCCTGTGTCATGGAAATGCTCCTTGAGTCCTCGAGACGGTCACTTCATCGCGGCGTTGCCTCTCCGCCTTGTCGTGGAACCAAGCTTAACAAAATCTATTCTAATTTCTAATTCGATAAATTCAATCTATTCGATAGCCGGCAACCTTCTGCAAGGTCACGCAGGCGCACAACAACAAGGGATTTGCTTCGAGAAAGCCGCGCCCGGCTGGAAAGAGCGCGGCGTACCGTCTCAGTTGACGGCGACGGGCATGTCGAGCTTGTTGACGCCCGGCAGATCGCAGGCGGCGATGGCGTCGGAGATGGCGTCGATGGCCGGCATCCGCGTGAAACTCTTGCGCCACGCGAGCACGACGCGGCGGTCCGGCACCGGTTCATCGAACGCGACGTAGCTGAGCAACCCCGCATCGATGCCCGCGGCGTGCGGCTTCACTTCCTGCACCGACATGCGCGGCAGCACGGTAATCCCGACACCGCTCGCGACCATATGCCGGATCGTCTCGAGCGACGAACCTTCGAACGTCTTCTGGATGCCGTCGGCGTTCTGCGAAAAGCGCATCAGTTCGGGACACACGCCGAGCACATGGTCACGAAAACAATGCCCGCTGCCGAGCAACAGCATCGTTTCCTGCTTCAGATCCTCGGGATCGATCTTGCTGCGGTGCTCCCACGCGTGACCCGACGGCATCGCGACGACGAACGGCTCGTCGTAGAGCGAGCGCACCATCAGCCCGGTTTCGGGAAACGGCAGCGCCATGATCGCGACGTCGATTTCGCCCTGCTTCAGCAATTCGATGAGTTTCAGCGTGTAGTTTTCCTGCAGCATCAGCGGCATCTGCGGGACGGCCTTGATCATCTGCTTGACGAGCGTCGGCAGCAGGTACGGCCCGATCGTGTAGATCACGCCGAGACGCAACGGTCCGACGAGCGGGTCCTTGCCCTGCTTGGCGATTTCCTTGATGGCGAGCGTCTGTTCGAGCACGCGCTGCGCCTGGGTGACGATCTGTTCACCAATCGGCGTGACGCTGACTTCGCTGGTGCCACGCTCGAAAATCTGCACGTTGAGTTCGTCTTCGAGCTTCTTGATTGCAACCGACAAGGTCGGCTGGCTGACGAAACAGGCCTCGGCGGCGCGGCCGAAATGCCGTTCGCGAGCCACCGCGACGATGTACTTTAGTTCAGTGAGCGTCATTGGGGACCAATGAGAGACGTTGAGTCGATAGGTTTGACTTATACACCCGCGAAAGCGATTCGCCAACTGATCGGCCCTCGCGTGCCGCAGCCCGGTGAAATAGGGACCGACGGGAACGCACCGAGTTCAACGCCTAGGCTTTCAGGTACTGCTCGCGCGTGCCGAGCCAGCGCGCGAGATGCCGCGTGACCGCATCGGGGAATTCCTTGAGCATGTGATCCGCTGCGGCGCGCGCCGGGTCGATCAGCCAGCCGTCGTTTTCGAGGCTCGCGAACCGCAGCATCGCCTCGCCCGACTGGCGCGCGCCGAGGAATTCGCCTGGGCCGCGAATTTCCAGGTCGCGGCGGGCGATCTCGAAGCCGTCGGTAGTTTCGCGCATCGTTTGCAGGCGCGCGCGCGCCGTTTGCGACAGCGGCCCCGCATACATCAGCACGCACACCGACGCCGCGCTGCCCCGCCCCACGCGCCCGCGCAACTGGTGCAACTGCGCGAGCCCGAAGCGCTCGGCGTGTTCGATCACCATCAGCGATGCATTTTGCACGTCGACGCCCACTTCGATCACCGTAGTCGCGACGAGCAACTGCACTTCGTTGCGCGTGAAGGCGTCCATGACGGCGGCCTTTTCGGCCGGCGCGAGCCGCCCGTGAACCAGCCCGACGCGCAGTTCCGGCAGCGCGGCGACGAGCGTCTCGTACGTTTCCACGGCGGTCTGCAATTGCAGCGTCTCACTTTCCTCGATCAGCGGACACACCCAGTACACCTGGCGCCCGGTCAGCGCCGCTTCGCGCACGCGGCCGATCACCTCCTCGCGGCGGGCGTCGGAGACGAGCTTCGTCAGGATCGGCGTGCGGCCGGGTGGCAGTTCGTCGATGGTGGAAACGTCGAGGTCGGCGTAGTAGGTCATCGCCAGCGTGCGCGGGATCGGCGTCGCGGACATCATCAACTGGTGCGGCTGGAAATCGCGGGCACCGTCGGCGGCGTTCTGGGCTTTTGCGCGCAGCGCGAGCCGCTGCGCGACGCCGAAGCGATGCTGTTCGTCGACGATCACGAACCCGAGGCGCGCGAACTCCACCGCGTCCTGGATGATCGCGTGCGTGCCGATCACGAGTTGCGCCGCACCCGACGCGGCCGCTTCCAGCGCGGCGCGCTTGTCCTTCGCCTTGAGACTGCCGGCGAGCCACGCGACCGTTACGCCGAGCGGCTCCAGCCAGCCGCGCAGTTTGCGCGCGTGCTGCTCGGCCAGGATTTCGGTCGGCGCCATCAGCGCGGCCTGGTAACCGGCGTCGATGGCCTGCGCCGCCGCGAGCGCCGCGACGATCGTCTTGCCGCTGCCGACGTCGCCTTGCAGCAGGCGCTGCATCGGGTGCGGCAGCGTCAATTCCCCGGCGATCTCGGCAGACACGCGCTGCTGCGCGCCGGTCAGCCGGAACGGCAGCGTCTTCAGGAACCGCGCGGACAGCGATTCCGGCTCATCGAGCGAGCGGCGCGGCATGACGGGCGCGGCGCGCGTGCGGCGCTCCTCATGCGCGCGCTTGAGCGATAACTGCTGCGCGAGCAATTCCTCGAACTTGATGCGCGTCCACGCCGGATGCGTGCCGTCGACGAGCGCGGTTTCGTCGGAATCGGCGCGCGGGTGGTGCAGCGTTTTCACGGCGTCGAGGAGTTCGGGCAGGTTCAACGGCTGTAAATACGCGCGCGCGATCTTCTCCGGCAGCAGTTCCGGCAGCGACACGCGACCCAACGCGCTGTCGATGGCCTTTCGCAAATACGCCTGCGACACGCCCGCCGTGCTCGGATAAACCGGCGTGAGCGCTTGCGGCAGCGGCGTATCGTCGTCGACGGGGCGCAAGGCCGGGTGCACCATCTCCAGTCCGAAGAAGCCGCCGCGCACGTCGCCGCGCACGCGCAGACGCACGCCGACCGCCATCTGCTTGACCTGCGAGCCGTAGAAATTGAGGAAGCGGAGCGTGAGCTGGTCGCCGGTGTCGTCCTGGATTTTCACGAGCAACTGGCGGCGCGGACGGTACGTGATCTCGTTGTCGTAGACGACGCCTTCCGTCTGCGCGTTGTCGCCGGGAATCAGCTCGCCGATCGGGGTGAGCGTGGTTTCGTCCTCGTAGCGCATCGGCAGATGCAGCACGAGATCGATGTCGGACTTGAGGCCGAGTTTCGCGAGCTTCTCGGCGGGTTTGGTCGGCGCTGCGGGCTTTTTGGGCGCTTCCAGTGGCGCTACGCCGCCGGTTTTCGTCCGCCCGCGTGGCTTCGAGGGCTTCGATGCGGGCGTGCCGGTGTCGTCGGCTGCGTCGGGAGCGTCGGGGATCGAGGCCAGGCGGCGGTCGGACAAGGGCATCTAATCTCTTCGCAAGTACAATATCGGGTTATTCGTCGGCTTTGTCTGGCGCGGCAGCGCTTTCACGGCGGACTCGCGCAAGCCACGCCGTCCTGAACCGAGCAACCCTCCGCGCCTCCAACCGCTTCCCATGTTCACGCTTTCCGATTTCGATTTTAATCTGCCGCCCGAGTTGATCGCGCAAACGGCGCTCGCCGAGCGCAGCGCAAGCCGTCTGCTCGAGGTCGACCACCGCACGACGCCCGCCACGCTCACCGATCGCCAGTTCGCCGAATTGCCGGACCTGATCGACGCGGGCGACCTGCTTGTCTTCAACGATACCAAAGTCCTGAAGGCGCGTTTCCTAGGCCAAAAGGCCAGCGGCGGGCGGATCGAGGTCCTGATCGAGCGGCTGACCGGCGCGACAACCGCGCTCGCGCAGATCCGCGCGAGCAAGAGCCCGGCGCCGGGCACGGTGCTCACGCTCGCCGATGCGTTCGACGTGACCGTCGGCGAACGCGTCGAGCCGTTCTACACGCTGCATTTTCCCGCCGATTGCCTGACGCTGATCGAGCAATACGGCCGTCTGCCGCTGCCGCCGTACATCGAGCACGATCCCGATGCGTTCGACGAGACGCGCTATCAGACGGTCTATGCGGCCAATCCCGGCGCGGTCGCCGCGCCCACGGCCGGACTGCATTTCGACGCGAAGCTGTTTGAAAGGCTCGACGCCCGCGGCGTCGAGCGCGCGACGCTCACGCTGCATGTCGGCGCGGGCACGTTCCAGCCGGTGCGCGTCGAGAAAATTGCCGAGCACAAGATGCACAGCGAGTGGTACGAGCTTCCGCAAGCGCTCGTCGACAAGATCGCCGCGACCAAGGCGCGCGGAAATCGCGTGATCGCGGTTGGTACGACGTCGATGCGCGCGCTCGAAGCCGCCGCCCGCGATGCCGCGAACGCCGGGCGTCCGCTCGCTGCCGCGAACGCCGAAACCGATATTTTCATCACACCGGGCTACGCGTTTCGCGTCGTCGACCGGCTGGTGACGAACTTCCATCTGCCGAAATCGACGCTTTTGATGCTCGTCTCCGCGTTCGCGGGCATGGAAACGATCCGCGAAGCGTATCGGCACGCGATCGACGAGCGTTATCGCTTTTTCAGCTACGGCGACGCGATGCTGCTCACGCGGCAAGCGCCCGGCCAATAAACCAAGAAACCGATCAACCATTCCCCACCATTTGCGCCGGACTGTTTTCCGGTGGCACAGGAGCCTCCCAGATGACCGATGGTCATAATCCGCCCGCGAACGGCCTCAAGTTCGACCTTCTCACCACCGACGGCCAGGCACGCCGCGGCCGCCTCACGCTGAATCACGGTGTGGTCGAAACGCCGATCTTCATGCCGGTCGGCACTTACGGCACCGTCAAGGCGATCCAGCCGCGCGAACTCGAGGAAATCAAGGCGCAGATCATCCTCGGCAACACGTTCCACCTCTGGCTGCGCCCCGGCCTGGAGACGATCGGCGCGCACGGCGGCCTGCATCAGTTCATGAACTGGAAGCGCCCGATCCTGACCGATTCCGGCGGTTTCCAGGTCTTTTCGCTGGGCGAGCTGCGCAAGATCACCGAGGACGGCGTGACGTTCGCGTCGCCGATCAATGGCGACAAGCTGTTCCTCTCGCCGGAAATCTCGATGCAGATCCAGAAGGTGCTGAATTCCGACATCGTGATGCAGTTCGACGAATGCACGCCCTACGCGACCAACGGCGTGCCGACCTCGCACCAGGACGCCGCCGATTCGATGCGCATGTCGATGCGCTGGGCGAAGCGTTCCGTCGATGAATTCAACCGCCTCGGCAATCCAAACGCGCTGTTCGGCATCGTGCAGGGCGGCATGTTCGAGGATTTGCGCGAGGAGTCGCTGGCTGGCCTGAAGGACATCGGCTTTCACGGACTCGCGATCGGCGGATTGTCGGTCGGTGAACCGAAGGAAGACATGATGCGGGTGCTGAACCACATCGGCCCGAAGCTTCCCGCCGACAAGCCGCACTACCTGATGGGCGTCGGCACGCCGGAGGATCTGGTCGCGGGCGTGGCGGCGGGCGTCGACATGTTCGACTGCGTGATGCCGACGCGCAACGCGCGCAACGGCTGGCTCTTCACCCGTTTCGGCGACGTGAAGATCCGCAACGCGGCGCACAAGAACTCGCTGAAACCGCTCGACGAAACCTGCGGCTGCTACACCTGCGCGAACTTCACGCGCGGCTATCTGCACCACCTGCATCGTGTCGGCGAGATCCTCGGCGCCCAACTCAACACGATCCACAACCTGCACTACTACCTGCAGTTGATGAGCGAAGTGCGCGAATCGATTGAAAATCACACGTTCGACACGTTCCGCAAGCAGTTTCACGAAAACCGGGCGCGCGGCATCGATTAGCCAAGCCTACAAAACCATTACAATCAGCCGGGCACCGGAGGCTGGAACGCGCATTAACAGCTTGATCGCAAAGCGCTTCCAGCGCTGTCGCAACTTGGGCCGGTGGTAGAATATCCGGCTAATTTTCTGATCGTATCGTCAAAAACGGAGAGACCAACGTGTCGTTTATTTCCAATGCCTATGCACAAGGCACAACACTGGCCGGCGCGGAATCGAGCATCATGAGCTTCCTGCCGCTGATCCTGATGTTCGCGGTGCTGTACTTCATCATGATCCGCCCGCAAATGAAGCGCCAGAAAGAGCATCGCAACATGCTCGCCGCGATGGCCAAGGGCGATGAAGTGGTGACGAACGGCGGCATCGTCGGCAAGGTCACGAAGGTGTCGGATGCGTATGTCGGCGTCGAAATCGCCGAAGGCACCGAAATCACCGTCCAGAAGGCAGCCGTCACGACGATTCTCCCGAAGGGCACGATCAAGTCGCTGTAAGGCCAGTTTCTTTCGCGTCCGGCGCGGCCTCGCCTCTCCCGAGCCACCGTCAGCACCATCCGCCGGCTCGTCGCGCTCAAACGCCGGACGCCCCCCGCTCCTCAAAGCCAACTTTCCCGTTCGGCCATCCCCATGAATCGTTACCCCCTTTGGAAATATGCCGTGATGCTGGTGGCGCTCGTCATCGGCCTCGTCTACACGCTGCCCAATTTTTTCGGCGAAGCGCCGGCGGTGCAGGTGTCGAGCGGCAAGGCAACGGTCAAGCTCGATTCGTCCACGCTCGACAAGGTCGAGAGTGCGCTCGCGGCCAACCAGGTGAAGCCCGATGAAGTGACGTTCGACAATTCGTCGACCAACGCGAACATCCGCGTGCGCCTGAAAGACACCGACACGCAATTGCGCGTCAAGGACCTGCTGCAGAAAACGCTGAACAGCGACCCGTCGGACCCCGTTTATATCGTCGCGCTGAATTTGCAGGCTGCGTCGCCGCGCTGGCTCTCCGCGCTGCACGCGCTGCCGATGTACCTCGGCCTCGACTTGCGCGGCGGCGTGCACTTCCTGCTGCAAGTCGACATGGCGGGCGCGCTGAACAAGAAGCTCGACTCCGACGCCGCCGACGCCCGCGCCATGCTGCGCGACAAGAACATCCGCGATGGCGGCGTGAATCGCGTGGGGCAATCGGTCGTCGTCAATTTCTCGGATCAGGCCGTCGCGGACAACGCACGCCTGGCGCTCGTGGCGAGCGTGAGCGAACTGCAATGGGCGACGCGCGAGGGCGGCGACGGCTATCAGGTCGTCGGCACGTTCACGCCGGCGGCGCAAAAGCTCGTCGAAGACGGCGCGCTCAAGCAGAACATCACGACGCTGCATAACCGCGTGAACGAACTGGGCGTGGCCGAGCCGGTGATCCAGCAGCAAGGCTCCGACCGCATCGTGGTCGAACTGCCGGGCGTGCAGGACACGGCGAAGGCGAAGGACATCATCGGCCGCACGGCGACGCTCGAAGCGCGCCTCGCCGACCCGACCAACACGCACCCGAATCCGAACGACCCGGTACCGCCCGGCGACGAACTCTTCACGCAAGGCAACTCGACGCCGGTTCTGCTGAGGAAGCAAGTGATCTTCACCGGTGACCGCATCATCGACGCATCGGCGAGCTTCGACGAGCATCAGCGCCCGTCGGTGAGCATCCGTCTCGACGCGGCGGGCGGGCGCGCCGTGAGCAGCGTATCGCGCGACAACATCGGCAAGCCGATGGCGATGGTGCTGTTCGAGAAGGGCAAGGGCGAAGTGCTGACGGTCGCGACGATCCAGTCCGAACTCGGCGACCGCTTCCAGATCACCGGCCAGCCTACGCCGCAAGCCGCCACCGATCTCGCGCTGCTCTTGCGCGCCGGTTCGCTCGCGGCGCCAATGGACATCATCGAGGAACGCACGATCGGCCCGAGCCTCGGCGCGGACAACATCAAGAAGGGCTTCGATTCGGTGCAGTACGGCTTTGCCGCGATCGCCGTCTTCATGATCGCGTACTACATGCTGTTCGGTTTGATTTCGATGCTGTCGCTGTCGGTGAATCTGCTGCTGCTGGTTGCGATTCTCTCGATGCTGCAGGCCACGCTGACCTTACCGGGCATCGCCGCTATCGCGCTCGCGCTCGGTATGGCGATCGACGCGAACGTGCTGATCAACGAACGTATCCGCGAGGAACTGCGTAACGGCGCCCCACCCCAACTCGCGATCCAGAACGGCTTCTCGCACGCCTGGGCGACGATTCTCGACTCGAACGTGACGACGCTGATCGCCGGTCTCGCGCTGCTCGCCTTCGGCTCCGGCCCGGTGCGCGGCTTCGCGGTCGTGCACTGTATCGGCATCCTGACGTCGATGTTCTCGGCCGTATTCTTCTCGCGTGGTCTCGTGAACCTCTGGTACGGCGGCAAGAAGAAGTTGCAGACGCTCGCGATCGGCCAGGTGTGGCGTCCCGAAGGCGGCGACACCGCCGCTGCGACCGCGGCGTATCTCGCGCTCCAGCGCGGCGACGATTCCCCCGTCGACGAAATCATCCAGCCCGCCGTCAAGCCGAAGGCGAAGGCGCCGGTCCCGCAGCGTCCGGCCGGCCAGGCCGCTCCCGCACGCACCGGCAAGCCGGTTGCGCGCCGTCGCTCGGGTCCGGGCGTCGACCAAAAGAAACCGGGCTCGTCCCGCTGAGCCCCGGAGAATAAATCATGGAATTTTTCCGCATTCGTCGTGACCTGCCGCTGATGCAGCGCGCGTTGCTCTTCAACGCGATCTCGCTCGTCACGTTTCTCGCGGCCGTGTTTTTCCTCGTGCATCGCGGGCTGCACCTGTCGGTGGAGTTCACCGGCGGGACCGTGGTCGAAGTGCAGTATCCGCAAGCCGTGCCGCTCGAACCGGTGCGCGCCTCGATGGCGAAGCTCGGCTATCCCGACGCACAGGTGCAGAACTTCGGCACTTCACGCGACGTGCTGATCCGCCTGCCGCTGAAGCAGGGCCTGACCTCGGCGCAACAAAGCGAACAGGTCATCACCGCGTTGAAGGCGGACGACGCGCAAGCGAAGTTGCAGCGCGTCGAGTTCGTCGGGCCGCAGGTCGGCAAGGAACTCGTCACCAACGGTCTGCTCGCGCTCGCGTGCGTGGTGATCGGCATCGTGATTTACCTGTCGTTCCGCTTCGAATGGAAGTACGCGGTCGCCGGCGTGATCGCCAACCTGCACGACGTGGTGATCATCCTCGGCTTCTTCGCGTTCTTTCAGTGGGAGTTCTCGCTCTCCGTGCTCGCGGCGATTCTCGCGGTGCTCGGCTACTCGGTGAACGAATCGGTCGTCATCTTCGACCGGATTCGCGAAACCTTCCGCAAGCAGCGCAAGATGACGGTGATCGAAGTCATCAACCACGCGATCACGAGCACGATGTCGCGAACCATCATCACCCACGGCTGTACGGAAATGATGGTGCTCTCGATGTTCCTGTTCGGCGGCCCGACGCTGCACTACTTCGCGCTGGCACTGACGGTGGGTATTCTGTTCGGCATCTATTCGTCGGTGTTCGTGGCAGCCGCGATCGCGATGTGGCTCGGCGTGAAGCGCGAGGATCTCGTGAAGGAAAAGAAGACGAAATACGATCCGAACGATCCGAACGCAGGCGCGGAAGTTTGATTCTCGCGTTCGAGTCACGGTAAAAAGGCAAAAGGCCGGTTCTCGCGAACCGGCCTTTTGCTTTTCCACGCTCAAGCTCTTGGCGGCCAGCCAGCCGCCCGGGTTGCCTGGAACCTCAGAACGTCCTTTTGAATGTCACGTTACCTTCCACGCCTTGCGCGCCGGCGGCGCCCAACCTGCTGCGATAGCCACCGTCGATGGCAAGCGTCGTCGACTTGCCGAACCGTGCATCGACACCCGTGCCGGCGATCCACGTATTGCCCACGTTCGATCCGTTGAAGCGGTAGCCCGACAGGCTGACGGCCGTGTCGCCGCCCGCCACGCCTTCCAGGCCCGCGCGCACGTAGGGACGGACGCGATTGTCGCCGGCGCCGAAGTCGCGGCCCACGCGGGCGTCCACGCGACCGAGCGCGCTGGTTTGCGAGCCAAACTGCACGTCGATGCCATCGGCGTCGACGGTGTCGTTCAGGTTCACGTTGACCACGCCGAGCGTGAGCCTGCCATCGACGAACCAGCTTTTCGGCAATGCGCGGGCGTAGCCGGTTTCCGCCGCGAAGGTGTAGCCCATGCCCTTCGTCGATGCCACGTCGCGGCCGTTCGTGCTGAACGAGTCGCTGAGGCGGTCGATTTTCGCTACGCCGTCCACATAGGTGCCGTTGCTGAACCGATACGTCGCGCTCACGCCGCCGCCGATGCTGTCGAAGCTGCTGCGGCTCGCGCCATCCACCGCGTTGCTGGACGTGCGGCCCGCGCCGTATGCGCCGAACACGCCGAGCTGCACCGAAGCGCCGTTGCCGGATCTGCGCGTGTAGACGTCGGCACCCGCTTGCGCGCCGCCGGATTGCACGTCGAAATCGCTGCCGTACTGCATGAACGAGCGGTCCGTGTGCTGTGTGTAGTTGTTGCCATAGGTGCGAGCGTACGCGCCGCGTCCTGAACCGGCGCCGTCGTCCGCATCCATCGGCATGGCGCCGCTGCGCGCATGAAGCGTCGGCAGACCGTCGACCAGATGTTGCGTGAGCGCTGTCTTGGCAGCAAAGTACGACGGCGCCTGAGGCACGAGAAGCGAGCGCGTATCAGGTTTTGCGACGCTTTGCGTCGCGTTCAAGATTGCATCGCCGGGTTGAAGGTTCGCGTTGTTTGCGGGTGCGCCGGTGTCATCGGGTTTGGCCTCAGTGGTGGTGGTGCCGCCGTTTGTGCCATCAGTCGTAGGGTTCGTCGTGGCGATGGCCGTTCCGCCGGCCGTTGCACCGGACGTTCCGCCAGTCGTACCGCCAGTCGTACCGCCGTTTGTGCCGGGTGTACCGGGTGTACCGGTCGTTCCGCCAGTCGTCGTTCCCGTTGTGCCCGCCGAGCCAACTACGTCGCTTCCCTCCGGACTAGCCATCGAATGGCGGCCATCGGAAGGAGTGACATTGCCCGTCGTGCCCGAACCATTGTCGACAAAAGAACCGCCCTCGCTCACCTGCACGGCATTCAGCCGATAGTCCCAATAAGCATCGCCCGAACCGGCGACAAGCCGCTGCGCTGCGCTCGACGCGCCCGGCGCAGTCGCGCTCAGCCGATACTGCAGCGGCCCCACTGCCACATACCCGTTCTGCAACGCGAAGCTCTTCGCCGACGCGTTGCCGCCAACCTGAACCAGCGAGATTCCTTCGTTCGCGCCCGGCGTGGCGGCCGTGCTCGTCACCGCGCCCGCGCCTTGCGCGCGCACGTTGAGCGTCGTCGATCCGCTTGCGTCGCCCGCGATCAGCAGCCGGTCGGTTTTCTGATTCGACAGCGCGCCGCCTTCGTTGAGCGTCGTGTTGAGCGTCACCGACGGGTTGCGTCCATTGGACGCGCTCGCGTTCCAGCCGCCAGCGACATTGAGCGTCTTGAAAGTGCCTTCAGACGACCGCACGAAATCCACCGAGCCGCCCGCCATCGACGCGCTCGCCACATTCGCATCTCCGTTCACGTTCCAGACGGCATCGTCGGAAACGGACAGCGCGCCGACATTGCGTGCCGCGCCCGTCCATGTCGCGGCGCGATTGAGCGACACGTCCACCGAGCTTTGCGCATCGGCCGCAATGTCGCCGGACAGCGTGACGTTGTCAGTCGCGCTTAGCGAGACGGCCGCGTGACTGCCTGCTGCGTCCGTCGTGACTTCGAGCAACGTGATGCCGCTCAGTTGCGCGTCGCCGTCCGCGTGGACATCGAGCGATGCCCCATCGACGCGGACCGCGCTGCCCTGCGCGCTTTGGATACTGCCGCCGGTCAGCGAGACCGAATCGCGCGCGCCGGACGCATGCTGAGCATTGGCGAAGAGGCCGTGCGCACTTTCGCCCGTCGCCATGAGCGTCGTATGCGTCATCGTGACACCGCCCGATCCGGAAAGCACCGCGCCGTGGCTCGCCGAACCGGAAGTGTTCACCGTGGTGTCGCTGAGCGCGAGCGTCGCCCCCGATGCCGCCATGACGCCTGCGCTCTGCGCGCCGGTCGTCGTTATGCTGCCGCCACTCACGACTGCCGATGCGCCCTGCTGCACCGACACGCCGAGCGACTGATCGCCCGACGTGGCGAGTGTCGTGGCATGTGTGGTGAGCACCGTGCCAGCGTCGGATGCGCCCATCGCGGCGGCGCCCTGACCACTGGTGGCGATGCTGCCGCCCGTCGTATCGATCGTGCCGCCGGAGAGGGCTGAAACGCCGGATGCGCGCGCGCCCGTCGTTTGAACTTGCGTCTCCTGCAGCGTGACGTGCCCGGTGTTGAGCGCCGATGCGCCGAAGGCGTCATCGCCATGTGTCGTCACTGAGCCGCCGGAGAGGGAGATAAGCGAGTCCGGCAAGGTGGAAGTAAGGTTTCGTCCATCCGACAGCAACCCGTGACTGCGAGCACCGGACGTCGTAATCGAACTGTCGTCCAGGCCGATCGTGCCGACGACATTGCCGCCCGCGATAGTTTGCGCGCCGTACGCATCGTCGCCGCTGGTTTTCACCGTGACATTCGAACCGTCGATCACACCGACGTACGCCACAAGCCCGCCCGCATTCTTGCCGCTCGTCTCGACAGCGGTGCCGTCGAGTTCGATGCTATTGAGCGACGCCGATGTATTCGCATATGTGCCGGATGCCAGAACGGCCATGCCGGAGGGACGACTGCCGGAACGCAGTCGATCGGCGTCCCCGGTGGTGGTCGCGGAGCCGCCTCTCACCTTGACGGTCGCGCTGGTGTTCTTCGATCCGCTCGTCATGATGCCGCTTCCGTTATAACCGGTCGCCGTGACGACGCTATCGGAAATCGAAAGTGTCGCATTGGTGGCCACGCTGACGCCCGCGCCTTTGTTCGTCGCGGAACTGGCCGTCACTCCGTTCGCGACAAGCGATGTGTTCAAGCCCGTTACGCTGATTGCGTAGCTCGAAGTCCCGGCATCATATGCCGTGCCGGATACCGCATGCGCCTTGCCGTCGTTGAGAATGAACGCACTCGCCGCCATCGCTGGCGCGGGAAGCACCGATGCAAGAAGCATCGCGCTAACTGCAATCTGAATCGGCCGGCGCAGCCACAATTCGCCGTTGCCGCGCGGCGCGGCCTGCTTCCGTACATTAGCCGATACCGTGAGACCAACGTCTGATGCGATTTTCATGCTGCACTCCTTGAGCCGATCGAATCGGTCGCGGCATCCGCCGTTTCCTGACTATTTCGAGATGACTCAAGGATAAGAATCGGGGCATTTTTGAGATATCGGACTGTTCTTAGTTAAATACGCATATTCTGAAATTGTCCGAATCAAGAAAAAACCCGCTTCGGCGCAAGACGCGCGAAGCGGGTTTCGGTCCAGCGAAACTCGGCAGGAACAGAAGCCTTACTGCTTGATCCCTTCCGTCTGGATATGCAGCGTGGTCTTCAGGCTGAAGCCGTACGACTTGCCGTAGTCCATGCCGAAATCGCCGCGATCGAACACCGCCGACGATTCCGCGCCGCACACTTCCTTCTTCAGCATCGGATTCTGGAAGCACTTGAACGATTCGATCTTCAGGTTCAGCGGCTTGGTCACGCCGTGCATCGTCAGCGTGCCCTCGACTTCCACGGGCGTGTCGCCATCGAACTTGATCGACGTGCCCTTGTAGACGGCCGTCGGATACTTGGCGACGTCGAAGAATTCGGCCTTTTGCAGATGCTCGTTGAGCTTCTCGTTGCCGGTGTTGATCGACGACGTGTCGATCGTCACGTTCACCGTGCCGGTCTTCGCCGCGCGATCGAGCGTCACCGTGCCGCTCGACTTGTTGAACTTGCCGCGCCACGTCGAGACGCCGCCGAAGTGGTCCGCCTCGAAGCTCGGATACGTATGGTTCGGGTCGAGCTGATACGTGTCGGCCGCCATCGCGTTAAGCGACATACCGGCGATCAACGCGCCCGCTGCAATCAAAAGTTGCTTCTTCAAGTTCTTCTCCTGGATGTGTGTGCCGCTCACTTCTTCGCGGCGACGATGTGAAATTTGATGACGACGTCGTCCGCCACCACCGAGGTGTCCTTCCATTCGCCGGTTCCGACGTCGAATTGCGTGCGCTTGATCGGCAGCGTGCCGTCGAAGGTTTCCGTCGCGCCCTGCTGCGTGACCGTGACGGGCACCGTGACTGTTTGCGACTTGCCCTTGATGGTCAGCTTGCCGGTGACCTTGTACTGGTTCGTGCCCGCCGGCGCGATGGCCGTGGAGGCGAACGTCGCGGCCGGATACGTCGCGCTGTCGAACCATTCCTTGCCGCGGACCTGCTTGTTGTATTCGTCGTCGCCGAGGTCGTAGCTGCTGGTGTCGAGCGAGATGTTCGCGGTGCCCGCCGCCGGGTTGGCCGGGTCGAAGCTGATCTGCGCGGTGAACTTCTTGAACTTGCCGTCGACGGGCACGGCCATCTGCTTCGACGTCGCGATGACGGTGCTCTTTGCCAAATCGACTTGCGCATGCGCGGCAACCGCCGCACCGAGCGACGTGGCGGCGACGCCCGCCAGAATCCAACGATAGAGATTCGCTTTCATGTTTGCCTTGTTAGATGAAGCAAAAAGTACAGCCAAAAGTTTGCAACCCGTATTGGAATGCAAAAGACGGTGAAAACAATCCGCAGCCGGGAAATGCGCCGCCAACGGACGGGAAACAGTCGACGGCTACTTGACGAACGGAATCATGCGTCCGAGCAGTCCGTCACGATCGACGAAATGGTGCTTCAGCGCCGCGAGCACGTGCATGACGACGAGCGCGAGCAGCACGTAGTTGAGCCAGACGTGCACCAGGCGCAGCGTGCCTTTCAGCGCCTGGTCCGGTCCGATGATGGTCGGCAGCGGCAGCACGCCGAGATAGACCACCTGAATGCCCGCCGCCGAACTGTAGAAATAGCCGGACACGGGGATCACCAGCATCAGCAGGTAGAGCATGAAATGCGTGACGTGCGCCGCGCCCTTTTGCCAGCGCGCGATGCCTTCGGGCATCTCGGGCGCGCGATGCGTGGTGCGCCACAGGACCCGGACCGCCGCCAGCATGAACACCGTCACGCCGATCCACTTGTGCCACGAGAAGTACTTCAGCTTCGTCGGCGTGAAGCCCGGGATGTCCGTCATGATCCAGCCGAGCCAGAAGCCGCCCACGATCAGCAATGCGATCAGCCAGTGAAGTCCGATTGCCGTGCCGCTGTAGCGCGTCGTCGTCGGCGTGAGGTTTGTGCTGCTTTCCATAGTGGACCTGACAGAAGGATTGCGAAAAAAACCGGCCCGCTCGCGCCGACCGACATTCAAGGCCGCATCGTACCCGAACGGCAGCGAGCCGGCATGAGCGCCGAAAACCGTGGCCGGCGAGCGGCGCACGCCCGCCAGCATTGGGTTTCGCGGGTTTTCTGCGCTCATTCTGGCAGCCGCGTTCTGCCGCTGCAACGAACTATTGCACTCATGCAACGGTCCGAACGGACACCCCGCGCCGGCCTGACGGCAGATTCATGGAACTAAACGAACGAATCCGCGCATTCATTCCGATTCCGTCGACACATTCACTCGAACGAGCCGGTCCGGCGTCGGCCGCGCGCCATTTGTTACCATGCGCACAGGCCCGCCGCTTGCTTGTTCCGCCGCTTGCCGGTGAATCGCGGCACTTTGCAACGCACGCTTCTGGAGCCTCGGCGTCTCAACCCATGAATGAAGCAGAAGAGAACAAACCGCTCGATCTGATCGCGTGTCACGAATGCGACGCGCTGCTCGCCAGGCGAAGTCTGCCGCTTCACACGACTGCCAATTGTCCACGCTGCGGCACGGTGCTGTATCGCGGCGTGTCGCAGCATCTCGACCGCGTCGCCGCGATGACGCTCGCCGCCCTGTTCACCTTTCTCATCGCGCAGGCGTTTCCGATCGTCGAACTGGACGCGAACGGCATCATCTCGCAGACGACGCTGATCGGCGCAATCGTCGCGTTGTGGGACGAGAACATGCAGATCGTCGCCGTGCTGGTGTTCTGCTCGACGATCCTTTTTCCGTTGTGCGAACTCGTCGCGCTGCTCTACGTGCTCATTCCGCTGCGCGCGGGCTACGTGCCCGCCGGCTTCAATCTGGTCTTGCGCGCGATCCAGGCCGTGCGCCCGTGGGGAATGATCGAGGTGTTCATGCTCGGCGTGCTCGTCACGCTCGTGAAGATGGTCAGCCTCGCGCGCGTGATTCCCGAAGCCGCGCTCTTCGCGTTCGGCGCGCTCACGCTGATGATCGCGGTCGTCGTGAGCTTCGATCCGGGCGCGCTCTGGAATATCGCCGAACGTCTGCCGAGGCGGCGGGCCGCGCGCGTCCGGGCAAAACGCATGCGCAAAGAGAGAAACGCAGTCGCTTCCGCTACGAGGCACGAGCCATGAACGAACCTGTCGAATCGGGCCAGCCGGGCGCGGCCGCGGCCGCGGCCGAGCCGCACTACACCACCGCGTCGCGCGCGGGTCTCGTCGCGTGCCATTCGTGCGGACGCGTGCAGCCGCTCGCGTACACCGTCGAAAGACAGCGCTGCGCGCGCTGCGACGCCACGTTGCACCGTCGCAATCCCGACAGCCTTGCGCGCACGTGGGCGCTGCTCATCACGGCCGCGATCCTCTATATCCCCGCGAACCTCTATCCGGTGATGCACACGGCGTCGATCCTCGGCTCGGAGGACGACACCATCATGAGCGGCGTCGCGCTCTTCTGGAACGACGGCGACTATCCGCTCGCGGCGGTGATCTTCATCGCCAGCATCCTCGTGCCGATGCTCAAGCTCGGCACGCTCGCGTTCCTCGCGTGGAGCGTGCAGACGCGCTCGACCTGGCGGCCGCGCCAGCGCACGACGTTGTATCGCGCGGTCGAACGCATCGGCCGCTGGTCGATGCTGGATGTCTTCGTCATCACGCTCACCGTGGCGCTGGTGCGTTTCAGATCGCTTGCCGTCATCACGGCTGGCCCGGGCGCGCTCGCGTTCGCGTCAGTCGTCGTGCTGACGATGCTCGCTTCCATGCAATTCGATCCGCGACTCATGTGGGACAACATCGAACCCTCAGGAAAGAAATATGACTAGTCCGCAAGGGCCGAACGAGCCTCGCAACGATTCCCCGAACAATGGCGGCGGCGGCTTGCCCCCCAATCTTCCCGAGCCGGTGATCGAACCGCGCAGCCGCTGGCTGCCGTCGCTCGTCTGGGTGATTCCGCTCGTCGCCGCGCTAGTGGGCGTGCTGCTCGTCGTCAAGACGGTCGCCGGGCGCGGACCGACCATCACGATCAGCTTCGTGAGCGCCGAAGGCCTCGAACCCGGCAAGACCAAGCTCAAGTACAAGGACGTCGACGTCGGCACGGTCAAGACGATCACGCTGTCGAAAGACCATGCGCGCGTGCTCGTCGACGTGCAGCTCACCAAGGAAGCGTCCGACTTCGCCGTGAAGGACACGCGCTTCTGGGTCGTGCGGCCGCGCGTGGCCGCGAGCGGCGTGAGCGGGCTCTCCACACTGCTTTCGGGCGCCTATATCGGTGTGGACGCGGGCAAGTCGCAGCAGGACCAGACGCAATTCGTCGGCATGGAGACGCCGCCCGCCGTCACCGGCGACCAGAAAGGCCGCCAGTTCACGCTGCACGGCGAGTCGCTCGGCTCGATCGACATCGGCTCGCCGGTCTATTACCGGCGCGTGCCGGTCGGCCAGGTGGTCGGCTTCAATCTCGACAAGGACGGCACCGGCGTCACGATGACGGCCTTCGTCAATGCGCCTTACGATCAGTACGTCGGGACGAACTCGCGCTGGTGGCACGCGAGCGGCGTCGACCTGCGGCTCGATTCGAGCGGCCTCAAGCTCAACACGCAGTCGCTCGCGACCGTCGTCCTCGGCGGCATCGCGTTCCAGACACCGCCGAACCAGCAGGCCGGAACGCAGGCAAAGCAGGACGCGAAGTTCCGCCTCGGTTCCGACGAAGCCGACGCGATGCGCGATCCCGACGGCGAGGCGCTGCGTGTCGTGATGAACTTCAACCAGTCGTTGCGCGGCTTGTCGGTGGGCGCGCCGGTGGACTTCCGCGGCATCGTGCTCGGGGAAGTGACGAACATCGGCATCGAATACGATCCGAAGACGCAAAGCTTCATGATGCCCGTCACGCTGAACCTGTATCCCGACCGCCTCGGCAAGCGGGTGCGCGAATCCCTGCCGGCGCCGGGCAGCGACGCGAGCGGGGCATTGCTGCAGCGCCTCGTCGCGCATGGCTTGCGAGGACAATTGCGCACCGGCAATCTGCTCACGAGCCAGTTGTACATCGCGCTCGACCTCTTCCCGAAGGCCGCGCCGGCGAAGGTGAACCTGGACGCCGATCCGCTCGAACTGCCGACCGTGCCCAACACGCTCGACGAACTGCAACTTCAGGTGGCCGACATCGCGAAGAAGCTCGACAAGATTCCGTTCGACGAGATCGGCGCGAACCTGAACAGTTCGCTGAAGAACGCGAACAGCCTCTTCAAGCAGCTCGATACGCAGGTCGCGCCGGAAGCGCGCAACACGCTCACCGCCGCGCGCAAGACCTTCGCCGACGCCCAGTCGACGCTGCAGCAGGATTCGCCGCTGCAGTCGGACGTTCATCAGGCGCTGCAGGAACTCACGCGGACGCTGCAATCCCTCAATGCGCTCTCCGACTATCTGGAACGGCATCCGGAATCGTTGCTGCGCGGTAAATCAGGAGACAAACCATGAAGTTCGCCTCGGGGTTCGGCGCATTGTTGACGATGGCGGGCGCGCTCTCGCTGCTGGCGGGCTGCGCTTCCTCGCCGTCGAGCCGCTTCTATACGCTCGGCGGCGACGCGCCGGCGGCCTCGACGATGCCGGCGTCGTTCTATATCGAAGTGCCGCCCGTCGACATGCCGCCGCAGGTCGCGAAAAGCCAGCTCGTCGTGCAGACGAGCGCCGCGCAGGTGCAGGTGCTCGAGCAGGAGCGCTGGTCGTCGCTGCCCGCCGACGAGGTGCGCCGCGCGCTGTCGTCCGACCTGACGCAGCAACTCGGCGCCATCGACGTGTACAACACGCCGCGCCCCGATTCCGTGCCGGTGTATCGCGTGAAGGTGAACATGCAGCGGTTCGAGTCGTGGCCGGGCGCGCAGGCGGTGATCGATGCCGTCTGGAGCGTGCGCGCCGCCGGTTCGCAGGCCGTGCTCACGTGCCGGACGGTCGTGCGACAGCCGGTCGGCGACGGCTACGACGCGCTCGTCGCGGGGCATCGCAAGGCGGTCGACCAGCTTGCTAACGAGATTTCCGCGGGCGTGCGCGAGGTGAGCACCGTCCCGGCGATGGCGGCGACGGACGAGCCTGCTTCGTCGGCGAATGCCACCGCGAAAAACGCCAGGGTGCGGGCGCCCGCGGCTTCGTCGCGTGCTTTGCCTTGCCCGGTGGCGAAGGCGTCGGCGGGTTGAACAAGTGGGCTGATCGAGCCGCATCGGCCAGTGGCTGGGTGTTGTCGCCCAGCCACAACGCCGTCATCTCGAAATCTCCTTGGCGTCAGTGCGGGCGGTTAAGATCATTCCCACGACCAATCTCCCTGAAAACCCGCAAAAAGAAGAGATGATGAAACTGATCGGTTCGCTTGCCAGCCCGTTTGTCCGCAAGGCGCGGATTGTGATGGCGGAAAAGAAAATCGACTGCGAACTGGTGCTCGAAAACGTCTGGGCGCCCGATTCAAAGATCCACAATTTCAACCCGATCGGCAAGGTGCCGTGCCTCGTCCTGGACGATGGCGAAGCCGTGTTCGATTCGCGCGTGATCTGCGAATACGTCGACACGCTGACGCCCGTCGGCAAGCTTCTTCCGCAGGAGCGGCGCGAGCGCACGGAAGTGCGCTGCTGGGAAGCGCTCGCCGACGGCATGCTCGACGCCGCCGTGCTGATCCGGCTCGAATCCGTCCTGCGCGAGGAAGCGCATCGCAACGCCGCGTGGGTCGCGCGCCAGCAGCACAAGGTCGACGACGGTCTCAAGGCGATGGCCAAAGGGCTCGGCTCAAAGCCGTGGTGCTCGGCGAATCATTTCACGCTCGCCGACATCGCCTGCGGGTGCGCGCTCGGTTATCTGGATTTCCGCATGCCTGAATTGGAATGGCGGGATAAGTATCCGAATCTGGACAAGCACTTCCAGCGTCTTTCGCAGCGCCAGTCGTTTATCGATACGTTGCCGAGTTGAGCGGGGTTGTTGTCCGTCTTGAGCAAAAAGCCACCCGAGCGGTGGCTTTTTTGCATCGGCTTGCGTCGCTCGATGGGTTGGATGGTTAAATATTGGCGAGCTTTCCCAAAATTCATCTACTCATAGATAGGTTGCCGCGCGACGGCGCATGAATTTGAAAATGAAAGCGTCCGTCCCAGCGCCGTCGGACCTTTCGACTCCCCACATCTACGGACAAAACGCCATATCAAGATACCGGATCGACAAAATCCGCCAAAATCTACCTATCTAAAGATAGACAATTTCCCCTTGAGACTCGAAGTTATCCACAAGCTTATCCACAGCACTTAACGTTTGACGATTTGAATGACTTCATCGAGCCGTGCTCTTGCCTGAAACAGCCGCGACGCCAGCAAACTGCCCTGGAATGCAGCGAAAAGCGCCCGAGCCGAGGCTTCCGGCTGGCCGTTCGCATTTAACGTCCGCTGAATTTCACCTTCGGCGAGCACTTTCGCGAGCCAGTTCTCGTTGGCCCTGAAGAACGCCTGAACCGCCTGACGCACCTTGTCCGGCAACGACGCGATATCAGCGGAAAGCACGCCGCACAAGCAAACCTGATCGCCCTCGCCGGCAATCCTCGCCATCACCTTCGCGTATCGGTCGAGCTTTTTGTCGGCGGGAGCGGAACTGTCGATGGCGTAAATCGACGACATCAAATCCGCGCTGTAGGTGTTGACCGCCTCGAACGCCAAGTCCTCCTTCGACGGGAAGTAATAGTGGATGCTCGAAGTCTTTACGCCAACCAGCGCCGACAGATCGCGATAACTGAAGCCGTTGTAGCCGCGCGTCATCAGCAGGTTTCGGGCGTGGTCCAGCAACTGGTCGCGTACGGTATGTTTGTCCATCAGCGGATGATTATCTACTACTAGGTAGACGGTCAAGCGCTTGTATCAAAAAGCTTTATCAAAAAGGACTTCCGCGCCGAACGCTGCGAACCGGTTGGAAAAAGCGGGCCGCCGCCCGCTATCCAACGACTACCGCGCCGCCAAAAGCGCCGCCTCGCCCGCATGCGCGGCGGGCAAAGCCGTCGCGGCGTGCTCGATGATGCCGCCGCCCAGGCACACGTCGCCTTGATACAACACCGCCGACTGTCCCGGCGTCACGGCCCATTGCGCTTCGTCGAAACGCAGTTCGAAGCGGCCATCCGCCGCCGTGCCGAAGCGGCACGGCGCGTCGGCCTGTCGGTAGCGCGTCTTCGCGCCGTACGCCGCGCCTTCCTCGGGCGCCCCGCCCGCGACCCAGCTCGTATTTCCCGCGACGAGCGTGCTCGCGAGCAGCCACGGGTGATCGTGGCCCTGCACGACGTACAGCGTATTCGTCGCCATGTCCTTGCCCGCGACGAACCACGGCTCGCCGCTGCCTTCCTTCGCGCCGCCGATGCCGATGCCCTTGCGCTGCCCGAATGTGTAGAACGCAAGACCGATGTGTTCGCCGACCGTCTTGCCGTCGGGCGTCTTCATCGGACCGGGCTTGGTCGGCAGGTAACGGTTCAGGAATTCGCGGAACGGCCGTTCGCCAATAAAGCAGATTCCGGTCGAATCCTTTTTCTTCGCATTTGGCAGGCCGATCCGGGCAGCGATCTCGCGCACGCGCGTCTTCGGCATTTCGCCGAGCGGGAACAGGGTCTTCGACAATTGCTGCTGGTTCAGCCGATGCAGGAAGTACGACTGGTCCTTGGTCGAATCGGTGGCCTTGAGCAACTGGAAAAGCCCGTCCCGCTCGCGCACGCGGGCGTAGTGGCCGGTCGCGATGGTTTCGGCGCCGAGCGACATCGCGTGATCGAGGAATGCCTTGAACTTGATCTCGGCGTTGCAGAGCACGTCGGGATTTGGCGTGCGGCCGGCCGAATACTCGCGCAGGAACTCCGCGAACACGCGGTCCTTGTATTCGGCGGCGAAGTTGACCGCATCGACGTCGATGCCGATCAGATCCGCCACCGAAACGACGTCGATCCAGTCCTGGCGCGTCGAGCAGTATTCGCCGTCGTCGTCGTCTTCCCAGTTCTTCATGAAGAGACCGACGACGTCGTAACCCTGCTCCTTCAGCAGCCACGCGGTCACCGACGAATCGACGCCGCCCGACATGCCCACCACCACTTTTTGCTTGCTCATGTTGCTACCGATTTGCCGTGGGCGCCGGGCGTCGGGGGTTCAGGCCCGCACCACTGGCGCTACCGAATGCGTATGAATGAAGTCGAGCGGCACGCGCCGCCCGGAAAGGTAATCGTCGACGCACTTCATGACGAGCGGCGTCCGGTGCCGCGCGGCGCAGGCGCGCAGTTCGTCGACGGTGAGCCACATGGCGCGGACGATGCCGTCGTCGAGCGCGCGGCCCGCGTCTTCGCCCGTCGTCGTGCCGCAGAACGTGAACCGCAGGTACGTGACGCTGCGGCCGGGGCGCTCGAAATGCGTCATATAGGCCCCGACGAGCGCCTCAGGCACGAACCGATGCGCCGTTTCTTCCAGCGTCTCGCGGATCACCGCATCGGCGAGCGTCTCGCCCGCTTCGAGGTGACCGGCCGGCTGGTTGATCCGCAGCCCCGCCGAGGTGTGTTCCTCGATCACGAGAAAGCGCCCGTCCCGCTCGACGATGGCCGCCACCGTCACGTGCGGGGCCCAATGGTCTGGTTTCATGGGTCGCTATTTTACCGTTTCGGGCACTTTCACGCCCGTGACACCAATGCCTGCACAATCTTGCGCCGGAAAACAAGGTGCAGAAATGCGCCAAAGAAGTGCCGGAACAGATTTTTGCACAAGCTTTCTTCGGTTAAAGTTGCGGGTAGCCGTCTACCCAGCATTTGAATACCAAACTCAGCCATATCCTCACGCCTCTTCACGGAACGCGTGCGTAAAAACACTGGAGGATTCGAAGATGCACATCGGAGTGCCTGCTGAAACGCGGGCGAACGAGGCGCGTGTCGCCGCTACGCCCGAGACGGTCAAGAAGCTCGTGTCGCAAGGTCACCGGGTCACGGTGCAAAGCGGCGCGGGCTTGCCGGCAAGCTATATCGACGATGCTTACGCCCAGGCGGGCGCCGAGCTGGTCGATGCGAATACCGCTTTTGCCGCCGAGATCGTTCTCAAAGTCCAATCCCCGAGTGAGGCCGAATTGCCGTTGCTGAAATCTGGCAGCGTGCTGGCCGGCATGCTCGATCCCTTTAATACGGAAAACACCGCTCGACTGGCTTCGGCGGGAGTCACCGCGTTTGCGCTCGAAGCTGCGCCACGTACGACGCGCGCGCAAAGTCTCGACGTGTTGTCGTCGCAGGCCAATATCGCGGGATACAAGGCGGTGCTGGTCGCGTGCAATCTGTATCAGCGCTTCATGCCGATGCTGATGACCGCCGCCGGGACTGTGAAAGCCGCGCGCGTGCTGGTGTTGGGCGCGGGCGTCGCGGGCTTGCAGGCGATTGCGACCGCCAAGCGCCTGGGCGCCGTGGTCGAAGCGTCCGATGTGCGGCCGGCCGTGAAGGAGCAGATCGAATCGCTGGGCGCCAAGTTCGTCGACGTGCCGTTCGAAACCGATGAGGAACGTGAAGCAGCGGTCGGCGTCGGCGGTTACGCACGCCCGATGCCGCCAAGCTGGCTCGCACGGCAGGCCGCCCAAGTGCACGAACGTGCCAAAGCGGCCGACATCGTGATCTCCACCGCGCTGATTCCCGGTCGCCCCGCGCCGACGCTTTTGTCTGTCGAAACGGTCAAGCACATGAAGCCAGGCTCGGTGATCATCGATCTCGCGGCGGGACGCGGCCCTGAGTATGAAGGTCGCAAGGGCGGCAACTGCCCGCTGACCGTCGTCGATGAAGCGGTGATGAAGCATGACGTGCATATCGTCGGCTATACCAATCTTGCCTCGATGGTCGCCGCCGATGCTTCAGCGCTCTACGCACGCAACCTGCTCGACTTCCTCAAGCTGATCATCACGGAGGAAGGCACGCTCAACATCGATCTCGCGGACGACATCGTCGCGGCCACGCTTCAGTGCCGCGATGGACAAGTCACGCGGCCGGCCTGACCGCAACTACCTTGCATGGGACCAGAGTAAGGCGCTAAAGCGCCAACTCTGGTCGACACGGAGAGACACATGGAAGTGGACATCATCAACCATACGGTGATCAACCTGATCATCTTCGTGCTGGCGATCTACGTCGGCTATCACGTGGTGTGG
>NZ_FCON02000087.1 GCF_001544535.1 Caballeronia choica | reverse complement strand
GTGCTGCGGGCATACGAAGCGACGCCCCATCCGAAGCTGGTCGTCGCAGTTGGCGAGTGCGGCTGCACCGGTGGCATATTCAAGGAAAGCTACGCCGTGTGTGGACCGCTCTCGAAACTTCTTCCTGTCGACGTCACGATACCGGGCTGCCCGCCGCCTCCCATCGATATCCTGAGGGGCATTCTTGCAGCGCTTCGTACGAGACACGTAAGCTCCCCGCCATGATCACGGTCCGCAACACTCGTCAATCACCGCGTTCACGGGTAAGCGTTCCGCACGAGTCTCACGCGTGATGACCGCCCCGGTGTGCCACCCTGATGTTCTTTTCAAGGACGACGCGCGATGAGTGTGCGATTCAGCAGGCTGAACGCAATCATCAGGGCATGGCCCAGGTGCTGACGATAGTCGTCTTCATGGTGGCGATCAGTCTGCGCTTTCCACTATGGTTTGTGGTGCTCTCGGCCATCGTCAACGGCACCGCCCTGACATACCTCACGCGATGCTTCGCGTCCCGGCGGTCGGGCACGGGTGGTGACCCGTTCCTCGGCGCCATCGTGATCGGCAGCGGACTGGCGTCGATTGCCCTGACTCTTAATTGGTGGGCCGTGGAACAGCAGTCAAAGCTCGCGCCCGGTGTGCTCCTGCATATGGCCAACCACATAGAGGCAACATCGAATCCAGCGCTGGCATGGTCAAGCGTCCTGACCCAGTGGGGCTCGTGCGCGATCTTTCTGGTGATCGTTGTGGCGTGGGTCCTGGGCAGCGGACGTGCCGACTGAATCCCGAACCCGCACAGTACGTCAGCCTACGTTTTCCGCGAACGCGCAAAAAACCTGAAGTCCACGGTCACCGCCGCAAGCATCGCGGCGGTGACCGCGATGGGGGCGAGACACGCACCCGGATGAGCGAGAGCGATGCGCGCGCAACGATCGACGTACGAAGAGCAGATTCGGGCATAAGTCACGACCCTGAGCGAGGATGAATTGCGTGACCGGCTGCTCGAAGCGGTCGAGCGCGACATGACTTTGGACGACAAGCTGCTGTTTGCGTCGCGCGCGGCGACCGCCAGCGACCTCCCGAGCATGCAAACTGCGGTCCGTCAGGCGACGCGGATTTCAGGGCCGCTCGATTGGCGGGAAGCCGGCGCATACGGCGACGGCCTGATGTCGCTCACGGATATGCTGCGAGAGTGGCTTGCGGGTCCCCATGCTGCTCAGGTTGTCGACCTGACGGAACTCGCCATCGCTGGCGCGGAGAAAAGCCTCGAGCAGATTGATGATTCCGCCGGCGATGTCGTGCCGGCAATCATGGAGTTGCAGGCGAAGTTACAGGAGCACCTGCAGTTCGCCGATGAACTGGGATCTATCGGGCAGACGTATCGAGCCAAGCGCAACTTTATCAAGCTGCTGGCGACTTGGTTAAATCGGAACAAGGCAAAGTCAGATTCGTGGTTACGAACGAAGGAAATGCCGTGCTGCGGCTGCTGGGCGTTGGATGAGTCGATGGATAAGGCGCAAGCCTCCATAGTCGCTCCGCGACCAAGCGAATGTGTGTGTTAATTTTCGAGCCGATGGGCCATATGATTTAGTACGAGACCGGTACTGCCGCGCGCCCTCCGGGAGAGCTCGCTGGCTGGGTCAACAAAAGGCCGGTGAGCCATTGCTGCGTGCGCTGACGTATAGCCGCGCCGCACCCGAGCCCGTAGCCGGAGCGATGCTTTTGCAGTGTACATCGCGCTCGATGCGTCCCGACAGGGTCATGGCTCGCGCGACCTGTTTATGATTTTGGTCCGGCACTTGCTGGTTTCGGAGGAACTCTGCCGTCTCGGACTCGGACCGGACGAACTTGCGAACATTGAAAATGCACATGCCGCGATTGTCCGCCTTGATGCCGCGAAGCATCGCGACGGCGTCTGGGTGCTCGGGGACAACGAATATTCCCGCCTGTGTGCAGCGCTCGCAATTCAGGACGCGCAACTATCCATAGCGTCACTCGGCACGGCGACTCATTATCGGCGTCCGGTGCGCACGTGTTCGTCCACGCGTTCGCGCCAATAAATCCAAATGGCGCGAATGAGCGCAGCCGCGACTTGACGATTGCGACGTAGCAGCACGCTAACGCGCGCAAGAGCTGCGTCAGTATGGGCCTATCAACGTGTATGGAAAAATTGACTACTACGCGCACCGTCTGCACGCTGGCAAGACGGCGGCTGAAGGAAGAGCGTGCGAGGTCCTGCAGGCCAGACAGCGAAAATGTCCAAAAATCGACGACATCGATCTTTCAAGGTACCAGTCCTTTTTTTTTCGATTCTAGAGATTCCAGGCGGGGTTCAAACCCATCGGCACGTAAAAAGATCGTAAAGAACGTCACGCTAACCGGCGCGAGGAACATGGTTGCTTTGCTTCGCGAGCATTGAGGGGAAGGCGTGCGTACCTGCTCTAACAAGCATCGCTTGGTGCATTCCGGGATTCGTTTTGCGATGAGCGCTCATACTCGGTTATCCGGTAGTCGGAAAGACGCCAATTGTGCGCCTCTACAAGTTCGCATATGGTATGCGCTTGGCGGTGTATTCTTTTTCGGCAGGCATCGCCAATCGCGACTACTCTAGTCGCAGTGGACCGTGACACTCCGTCGTCCGAAGACATTGAACGTATCTTCGACGCGGCCGACGGCGTCGATATAACGCGGCTTTCTTCAAATTTGGAAACAAATATGGCAACCGGTACTGTCAAGTGGTTTAACGATGCGAAGGGCTTTGGCTTCATTTCGCCGGACGATGGCGGAGAGGACCTGTTCGCTCATTTTTCGGAAGTGAAGGCGGAGGGCTTCAAGTCTCTTCAAGAGGGGCAAAAGGTGAGCTTCGAGGTCAAGCAGGGACCGAAGGGTAAGCAGGCGGCCAACATTCAACCAATCTGACACCTAAGCGCACTCGCCATCGCGCAAAGAATGGTCCGCCGAAGCGGACCATTTTCTCAGCAAGGTGCCGTTCGTGAGCGTCGGCGCGAAATTGACCGGCATTCGTGACGCTGCGCAGAGCAGTCCTCGTCGCCAGGGCAGGCGCTATTGCACGCACCCGTGCACTCGGCGCCTGCTCCAAGCTGTGCGGCAAAGCGTGCTGAAAACCGCTTAATAGTTGTCACTAGTCCATTGAACCAATGAAATTGCACGACTCTAAAGTGCATGGGAAAAATGAATCTGAGTGATGGCGAGCGCAGGGAATTGATGGCAATGCAGCGCAGTCGCACGATGGCTGTAGGTCAAGTGCGGCGTGCGCGGCTGATCCTTCTGCTCGACGAGGGCGCCTCGCGCCAGGCGATCGTGGATGAGTTGCGATGCGACTCGCGTTTCATCACGACCTGGAAGACTCGCTTTGCGAGCGAGCGTCTGGCGGGACTGTCTGGGCGACATCTGGGCCTCTCGATGACGACAAGGCAAACGAGGTTCGTCGGCTACTTGCGATCCAAAGGGCTATCGCATTGTGTTTGTTATCGTTTACGAACGGTCCTCAACTGACGCCATTCTCGCGGCGACACGCCATGCCATCGGCGGAACGCATGACTGAATGAGCTATGAATGGCATAGCCGAGCAGCCCTGCCACTTGTGATATGCGTACAGCCGGGTCAACGAGATATTGCTCCGCGCCTGCGCGCCGCGCTGCATCGACCAGATCATCGAACACAAGTCCTTGCTCGTCCAGTCGGCGCTGAAGCGTGCGCACGCTCATATAAAAATGACCGGCCACGGTGGCCACATTGCAGCGTCCGGTTGGCAGCAGCTTGCGCACCATCAAAACGACCTGGTCACCCAGCGCATCGACAGCGGGGTCCGCTATCTTCTCGATATAGTCGCTGATCAGTTCCTTCAGTTCCGGATCGTTGCGCAAGGTCGGCCGCTTCAGGTCGGCGGCGAAGAGGTCCACTCCATAGCCAGCTTGCGAGAAACGCACCGGACAGCCAAAGAAATCCGTGTAGTGCGTCAATGGTAGCAGCGGCGCATGGGGTAGCAGGACCGCCTTGGGCCGAACCTGGTCACTTCCTATCAGCTTGAGCACCCGCAGCCCAACGGCCAGGGTCCACTGTTCGAACTGACGGGAAGGGCCAGCGCGCAGCACCTTCAGTTCGTACGACATGCGAGGCCCGGAGCGGCCGCGTAACAGTTGGAGTTCCAACGCCGAATTGAGCAGGTTCAGGTAGCGCGCGATCGCTTCCAGGGCTTCGCCTACCGTCGCGCAATGAAGTGCGACCAGCGCGATCGGTCCGAGCGCATCGCGTCCTTGCGCGAATCCCGCGCGCAAGCCGAAGTCCGGACAGTCCAGATCTGCCGCGCACGCTTCCAGGAACCTGACCAATCGATCGCCCGGCAACTGGACGTCCGCATCGCCAGTCAGCCGCAGTGGCAAACGGAAGCGATCCGCGTAGGCGTCCACGTCGCCGCCCAGGGCGACGATGGTATTGCTCAGGCCCTGCAGCACCCAGCCGCGGAAATAGAGTGTCGACATGCTGGCATCAATTCACAAGTTTTTGGCACCCAGTAGCAAATTCCAAGCAACCTCTTGTCCCTAGTATATGGCTCACACCACACTTATTGGAGACGAAGATGGCAAAGCACAGCGTTGTCGTCTATGGCGCGAGCGGCTACACCGGCATGCTCACCATGGACTGGCTGATCGATCAGAACATTCCCTTTACCGCAGTGGCGCGTAATGCCGAGCGCACGCTGGAAATGATGAAGCAGCGCGTCGTGCGACTGGAATCGGCTACCTACGAAATCATCGAGTGCAAACACGACGTCGATCAACTTGTCGCCGCCTTCAAGGGCGCGAAAGTCGTGTGCAACACGGTCGGCCCGTTTGTCCGCTTCGGCATGGTCGCGGTGGAAGCGGCGCTCAAGGCCGGCTGCCACCACCTCGATACCACGGGCGAGCAAGGCTACTGCCTGGAAGCGCGCGAACGCTTCGGCCAGTCGTACGCCGAAGCCGGACTCGTGCTGTCGCCCTCCGTTTCATACATGTACACGATCGGCGAAATCGCAGCCGAGTTGGCGCTTGAAACGCCGGGCGTCGACGCCCTGGAGACAGCGAGCCTCTCACGTGGCCCGATGCAAGGCTCGGGCGTGACCGTCGGTTCGACCGCGTCGATCTTCGAGCTGTTCCGCAGCCGGCAGTTGCACCTGTGGGACAACCAGATGGTCGAGTGGCCCGTCGGCAGCAAAGAGGAGATCTGCGTACCCGAATTCCTGAAGCCGGTGTTCTGCCTGCCGTGGGGCGGCACGTCGCTGCCGGTGTTCTACGAGCGGGATCCGCGCGTCCGTTATTGCAGGTCGATGGTCGGCTTCTATGACAACCCCGCCATGCGCAACGTCCACGGCCTGGGCCGCAAATGGGAAGAGGAGTTCAAGCATTTGCCGCCCGAAGCACAGGACGCCGTCGTGAAGGAATTCGTCGCCGCCACCACGCCGGCGATGCCGCCGCGCGAACGCACGACGCTGAATCGATCGGTCGACATCGCCATCGGGCGCGGCCAACTGGCGAGCGTGCGCGCAAGCGTCACTTCTATCACGCCGTATATCGCGACAGGCGCGCTGCAGGTTGCCGCCACGCTCAAGCTGCTCGACGGTGAAACGCGCAAGGTTGGCTTTGCTTCGGCTTGCCAGGCATTCGATCACCGTTACCTGCTCGGCTTTCTCGAGCAACGCGGCCTGGCGCGCGGCCACGTCATGCATCTCTGACCCACACCGCATAGAGGAATGTGATGGCCATTATCGACTTTTTCGACCGCGGCTGGCGAGGCGCGCCGGACGCTGCAGCCTATGTCCAGGACGAGCGCACGTTCAGCTTTCGCGAAGTCGGCGAACTGTCGTGCCGCATTGCGCACGCGTTGCTCGCCGAAGGCCTTGAGAGGGGTGCCAAAGGCGCCGTCTGGGCCGGCAACGATGTAGAGGCCTGGACCTGCACGCTGGGTCTGTGGCGCGCCAACATGGCGTGGATTCCGGTCAATGCGCGCAACGTCGCCGAAGAGAACCGGGCTTTGCTCGATGCATTCGACTGCCAAGCCGTGTTTTATCAGCAAGCCTACGCACCCGCGATTGAAGCCCTGCGTGACGCGCTGCCGAAGGTGCGGCTCTGGATCTGCATCGAGACCGATTTGAACGCGTGGTGCGCCGCGCAGCCGGCAACGCATCCCATGCCCGAATACGACATGGACGATGTGGTGATGGTCTCGCCGACCGGTGGCACAACCGGCACGCCCAAGGGCGTGATGAACACCCACCGCAGCGTGCAGACCTTCGTCGCGCACTACATGCTGGGCTGCCAATATGGTCAAAGCGAACGGCCGGTGAATCTCGCTGCCGCGCCGATGACACACACAGCCGGCTTGCTATCGCTTCCGACCACCGCACGTGGCGGCACGGTGGTGGTCGTGACGAAACCCGATCCGGCCGTCGTGCTGGGCGCCATCGCGCGCCACCGCGTCACCGAGTTCTTCCTGCCGCCGACGGTGATCTACCGGCTGCTCGAAGCACGCGGTATCGATCAACTGGACTTCAGTTCGCTCAAGTACTTCCTGTACGGCGCGGCGCCGATGTCGGTCGACAAGTTGAAGAAGGCGATCAAAGTGTTCGGCGCCGTCATGATGGGTGGCTATGGTCAAACCGAGGCGCCGGCCTCCATCGCGATGCTGCCGCCGGACCAGCACTTCGCAGGCGCCGCTCTTGCCAGCGACGAGCGGTTGTCGTCGGTGGGTCGGCCGAGCGCGCTGATTCGCGTCGAGATCATGGACGAGCAGAACCGCATCCTGGCGCCAGGCGCGACCGGAGAAATCTGCGTGCGCGGCGACCTGCTGATGAAGGGGTACTACAACGCACCCGACAAGACCGCGGAAGCCATCGTCGATGGCTGGCTGCACACCGGCGACATCGGCCATCTCGATGCCGAAGGCTATCTGTACGTCACGGACCGCAAGAAAGACATGCTGATCACCGGCGGCTTCAACGTCTATCCGAGTGAAGTCGAGCAAGTGATCTGGGCTCACCCGGCTGTGCAGGACTGCGCCGTGATTGGCGTCCCGGACCCGCAGTGGGGGGAAGCGGTGAAGGCGGTCGTCGAGCTCAACCCCGGTCACAGCGTCACCGCCGACGAACTGATCGCGCTCTGCAAGGAAAAGCTGGGTAGCGTCAAGGCACCCAAGAGTGTCGACTTCATGCCAGCCCTGCCGCGCAGCACGATCGGCAAGGTGCTTAAGAAAGACTTGCGCGCCCAGTACTGGGCCGCCACCGAACGCAACATCTGAGAAAGACAACAGGAGACATTCATGAATTACCCGGAGTTCACTACCCTGCGCGTCGACGTGGCGGCGGGCGTTGCCCGCCTCACCATCGACCACGGCCCGATCAACCTGATGGACGGCGCGATGCTGGCCGATCTCGATCGTGCAAGCCGCCTGCTGGAAGACGATCAGGCCGTCAAGGTCGTCATTCTGCAAAGCGCGAACCCTGACTTCTTCATCGCCCACGGCGACGTGAGCGCGATTCAACAGTTGCCGTCGAAGCCAGCGCCGCGCGAGCAGAAGCTGGGCGACCTGCACGCGATCCTGGACCGCTTTCGCACCATGCCGAAAGCGAC
The DNA here is from genome assembly GCF_001544535.1 of Caballeronia choica. Classification (GTDB taxonomy): domain Bacteria; phylum Pseudomonadota; class Gammaproteobacteria; order Burkholderiales; family Burkholderiaceae; genus Caballeronia; species Caballeronia choica. Next base: position 24,221 of record NZ_FCON02000087.1, on the reverse strand, counting down.
CATCGCCAAGATCGAGGGACGCTGTCGCGGGGGCGGCAGCGAACTGGCGCTCGCCTGCGACATGCGCTTTGCCGCGATCGGCCGCGCGTTCCTGTGCCAGCCCGAAGTCGGGGTCGGCATCATCCCCGGCGCGGGTGGTTCGGCCCGTCTGCCGCGCATGGTCGGCCGCGGCCGCGCGCTCGAAATCATCCTCGGCTGTGCGGACTTCAACGCGGAAACCGCGGAACGCTATGGCTGGGTCAATCGCGCCGTGCCGGCAGCGGAAATTGGCTACTTCGTCAATGCGCTCGCAGCGCGCATCGCCGGTTTCCCGGCGGCCGCGCTGGCGCTCGCAAAGCAGATGGTAGACGCCACCGACGGCACGATCGAAGCCGACCTGGCGCTGGAAGAACGCCTGTTCCTGCAATCGGCGCAGACGAGCGGCGCCAGGACGCGCATCGCGGCGGCGATGGGCGCGGGCATGCAGACGCGCGGCATGGAGATGTGCTGCTTCACTCACGTATGGGCACCGATGGCGGGGCTGGAATGAGCGCCCCGACTTTCCACGGCAAGGTTGCCATTGTCACTGGCGCGGGCTCCGGTATCGGACGTGCACTGGCCGTCTCGCTGGCCGCGCGCGGCGCGCGCCTCGCGCTGTCGGACATCGACGAAACCGGCCTGGCCGCCACGGTCGCCAAGTGCGGCTCGGCCGAGGCGCGCACCTACCAGCTCAACGTCGCGGACCGCGCAGCAGTGCTGGCCCACGCGGCCGAAGTCGAACGCGACTTCGGAGCGGCCCACTTCGTGTTCAACAATGCCGGCGCCACGCTGGTGGGGACCTTCGAGCACTCGAGCCTGGAGGAAATCGACTGGCAACTGGGGATCAACCTCTGGGGCGTGATCCACGGCAGCAAGGCCTTCCTGCCGTTGATGCTGCGCCAGCGTGAGGGCTGCATCGTGAATATTTCCAGCATCTTCGGCCTGCTCGGCTACCCGGCGCAAGGCGCCTACAACATCTCCAAGTTCGGCGTGCGCGGCTTGACGGAATGCCTGTGGTCGGAACTCAAGGGCAGCGGCGTGCGCGCGGTATGCGTGCATCCGGGCGGTATCCGCACCAACATCGAACGGGCCGGGCGCCGCGTGAAACTCGCCGACGGCACAGAGCAGGAGTTTGCAGCCAAGGCCGAGAAGATGCTCGTGACACCGCCCGAAGAGTGCGCGCAAGACATCCTGCGCGGCATCGAGGCGGGCAAGCAACGCATCCTGACTGGCTATCGTTCGCGCACGGTGTACTGGATCTCGCGCCTGTTCCCGAACAGCTATCCGTCGCTCTTCAAATACCTGAACTAAGGCGCAGCCATGGAACCACTCTACATCGCCGGGATCGCCATGACGGTGTTCGGGCGCCACACGGCCCGCACGCTCGACGATCTTGCGCGCGAAGCCCTGGATGGCGCCCTGAAGGATGCCGGCTGCGACCGTGCGGATATCGGCGCGGCCTATTACGCCGGCATGACCAATGGCCCGCTGCAAGGCCAGATTACGATTCCCGGCCAAGTTGTGTTTTCCAAGATCGGCATCGAAGGCATCCCCGTCTTCAACGTGGAAAACGCCTGCGCCTCGGGCAGCACGGCGATGCACCTCGCGCTGCAAAGTCTGCGCGCCGGTGCGTGCGACGTCGCGCTGGCACTGGGCGCGGAAAAGATGAACATCGCCGACAAGGCCAAGGCCTTCGCGTTGTTCGAAGCAGGCTGGGATGTCTCGCGCGCCGAGGAAAACTTCCAGTCGCTGATGACGATGGGTGCCGGCATCAAACCACCGCCGAGCAGCGAGTCGGACAAGCCGTACAGCCGCTTCATGGCGATCTATGCCGCGCTGTGCCGCCACCATATGCATACGTACGGCACGACTCAACGGCAAATTGCAGCCGTCGCGGCGAAGAACCACCAGCATTCGGTGCATAACCCGTACTCGCAATTCCGCCAGTCTTTCACGATCGACGAGATTCTGGCCGCACCGCCGATCACCTATCCGATCACGCTGCCGATGTGCGCCCCGCTGTCGGATGGGGCCGCAGCCGCCATCGTCTGTACCGAAGCGGGCCTGAAGCGGATCGGCGCCGACCGGGGCCGCTGCATCAAGGTGGCGGCGAGCGTGATCCGCAGCTTCACGCATCGTCCGCTGGATCGGCCGGACCTGAATATCGGCCGCCTCGCCGCAAACCAGGCGTATGAGATCGCCGGCCTCGGCCCAGAGGACATGCACGTGGCTGAAGTGCATGACGCCTCGGCCATGGGCGAAATCATCCAGGCCGAGAACCTGGGACTGGCATCGCTGGGTGAAGGCGGACCGAGCGCCGAGCGCGGTGACTTCACGCTTGGCGGCCGGATTCCCATCAACACGTCCGGCGGCCTTGAATCCAAGGGGCATCCGCTGGGCGCGACCGGAATCGGACAGCTATGCGAGCTGGTCACTCAGCTACGCGGCGAAGCGGGCGCGCGTCAGGTTCATGGCGCTCGTCATGCGATCCAGGAAAACGGCGGTGGCTTGCAAGGCGTCGAAGAAGCGGCGCTTGCGGTCCACATTCTCAGCAAATAAGGAAAGGAAATCATGCAACTCAAACATGCACGCGCTCTGTTCTACGTCGCGGCCGTCTTTAATCTCGGGGCCGTCGTGCTGCTGCACCCGGCGTCGGGGATGGCCGCCGCGCTGGCCGTCAGCCCTGCGCCCGGCTCGGGCGTCTTCGACCAGATCGCACTGGTCGCGATCCTCGCCTTTGGCATCGGCTACTGGCTGGTGGCACGCGATCCCGACCGCAATCGCGACCTCGTCAAGATCGGCATGGCCGCCAAACTTGGCGTCGTGGCCATCGTCATCGCGCACTTCCTGACAGGCTCCGCCAACGCGATGCTGCTTCTGCTGGTATCGGGCGACCTGCTGTTCGCACTGGCGTTTCTCTATTTCCTCAAGGCGCGCACGCCGCAAGCCGCCGCTGCATTACGTTGACGCACTCGTGACTGTCGCTCGACCGGCATGCACGCGCGTGTCACATCGCGGGCATGCATCGGGGATGGGTAGATCGACAAAAGCAACATAAAAAGGAGACGAACATGAAATTGAAATGGTTCACGGCGGGCGCATTGGCTGTCGTGGGAAGTTCGGCGTATGCCCAATCGTCGGTGACGCTCTACGGGATTGTCGATGCGGGTCTGCTGTATCAGAGCACCTCCGCTGCATCGTTCAGTCCGACGGCAAAAGATCTCGGGCACGTCTATCGCTATAAGGACGGAGGCATCTATTCAAGCCTCTGGGGCATCAAGGGCACCGAGGATATCGGCGGCGGCTATTACGTCAACTTCAAGCTGCAAGGCACGTTTGACAGCGGCACCGGCAGGTTCGGCCTTTCCGACACGGCGGGCGTCGCGGCGCAGTTCAATCAGGTGGCGACCGTCGGCGTGTCCGGCCCGTTCGGCACGGTGAACGTGGGCCGCCAGATCGTGCCGATGGCCTACGCGATGGCCGATACCGACGTACGATCGGCTCAGTACTTCGGCAGCATTCTGACCGCGTGGATCGGCATGAATACGGCGGCGGGCTGGCCCGGCACCAGCACCAACGGGCCGATCGGCGCGCTGTATGACAGCAACGCGATCGTGTATCAGTCGCCTACATTCGGCGGCGTGAGCGCCGCGTTGGAATACGCGCCAGGCGGCGTCGCGGGTCAGTTTCAGGGTGGCACGCGTGAGTCAGCGGTCCTGAAGTATTCGAACTATGGGTTGAAGGTGTCGGCGGTGTATTACAACGGCCATGACACCAATCCTGGGCCGACCACCGTGCCGACCGGCCTCGATAATAACCGCTTCTGGTATCTGGGCGCGTTGTACACGATCAAGGGGTTCTCGGTCTCCGCGTCGTACAGCAACGGCAAGAATCCCGCGCACTCGAACCTGGTCGACCTTGATTTGTACTCGGTCGGGCTCGGCTATCGCTTCGCGCCGGATTTCCAAATCACGAGTGGGCTCTACTACCTGAAGGACCGCAACAACTCGACCAACAAGTCGACCGAAGTCGCCGCGGGAGCCGAGTACAGTCTTTCCAAAACGACGCTGGTCTATGGACAAGTGGGCTACGTGAACAACAAAGGCAATATGACCACGGCCATCAGCTATGGCGCACCCGTGGCGCCGGGCATGGGCACAACCGCTGTCAACATCGGCCTGCGTCACTACTTCTAACGTCTTGACGGTCGGCGTCTCGGCGAACTGCCATCCGCTCGAGCCCGCTGATTTCCTGTTTGCGCGGGACCGAAGCCAAGAACGGCGCGCCTTACAGATGCTCATGATGCGATGAGACAGACGCCAATCTTTGCGTGCATTCGCAATCCGGGACCCATCTGAACTGGGGTATTTTAGCCACTAGTACTGTCGCACCGGTGCCCATTAGTTTGCACCCCAAACGAGGAAACTCATGATTAATCTCGCATATCTGAAAGGGCTCGCATGCGCACTGGTGCTGTTTGCGCCTGTCGCGTTCGCGGCAGCGGACACACAGCCGCCCGTCACACCGGCGGAGGCTCGTGCCATCGCCAAGGACGCTTATATCTACGGTTATCCCTTGGTGGATCACTATCGCGTCCAGTACGATTACTTCGTCAATAGCCAAGGTCCAGAGTTCAAAGCGCCATGGAACCACATCGCCAATATTCCACGGGTCTTTACGCCCGCCGACAAGGCGGTCCAGACGCCCAACTCGGACACGCCGTATTCCTGGATGGGCCTGGACCTGCGGGCAGAGCCGATCGTACTTACCTTGCCGCCCATCGAAAAGGGCCGCTACTTCAGCGTACAGTTCACGGACGCCTATACCTTCAATTTCGACTATCTCGGCACCCGCACCACGGGCAACGACGGCGGTAGCTACCTCGTTGTCGGGCCGAACTGGAAAGGCCCCACGCCCGCAGGCGTGAAGAGAGTGGTCCGCTCAGAGACGCAATTTGTGACCCTCGTCTATCGAACGCAGTCGTTCAATCCCGGCGATATCGACAACGTAAAGAAGATCCAGGCCGGTTACAAGGTTCAACTGCTATCGCAATTCCTCGGCACGACACCGCCTGCTGCACCGCCGGCCATTGATTTCGTCAAGCCGCTTAGTAAGGAGGATCAAAAAACATCGCTGGAATTTTTCAGCATCCTTAACTTCGCCTTGCAGTCCTGCCCAACGAATCCGGCAGAGACAGACCTCATGGCGCGATTCGCACGGATAGGCGTCGGTGCGGGAAAGACCTTCGATCCCGACAAGCTTTCGCCCGAGATGAAGGCGGCTATCGGCCAAGGTATCAGCGACGCATGGGCTGACTTTAACGGCGGCGTGAATCAGCTTGCCAGCGGACAACTGACATCGGGTGATCTGTTCGGCACACGCGAATATCTGAAGGGCAACTATCTGGACCGTATGCTCGGGACCATTGGCATCTTTGGCAACTCGAAGCAGGAGGCGATTTATCCGATCTATTACGTCGACGCTGACAAGCAGAGGTTGAATGGCGCCAACCGCTATACCTTGCACTTTGCGCCGGGCCAACTGCCGCCGGTTCACGCATTCTGGTCGCTGACCATGTATGAACTCCCGTCGAGCCTGTTGGTCGAGAATCCCATCGATCGCTACCTCATCAATTCGCCCATGCTGCCGCAACTCAAACGCGACAGCGACGGCGGGCTGACGCTATACGTCCAGAACGAATCGCCCGGCAAGGATAAAGAGGCCAACTGGTTGCCAGCGCCCCAGGGTCCTTTCTCCATGTATCTGCGTCTCTACTGGCCGACGGACGCAGCGTTGAACGGCCGGTGGACCGCCCCGAAAGCGGAACGACAGCAGTAGGTTGATGACGACCGCAGACCAATAACGCTTGATTGACCACACCCACGGAGACCGAACATGGTTCTTGTGAAAAAAATCCTGACCGTAGCGCTTGCCGCAGCGATGAGCATTGCCACTGCTGAAGCGCAGACTGCGCCGGCAATGAAAATGACGACGCCAATCCCGCCGTCCATCACCACACCTGACACGGTGGAAACGCGCATCGGTGTTCTGAAGTTTCACGACGGATTTCCGGACGATGCCACGACGCAGAAGGTCTATGACAACCTCGACTACCTGCGCGGTGTCGAGGCTTTCCTGAATGCCATGCCAGGTGCATCTGCGGAAGCCTACCGCGTGGGCGTGGCCAGCCAGGGCGCGGACAACAACCAGACAGTGCTCATCATGGAAAACCTGATGGACTCCAAGTCTCTGTTTCTGACGCCGAACACCGAGAGTATCTACAACCTGATGTGGATAGATACGAAGGATGGCCCGGTAGTGTTTGAAACCCCGCCGGACGTGCTCGGCGTAATCGACGATCACTGGTTCCAGTATGTTGGCGATTTCGGCCGGGTGGGTCCCGACAAGAACAAGGGCGGCAAGTTCTTGCTGCTGCCTCCGGGCTACAAGGGCGATGTCCCCGATGGCTACATCGTGCTGCGCTCGGACACCTATGGCAACCTTGTTTTCTGGCGTGGCTTCCTCGACAAGAGCGGCACTCGGACCGCAGTCGAGAACACGAAAAAATTCGCCAAGGTGTACCGGTTGGCCGACGCTGGAAATCCGCCAAAGATGAAATTCATTGACGTCTCCGGCAAGGCATTCAACACCATTCACGCGAATGACTTCCACTACTACGAGGAAGTGAACCATGTCGTCCAGTACGAGCCCAACGAGGCATTCAGCCCGGAAATTCTCGGACAGCTCGCCTCGATCGGCATCGCGAAGGGAAAGCCCTTCGCGCCCGATGAGCGGATGAAAAAGATCCTGACCGAAGCGGCGGCCGTGGGTAATGCGACCGCGCGGACCATTGTCTTCAGATCGCGCCAGGACGGAAATTATCTCTACCCGAACAGTGCCTGGTTCACGGCCTTCATCGGGGGCAGTTACGAGTTCCTCTCCCAGCCCGGCGTGCGCGATCCCGAGGCACGGACCCATTTCTTCTACTACGCAACGGGCATCACGCCCGCGATGGCGTTGAAGAGGGTCGGGCTCGGTTCGCAATACGCTGCCGCCACCACCGACTCGCAGGGCAAACCACTCGATGGCAGCAAGACCTATAAGGTCCACCTGCCGCCCCATATCCCGGCAAAGGACTTCTGGTCGTTCGTCGTCTACGACAACCAGACCCGCTCGATGCTGCAGACGGATCAACAGTTCCCCAGCACTGGCAGCCTGAATAAGAATATGGTTATCAACCCCGATACGTCAGTGGACGTCTGGTTCGGTCCCACTGCGCCGAAAGGTCACGAAAACAACTGGGTCCAAACGGTTCCGGGCAAGGGCTGGAACGTCCTGCTGCGTCTATACGGTCCGCTGGAGCCCTGGTTCGACAAGACCTGGAGACCGGGTGAGTTCGAACTGGCAAGTTGAGACGGGCTGAACCGGAGCGAGCACGTCCGCAGTGCTCGCCCGCCGCGACTGTAGACTATAGTATGTTAGTTATCCCTCGTATTTTTACGGGCGACAACATCTTGATGCGCTTGTGGAAACCTGAGCGCATCAAACGGTGTACACGATTGAACGAAACACTCACGATACAAAGAGAGACACATGTTGAAACTAAAACAGGAATTGACGCTGCCCGCTGTTGGCCTGACGGGCTTCGAGACGCCACTGACGGAAGACGAAACGGCAATCCAGGATGCTGTTCATCACTTCGCGAAGAACGTCTTGCGCCCGGTCGGACAGGAACTCGACAAGATGAGCGCCGCCGATGTCTGCGCGCCGGGTTCCCCTTAATGGTCGGTGTTTCAGGAAGTGGCCAAGCTGGGCCTGGACCCCCAGTTGTTCTCCCAGTTCGACTCGCATGTGGCGGTTCGGCTGGAGTCGCTGATTGGCGAGGAACTGGGTTGGGGCGATGCGGGCCTCGCCGTATCGATCGGCGCCGCTGGTTTTCCGTTGCAAATGGCGAGTGCCGCAGGCAACCGGGAATTGATTGATCTGTGCGCCGGCAAAATCGGTTGCTGGATCATTACCAATCCCGAGAAAGGCAGTGACATCATGGTCTACGATATGAAGCGCGACTGGCCGAGCGGCCGATCCGCCAATAAAGGTAGCCTTTGCGCCACAGTCGATCGGCATGAAATTGTTATCAACGGCCAGTGCTCGGCATGGGTCTCGAACGGAGCGGTTGCGCAAGTGGCCCTGGCCTATATCGCCGCCGACTATGGCGATGGATTCTTCGATGCCGAGGGTCGCACGCACGGCGTCGCTGCGATCATCCCGCTTGACCTGCCCGGCATTTCACGCGGAAAGCCGCTCGACAAGATCGGCCAGCGCGCGCTGCCGCAAGGCGAAATCTATTTCGACAATGTCAGGGTGCCAATCCGTTTCGCTGTGGCGCTGCAGGACGAGTATTACGGCAACCAGTCCTCCGCCTGGTCGTACGCCGGCACCCACATGTCGCAGGTATTTACCGGCCTGGCTCGTGCAGCCTTCGAAATGGCCCTCCAGTACTGTCACGAGCGCAAGCAGGGCGGACAACTCCTGATCGATCATCAACTGACCCGCTACCGGGTTGGCGACATGTTGCGCCGGGTCGAACTGGCCCGCTCGGTCGCACGCCGCTCGCTGGCCTACGCCCGCCAGTCGCCGTTTACTCATCCTTACGCGACGGCGTCAGCCAAGGTGACGGTGACCGAAGAGGCGCTGAAAGTCGCCAGTGAAGCTTTGGAACTATTTGGAGGTGCTGGTACGTCACGCGAATACCCGATCGAAAAGCTGTTCCGCGATGCGCGCGCCGCGCTGATTGAGGATGGAGAGAACTACATTATCACCGCCCGCGTGGGTTTGTTGGCACAGCAACTCTATGCCGAGGGCTGGGCGCAAAGCTAGAGCGGTGTCACGATGCTAGACTAAGCGTCGCTCGGAGCCATCACGTTCGCGACGGCAGATCCGCCGCTTTGAATCGATGGCATCGGTCGATTCGTCGTTCAGCTTGAACGAGGCGAGGTCGTCTACGCTTTTCGTATCGAGGCAATCGCGCCGCGCAGCATATCCTTCGACGCATCATGCAGATTCACGCTGAAGCCGGCTCGTGCGAACACGATTGCCCACGCCCTGCCGATGCGTCCTGGACCGATGATTGCTATCTGCTTTGGGTGTTGCCGCCGACGCCGAAATGAACCGCTTGCGGACGCGTCGATGATCCGGGCGGCGAGCTCGCACATGCCGCCCATCCCACCTATCCGACCATCTTTCCGCGCTACAACTCCAGCCTGATCGGCGATCTATCGCCGATGGTCAGGCCGCGGGTCTCCGACTCGCTCGACTTCGAAGGCGAACTGGAGACAGGGGACCGCCACTATCGGGGTGCGCGGCCTCCGCTCTGCGGCACGGACTACTGTGGCCGCCCCCCAACATGGAACTCACGAAAACAAAATCGTGCACTTTTGGGCAAGGACACCAAGCTAGTGCAATAGCTCAATCAGGTGCCTTATATCAGCAGCGACAGCGTTTCGAACAATGCAAGATCATCCCTCTTTCCGGAACGCGCATGGCTCCGGAGCACCTTGAAAAAACACTCGACGAAACAGACTGCTGCATTGCTAAGTGTGCTATTACGCCGGCTGACGATGCTCAGTTGTCGCGGTTCGAAACGTTCACTCAGCGCGAGTGGACCCAGCCGCCCGCCGAACGGAGGTACGCGGCTCAGGATGGTCGGGCTCCAGGTACACATGTCCGCATGCTCGACCATCGTCTGCAACATCGCGACCGACTGAGCGCGCACGATCCGGCGTTCCTCTATCTGCGCGCCATGCCGCGTGAAAAGATAGTCAACAAGTCCGGCCAGCCCATCAGGTGGGAAATTCAGCACCCAGTCATCTTCCAGAAGGTCATGAATCGAAGATGCGCGCTCGTGCCGATGCCCCGCACGCACCATGACCGAAGACTCGTACGTGAGCAATGGCTCGCAGGCGAATTCCTGAACGCCCGCGCTCGGCTGCAATTGCCCGATCGCAAAATCCATGCTGCCGTCCCTAAGCAACGGTTGCGCGACAGTCATCAATCCCTCGAACAGTTCAAGCCGAATTTCAGGCATCTGCTTGCGAAACAGCAACACCGCCTCGGGCAGAAACGTCAGCGCGACCCAAGGCGTGACGCCGACCATCAATCGACCTTCGACGCGGCCGCGTAGCCGTTCGAGATCGCTTTGCGCATGCGCAAGTTGGTTCAGCACGAGCCGCGCGTGCGTGAGAAGCACCTTCCCATGCTCGGTGAAGCCGATACCCTCCGGCGCGCGGATCAGGAGCGGTAGTCGCTCGCTGGCTTCCAGTTCGCGAAGTGCGCGCGTGACCGCAGCCTGTGACAGGCCGAGAGCGCGAGCCGCGGCGCGGATACTGCCGGCGTCGGCGCTCGCCACCAGCGCTTCCAGTTGATGCAGTTTCACGAAGGGAACGGAGAGAAGAAGTGAGGTAAGGGACAACGAATGGTTGTCATCATAACAAACGGCTGGCTGGTCCCCGCTATTTTCGCTGCATACGATCCGCTTCAACACGCGTCGCCCGAAAGGAATACGGCGCTGAAAAGTGATTTCATACCCGGGAGAAGCAGTGAGGACAGAACGTCTATTGCCAGAAATCGAAGCCATCGAGAGCGAGATGATCGCGGTGCGCCGGCGACTGCATGCACAGCCGGAACTCGGCTTCGAAGAGCACGCGACGAGCGAGCTGGTAGCGACTTTGCTAACGGAATGGGGATATCGCGTCACCCGTGGAATGGGCGGAACAGGGGTCGTCGGCACACTCTCGCGCAATCGCGGCTGCAGCCTCGGCCTACGCGCCGACATGGACGCGTTGCCCATCCAGGAGGCGACGCAGCTGCCCCACGCGAGTCGGGTCAGCGGTGTCATGCACGCGTGCGGCCACGACGGACATACGGCGACGCTGCTGGCTGCAGCGAAATGCCTGGCGGCTCGACCGCAGTGGCGCGGCACACTCAACCTCATCTTTCAGCCGGCCGAGGAAGGCTTGGGCGGTGCGCTAAAAATGATCGACGAGGGACTTTTCAAGCGCTTCCCGTGCGACGCCGTCTACGCGATGCACAACGTGCCCGGCTTTTCCGCCGGCCGCCTTGGTTTTCATAGTGGCCCATTCATGGCGTCGGCCGATGAGGTGAGCATTCGCGTCATAGGGCGCGGCGGCCACGGCGCCTCGCCGCATCGTACGATCGATCCCGTCGTCGCCTGCGCGTCGATCGTCATGGCATTGCAAAGCATCGTCGCTCGTAATGTCGATCCTCAACATCCGGCCGTCGTCACGGTGGGTTCGATGCATGCGGGAAGCGCCTCCAACGTGATTCCGCCTCACGCCGACCTAATGCTGAGCGTTCGGACACTTTCGCCCGACGTGCGCGCGCTGCTCGAGAAGCGGATCGGCGAAATCGTGCACGGTCAGGCCGCGGCGTATGGTGCGCGCGTCGAGATCGACTATCGCCGTGACTATCCAGTGCTCGTCAATCATGCCGCGGAAACGGACCTCGCCCGGCAAGTGGCCCTCGACTGGGGCGGCCCTGACGCGTTGATAGGCGACCTTTGTCCGCTCATGGCGAGCGAGGATTTCGCATACATGCTGGAGCACTGTCCGGGCAGTTATCTGTCAATCGGTAACGGCGACGGCGAGCGTGGCGGCTCGCTTCACAACCCCGAATACGATTTCAACGACGATTGCCTCGCGATCGGCGCCAACTACTGGGTCCTGCTCGCCGAGCGGATTCTGCAATGACGCGCGTACCTGCTTCACACCATCAAACCATCGAACGGAGAAAGACGAAATGAAGAAGTGGACGATTGCGCTGTCGCTCGCCTGCGCAGCCCTGTCAGGAGCGGTTCACGCGGCGGACCTGAGTGGCAGGGAGATCCGGCTTGCCGTCGATCCGACGTATCCGCCGCTTGAATTCAAGTTGGCCGACGGCACGCTCACGGGCTTCGGCGTGGACATCACAAACGCGCTTTGCGCACAGATGCATGCAAAGTGCACATGGGTCGAGACGAGCTTCGACGGCATGGTTCCGGGCTTGCTCGCGCGTAAGTTCGACGTGATCTCGTCATCCATGACGATCACCCCGAAACGCATGGAGCAGATCGCGTTTTCCAGCAAGATTTCGAACGCGCGAGCGCGACTCGTCACGCGGCGCGGGTCATCGTTGCTGCCGGAGGCGGCGTCTCTGAAGGGCAAGCGCGTCGGCGTCGAGCAGGGTTCGAGTCAGGAAGACTATGCGCGTGCAATGTGGCAACCGGCCGGCGTGGAAATCGTGGCTTACCAGAATCAGGATCAGGTCTTCGCGGACCTGACTTCGGGGCGTCTCGATGCGGCATTCCAGGCATCCATTGAAGCAAGCGACGGCTTTCTGAAAAAGCCGGAAGGCAAGGACTTTGCGTTCGCGGGTCCGTCGATCGACGACCCGAAATACTTCGGCCAGGGCGACGGCCTCGGCATGCGCAAACAGGACGTGGAATTGCGCGAAGCCTTCAACAAGGCGCTCGCCGCGATTCTGGCGAATGGCACTTACGCGCGCATCAACAAAAAGTATTTCGACTTCGATATCTACGGCGCGAAGTAAGCAGCGGACACACATCGCCAGCGAAAAGAACGGCCGATGCCCGCCGTAAAAGGAGACGTGATGGATTTCGAAGGATTCGGGCTGGCCCTGCTCGAAGGAGCATGGACGACGGTCAGGCTCGCGGCGCTATCGCTCGGGTTGGCGTTTGTCCTGGGCCTCGCTGGCGCATCGGCCAGACTTTCCCGGCACGCGCTGCCACGCGCAATCGGCGCGGCGTATACGACATTGATCCGGTCCGTGCCGGATCTCGTGCTGATGCTGTTGCTGTTTTTCAGCACGCAGATGCTGCTCGACCAGGCCACGGACGCTCTTCGCATCGCGCAGATCGACATCGAGCCGTTCGTTGCGGACGTGCTGACGATAGGCTTCATTTACCGCGCTTACTTCACCGAGACATTCCGCGGCGCGTTCCTGGGCGTGCCACGCGGTGAACCAGAAGCGGGGATGGCATTCGGCATGTCCGGGTGGCAAGCTTTTCACCGCATCCTGTTCCCGCAGATGATGCGCCTCGCGTTGCCGGCCATCGGCAACAACTGGCAGGTGATCGTCAAGGCGACCGCGCTCGTATCCATCATCGGTCTCTCGGATATCGTGAAGGCGGCGCAGGACGCGGGTCGGTCGAGTCAACGCTTTTTCTTTTTTACGATCGTCGCCGCCGGTGTGTACTTGTGCATCACGAGCGTCTCGCACGTCGCATTAGCGAAGCTGGAAGCGCGCTTTTCGGTCGGCACGCGGCGGGCAACAGCATGATCGACATTGTCCAACAGTATTGCGAAACTTTCTTTTCACGAGCGGTTATCGGTACACCGGTCTCGTGGTAACACTATGGTTGCTCGTCACGTCGATTGCATCCGGATTTTTGCTGGCGCTTCCGCTCTCCGTGGCGCGCACCTCGTCGAACCGCTGGTTGTCGCGCGCCATCGGGCTATATACATATGTTTTCAGGGGCACGCCTCTCTATGTGCAACTGCTGCTGTGCTATAGCGGGCTTTATGGCTTGCAGGTCGTTCAATCGCATGCTCTGCTCGCGGACTTCTTCCGCAGCGCCATGAATTGCACGCTGCCGGCGTTCGCTCTGAACGACTGCGCGTACATGACCGAAATCCTCGCGGGCGCGATCCGCTCCGTGCCGTGGGGCGAGTTGGAAGCAGCACAGGCGATGGGCATGTCGCCCTTTATGCTATACCGGCGGGTGGTGATGCCATCGGCGCTGCGCCGCGCGTTGCCGATGTGCGGCAACGAGGTGATTCTCATGCTGCATTGAACCACGCTCGCGTTCACCGCGACGATCCCCGACGTGATGAATGTGACGCGCGACGTTAACTGCGACCTACGCTTCGTTCTCCGCATTCGGCATAGCAGCCTGCCTCTATGCCGCGGTCGCATTCACGCTTGTCTGGATTTTCCGCAAGCTGGAAGCTCGTGGGCTGTCCTTTTTGAAGCCCGCGGCCGCCGGCCGCCAGCATTGACTCGGGTAAGCATGACTACATCGGTTTTCTACAAGCTCGCCGTAGACAATGTGCACAGGCGCTTCGGCGAGCACGAGGTACTCAAGGGCGTGTCGCTGCACGCGCGCGCGGGCGACGTCATCAGCAATCATTGGATCGAGTGGGTCGGGCAAAAGTACCTTTTTGCGCTGTATCAACTTTCTCGAGCGGCCGACCTCCGGTTCCATCGCGGTCAACGGCGAATATCTGCATACCGTCACGGACGCGTCTGGAACTTTGCGTGTGACGAGCGAAAGGCAATTGCGCGCCATTCGCACGCGCCTTGCAATGGTCTTCCAGCACTTCAATCCGTGGGCTCACATGACGGTTCTTGATAACGTCGCCGAGGCGCTGGTCAGCGTGCTTGGCGCGAATCGTTTGCAAGCGCGCGAGCGCGCGCGTCACTACCTGGAGAAGGTTGGACTGGACGCCCGCCTGCACGCGAGCTATCCCGCTCATCTTTCCGGCGGCCAGCAGCAACGGGTCGAGATTGCGCGGGCGCTTGCGATGGAGCCTGATGTTCTGCTATTTGACGAGCCCACTTCTGCGGTGGACCCGGAACTGGTCGGCGAGGTGCTGCGCGTAATGAAGGCGCTTGCCAGGGAAGGACGCACGATGGTGGTCGTGACGCACGAAATGGCGTTCGCGCGGGAAGTGTCGGGGCGGGTGATGTTTCTCCATCAGGTCAAGGTCGAAGAAGAAGGCAATCCTGCCAATGTGCTCGTGCACCCCACCAGCATGCGCCTCAAGCAGTTCCTGTCTGGAAATTTGAAGTAAGCGCGGCGCCTGATGATCTGGAAGGGCAGCATACGTCTGGCTACGCAGCGTCCCCAGCAACATGTTCGTTAATTTCCACTACTAAAACAAAATGGTGATCCGATGAAAAATTTTATTTCGATGGCCGTGATGTGCGGCATCACTATTCCCGCACTGGCGCAGAGCAGCGTGACGCTTTACGGTTTGATTGATGAAGGCATTGACTTCACTAACAATGCAGGCGGCCACCAGGTCTATGAGATGACAAGCGGATATGCGCAGGGCAGCCGATGGGGCCTGAAAGGCACGGAGGATCTCGGCGGCGGCGTGAGTGCGATATTTCAATTGGAGAGCGGCTTTAACGTCAATAGCGGGGCGCTTGCACAAGGAGGGCGCCTGTTTGGCCGTCAGGCGTTTGCCGGTGTGGCCGGTGAGCACTTCGGGACGCTCACGCTCGGCCGCCAGTACGATTCCGTCGTCGACTATCTGGCCATGACGACAGCGAACGGCAATTGGGGCGGCTACGCCTTTTCTCATCCCTATGACAACGACAACACCGACAACACGTTTCGCCTGAATAACACCATCAAGTATGCGAGTACCATGTTCGGCGGATTTTCCTTTGGCGGTGCATATAGCTTCAGCAACGATACGGGCTTCGCGAACAATCGGCAGATGAGTGCGGGTGCCCAATACGCGATTGGCGACTGGCTTCTTGCCGCCGCTTACCTCAACGCCGACAATCCCGCGATGACATCAGGCGGTGCAATTTCGGGTGCGGCGGCCTCCGCCGGGGCCGATGGCAATTTCGTTTCCTCCAGACTGGAGATATTTGGCGCGGGGGTCAACTATACGGCGGGACCGGCCACGATCGGCTTCGTCTACACCAATACACACATTGACAAGCCGACAGCAAATGTCGCGTATTTGAACAGCGCGGAAACGATACAGCCCATTGCTGGACCACTAGCCGGTGGCACGCTCACGTCGTTAAAATTCCAGAACTTCGAACTCAACGGCAAGTACCAGTTCACGCCGGCGTTTTTCGTGGGCGGTGAGTACGTCTACACGATCGAACACTTTGATGCAACGACTGGCAGCGCGAAGCCGGCCATTCACACGGTTGGTCTGATGGCAGACTACAACTTGTCAAAACGAACGGATGTATATCTGCAAGCCATCTATCAACTGGTTACAGGCGACCACACTGGCTCATCGCTGGACCGCGCCTACGTACCCGGCGCACAGGATCTCTCCTCGACATCAAGGCAGGTTCTCGTTCGCGCAGCGCTGCGCCACGCGTTCTAACACCGAGCATAATCCGGAAATTACTGGATGCGCGACTGGAAGTTTTATTCCACTGGCATCGGCGGTGGCAGGCCCGTCTCGGCCGTCCGCTGTGCGGCCAGCATCGGCCTTCGGAACGGCCGTCGAGGCGCCTTGTCGACTGCCCGCTCATGGCCGGTCGCTGCCTTTGCCCGCCGCCGTCGAACAACATCATCGGGGGATTGCTTCCGTCCTGAGGATGCCATCAGCGTCTTCGCGTTTCGCTCCATGACACGGCCTGATTGCCATCGGCTAGGACCGCTCTAATGACGCCCGGGAAATCTTTCGGATCAACGGAAAGCGCCAGTGCGATTCGACCATTGACATAACCGACAATTATCAACTTTGTATTTGTAAGAGCTCTTTAGTAACGTCGGGTTTTGCCCTGTGAACCGCATGCATGACACATGCAGTCGACTAAAGACTCGTGGACCAGTGCGCGCGGCAAGTGTCGCGTCGAAAGCCATCGCGCGCCTGCCGCGCCCATCTCAAGAAAGCTCGAAGCAGGACGCGCACCTGTGCTTGCATCCCTCGCTACGCTTGTCCGACTCGGCGATATCCCGGATCTACTTCTCCGCACCTTCCGTCGCGCCGGCGATGATCCTCTGCCTGACCGGCTCACGTAAAAGTTCGTTATCCGGATCGACTCGCCGCAATTCCTCCAGCAACCGGCTAGTCAGTGCGTTCCGGCCGACCGCCTGTGCGTTCAACCATGCCGAATGCTGCTTGAGCGGCTCGATCGTGTTTTTCAACTGATCCGTCTGTTGCTTCCATTGCGCGGACTGAAGCGCACACTCCTGAAGCTTGGCATGAAGCATCTGTCTTTCCCGCGCAAACGCATTCTCCATCTCGGACATCCGCTGCAACATGTCGCCATGTCCCTGCGGACCCGTCGACCCAATGTTCCCCTGCTCTCTCGCGTTTGCCAATTTCCCTTCGAGGTCGCGAACCTGTTCTTCTGCGGCTGCCACGCGCGCTTCGGCAGCGGCGAGCCGGTCCGTGTCCGGATTCGCAACGTTCTGTCGCGCTTCCACGATGTCGTGCGCGGCCGCGCTTAGCGGCCAATCGCCCGAGCCCGACTCGATACCTCCTGCTCCATTTCCGAATCGCTCGTGGCTTTGATCCGGGAGCGCTGCGGCATCCGACGACCTGTGACCATTCGACATGTGCCCGCGCGTCGGCGTCGATTCACTGACGTCTTCGAAGGGGGCATTCCTCTGCGCGGCGCCATGCTGGAGATCCGCTATCTTGCGCTTGCAGGATTCCACTTCACTCAGCGTTCGGGTCAGGTCCATATACAGCATGCCGGTCTCGCGCTCGGCCTCCTGAGCGCGCTCTCTCAGCGCCTGTATTTCATCGCTGACTTGTCCGCGCACGCCTTGTTGCGCGGCCGACCAGAACCGGTCGATCGCATCACGCATTACTTCGCGCAAATCGGCGGGTATCGGCAAATCCTCGCGCAATGCATCCACCGACAGCAATCGCTCGCCGCGCCACTGCTGCAAAGTTTCCGCAATTTCCGGCAACTGCTGTCCGTAAGCCTCCAGACACACCGATACCGGCGAGATAGCGCGCCCTTCGTTTTTCAGGCGAGTTGCAATTTGTAATATGTCGTTCCTGTCCATGATCGCCCTTTGCAATTTATCGTCGCGGCCCGGCAGACCAAGCGTATGTCCGACCGGCAACATAGGATCAAAGATTGAGCAGCGGCCATTCCTGATGCTGAATCGCGGTCGCCCTTCTTCGGAAAAACCGCCTCGGCTGACTTTATAGATAAGATCAATCAACGCTTTTGTGCAAATTTTTTTCGAAACGCCGTGCTTTTCGCACGAATTTTTTCGGTAACTACCGAACGGACGCAAGCACTGCGACGCAATAAAGGGGTAAATGCTACGCACTTTAGCCGGCGAAAGTTACCGGAACAAAAATATCCTTTCCGATGGGCTGCCTTTCAAATCGACTTCGCGCGTCAGACCTGCTGGGCATCGTTCACTGATTGCGGTCGCGGAGAACGGGCGAATCGGTCAACATCGCGCTCTGCGCGCGGCGCTCAGCAAGGCGCTCTTCGTTCGGAGACATGGATTTCATCTTCAGTCCGCGCAGACGCTCCAATCAACTCACCTGCGACGACTGCCGTTTCGACAATTCCGTCGCACGGAACAGGTAAACTGCTGACTTTTTGAGACTGGTGGTATGTTGCAAGCCCCGAAGCGCACAGCGCTCAGCGGCCCGACGCTGATTCGCCTGCTTGCGCGCCTGACGGACCTCGATGTTCCCGAATCCCGCCAATCGCTCTCGGACCGGCTAAGCCAGTGGCTTGGCTGGACCGACGCGATTGCGCTGTCGTCGGCGCTCAACGGCAGTCCGCCAGTCGTCGCCGCCGGCGCGCGAGCCTTTGGCAGCGTGGAAGAGAACGAGTGCGCCCGTGTGCGCACCGCGCTGGTGCGCGCCATCGCCGACGATGGCGCGGCCCCCGTCGTCAGGCGGCGCGGCACCGCGAAAGTGCCCCAGAATACGGCCGCAGCCGATTTCCCCGTCTTTCGCCAGCGCTGTCTCGTCATTCAGCAGGCGATGGAGACCGACATCGGCCTCCTCCGCGGCCGTCTGCGCGCGATGCTCGCCGCCAAAACGCCCGCCATGACCCGGCTCGCGAGGGTGGACGCCGTCATGGAGCGCGCGCTGAGCGAGCGCGAGCGGAGTTTGCTGGCCGCCGTGCCCGCGTTGCTCGGGAGGCATTTCGAGCGCTTGCGCCAGGCCGAGCAAGCGTCGCTGGCCGCCGCCCAGGCCTCCGGCGACGCTGCGGAGGCCACCCCCGGCGCCTGGCTGGACGTTTTCCGCAAGGACATGCAGAGCGTGCTGCTCGCCGAACTGGATGTTCGTTTTCAACCGGTCGAAGGGCTGCTCGCGGCCCTTCGCACCTGCTAACTGGGACGCCATGTCCAGATATCGTTTTGATTTTGTTGTTTTTTTCGCAGGTCTGGCCGCTCCGTGCTGGATTGCCGCCGGCTACGTCGGCTCGAACGCGCTGGCGCTGGCCGTCACGCTGCTGGTCGGCGCCTGCTATGTTGCGGGCGCGCTCGAACTTCGACGCTACAGCGAGGCCACGTCCACGCTGACGCGCGCGGTCACAAGCTTGTCCGCGCCGCCGGCCAGCCTGGGCGCCTGGCTCGACACCTTGCATCCCAGCCTGCGTCACGCGGTGCGCCTGCGCGTCGAGGGTGAGCGCGTGGCCTTGCCGGGGCCGGCGCTGACGCCGTATCTGGTCGGCCTGCTCGTGTTGCTGGGCATGCTCGGCACGCTGCTGGGCATGGTCGCGACGCTGAAGGGCACCGGCACGGCGCTGGAGAGCGCGACGGACCTGCAGGCGATCCGCGACTCGCTGGCCGCGCCGGTGAAGGGGCTGGGATTTGCATTCGGCACCTCGATTGCCGGCGTGGCCACCTCCGCCATGCTGGGGCTGCTTTCCGCGTTGTACCGGCGCGAGCGGATCGAGGCCGCGCAACTGCTCGACGCGAAAGCCGCGACAACTTTGCGCATCTACTCGCAAACCCACCAGCGCGAGGAATCCTTCAAGCTCCTGCTGCGGCAGGCCGAGGTGATGCCCGCCCTGGTCGATCGGCTCCAGGCGATGATGGCAACCATCGAGCGGCAAAGCGTGGCGTCGAACGAGCGGCAAATCGCCAGCCAGGACGCGTTCCACGGCAAGACCGAGGCCGCCTACACGCGGCTGGCTTCGTCGGTGGAGCGCTCGTTGAAGGCGAGCGTCGCCGAAAGCACCCGGGCCGCCGGCGCGGTGCTGCAACCCATCGTCGAGGCCACGATGGCGGGTCTCGCGCGCGAGACTGCCTCGCTGCACGACACCGTCACGCACGCGGTCGAGCGGCAACTGGACGGGCTGTCGAACGGTCTCGAGACGACGACCGCTGCGGTGTCGGACATCTGGAACCGCGCACTGGCCGAGCACCAGCGATCGAGCGAGGCGCTTTCGCAGCACCTGCACGCGTCGCTGGATCGGTTTGCCGAAACCTTCGAGCAACGCTCGGCGGCCTTGCTCGAAGGCGTCGCGACGCGCCTCGAAAGCACGGCGGGGAGCGTGTCGGAAGCGTGGAATCAGGCGCTGTCGCGGCAGGAGAGCGTCGGCGAGACGCTGGCGGGCCAGAATCAGCAGGCGCTGGCGCTGGCCGCGGCGACCTTCGAGCAACACTCGGTTTCGCTGCTGCGCGACGTCGGCCAGTCGCACGCGGACTTGCAGGCGAAACTGGCATCGCGCGACGAGCAACGGCTGGCGGCGTGGTCCGAGACGCTCGGTTCGGTCGCCGCCACGTTGAGCCGCGAGTGGGAGCAGGTAGGCACGCGCACCGCGAGCCGGCAGCAGGATATCTGCGACGCGCTCGAACGGACCGCGCGCGACATGTCGGCCCAGACGCAGGCGCACGCCAGCGAGACGATCGCCGAGATCTCGCGACTCGTGCAGGCCGCGTCGGAAGCGCCGAAGGCCGCGGCGGAAGTCGTCGCCGAATTGCGCCAGAAGCTCTCCGACAGCATGGTCCGCGACACCGCGATGCTGGAGGAACGCAGCCGTCTGCTGGCAACCCTCGAAACGCTGCTCGACGCCGTGAACCATGCGTCCACCGAGCAGCGCTCGGCCGTCGACGCGCTCGTCAGCACGTCGGCGGATTTGCTGGATCGAGTCGGCACCCGCTTCACCGAGCACGTCGAGGCCGAGACGGGGAAACTCTCCACCGTCGCCGCGCAGGTCACGGGCAGCGCCGTCGAGGTGGCGAGTCTGGGCGAGGCGTTCGGCGTGGCCGTGCAGTTGTTCGGCGAGTCGAACGACAAGCTGGTGGCCCACCTGCAGCGCATCGAAGCCGCGCTGGACAAGTCGCTCTCCCGCAGCGACGAGCAGCTTGCTTATTACGTGGCACAGGCGCGGGAAGTCGTTGACCTGAGCTTGATGTCGCAGAAGCAGATCGTCGAAGACTTGCAGCAGCTTGCCGGACAGCGGGTGCCTGCCGGAGTCGAAGCGGCATGAGTGTCGAAAGCGTGGAAAGCGAAGTCGACGGCGGCGTGGACTCCACGACGCCCGTCTGGGCCGTGTTCGGCGACCTGATGTCGGTGCTACTGGGTGCGTTCGTGCTGATCCTCGTGGGCGTGATCGGCGTGCAGCTCGAACTCTCGACCCAGCTTCAACGCGAGGTCAAGGAGCGGCAGCTGGAAACGCAGCGCCGCAAGACACTTGAGCAGGCGCTGGCGGGGCCGCTGGCGGCGGGCCGGGTGACGCTGGTCAACGGACGCATCGGCATCAGCGGCAGCATGTTGTTCGCGCTGAACTCCGCTCAGTTGCAGCCTGAAGGGCGCAACGTGTTGAAGAGCCTGGCCGCGCCGCTGTCCGCTTACCTCCAGTCGCGCGAGGAGATCCTGATGGTGAGCGGTTTTGCCGATGACCGGCAGGTGCGCGAGGGCAACCGCCGCTTTGCCGACAACTGGGAACTGTCGGCGCAGCGCGCGCTGACGGTGACCCGCGCGCTGATCGATGAAGGCATTCCCTCCTCCTCGGTATTTGCGGCCGCATTTGGCTCAGAGCAGCCCGTGAGTTCGAACGCCGATGTCGAGGGACGGGCCAGGAACCGGCGGGTGGAAATAGCGCCGGTCCCGAAGCCGTCGACGGCGACCGCGACCGCGACGGCGACAGCAACGGCGAGGCCCCGTGAATAGCGGCGGCGGTACGGCGAATCGCGCCCGGGCAATGCTCGACGCATGGCGCGAGCTTGGCGCCGATCGGCTCGATCCGGTGCGCTTCAGTTTGATCGTGGCGCTGGAACGGCGGGCGGCCGGCCACGGCGGCGAGGTGCGACGCATCCTGGACGATAGGCTGTCGACGCTGCTCGATGCTTATGCCGAAGCTGTCGCCGGTGCCGACTGCGCAGCGACGGCGCAAGCCGCGCCCGCTCGCGGCGCGCTTGGTGGACTGGTCGATTACATGGCTGGCCACGCGCCGGCGGAGGCTGAGGGCGCCCTCTCCTATCCCGAACTGGAAGCGCTCGGATATTTCAGGGACACGTGGTCGAGGCTCAGTAGCGAGCGACAGTTGCGGCAGTCGCAGGCGCAAGTGCCGGGGAATGCCGGTCCGCTTAACTCGAATAGCCTCGTGCATCGGTCGCTCTCGCTGATGCGCGAGTTGTCGCCGGGGTATCTGCAGCAGTTTTTATCGTACGTAGATGCCTTGTCGTGGATGGAGCAGTTGAACGGTGGCAGCGCTTTGGCGAAGGATGCGCCTCGTGGCGGGGGCGTAAGGAGGAGTGTTCGGGGTAGAACGCGCCAGGTCTAGCGAGTACCTCACAGTCATTGGCCGATCAAGCCGGCTCCATGCCCTGCCGACGCTTGGCGGCGTCCGCTTCTGGTGAGACCAGAAACGCCAGCAGCGACCCCGCGGCCTCGGGCTGCCGACACGCCGAGCACACCGCAGCCGAAAAAACCGTAACGACCTGAATCTCCGGCGGCAGCGCCCCGATCACATCGATCCCCGGCAAGTGCATCAGCTCGCTCAATTGCTGGAAGCCAAGCTCCACTTCCCCACGCGCAATGAGCGCGCCCACCGGAACGCCAGGCGGCGCCTGCACGATGCGCGACGCGATAGTCTCACCGATGCCCCAGCGCTCGAACAAGCGCGTGAGATGCGCGCCGCTCGGACCCGTCGAATAGCCGATGCTGCGCGCGGCCAGAATGGCGTCGCGAACGGCCGCTTCATTGCCGATTGCCGGTCGCGGCGCCCCGGCCGCCACCGCGATCGCCACGCCCGAACGCGCCAAATCGACCCGGCTGCCGGGATCGACCCGCCCGGCCGCAGCCAGCCGGTCGATCGCCTCGGCTGCGAGCACGACGATATCGAACGGCTCACCGTCCTCGACGCGCCGGGCCGCCGCCACGCCTCCGACCGATTCAATCGTCACGTGCTGCCCCAAGTGCTGCTCGTACGTCTCGACCAGTTCCGTCAGCATCTGACGCGTCGCCATCGAAGAGATGCCGGTGATTTGCGTGCTCGTCTCGTTCATGATCACGCACCTTAATCGATATAGCGCAGCCCGGCCTTTTGCAACGGTTCGCGCATGTTGTACATATCGAGGCCGAGCACGCCGGAAGCCAGCTTCGCGCGCTTCTCGCCTTCGAACGCTTCGCGCGCGGCCGCCTTCTCCAGCACCTGCCGCGCCAACGCCGCGGGCACCACGACCACGCCATCGTCATCCGCGACGACGACATCGCCCGGCGTGACCAGCGCCCCCGCGCACACCACGGGAACGTTCACGGAACCGAGCGTCGCCTTGACCGTTCCCTTCGACGAGATCGCGCGGCTCCACACCGGGAAGTTCATTTCAGCGAGCACGCGCACGTCGCGCACGCCGCCATCGATGACAAGCGCACGCGCGCCGCGCGCCTGGAAGCTCGTCGCCAGCAGGTCGCCGAAGAAGCCGTCGGTCGATTCGGTCGTGACCCCGGCCACTACGATGTCGCCCGGCTGGATCTGCTCGGCCGCGACGTGCAGCATCCAGTTGTCGCCCGGTTGCAGCAGGACGGTGACAGCCGTTCCGCTCGTCTGCGTGCCGCTGTAGATCGGGCGCATGTACGGCTTCAGCAGGCCGACGCGGCCCATCGCTTCGTGCACCGTCGCCGAACCGAATGCACCGAGCTTCGTCGCGACGTCGCCGTCCGCGCGCTGGATGTTGCGATACACCACACCAAGTTCATACATGATCAATGTCCCTTCGTTTTGAGCGCTGCATCGAGGCGCGGATAGACGCGTCGCGCGTTGCCCTCGTAAATCTTGTACCGCTCGTCCGCATCGATGTGCGCGGCTTCGACATAGCGCTTCGTGTCGTCGAAATAGTGTCCCGTCTCCGGATCGATGCCCCGCACGGCGCCGATCATCTCGCTGGCGAACAGGATGTTGTCCACCGGGATCACGCGCGTCAGCAAGTCGATGCCCGGCTGGTGATAGACGCAGGTATCGAAGAAGACGTTGTTCAGCAGATGGTC
>NZ_FCON02000086.1 GCF_001544535.1 Caballeronia choica | reverse complement strand
TCCGCAAAAGACAGGATGTAAACAGATTTCTCCAAAAGTTAACAGCCCCCGACCGGATGATTGTCAACACGCCCTAGTTCGTGCTTCTATCATTAACTAAAAAGGCACCACATGGTTTCACTCAAGGCGGCTTGGAGAATTGAAAACCTGCATCGCGCATGGCGGTGGATACGTTCAAACCCGGATCGCGCCTACAAGGGATATTTTAGAGAGCTTTATTCGGCATACGCGACGGCTGACGACCCATTGCTCAAGCACCTAAAAGGACGTCTAGATCGTCACATCTTCGAGCCGTCAGACTCGTGCAAATTGTTCCTGCCGAAACCGTCGGGCATCTTGCGACCCTACACCCTCTTGAACATAGAAGATCAGATCGTTTATCAGGCGATGGCCAATGTGGTCGCCGAACGTCTACTCCCACATGTCAAGGGGCGCTACAACAAACAGGTGTTCGGTCATCAATACGCGGGGTCCACCAGCCTTTGGTTCTATCGAAAATGGAGTACCGGATATAAGGCCTTTAACGCGGCGGCCGAAGCCGCGTTCTCTGCTGGTTATCAATGGACGGCGAGTTTCGATCTGACTGCCTTCTACGACAGTATCGATCACGACGTTTTGCGTCATGTGTTGCGGGAAATCGGCCTTGATCACGACTTCTGTACGGAACTCACTCGCCTGCTCAATCGCTGGACCGCGACGCGCACGCAGATTTACCACCACCACGGTATTCCTCAAGGACCGCTGAGTTCGGGTTTGATATCGGAGGCGGTGCTAAAGCATTTTGACGAACGCTTCAAGACTCGATATGACGTCCGTTATCTAAGGTACGTTGACGACATCCGACTTTTTGCCAAGAGCGAAGACCACTTGCGTCACGCGCTGGTGCTACTTGACCATTTGAGCAAGGACGTAGGGCTGTTTCCGCAGTCGGGCAAGATCGACATTCATCGCATCAACGACATCAACAAAGAACTTAAGTCAGTCAGTGTGCCAGTCGAGCCCGCATTAACCGGACCCGTGCCGGACCAACGAGCGATTAAAAGCCGGCTTGCCGAACTTGCGCCACGCACGACCGGCTACGCGGTCTCCGACTCGACCCGGTTTAAGTTCTTGCTGGCCCGTGCCGCGCCGTCGCTGCGTATTTTGGATCGACTGTGGCGCGTTTTCGATCGTGCGCCCCATTTCTACCCACAGCTATCCGCCTATCTACAGAAATTCCATGTACTCCCTGACCTGCATGCTGATCGGTTGCTCGTTCAGATTAGAGACCAGAATTTGTACCCCGTCATCCGAGCGAGCTTAGTGACGGCGGCAGACGGCCGCTTGTCGGTCGCGCGCACCAAAAAGCTTCGCTCGCTGCTCAAACCCCTTTGGATGCCACGTACTAACGCGCCCGAACTTTCGGCATCGCTATGGCGAGCGTTGCATCGCGTGGATCATCTTACTGACAGGCAGGCGGACTATGCTTTACTCCATGCACACTCGTCCTGGCTACGAATGAGCCTGCACTTTGGAATGCCGTGGCTCAACGTTCCCAAACCCCGCCGCGACAGATTGCTCAACGCATCCATGCGCGGCGCCGACGCCGACGGTGCCGCTGCCGCCGCGTGGCTGGGAGCCCTGTTGGACATTGACGTCCAACGACCGATCCGAGACATACATCCGCTAGCCAAGATAATCCTGCGCGAGAGCGGCAAGCTGCGACGCGCGGACAGTCGCGTATGCGGCATTCGCATGGCCATCAAGGATATGACCGGCGCTGAAATCGACATCAAGTGGCGCAAACTCTTTGGGAAGGGTTATGCACAAGCAGAATCGAAGATCGTTGCCTGCAAGGGTTACTTTACGACCAACCCTACCGCATGGGTAAACATGCTGGACGTCTTCAACGACGTTTTGTTAGATGCGCTATTTCGTCGAGACGGAACGATTGGCGCACCGTCCCTCGGGAATTTCGGCGGGATCACTCACAACGTTAAATTCAAAACAAAGTATCCAAAAACACACGCATATGCGGTCTTGGTTCACGAGAAACGACTCCAAAGTGAACTCTCACATGCGATTGTGAAGACCACGAAAGCGCCCACTACGCGGATTCCGTTCAAATGGTTGAAAGTTGGTCGTGCGGCGCTCTCAGCAGCAGTTTCTGAACTATTGGCCGCAGGTTACTGATACCTGAGCCGTCGAAGGCGACGGCTGCTGGTATCAGCTTTAGTGCGCTTTGCCCGGTGATCGCGGTGCATCGGGCGTAACGGACGGGGGCCACCAAACTGCCCATGCCTCACCGTTTGTGTCGCGCAACCGGGTGCGCCGCCAACCCGCCGCACGCAACGCAGCGCTCAATGCCGGGTTCGCGGCGTGCGCGCCGGGTGAAAGCCCCTGCAACGCGCACCGGATTTCCTCGAAGCCGTGGCCGCGGTTGCGCCGGTCAGGGGGCTGTGCGGCCCACCATCTTGCAAGCTGCTGGTCGAGCGTATCGGCGCGGCGGCGTGTCAGTTCGAGGCGATGCTGTTCGATCCGCAGGCGAACAGAAGCACGGCGTTCGTCCTGAGCGCGGCGGGTGCGTGCCTCACGCTCGCGCTGGGCTTGCTCATCGGCTTCGCGTTGCGCCTGTGCCTTGAGGCTCGCGTCGGCGACCTCTCGGTTTATGCTCTCGATCCACTCGCGGATATAGCTCATGAGGGGCGCGGGTGCAGGCGGGCCGCTGGCAGATTGTCGAACCGATCGGGCATGGCGATATCACTCTGACATATACGCGCAGCAAGGGCAGGTTGGGCGACCGGGCAAGCACCGATGTATATCTCCAATGTATATCGTAAGCGACATGCAGTCGCAAGCTTCGGGATTTGGGGGGCGGCACGCTGCTGGGAAACAGGGCATTTTTTGGCGGTTCGCTGAACTGTGTTCTTGTACACCCGGTAACCGGTCGCGCCGATAATTAGACCGTTAGCTAGAAAACACCACATTCTTTCCCGAGTCGCGGTCGCCGCGCCTACGACTCCCCTGGCTTCGTGCACCGCACGTCCACGCTCGCACATCACGTCGGGTCCGGAATCGGGAATTAGGCCAGGCCTACTTTGCGGTCGTCGGAGGGAGGGATTCGGGTTCGGTATCGCAACTCGTCGTTGCGATAATTTAGTAGCACAGAGAGTCCCAACCCTTGCCCGTCCGCGATTAAAAAAATTAAGCAGCAGCGCGGACTATTAGACAATTTTAGAGCGGACAATGAAATCGCCCGAGACGGGCGCGAAACATTGCTAACAATGTGTGGGATTCAAGCCAGGGAGGTGGAAAGCCCTCGAACAGGCGGTCTGTGGCGGTCTTCGACCAAAATGAAGTCCGCCAAACTCTCAATCAGCTCGATAGACCGCCAAAAGACCGCCACCACCGTGCGGTCATTGCAATAGGTTGTGCATCATCTGTAAGCGCCTTACTGCTAAGGCTTTATATTCATGTGATTATTAAAAACCCCTTGAAGACCGCCAGCTTTTGGGTGTTCGAGGAGATTTATCGGTCGATACGTTCTGTTAGCACAAAAAGAGCAAGATAAGCCCGCGCAAAGGCCGCAAGCTGCGTGGCGGTCTTCTGGCGGCCTTCAGCAGTTTGGCGAGAAGGCCGCCATGCCCCCGGACTAGAGTGTTAGCTCGTGGAAAGCCGCCAAACCCAAAATTTCTTGCCGCATTTTTCGGCAATCGTTCCCGTCTCCGCTTTTGCCCGCTCGACCGTTCGCCATGCGATTCCTGCCTCTTTTGCGGCTTTCTTGAGATCGGTCACTTTGACAGGTCCATTCGCCAGTTCGCTGTACAAGAATGCAGCGCCCGCATCAACAGCCGAGTCGCCCTCGACCTGCGCAAGAATGGTCCGCGCCGAACCGGTGACCACGCGGCCCCACCGCACTTGCTGTGCGCTGATTCCGTTTTCGATGTCAGTTTGTCGCAGCGAGAACATCACGCCGTCGCCATCTGGGCCGAGGTTTGATTTGGCTCTTGCGATGACGCGCTCGCCAGTCTTCTCGTTTCGGCCCACGACAAGCACCATGCGCGCTAGCGCCCCGAATGCCTGGGAGCCCAGCAGCCGGTGCAGTGGCATCGCGCCCTCGCTCCCCTTGGCGAAATGCGAGACGCCAATCACCGCGAGTTCGTGCTGCGCCGCCAGATCAATGACGGGCTGCATGTCGCGGCGCACTTCATTCGCGCGATGAGCGTCGCCTTTGACCGCCGACACGATGGGATCCATGATCAACATCGCTACGTCGCTGATTTTTCTTATGCTGGTGCGTAACCGGTCCATGTCACGCGCCGGATCAAATGGATGCGGTTTGTTTTTCTCGATGACGCCTTGAATGATGTGTATTTTCGCGAGGTTGGCGCCTGCGGCGCGCAGACGCGGCACTAGCGTATGTTCCGCGCTGTCTTCTCCGCTCCAGATCAGCACGGACTTTGCGCCTGCGTGCTTCGTTCCGTCCGGCCATTCCCCGACTACTTTAGTCATCGTAGCGGCCAAGGCGAGCGCAGCCGTAGTTTTGCCAGTGCCAGCATAGCCAGCAAGCACAGTGACCGCACCGCGCGCCAGATGTCCGTGCCAGAGCCATGAGACGGCTTCGACCGCGACAGTGTCGCCACGCGCGAGCAGCACTGTATCCTCCGACGCGTCCTTTGTTTTGTTCGTGTTGCCGGACGGTTCCGTCTTGGGTTGCGCCTTCGAGCCGCTGCGGTCCGACGCGTTTCTTGTGCTGTTCGTTTCGGTCCGTGCATCGGAACCTGCGTCGTCACGCATTTCGAAGAACGACATGCCCGTAGCGCGCCGCGCGCTCGAGATAAGTGCGGCGACGTCGAGCGGCCCGTCCTTGAATTTTCCAGTCGGATTGATCGCATGAAGTTGACGCTCGACGTGCCCGGCAGCGATGTCCGCTGCGTACTGCGGCGCGCGCGCCGAGTAGGCCTTAGCCATTTCGAGAATGACGGCATTCGGCCACCCGTGCCGCTTGCCGTGTCGTTCGAGAGCGGTCAGCCCTCCATTCCAGCCGAGTTTCGTAATGCGGTTCCGATCATCGGGGTCGTTGTACTCGGGCTCGAATGAATCCGGCATCTCGGCGAGCGTCAGGATGTGCCGCAGCAATGCCGCATTCTCCTGAGTGTATCGCCAATCGTGGTGCAGGCCCGCCGATAGGTCTGATTCTCCGCTACCGGTGCTTGTTGCATCGATTCCCGCATCAGACGCCGAGTTGTTGAACATTGACTGGCGAGAATTTGCGCCATACACACGCGCGTCGCCGAATGCTTCAATGACCCATTGCGGAGCGAACCCTGCGTCGGGCGCATCAATCTCGATCAGATCGGGAAAGCGGTGGTCTGCCGTCGCATCGGTGTACAGGCCAACCGTGTAACTGCCCGCCACCACCACATAGCCACCGTCGCCCCGCGTGTCGATGCCCGGATGGCCGGTTTGCGCCCCGATGGAGTCGCGCATGACCACGCCCGCAGGCAGCCGGAACCACAGATGCAAACCTCCGGTGCCAGTGCTCGTGATCCTGAACGGACGCAGCTTGCCGTGTCGGGCGACGAGCGCGGTGAGCGTTTCGAAACCCTTGGCAGGTTGGCCGGTGTGTCGGTCGGCGTGTACGTCGACATCGACCACAAGCAATCCGTTTCCGGTGGCAAAACCTAGATTTCGAATCGCCTTCGTTGTGAGCCATCCGCCAACACGCTTCGTGTCCTTCGTCGCGTTTTTCGTCCAGCTTCCGACCGGATGCTTTCCGGGGCTGAGACAATCTCCTGGTTTCGCGCAATTACATACGCCGTTCTCGACGGCGAAGCATGGAAACAGCCCGCGCCCTACGTCGAGCGCGCATAGCTGCTTGATTGATGCCATCAGTTCGCATTTCCGCTTTTCATTCGTGGTCTGAGTGGAATATGGCCCGGTATGCGCCGTACCCCCTGCGCCGTTCGATTTTGGCGGAACGTGCCAAGTTGCTTGGGACTGTCCAACGTCCGAGGCACATTCTTCACTTCCAGTTTCATCGGGCATGCGACGATTCGCTCGCGTTGTGAGGTGTCGCCGCTGTTTCCCCCGAGGCAGCAGCAGCGAACCATGTGGTTTGCAAGGCGGCTCGATCAGCAGCCTTATTCTTTCTGGATTTCCTGCTCGACCATCTCCTGCACGGCACCCGCCCGCGTTGCGTTGTATGCGTAGTCGAACGCCGCAGCGTCGCCGCTTGCATCACGCATGGCGCGCCGCACTCGCTCCTGCTCATGCAACCGCTGTTTGAGGGGTATGTCCTCGATGCCGTCCGTGCCGATACACTCAAGCATGACCTCAGCCAGTGCGGCCAGCATGCCGAGGTCGCACGCCGATATGTCGTCTGCGCGGCTAGCGATTCGTTTAGCCGTGACCTTCCGTGCTCGCTTCCCCATATCTCCTCCGTCGTGAACGTAAAGTAATAAGTTATACTACGTGATGGGAGCGTGTCGCGCGCCTGTCGGTGGTGCGCTGCTCAGGTGCGGATATCGTCCGGGTCGTCGTTGTAGTCGAGATCGAGCGGGCGGCAGCGAAACGGATCGTCTGAATCGAATGGGCGATGGGCTTTCACGCGACCTCCTGCTGCGTGGCGGCCTTGCGCGCGACAAACGCGTCGAGCGCATCGACCGGGACCACGGTTATTCGGGGAGCGAGTTTGATCGTCGCGAACTCGCCTGCCCTGACCAGCTTCCAGAATCCCGAGACGTGAATCCCGAGAAATTCGGCAGCAGCCTTTGGGCGCTTGTAGCCGCGCGTGGCGGGCATTTCGACAATTACGGTGAGAGGTGGGGAGGCTTTTCTTTGCATGGTCGGCTCCGGTTGCGTATTGACGGAGACGACTTTGCGCCGGGCAGTGTGGCTACATCAAGGGTGTGTAGCCACTTTCTTCATCGCTTCTGCCGGCGACGGTACTCGGGGTGCAGCCACGACTTGATCGTGACGGGGGACACCGGGAGCGCGCGAACTCCCTCCAGTTCGCCACGCGCGACCCGTCCGCTCGTTGTTTCGAAAGCGCTCCGCTCGGAATGTCTGCCCTGCGTGAGGGTTCGGACATGGGCGATGATGATGTCACGCTCAGGGTCGGTTACACCGGCGCGCCGTGCTTCGTCCTGCTCAAGCAACGACTCCAGCGTTGGGTGTGTTGCCCGCTTGCAGATGTCGTGGAGCCGCAACGTCTCCGAGTCTGTCAGTAGGCCGTTTGCGTGGTCCCTGCAGATGTTGTCCGCCAATATCCGGCCCACATGCGAGTTGTCGCGTGGATCGCATTCCGGGCCGATAGCCTGCTCGCCTTGCAACGCGTCGATCAGCCACACCCATTTCTGCGCGCGTGTGTGCCCCGCGAGCGTCTTTGTGAGTTCGTCCGCTGACAGCCCGAGCAGCGCCGGACCCGCTGCTTCGAGGTCCCGCACCGAAAGCGGCAGCAGGGCGCGTCGCCGGCTCGTATAGGGTTTGCGGCGAGCGCTCATGCGCTGCGCAGCGTGACGACGTTAGGCGCATCCTGCCGGACGAGCAGTTCCAGCCGTTCGCCGAGCAGTGCCCACGCCGCGCGCATTTCGGGGCTGTAGTCGTGTTGCAGATACACCCGGTCGAGTTTCTCGCTGCGGGCGTGATTCAGGCAGCGGTGCACAATTGATTCGGCCACGCCAAGGCTTTGCATCAGGGTCGCCGCCGTGCGGCGCAGGTCGTGACACTTCCATTGCCCATCTGCCAGTACGAGTGCGGTCGATGCGCTCGTGCGTCCCTTGATCGACTCACCAGCGGCGCGCTGGCGATCGGCAAGGGCCTTGCCGATGGTCTGGTTGTCGAGCGGCCTGTTGCGGTCGATGCGTGACGGGAACACCCATTCGCTGCGCTTGTCCGCGGGCAGCGCCTCTCCCGCCGCCCGCAACGCCGCAAACTGGGCGAGCGAAAAGTTTGAAAACTGCACGGCAAGCGCAGTTGCCGATTTTGCATGGTCCGCAGGGATGCTCCATGTGCCGTTTTCCAGGTCGACATGTTCCCAGCGCGCCGCCACCGTTTCGCCTACCCGCGTGCCGCACGACAGCATGACCCACAGTGCCGCCTGAATCGCTTTTGATAGTCCGCTTGACGGCAGCAGTTGTGCGACGCGCCGAATCTCGGCTTCGCTCAATACGCGGGTGCGTTCGTTATCTCTGGATGGGTCATAACTGCCGCTCACGACCCTACCTGGCTTGATGGCAAGCACGTCACACTCGACCAGCAGGCGTTTGAAAGGCTGGTTCGAATCCCCCCACCGGAACATCTGTTGCAGATCGGTCAACAGAGCGGTTGCCTGCCGGTTCTTACCGGCATCTGAGATGCCGGTAAGAATGGGCGTGACGTTCGATGCGTACACATTTGCCAGCGGCGTACTCCCAATGCACGGCAACATGAATTTTTCGAAGGTTCGTTTGATCTCCGCGCCGCCGTCCTTGCGCCCAAATTTGCCACGCTTGACGCTGACAGTCGGCAGCCATGCGTCGTACAGGTCGCGCACGGTCATGCTGGCGAGCCGATCACGCTCAAGGCGCGCCGCGTCCTCGGCTAGGATACGTTGGTCCTCGGCGCGCTCGGCTTGGCGCCTGAGGGCTGCGTCGGCGCGTTGTTGGCGTGGCGTGGTGCCTGACTGAATCAACTTGCGCAATTCACGTGAGCGCTTCCGGATGTCCGCGAGCGACACCTTCGGCCACGAGCCGCACGATAGCGAGGTCGTCGTGCCGCGCTCGGTCTTATAACGAAGTTCGAACGAGACGGTGATGCCCTTTTTGGTGACGCGCATCCGCCCCATGAGAGAATGCCCATCGCTCAACCAGCGCTTTTTTTCGTTCCCCGTCAGCGCCTTGAGTTCGAACTCGGTCAGTGCCATTTTCCACAACCTTTCCACAACCAGAATGACACGATTGTACGCGACGACATGCCACTGTAGGCAACAACCAAGCACATGCAACGTAACGCAACGTGTTGTTTATGCAGGATTTTTTTCTCTGGAGAGGCCCGTGAGATGATGGGCAAGAAACTGATTTGGGATCAGAGGGTCGAAGGTTCGAATCCTTTCGCTCCGACCACCGTACCTGAAGGGGTTACAAGTCCAGACTTGTAACCCCTTTGTTTTTTTCAAGCCGACTTCCGGGTACTTCATGCCGCGTTTCGTTCTTCTTGCCGTCTTCACGCTCATGGCGCTCACGCTAGCCGCCTGCGCCGATTCATCGACTCAGAAACACACGCCGCCGCAGGACCCGCCGGACTACAAGGGCGTTCCCACCGACACGCGTCCGCCCTCGATGCTGATCGCGCCCACCCAGTCCGAGTAAGCGCCGCGGCCGATGCGCGGGACAAAACTGACGCACTGAAATGGCGAAGCCCCGACGCGGGCACATCGGGGCTTCTGACCCGCGCGGACTGTTCGCGCAGAGAATGCACGGGCTAAGAGGAATTCTAGAAGCGTGGGCCACGCGTTGTTGTATGCGCTTGTATCGGAGCGTAACAAC
Organism: Caballeronia choica; assembly: GCF_001544535.1. Taxonomy (GTDB): domain Bacteria; phylum Pseudomonadota; class Gammaproteobacteria; order Burkholderiales; family Burkholderiaceae; genus Caballeronia; species Caballeronia choica. The sequence goes on along the minus strand of NZ_FCON02000086.1, from coordinate 22,490 downwards.
GTGATAGCGGCGCGGCGATCGAGCGTCCACTGCCGCCGCGCAACTCTTCCCGATACTCCGCCGAAAACTTTCCCTGATAAGCGAAATTTTTGCCGCGCGGTTATGATCCGACCATTCGCCGCCATCGCGTCAATCATGAACCTGCTGTGGATTTTCCTCGCGCTTTGCCCGGTCGGGCTCGTCTCGCTGATCGGATTCGCGGCGCATATCGACCCGCTGTCGGGTCGCTGGCGAGCGCTCAAACCCTGGCCCGAGCGCGGCGCGTGGCTGCGCGAAAGGATCGCGTTCTACGTCGCCGTCATTGCTTGCAGCGAATCACCATCGAGCGGTTCTTGATGTTCGCACCAAATATCCCGCCGACGGAGCCGCCCGCCGTCGCGCCGTTGTCAGTGTCCTTAGATACGACGTCGTAGCCGTACGCGCCGCACGTCTCGCCTGCCTTTTTGTAACACTCTGCCCAGCTTGTGCTGGCATCGCTACCGCTGCAATTGATGGCGAAGCCGGTATCGCCCGTAGGCAGGTAAGTCATCGTCGAGCTATTCGCGCAGCCCCCGAGTGTCGCGAGAGCGGTCAGCAGAGCAGTGGTCGCCGCAAGCAGGGCGGCGCGGTTCATCGTCTTCATCAAATCTTTCCTCGTCATTTCAATGTGAGCTAGCGCGGCGGCAGATAGCGCGACGGATCGGTCGAGCGGCCGAGGTAGCGCAACTCGAAGTGCAGCATCACGCGATTCGTGTCGGTATCGCCCATTTCCGCGATCTCCTGACCCTGCGCGACGCTCTGGCCTTCCTTCACCAGCAGCGCGCGATTGTGCGCGTAGGCGGTCAGGTATTCGGAATCGTGCTTCACGATCAGCATGTTGCCGTAGCCGCGCAACCCGTTGCCCGCGTAGACGACCGTGCCGCCCGCCGCCGCGATGACCTTCGTGCCGGGCACGTTGCCGATGTCGATGCCCTTCGACGTCTTGCCGTCGAAGCTGCGGATGATCTCGCCCTGCGCGGGCCAGACGAGCGACACGGCTGGCGCCCTCGCGGGCGCGGGGTCGGGCGCCGCATCGCGGCTTGCGGACGGCGCCGGAGCGGGGCGTGAAGCGCCGGCCGAGGCGACTGCCGTGCCGGCCGGCGGTGCGACGCGCAGCACCTGGCCGACTTCGATCGAATTCGCATTGGACAAGCCGTTCCAGCGCGCGATGTTCTGTACCGAGGTCCGGTTCGCCCGTGCGATCTTCGATACCGTATCGCCCTGTTCCACGCGATAGAAACCCGGCCCGACCGGGGCCGAGCCGCACGCGGCGAGCACCGCGACCATCGAGACGCCGATGAGCCGTCGAATTCCTGTTGCCAACATTAGACCTCGCGAAGCGCCGCCGCGAGCGAAAGGTGCGCGGCAGTCCAAACGTCGGATTTTAACGTCTTCGCCATGGCGGCCGCGAAAAGCGGCCGGCAGCCGGTTCGTCGAGTGCTGCGTGAAACGTCAATCGAGCGCGGAGACCACGAGCCGCAGCGACGCCGCTTCCGTCTTGCCCGGCGCGAGCCAACGCAGGCCGTGCCCGTTGTGGATCGCGTCGGGCAGGCCGATCCACGGCTCGATGCAGTAGAAGTCGGAGGTATCGGCTTCGGTCCAGGTGGTGACCGCGTACCACGGCACCGAATCGGGCTGGTCGAGCTCGAAGCTGACCGCGCGCTTCAGCCCCGGCATGATGACCTGCACCGGCTGGTCGGACGGCCCCGTGAAGCAATGAAAGCGATCGACGATGCCCGGATCGTCGAGCCGGTAGCGCGGCGCGCCGGGCTGCGGCTCGCTGATCGAGCCGTCTTCCAGTTGATGACGACGCTCGGTGCGCGGCAGTTCGACGTGGCTCTCGGCACGCTGCTCGTGCGGCAGGTGAAAGTAGAAATGATGGCCGGCGTAGTAGGGCAGCGCGACTTCGCCGGGGTTCGACGTCGTGAGGTCGACTTCGAGCGTGTTCGCATCGACCAGCCGGTACGCCGCCTCGAAGCGAAACGCGAACGGATAGCCGGCGCGGGTCGCGTCGCTGTCGACGAGCGTCATGCGCAGGCCGTGGCCGTCGGCGTCTTTCGTGCAGGTGAAGGGCAGGTTGCGGGCGAAGCCGTGCGTCGGCAGCGCGTGGATCACGCCGTCGGGATCGCGCCATTTGCCGATCTCGCCGTTGACGAAATGACGGCCGAGAAACGGAAACAGCAGCGGATTGCCGCCGCGGATTTTCGCGGGCTGCGACCAGTCCGGCGCCGCGGGCCAGTGGATCACCTGCTCGCCGCCGATGCGCCAGGTCATGAGCCGACCGCCCGCGCCGGGCGCAAGAGAGATCGTGGCGCCGTCGCGCGTGATATCGATGATGTCTTGCTCGGATGACATGGTTTGAGCGCTCCGGAGGCGTTGTGACGGCTGCATGGTCTTCAAGACTCGCAGATTCTGCCTTGCTTTTTTGTACGGGGAAACCCTTCTGGGGAAATTGCGACTGACGTGCGCTGCGCCGATGTGTTGTTATTCGGTGCTGTGTTGCCTATCAGACGGAACAGGAGTCAAGAATGGATCTGGCGATGACGATGGGTCTGGCGATGTTCGGCCTGTTTGGCGCGAGCACCGTGGTTTTCCTTTATAAACTCAAGCCCTGAGCGGCGCTCGGAGTTCTTCGGGAAAACGCGCAACCGGGCGCGTATTCTTTCGGTTTTATTCAACACGCATTACTGTTTCATCCGTTTAACCGACAATCGACTGTCGGTTCAATTCGTGTGTCTTAAACGCTTGGCGCTCGATTTCGCCACCGGCATAATCGGTCCCGTTTCGCGCGCCGTGCCGTTCCAATTCCCTCGCAGTGCTCATTCGACCGGACTGCCCAGTCCTTCGATGGGAAACGCACGACGCGTCCTCCATCCGTAACGAAAAAGGATCGACGCGTGACTTTGTGGTTTCTGGTTTTCCTGAGCGTGCTGCAAGGCGTGACCGAATTGTTTCCGGTCAGCAGTCTTGGGCATACGCTTCTCGTGCCCGGCCTGATCGGGATGCATATCGACAAGCACGCGCCGCAGCTTCTGCCGTTTCTGGTCGCGCTGCATCTCGGCACGGCGTTCGCGCTCCTCTGGTATTTCCGCACGCGCTGGATCGAGCTGATCGGCGGCTGGTTCGCCTCGCTCGGCGGACGACGCAACGAACACGGCCACATGATGTGGGCGCTGATCATCGGCACGATTCCGACGGGCATCGTCGGCCTGCTGCTCGAAAAGCGCATCGAGGCGATTTTTCACGACCTGCGGATCGTCGCGGCTGCGTTGATCGTGAACGGCGTGCTGCTCTGGCTCGGCGACCGCTTGCAGCGCGCGCGGGCCACTCGCGCGCCCGAAAGCCTCACGTTCAAGCAGGCGTTTCTGGTCGGCCTGGCGCAGATCGGCGCGCTCGTGCCCGGCTTTTCGCGCAGCGGCCTGACGATGATCGCGGGCGTCGGCGCGGGACTCACGGCGGAGAAGGCCGCGGAGTTCTCGTTCCTGCTCGGCACGCCGATCATTTTCGCGGCGGGCGTGCTCGAACTGCCGAAGCTCTTTCATGCACCCGACCAGCTCGGCGATGCGTTGCTCGGCGGCGTGCTGACCGGCATCGCCGCGTATCTCAGCGTGCGCTTCCTGATGCATTACTTCGAAGGACGCGGACGGCTCGCTTCGTTCGGCCTGTATTGCGTGATCGCGGGGGCGTTCTGTCTCGGCTGGTTCATGCTGCATCCGCAACCGGTCTGACGGTCGCGGGTGCTTGTGCGCGCGCCGGGGCTCGCAATGACGCTCGCGGGCCGTCGATGAGGTAAAATCCTCGCTCTCTTGCGACGCGGCAGTAGCTCAGCTGGATAGAGCATCGGCCTTCTAAGCCGAGGGGCGGGGGTTCGAGTCCCTCCTGCCGTGCCAGAGACTTCACACGCGCTGTTCCTGCGCCATTCTCCGTTCCGGCTTTTCCGCCTTCCCCCGCATCGCGCAATCCGATCATCGCGAGGAGACTCGACGCGAGCATCGTCCGCGAAATCGTGACGTCGCTGGTCAGGTCGCGCACGATGCACGCGACGATCGGCGGGCCACCGCCGCGATGACGAACCCTACGCCCAGCACGAGCGCGACGAGCGTCAGGTCGTCGGTGTGATCGAGCGTCAGCGCGAACACGCCGCCGAGCAGCGCAACGCTCGCCGCTGCCGTGCGTAAGCACCGCGCGTTCGATCGAAGTCCGGACGACTTCGATCGAACCTGACGGGCCGCTGCCTCACAACAAAGCCGATCACGCAGCGGCGCGCAATAAAAGACAGCTTACTGCGAGAAGTCGAGCGCGTTGGTCAAATCGCCCATCGCCTTGCCGCCATTCGCGACGAGCGCGGCGTCCCGCGACGCGAGGCCCGGCAGCGTCGGCAGCGAGAAGCGGTGCGTGATGAAGCGCAGGATCGACGTCGTGTCGTATTGCGTGTGATCGACGAACCCTTTCTTCGCATACGGCGAGATCACGAGCGCCGGAATGCGCGTGCCCGGACCCCAGCGATCGCCCTTTGGCGGCCCGACGTGATCCCAGAAGCCGCCGTTTTCGTCGTAGGTGACGATCACGACCATGTTCTTCCACTGCGGGCTCTTTTGCAGGTGCGCGATCAGGTCGGCGATGTGCGCATCGCCCGATGCGACGTCGGTATACCCCGCGTGCTCGTTCAAGTTGCCTTGCGGCTTGTAGAAGGCCACTTGCGGCAGTGCGCCGTCGTCGATCGCCTTGATGAACGCGGTGCCGTTGGTGCCGCCGTCGAGCAGATGCTGCGCCCGGCTCGCCGTGCCCGGCGCGAGATCGGCGAAGTAATTGAACGGCTGGTGATGGGTCTGGAAGTTCGGGACCGAGTTCGTCGAACCGTTGATCACCGTCGGGTCGGCGAGTGCGGCGCCCCACGAGCCGCCGTACCACGCCCAGGAAATGCCCGCGTTGTTCAGCAGGTCGCCGATGTGCTGTTGCGTCTGCGGTGGCAGCGTCGTCGCGACGGACGGATCGGCGTACGCGGCGTCGCCGCCTGTCGCCGGCTTGTTGCCGCTCGGCTGGTACGGCGGCTGCATCGTGTTGATCGCGAAGAAGTCCGGCGTGAGGTTGCCGGAGTTCGCGAACTTCGGAATGCCGGTGAGCGCCGACGCCGGCGAGTTCGACGCGAGCTTGAGCGACACGCCGTCCGCATCGACGGCGGAGATCGAACTGGCCGCCGGACTCTTGTCGGCGTTCGGGTAGACCGGCGTGCACGCGCAAATGAGCCACTGGTGGTTCAGGAACGAACCGCCGAACGCGCCCATGAAGAAGTTGTCGGCGAGGGCGTATTGCTGAGCGATCTTGTAGAGCGGCAGCTTGTCGGCGTTCGTGTTGTAGCGGCCCATCACGAGGCCGCCCGAATCGGCCCACGCGGCGAACTTGTCATTCTTGCCGCCGTCGATCTGCATCTGGTTCTCGTAGAAGCGGTGATACAGGTCGCGCGTCGTGGTCGAGAGCGGCGTGTCGAAACCCGCGGCATCGTCGATGACGAATGGCGAATTCGGCAGGTTCACCGTCATCGCCTCGGTGACGGCGGGGGTCACGCCCTTCGCCGTGAGGCCGCCCCAGATCGCGGGCAGGGTGGCGAGCACGCTGCCGTCGCGGTCGAGCTGACGAGCGTTGCCGGCGTTGACGTTCTGCATGCCGTTCGCGCCGGGGAAGTTGCCGTAGAGGTTGTCGAAGCTGCGGTTCTCCGCGTAGATCACGACGACGTTTTTCACCGACGACAGATCCGCGTGATTATTGTCGCTGCTTCCGCATGCGTAGAGGCTGGCTGCCAGCAGCGCCGCGAGCGGCACTGCGCAGACGAGTTTCTTGTTCATTGAATGTCTCTCGTTTTGGGGAGCCGACGCGCATCGGTCGCTTCGGGAAGCGCTGTCGGAGGCGGCCAGTGTCGCAAGCATGTTTGACATCGCCGTGTAAGCAATCTTTCGATGTGCTTTCGGAGGCGCAAGGCATCGCGCGCTTGATGCGCTGTCACGCGATCGACATCTTCGCGACATACGCTGCGGCTTCCTTTCATTCGTGTATCCGTCCATGTTCACGATGCGCTTGTCGTACGCCGTGTCTTGCTTTGCGCTCGCTGCCCTTGGCGTCACCGTCGGCGGTTGCGATTCGCATGCGGCGAATCAGGCGGCGAATCAGGCGGCGAATCCGTCGTCGCAGGCGGTGAACCGCGCGGCGAATCCGGCATCGGACGCTTCACCGCAGGCGCAGGCGCAGGCGCAGGCGCAGTCGCAGTCGCAGTCGCAGTCGCAGTCGCAGTCGCAGGCGCAGTCGCGTGCGCAGGTTTTCGCCGCAGTCAGGCAGATGACGGCTGTCGGCGAAAAGCTGTTCTCCGATCCCTCGCTCTCGGGTTCGGGCAAGCTCGCGTGTGCGTCGTGCCATAGCCCGGACCATGCGTTCGGGCCGTCGAATGCGCTATCGGTGCAACTGGGCGGCAACGACATGCGCCGGCCGGGTTTTCGCGCGGTGCCGTCGCTCCGCTATCTGCAGGCGGTGCCCGCGTTCACCGAGCACTTCCACGACTCCGACGACGAAGGCGACGAGAGCGTCGATGCCGGCCCCACCGGCGGCCTGACGTGGGACGGACGCGTCGATCTCGGCGCGGATCAGGCGCGCATCCCGCTCCTGTCGTCGTTCGAGATGGGCAGCACGCCGGCGAAGGTGGCGGCGGCGGTGAAGTCCGCGCCCTACGCCGACGACTTCCGCCGCGCGTTCGGGCCCGCCGTCTTCGAGAGTGACGACAAGACGTTCGCCGCCGTCCTGCGCGCGCTCGAAGCCTTCGAGCAGGTACCGCAGAAGTTCTATCCGTACACGAGCAAGTTCGACGCGTATCTGGCGGGCAAGGCGAAGCTGAACGATGCGGAACTGCACGGGCTGGAGTTGTTCAACGACGAGAAGAAGGGCAACTGCGCCGCGTGTCATATCAGCCAGCGCGCGAAGGACGGCACGCCGCCGCAGTTCAGCGATTTCGGGCTGATCGCGATCGGCGTGCCGCGCAATCGCGCGTTGCCGATCAACAAGGACGGGCGCTTTCACGACCTGGGAGCATGCGGCCCGGAGCGGACCGACCTGAAGGGACGCGACGAATTCTGCGGATTGTTCCGCACGCCGTCGCTACGCAACGTCGCGTTGCGCAAGACCTTCTTTCACAACGGGATTTATCACTCGCTCGACGAGGTAGTGCGGTTCTATGTCGAGCGGGATACGAATCCGGAGAAGTTCTATCCGGTGTCGAAGGGCGTGGTGCAGAAGTTCGACGACTTGCCGAAGCGCTACTGGGCAAACGTGAATAGGGAGGCGCCTTTCGATCGCAAGCGCGGCGAGAAGCCGGCGCTCGATGAGGCGGAGATCAGGGATGTGGTCGCGTTTCTCGGTACGCTGACGGATGGATACGACGCATCGGCGAAAGCGGCGCCAGCGAAAACGGCGGCGAATCAGTAAGACGTGGCAAGCGACCGGCAGAGCAGCACGAGCGCGACCAACGCGGCGGCCAGCAAGCCCATGCCGGTCCATGCCGCGACGCGCGGCCAGTCACAGACTTCCTCGTTCTGATTCCAGACCGGACCCCGGGCGAGCACCTGGTCGATGAGCATGACGGCGCCCGGAATTCCGGCCGCGCATGCGATGCTGACGATCGAGAGGAGCCAGTAGACGGTGGGCGATTGAGGCGAGAAGAGAAGCTCGGACATGGTCGTAGGTGCAGGAGAGAGAGGGGCCCTGCCTGCGTGGCAAGGACGATGCCGCAATCCTAGGCATCAAGGCTCCGCCGGGCCATTGGACCAATCTTAAAATTATCCCGCTGCGTTCCTATGCGGCTCCTATAAGCGTCTCGGCGAGCCTGTCGCGTCCCGTGCAGCCGACTTCGCCCGATTGCCTCATGCTATCCTCGTCGGACCCGGCCGCACGCGTCGCCTCGCTCCAATGGCAACGCCAGCGAAGCCATCGATTTCGACTTCGAGGAGGATGTTCCATGCCGATGAAATCCCGCGCGCTCGCCCGTGCCTGTGTCCGGTCGCTCGCGGCCGCCGCGCTCATCGCGGGGACCGGTTCCGCGTTCGCCGCGAACCTCGGCTTTCTCAACGACACGCCGATCAGCTACATGAAGCAGCGCGATCTGAAGGCGCTCGACAGCGCGGCGCGCACGGCGCTCGACACCAAGCAGGACGGCGAATCGCTCGACTGGAGCAACCAGGGCGCGGGCAACCCGGTGCCGATCAGGGGCACCATCACGCCGCAGGACACGGTCAAGGATGGCGAGCGCACCTGCCGCAAGGTGACGCTCGTCGCAATCGCCAAGGGGCAGACGCAAACCTGGACCCCCACCGCCTGCAAGCAGGGCGCGAGCGGCAAGTGGCAACTGCTGAAGCAATAAGGTGGGCTCCGCGAATGTCGTGACGCCGGCAGCGGCTGGGAAAGCGTTCGCATGACCAGCCGAACCGTGTCGTGCGGCGTCGTCATCTTGAACGCGCAAGGCGACGTGCTGCTCTGTCACGCGACCGAGACGTCGCACTGGGATGTGCCCAAGGGCCAGGCCGACCCCGGCGAGGAGCCGATCGAAGCGGCGCTGCGCGAACTCGTGGAAGAGACGGGGATCGTGCTGCCCGCCTCGCGGCTGAAGGACCTCGGGCGCTTTCTCTATCGTCGCGACAAGGACCTGCACCTGTTCGCCGTGCGCGCGACCGATGAAGAAGTGCAGCTCGACAAGTGCGTGTGCGAATCGTACTTTCCGCGCTGCGGCGACGGCACCATGATCCCCGAAATGGACGCATACCGCTGGGTGAGCCCCGCCGACATCGACGAATTCGCGAGCCGCAGCCTCGCGCGACTCTTCCAGACGACGCTATCGCTCGCGGAACTGCACGAGACGCTGGATTAATCCACCGTGTGGTCATTCGGATTGGCGAACAGCGCCTTCATCTCGGGCGACATCGGGAATTGCAGGTTGACGCCGTCGGGCGGAATCGGGCGCATGAACCAGGTTTCATAGAGCTTCGCCGCTTCGCCGGAGCGCTGCATGTTGGCGATCACGTCGTCGACGAGCTGCTTGAACACCGGATCGCCCTTGCGCATCATGCAGCCGTAGGTTTCGAACGCGAGCGGGGTGCCGGTCACCACGTAGTCGCGGCGCGCGGCGCCTTCCTGCGCGATCTTGCCGTAGAGCAGCGGATCGTCCATCACGAACGCGACCGCGCGATCGGTCTTCAGCGCCTGGAACGCTTCCGCATGATCGCGCGCGCTGATGATGCGCAGGCCGAGTTTCCTGTCGAGCGACATCTGCCGCAGTATGCGTTCGTCGGAGGTGCCGGCCGTCGTCGAGACCGTCTTGCCGGCGAGGTCGTCGTAGTCCTTGATACCGGACTTGCGCTTCACGACCATGCGGATGCCGTACTGGAAAAAGCTGTTCGAAAACGCGACGAGCGGGTCGCGCTCGGTGATATGCGCCGTCGATCCGCACTCCAGGTCGACCTGATTGTTGACGACGAACGAGATGCGGTTCGCCGAGGTCACGAGCACGGTCTTGACGGTGAGATCGGGCAGCTTGAGACGCCGTTTGATCTCGTCGACGATCTTGAGCGCGATGTCGTGCGAGTAGCCGATCGGCTGCTGCTGGCGGTCGAAATACGAAAACGGCACCGACGATTCGCGCACGCCCAGGACGATCGCGCCGTTCTCCACGATCTTGCGCAACGTGGCGGAGGGCGGCAACTGGTCGACGACGGCTTGCGCTGCGGTGCTGTTGACCGCCGACGCGGCGGCCTGAGCATTCGCAGGAGAGGTTGCCTGAGCCGCCGCGCCGCACACGATGACGGCAGCGGTGATCCAGCGGGCGCCGTGGCTCGCGTGAATGCGGCGTGGTGCAAGAACATGCGGCAATTTCATGGTGTCCTCGCTCGTTGCGGCATAGCGTAGCGCTCAGGCGCCTCTCTGTGTAGGTGATACGCGCGCGAACCCGATGGTCCGCGCGACGACTCGCGCGCTCGTTCCCGCGACTCGTGCCCTGCGGCCGCATGTCAGGCGGGCTTGCCCCAACTGTCGCGCAGACTGACGATCCGGTTGAACACCGGCTTGCCCGGCTGCGAATCGACGCGATCCGCGACGAAATAACCATGGCGCTCGAACTGGAAGCGGTCTTCGGCGGCCGCATCGCGCGCGCTCGGCTCCAGGTACGCGTTCACGACGCGCTTCGAATCCGGATTGAGCGCGTCGAGAAATTCCGCGCCGCCCGCGCCCGGTTGCGGTTCCTTGAAGAGCCGGTCGTAGAGGCGCACTTCGGCCGCGTAGGCGTGCTCCGCGCTGACCCAGTGGATCGTGCCCTTGACCTTGTAGCCGTTCGCGCCTTCGGTGCCCGACTTGCTGTCGGGGAAGTAGTTGCAGTGGACGGCGGTCACGTTGCCGTTCTCGTCCTTGTCCGCGCCCGTGCATTCCACGACGAAGCCGTACTTCAGGCGCACCTTGTTGCCCGGAAACAGGCGGAAGTAACCCTTCGGCGGTGTCTCCTGGAAGTCCTCGCGCTCGATCCACAGTTCGCGCGAGAACGGGAACGCGCGCGTGCCGCGCTCGGGATGATGCGGATGCACCGGCGCGCTGCACGCCTCGCTTTTGCCCTCGGGATAGTTGTCGATGATGAGCTTCAGCGGATCGAGCACCGCGATCGCACGCGGCGCCTTGGCGTCGAGATCGTCACGCAGCGCGCCTTCCAGCACGCTCATGTCGATCCACGAATCGACCTTCGTCACGCCGATCCGATCCGCCATCAGGCGAATGCTCTCCGGCGTGAAGCCGCGTCGCCGCACCCCGACGATGGTCGGCATGCGCGGGTCGTCCCAGCCGTCGACGTGATTTTCCTGCACGAGTTGCAGGAGCTTCCTCTTGCTCGTGATCGCGTAGGTCAGGTTCAGGCGCGAGAACTCGATTTGCTGCGGCAGCGGCCGCGTGAAGACGCCATCGTCGGCGAGTTGCGCGAGGAACCAGTCGTAGAGCGGACGATGATCCTCGAACTCCAGCGTGCACAGCGAATGCGTGATGTTCTCGAGCGCGTCCGACACGCAATGCGTGTAGTCGTACATCGGATAGATGCACCACGTGTCGCCCGTGCGGTAGTGATGCGCGAAGCGGATGCGGTAGACCACCGGATCGCGCATGTTGAAATTCGGCGCGCCCATGTCGATCTTCGCGCGCAGCACGTGCTCGCCTTCCTGGAACTCGCCCGCCTTCATGCGGCGGAAGAGGTCGAGGTTTTCCTCGGGCGAGCGGTCGCGGAACGGCGAGTTCCTGCCGGCTTCCGTGGCCGAGCCGCGGTTCGCGCGGATTTCCTCCGCCGACTGGCTGTCCACGTAGGCCTGGCCGCGCTGGATCAGCGTTTCGGCGAAATCGTAGAGCTTGTCGTAGTAGTCGCTCGCGAAGTACAGATGCTCGGTGCCGTTCTGGTTCCAGTCGTAGCCGAGCCACTGCACGGCATCGATGATCGACTCGACGTACTCGACGCTTTCCTTCTCCGGATTGGTGTCGTCGAAGCGCAGATGGCACACGCCGCCGTAGTCGCGCGCGATGCCGAAGTTCACGCAGATGCTCTTCGCGTGGCCGATGTGCAGGTAGCCGTTCGGCTCGGGCGGAAAGCGCGTCTCCACCCGCTGCGACCATTTGCCGTTGCGATTGTCTTCGTCGATGATGTTGCGGATGAAATTGGATGCCGCCGGGGCGTCGTTGCGATCGGTGTTCATGCGAGAAAAGAGAGCGGACGAGGGCGCCTGAACGTTCGAAGTTGCGTTTCGAAGCATTCGGAAGCGTTCGAAAAAGACCGGATTAATCTGTCGATTCTACCTTAGCCAACCCGCGAGCATGGCCGCTGAAGGGCATTTGTTGCCGGTGTGTTGTCGATACCCCATCGAGGTGGGGCCGGACGGCAGGGATGCAAGGCAGGGGCCCTATCCGCGCGGCGCCGGGGTTTCTACACAAGAATGTTTCGGGCGTAACGGGACGTAAATCGGGTTGTTCGCGGTCGCAGGGGCCTCGTAAGATTGGCTCGCCTTTCGAGGCCGCTATCGATTAAAACAAGGAAAACCCGAACATGAACAAGATCGCCTGCACGACCATCAAGCTTGCCGCCGCCGGCGCCCTCGTCGCGAGTCTCGCGGCCTGTTCCGGCATGAGCCGGCAGCAGGCGCACGCCGCCATCGGCGCGGGCGCGGGCGGCGCGCTCGGTTATGTGCTCACTGGCGGCCCGGTCGGCACGATCGCGGGCGCGGCCGCCGGTGGTTTGATCGGCGCAGGCACGCGGTAAACAGCGCTATAGCGTCGGGCGCATCGGGCCGGTTACGGCTATCCCGCCCACTTCACCTCAAATCGCCTTCGATTCCCGTAACTGCGCGATTCGCGCATCGTCGTAACCCAGCAGATCGCGCAGCACGCCGTCCGTATGTTCGCCGAGCATCGGCGGATGCAGGCGCGCTTCAGGCGGCGTCATGCTCATCTTGATCGGACTCGCGACGAGCTTGACACTCGCGCCCGTCGGATGCGGCAACTCGACCTGCATCCCGCGCGCGACCACCTGGGGGTCCTCGAACACTTCGCCGAGATCGTTGATCGGCCCGCACGGCACGCCCGCCGTTTCTAGCGCCGCGAGCCATTCGTGCTTGCCGCGCTCGCGCACTATCGCGGCGAGGATCGGCACGAGCGTCTCGCGGTTGCGCACGCGCGACGGGTTCGTCGCAAAGCGCGGATCGTCGGCGAGTTCCGGACGGCCGCCCGCATCGACGAACTTGCGGAACTGGCCGTCGTTGCCCACCGCGACGATGATCCAGCCGTCGCGCGTCTGGAAGGTCTGGTAGGGCACGATGTTCGGATGCGCGTTGCCCCAGCGCACCGGCGGCTGGCCGCTCGCGAGGAAATTCGTGTTCATGTTCGCGAGCATCGCGACCTGCACGTCGAGCAGCGCCATGTCGATATATTGCCCTTCGCCCGTGCGGTCGCGGTGGGCGAGGGCGGCCATCACGCCGATCGTCGCGTACATGCCGGTCATCAGGTCCGCGATCGCGACGCCCGCCTTTTGCGGGCCGCCGCCCGGCTGGCCGTCGCGCTCGCCGGTGATGCTCATGAAGCCGCCGATGCCCTGGATGATGAAGTCGTAGCCCGCGCGCGCCGCGTACGGGCCGGTCTGGCCGAAGCCCGTCACCGAGCAATAGACGAGATCGGGCTTGACGGCCTTGAGCGACGCATAGTCGAGGCCGTACTTCTGCAACTGGCCGACCTTGTAGTTCTCCAGCACGACGTCGCTTTGCGCCGCCAGCTCGCGGATGATCCGCTGGCCTTCGGCGGTCGCGATATCGACGGTCACCGAGCGCTTGTTGCGGTTCGCCGCGAGGTAGTACGCGGCTTCGTGCGTGTCGTGGCCGTCGGGCGTCTTCAGGTACGGCGGGCCCCAGTGGCGGGTGTCGTCGCCGGATTCGGGGCGCTCGACCTTGATCACGTCGGCGCCGAAGTCGGCGAAGGTTTGCGCGCACCACGGACCCGCGAGCACGCGGGTGAGGTCCAGCACGCGGATATGGCTGAGTGCTCCCATGAGTGGTTCCTGTCTCCTTGCCAGGGCTGCCTGCTTTGCGGATTTCGATCCTGGATGCGGCCTTGCGCCGTCACGCGCAATGGTACGGCATTCATCCGGCCTTGATCCGGCCGTGCTTCGACCGGGCGCCCGCCGCGCCAGGGCTGGCCCTCAGCGATCCGACAGCGATCCCGTATAATCAATGACCACCTTGGCCCGCGCGTTCGCATCGGCGCGGGTCGAAGTCGACAAAGCCGGCGGCGAGTGCCATGCCTTTCGCCGCCCGTCCGACGCATCACAAAACAGCAGACCGCCCCAGTACGCCATGAAAGCCGCCGAAATCCGCGAGAAATTCCTCAAGTTCTTCGAATCGAAGGGCCATACGATCGTCCGTTCGTCGAGCCTCGTGCCCGGCAACGACCCGACGCTGCTCTTCACAAACTCGGGCATGGTCCAGTTCAAGGACGTGTTCCTCGGCGCGGAATCGCGTCCGTACTCTCGCGCGACCACCGCGCAGCGCAGCGTGCGCGCGGGCGGCAAGCACAACGACCTCGAAAACGTCGGCTACACCGCGCGCCACCACACGTTCTTCGAGATGCTCGGCAACTTCTCGTTCGGCGACTACTTCAAGCGCGACGCGATCCACTACTGCTGGGAACTGCTGACGAAGGTCTACGGGCTCCCCGCCGACAAGCTCACCGTCACCGTCTACAAGGAAGACGACGAAGCCTACGCGATCTGGGAAAAGGAAATCGGCGTGCCGGCCGAGCGCATCATCCGCATCGGCGACAACAAGGGCGCGCGCTATGCGTCGGACAACTTCTGGCAGATGGCCGACACCGGCCCGTGCGGCCCGTGCTCCGAAGTGTTCTACGACCACGGCCCGGAAATCTGGGGCGGCCCGCCCGGATCGCCGGAAGAAGACGGCGACCGCTTCATCGAGATCTGGAATCTCGTGTTCATGCAGTTCAACCGCGACGCGCAGGGCAACATGACGCCGCTGCCGAAGCAATGCGTCGATACGGGCATGGGGCTCGAGCGGCTCGCCGCGGTGCTGCAGCACGTCCACAGCAACTACGAAATCGACCTGTTCCAGACGCTCATCAAGGCGGCGGCGCGCGAAACGGACACGGCGGACCTCACGAACAATTCGCTGAAGGTGATCGCCGACCACATCCGTGCGTGCTCGTTCCTGATCGTCGACGGCGTGATTCCCGGCAACGAAGGGCGCGGCTACGTGCTGCGCCGGATCGTGCGCCGCGCGATCCGCCACGGCTACAAGCTCGGCCGCAAGGGTGCGTTCTTCCACAGGCTCGTCGCCGATCTGGTCGGCGAGATGGGCGCGGCGTATCCGGAACTGCAGCAGGCACAGCCGCGCGTCACCGACGTGCTGCGCCAGGAGGAGGAGCGTTTCTTCGAGACGATCGAGCACGGCATGTCGATTCTCGAAGGCGAACTCGCCGCGCTGGAGAAGAAGGGCACGAAGCAACTCGACGGCGAACTCGCGTTCAAGCTGCACGACACCTACGGCTTTCCGCTCGACCTGACGGCGGACGTATGCCGGGAACGCGGCGTGACGGTCGACGAAGGCGCCTTCGACGATGCGATGGCCCGCCAGCGCGATCAGGCGCGCGCCGCGGGCAAGTTCAAGATCGCGGCGGGCCTCGAATACTCGGGCGCGAAGACCACCTTCCACGGCTACGAAAAGGAAATCTTCGACGACGCGAAGATCGTCGCACTGTACGTGGAAGGCGCGTCGGTGAACGAAGTGAAGCCGGGGCAGCACGCGGTCGTGGTGCTCGACCACACGCCGTTCTACGCCGAATCCGGCGGTCAGGCGGGCGACCAGGGCGTGCTCGCGAACGCGAGCGTGCGCTTCGCGGTGCTCGATACGCTGAAGGTGCAGGCCGACGTGATCGGCCATCACGGTTCGCTGGAGCAGGGCACGCTCAAGGTCGGCGACATCGTGAAGGCCGAGATCGACGCGATCCGCCGCGCCCGCACGGCGCGCAACCACTCGGCGACGCACCTGATGCACAAGGCGCTGCGCGAGGTGCTGGGCGGCCACGTTCAGCAGAAAGGCTCGCTCGTCGATGCCGACAAGACTCGCTTCGACTTCGCGCACAACGCGCCGATGACCGACGAACAGATTCGCCGCGTCGAGGAAATCGTCAACGAGGAAGTGCTGTCGAACGCGCCGGGCATCGTGCGCGTGCTGCCCTACGACGAAGCCGTGAAGGGCGGCGCGATGGCGCTCTTCGGCGAGAAGTACGGCGATACGGTGCGCGTGCTCGACCTCGGGTTTTCGCGCGAACTCTGCGGCGGCACGCACGTGCGCCGCACGGGCGACATTGGCCTCTTCAAGATCGTGATGGAAGGCGGCGTGGCGGCGGGCATTCGCCGCGTCGAAGCGATCACGGGCGACAACGCCGTGCGCTTCGTGCAGGAACTCGACCAGCGCATCAACGCGGCGGCGGCCGTGCTGAAGGCGCAGCCGTCGGAGTTGACGCAGCGTATCGTGCAGGTGCAGGAGCACGTGAAGTCGCTGGAGAAGGAACTCGGCGCGCTGAAGTCGAAGCTCGCATCGAGCCAGGGCGATGAACTCGTGTCGCAGGCCGTCGATGTGAGCGGCGTGCAGGTGCTCGCCGCGCAGCTCGAAGGCGCGGACGTGAAGACGCTGCGCGAAACCGTCGACAAGCTCAAGGACAAGCTGAAGAGCGCGGCGATCGTGCTGGCGTCCGTCGAGGGCGGCAAGGTCAGCTTGATCGCGGGCGTGACGGCGGATGCGTCGAAGAAGGTGAAGGCCGGCGAACTCGTCAACTTCGTCGCGCAGCAGGTGGGCGGCAAGGGCGGCGGCCGGCCGGACATGGCACAGGCGGGCGGTACCGATCCGGCGAACCTGTCGGCGGCGCTCGCGGGCGTCACGGGCTGGGTGCAGCAGCAGCTTTGATGGATTGGGCGTCCCGTGCGGGATGCAGGCTTCCACGATTCACAAAATAAAAGCGCCCCGTTTCGACGGGGCGTTTTCATTCGCGAGCGTGCAGGCAAAACACGAGTCGTTGATTACATCGTGTCAGGTACGCGCCATGCGAGGGATTCGTTACTTCAACCAGTAACGGGGACACCGCAATGAACATCAAAACAGCCTCTCTCGCTCTCGCTGCATCGACGATGCTTTTTTCCACCGGCGCCGTGCAGGCCAAGGGTTGTATCGAAGGCGCGGCGGTCGGCGGCGTCGCGGGCCATGTGGCCGGCAATCATGGTGTGGCCGGCGCAGCAGGCGGATGCGCGATCGGCCATCACGAAGCCAGCAAGAAGGACAAGAAGGCGCAGCAGGACGCAGCCGCGAGCCAGCCTGCGGCCAAGTAAGCGTGGAACCGATGGATCAAGCGGCCGGATGCGTTAGTATCCGGCCGCTCGCCGCTGCCGCGAGCGAGCGCGTGGCATGAGCACGCGCCAACCCGCCAACGGCTAGAATGGCTGGCACCATTCCCCGCGGGGCTTGAAACGCCCCGCACCACCTCGCCAGCCCGAACCGCATGCAACATTTCGCCTCCGACAACTACGCCGGGATCTGCCCGGAAGCGCTCGCCGCGCTCATCGACGCCAACGACAGCGGCCACGAGCCGTCCTACGGCGACGATTCCTGGACGCAACAAGTCTGCGACCGCATCCGCAACCTGTTCCAGACCGACTGCGAAGTCTTCTTCGTCTTCAACGGCACGGCCGCGAACTCGCTTGCGCTTGCGTCGCTGTGCCAGTCGTATCACTCGGTGATCTGCCACGAACTCGCGCACGTCGAAACGGACGAATGCGGCGGCCCCGAATTCTTCTCCGGCGGCTCGAAGCTCCTCACCGCGACGGGCGAGAACGGCAAGCTCACGCCGGACGCGATCGAAGCCGTCGTCACGCGCCGCGCCGACATCCACTACCCGAAGCCGAAGGTCGTCACGCTCACGCAGTCGACGGAAGTCGGCACGGTGTACACCGTCGAAGAAGTGCGTGCGATCGCGGCGATCGCCAAGCGCCGGCACCTGACCGTGCACATGGACGGCGCGCGTTTCGCGAACGCGGTGGCGTCGCTTAATGTGCATCCGTCGGAGATCACGTGGCGCGCGGGCGTCGATGTGCTGTGCTTCGGCGGCACGAAGAACGGCCTGCCGGTCGGCGAGGCGGTCGTGTTCTTCGACAAGGCGCTCGCCGCCGATTTTGCATATCGCCTGAAGCAGGCGGGGCAACTCGCCTCGAAGATGCGCTTCATCTCGGCACCGTGGCTCGGCTTGCTCGATAACGACGTGTGGCTGCGCAACGCGCGCCACGCGAATGCGATGGCGCGCCTGATGGCCGACCGCCTTGCCGCGATCCCCGAGGTGAAGGTGCTGTTCGAAACGCAGTCGAACGCCGTGTTCGCCGAGTTGCCGCCGCAGGTCGCGCTGGCATTGCGCCGGATCGGCTGGAAGTTCTACCAGTTCATCGGCTCGGGCGGCTGCCGGCTGATGTGTGCGTGGGATACGAAGCGCGAGACCGTCGAGCAGTTCACCGACGAAATCCGCGCCCTGTGTGCCGCGCGGTAGTGCGAGAGGTGCAGCGCGGGCCGCTCGCCGGCGCTCATTGACACGCTGCGCGTGCGGCTCCTAACATGCCGCACGCCCACCCCATCGCGCGGCACACGTCATGGCCTTCATCTTCTATCTGACTCAAGTCCACCTGGGCTACGAGGCGAGCGCGAAATCCTTCTGAACGATGAGCAAGCCATCTCCCACGCAACGCGCGGACTATCCGCACTTCCTCACGATCCCGACGCGCTGGGCGGATAACGACGTCTACGGTCACGTGAACAACGTCGTGTACTACAGCTACTTCGATACGGTCGTGAACGAGTATCTGCTGCGCGCGGGCGTGCTCGACTTCGAACGGGGTTCGACGATCGGCCTCGTCGTCGAGACGCAATGCAACTACTTTGCGTCGATCTCGTTTCCGGAGCGCATCGAGGCGGGCCTGCGCGTGACGAAGCTTGGCAACACGAGCGTGCGCTACGAAGTGGCGATCTTCAGCGCGGGTGCCGACGAAGCGTCGGCGCAGGGGCATTTCGTGCATGTGTACGTCGACCGCGAGACGCGTCGGCCCGTGGCGTTACCCGAGGCGCTTCGCGCGGCGCTCGAACCGCTCGCGAACGCTTGAGCGTGCAGTCGTTCGTTCAGTGGTTCGCCGTCAACCTGCTGAATGGCGTGAGCGTCGGGCTCCTGCTGTTCATGTTGTCGGCGGGACTGACACTGATCTTCAGCATGCTCGGCGTACTCAACTTCGCCCACGCGAGCTTCTACATGCTCGGCGCATACGCCGGCTATGCGCTCTCGGCGCGCGGCGGATTCTGGTTCGCATTGATCGCGGCGCCGCTCTTCGTCGGTGCATTGGGCGCGCTGTTCGAACGCTTGCTGCTGCGCCGCGTCCATGCGCGCGGCGCGCTCGCCGAACTGCTGCTGACCTTCGGCGCGGCGTACCTGATCGCCGAGGCGGTAAAGCTCGTCTGGGGACTCGCGCCGGTTGCCGCATCGATTCCCGCGTCGCTCGACGGCCCGTTGTTCACGCTGTACGGCGCGGCCTTTCCGCGTTATCGCGCGTTCATGATGGTGCTGTCGGTCGCCATGCTCGTCGCGCTATACGCCGTGCTGCGCGTATCGCGGACCGGGCTCATCCTGCGCGCCGCGCTCACCCATCCGGCGACCGTCGAGACGCTCGGCCACGACGTGCCGCGCGTCTTCACGATGGTGTTCGCCGTCGGCACCGCGCTCGCCGCGCTGGCGGGCGTGATCGGCGCGCCGCTTTCCGTGATCGAGCCGTCGATGGCCGATTCGATGGGACCGATCGTGTTCGTCGTCGTGGTGATCGGCGGACTGGGGTCGCTCGGCGGCGCGCTGGCGGCATCGCTCTTGATCGGCTGCGTGCAGACGTTCGCGGTCGCGACATCCGTTTCGCTCGGCGGCATCGCGGCGATCTTCGGCGCGGCGTTGCCTGCTGCCTGGGCCTCGCTGACCGTCGCGCAGGTGGCGCCCGTGCTGCCGTACCTGCTGCTCGTCGCGATGCTGAGCGTGCGACCGCGCGGCCTCTTCGGCGAGCGTGGCGACGATGCGTAGACCGCTCGCGCCCTGGCTCGTGCTGATCGCGGCGCTCGGCTTGCCGCCGTGCTTTTCGTCGCAAAGCTGGCTCCTCGCGTATCTCGCGCAGACCGCGACGATGATCGTCTTCGCGCTCTCCTACAACCTGTTGCTCGGCGAGACGGGGCTGCTGTCGTTCGGACACGCGGCGTATGCGGGTCTCGGCGCGTTCGCCGCTGCCCACGTCTTCAATCGATCCGGGATGCCGCTGCCGCTTCTGCCGCTCCTGCCGCTCGTCGGCGGCGGCGCGGGCGCGCTCGCGGGCGTGCTGTTCGGCTTCATCTCGACGCGGCGCGCAGGCACGGCCTACGCGATGATCACGCTTGGCATCGGCGAACTCGTGGCGGCGAGCGCGTGGCTCGTGCCGGGCTGGTTCGGCGGCGAGGGCGGCATGCCGATCGATCGCGCAAGCGGCGCGCCGTTCTTCGCGTGGACGTTCGGCCCGGCGCGCGAGGCGTATGGATTGATCGCGGCGTGGTGCGTGCTCGCGTGCGTGACGATGTTCGCCTTCTCGCGCACGCCGATGGCGCGCCTCGCGAATGCCGTCCGCGACAACCCGGTCCGCGCGGCGGCCATCGGTGTGGATCCGCGTCGGGTGCGCTTCACGATGTCGGTCGTGTCGGCGTTCTTTGCGGGCGTCGCGGGCGTGCTCGGGTTGATCAACGTCGAACTCGTGTCGGCGGAAGGCGTCGGGCTCGCGCGCTCGGGGAGCGTGCTGATCGCGACGGTGATCGGCGGGACTTCGGCGTTCTTCGGGCCGGTCGCGGGTGCGGCGCTGCTGACGTTTTTCAGCGTCGCGGTGGCGAGTGTGTCGTCCGCGTGGCTGATGTATCTCGGGCTCTTCTTCGTGTGGATCGTGGTGGTCGCGCCCGATGGACTCGCCGGGCTGATCGGCAAGCGCCGTGCGCCGCGTGTGATGCTGTTCGCTTCGCTCGCCGCGTTGGCGTGGATGCTCGCCATCGTCATCGCAAGCGAACTCGCCTACGCGATGCAGTTCGACAACAGCGGCGACGGGCTGGCCCATCTCGCCGGCTTCGCGCTCGACGGACGAACGTGGCTGCCGTGGTCGATGGCGCTTGCGTGCGCCGCCGTGGCCGCGCTCCTGACGCGCGTCGCGCGAACCACCCGATGACCGCCGCGCTCGAACTCCATCGGATCGGGAAGCGCTTTGGCGCGACGGAGATTCTGCGCGGCGTCGATCTGTCGGTTGAACGCGGCGAACGACACGCGCTGATCGGGCCGAACGGCGCGGGCAAGTCGACGCTCTTCGATCTCGTCTCGGGCCGCACGCGAGCGAGCGGGGGACGCGTCGTGCTGAACGGCATCGACATATCGAACCTGCCGCCGCACGCGATCGCGCGGCATGGGCTCGCGCGGAGCTTCCAGTCGACGAGTGTGTTCGCCGGACTTTCGGTCTTCGATAACCTGCGCTGCGCGGTGCTCGGTTCGCCATCGGCGCGTATGCGCGATCGATGGTTGCGTTCGCGCACGATCGACCGCCGCGCGGACAATATCCTCGATTCGATCGGCCTCGCGAACCGCCGCGACGATCCCGCCGCGAGCCTGAGCTATGCGGAACAACGCGCGCTCGACCTGGGCATTGCGCTCGCCACCGACGCATCGACCTTGCTCCTCGACGAACCGACCGCCGGCATGAATCGGGCGGAAAGCGCGCGCGCGCTCGCGCTGATTCGCGCGACGACCGAAGGCTGCACATTGCTGATCGTCGAGCACGACATGGAAGCGGTGTTCGCGCTGGCGGATCGCATCTCCGTGCTCGTGCGCGGTCGCGTGATCGCGACCGGCACGCCCGCGCAGATTCGCGCGAACCCGCAAGTGCGCGAGGCCTATCTCGGCGACGATGAGGTGCTGCGATGAGCGCGCTGCTCGAAATCGAAGGATTGCACGCGTGGTACGGCGCGAGCCATGTGCTGCACGGCGTCGATCTTTCGATCGGCGAAGGCGAGGTGCTTGCGTTGAGCGGACGCAACGGCTCGGGCCGCTCGACGCTCGGCAAAGCGATCATGGGACTCGTCCGGTCGGAGGGACGCGTGCTGTGGCGCGGCGTGCCGTTGAAGGGACTGCGGCCGTTCCGCATCGCGCGTCTGGGGCTTGGCTACGTGCCCGAGCAGCGCGACATCTTCCCGACGCTCACCGTGCGCGAAAACCTCTTGCTCGGCGCGCGGCCGGGCGCGCGGCGCTTCACCATCGACGATGCGTACCGCCTGTTTCCCGTGCTCGTCGAAAGGGCAGCGGTGAAAGCCGGCGTGCTCTCGGGCGGCGAACAGCAGATGCTCGCGCTTGCGAGAACCCTGGGCGGCGACCCGGAACTCGTGATCATCGATGAACCGGCCGAAGGACTCGCGCCGCAAGTGGTCCGGCAGGTCGCCGAATGTCTCGCGACGCTGAAGCAACGCGGTGTCGCGATGCTGCTGATCGAACAACGTATGACCATCGCGCGAGGTCTTGCCGACCGGGTCGCTGTGATGGGCCACGGCGCGATCGTCTTCGACGGTTCTTTCGATGCGCTTGCCGCCAGCGAGCGCGTCATGAACGACTGGCTTTCAATCGGGTAGGTTTGTCGCTGGCGCTTGGGTTGGGGTTGGGGTTGGGGTTGGGTTACACCGTTTGATGCGCTTGTGCTCCTATGGAACTTGTTTTCTTATCGGTTTTTTAGCTCTGCCCCTGTCCGGGGCGGGACTCACTTTCTTTGCTGCTGCAAAGAAAGTAAGCAAAGAAAGCAGCGGCGAATT
>NZ_FCON02000085.1 GCF_001544535.1 Caballeronia choica | reverse complement strand
GCAAACAGCACCGCGTCTTATCTCCGCCTATGCCTATGTAACGCCGCCGTCAACCTGACGCCGCCAGATTTGTGCGGATCTCCAGCACCATCGACACCATGGCCAGCCGCTCGTCACACGTTACCTTATTGAAGCGTTGCGCCACGCAGATAACGCACAACGAGAGGGGCTCCTCGCTGGCGAATTTACGTTCGAAGGCGATATCGAAACGATTTATGCCTCCGCGTGGCGTGAAATTAACGACGACGCCGAAGCACGTGACGTAGTGAGTTTCATTGCGCGCGCCGAGGGCCCGATTCAACCCGAGCAACTCGCCGAAGCGGTGTCGGAGCAGGCGGTAGAACGGGCGCTCGCCTCGACGGCACACCTGCTCAGCGTCGGCCCGCACGGATGGGCTGTATTCCATAACAGTTTTCGCTTGTTCATCCTGTCGAAACCGCGATTGCGATTTGGTAAGCCGCACGCGGGCTACGCCGGCCGCATTTACGCGAAGCTCGCCGAACTCGCCCGCACGGCGGCCGTCGACAGCCCACAGCGCTGGCTCGAGCTCAGGTATCTGGCTAGGGCGCAGCGCCACACGGATGTGCTCGCCCTTGCACAGCCGATGCGCTTTCGGAACCAGCTTGCTGATGGCAGGGCCGCCGCCGACATCCAGGCGGATATCCGCCTTGCGTTTGGCGCTGCCCAGGTTGGGGGCGATCCGGCGGACGTCTTCCGGCTGCTGCTGGCTCAGGATGAAATTGGGCGCAGGGCAGATGCACTCGAATACGCACCGGGTGTGGTCGACGCAATGCTGGCGATTGGCGACATCGACTGCGCGCAGGCCTTCGCAGAGGCGAATGGTTGCGGTGGCTACAAAATTGTCGATGCGCTACTGAGGGCCGGCGACGTGGATCGGGCCCGGGCATGGTTCGACCGGATCGAGCCGCTTGAACGGCTTTGGGGTAACCAATCAAATGGTATCCATAGTCAGGAGACTGAATTGCGTGAGTGGGCGCAACGCGTGTTTCACTTCCGCGAGGTCGATCAGATCAATGATGCGATCGAACGCTTGTCGAATCCGGCGCAGGCGCGGACGCCAAGCCATGATGGGGTGCAGGGCGATAGCCTCAGGCTCGCCGTCGCGTGCGCAGCGGCGAGGGCACAGCCCGCCGTTGATCTGCACGCGCTCGCGAGCCAGCTGAAAGTACGCGAGACCGAGATGCCCTATCTGTTGATTGAGGCGGGCTTAAGGGCACACGGAAGCGGTGATGCCGAACTGGCTCGGGCGCGCCTCTCGCAGGCCGCGTCGCACAGCGCCTTCTCGCAGGTGCAGGACGACTGGCGCCGTCAGGTCGCCGTGAGCGCGGTTGAGCTCGGTGACATGGTGATGGCCCGAACCGTGTTTGCGCACCTGACACCACCGGCAATTGCCATGATGGAGGGGCAAACGGGCGACGGTGTGGCGAAGCAGGTCGCGCAGGACGTTGTGGACTACGTCGAGCTCGCCACCCTGCTGGGCGAGCCGCTGTCCGAAGTGGCATCGCCGAAGCACAGCGTGCTCCGGCCGCTTCAGCACCATGCCGCCAAGGTCGGCGCGATCCTTGGACGCGCACGGTCTGGGGAGTCCGTGCCCGGTGTAGACCTGGCGCGCGCCACACACGACGTGCTCACGTATCTCGATCATGCCGAACCGGGAGCCGCCGACGAATTCTATGCGGTCTATCAACTGGCTGCAGCGGCTCCCGTCGTTACTCTCGCGCTCGTACAGGCAGCGGCGTTGTGTGGCGAATCAGCATTCACCGAGGTGGTCGCCGAGTTCGACCGGGCGTTCGCGAAGCTTAATGGCAAGAACCGGAAGCGTATCGATTTACGTCGCAAAATTGCGGCTGAGATCTACCATCAGACCGGCGATCTCGACGCGACCTGCCAGCGACTTGACCCGTTGGTGCGAGACCTTCGCGAGGATACGCCCGAGACGCAGGTGGAAGGGTTAGCGGCGCTCGCTGCGACCTTTGCGAGCCTTGGGGAGGCCGCGCGCGCCCGACAGCTCTTGCATCAGCTTCACAACGAATCGCTCGGCTACGCGCGTGCGCCCAAAAAAGATCCCCAATATGCGCTGTGGCGCGAGCTGCTCGAGCGTGCCAACGCCGCCGATCCGGCGAAGCGGAGTGATCGTGTCGAACTGATGATGCGTCTGCTCGACGGCATGATGGAAACCGAGGGACGGGCGTCGGGCTGCCGCATCGCGTCGGCCGTGCTGACGGAGGCAGCGCTGATCGATGCCGCAACCGGCCTCGCGGCCGCGAAAAAAATGGCTGCGCGCGGTATGCTCGACTGGGCTGGCATCATCAACGCGCTGCTCTTGGGCGTCGTGCGTCGGCGCCCGGATCTGGCCGGTCCGTGCGCGATAGCATGGGATTGCCTCACGCTACCATACTACTGCGAGCCGCACTACCGCACGCACAAGCTCGGCGAGTTCATTTCAACGGCGATTGCCGCATCACCGCCGCACGACCTCGATACATTGATCGATCACTTGTGCGCAACGATTGAAGCGAACGCCCAGGCGTCAACGCGTACGTCGTTGCTCGAGCGGCTGGTCGATGCGATGTGCGCGAGGGGAGCGCAGAACTCACGCGTTGACGAGGCGGTGGTTCGCTGGCGGGCTGAGACGCCGGCCGAGCGGGACAGCAACACGCCCGGCCGCTATGACGATGTTGCCTCTCTCGATGCACTCGAAGCGCGCTTGCGCGACGAGGCACGCGACGCGCCAGACTACGAGGGTATCGCAGCATATGCGCGCTTGGCTGCAACGGCCGATCTGGACGAGGCACGTGCTCTGTTTGAGCGCTGGCCAGCCCTGCAGCGTGACATCAACGCGCGATTTGCGCTGGTGACCCGGGCGTTGTCGTGCGGGGAACTCGAGATCGCGCGAAGTCTCGTGGAAGGGTACCGCATGCAGACGGACGAGCGTGCAACATGGAACTATTGGACGGGAGCTGGCCGGCTCAGATTCTTTCAGGCGCGCGTGAAAATTGAAGGTGGCGTCGTGCACGACGAGGCTTACGCGGACCTGGTCGGCGAGCTTGCCGCAGGCCGGGAGCATGCTCAGCCGATCCTGTTCGACATCGATGATGTCTTTCCAACGATTGCGGCGTCGCCCGATTGGGCCGCGATGTGGGAATGCCTTGCCGAACCGCTCACCATGATGCGTGAGTACGGGATCGGCGCGCCGTTTGAAGTGCTGCCTGAAGTAGACACCGACGAAGGCCTGATAGTCGAGCTTTATCGCTGGGCACTGTCGCTCTCGCTGTCCGAACTGACGAGCCGTCTGCGAAGGGGCGCGCTGCACCTGCTTTCGTTCGACGTGGGTGTGCCGCTATTTGCGTGGCTGGTCAGGCGCCTGCTGGAGGGAAAAGGCGACGAACCGGCCGAAGCGATGCAGTTCCTGTTGCATGATGCAGGCAATGCAGCGGCCGCAGCCCTCGGGAAAATTATCGCGCCCCTCGTCGATCATCCCGATTATGCAGTGGCGGTCGGGGCCGCGCGGCTTTTGAAGCGCTGGGGACAGGCGCGGGCGCTCACCCACACGGCATTGCCGTTCTTTTACAAAATGCATCTGGATGACGGTAACGCCGGCCAGTTCGAGCGCCCGAAGTTAAGCGATTCAAGGACGGGGGCGATGCGTGTCGAGGACCCACTTGGTTGGACGTTTGCGTTTTCGGACGTGATTCGCCCGCTGGCGCGGCATGGCGTGTCAGTCCCGCACATACGGGAACGCTGCCGAATGTTCATCGAAGGTTGGGGGGGGCTGGCGGCCTTTGGCCCTTCGGCAACGGCGGCGCTCGAGGCCGCGCTCGGTCGCATTGACATGCGGCTGAAGTACACCAGGCCGCACATTGCGGTAGCGCTGCGCGCCCTTCGCTACGTGGCAGGCGAAATGCGCCGCGCCGGCTCCCTCGACGAGGATGACGAGCCCTGGCTGCTTCACTTGATCGGATACCCGGCGAGCACGTTGCCGCTGGTATCGCCTTGCGAGCGGCCTCGCACCATTGCGCGACCGACTGTAGACCGGACCCAATGGCACGAAACAGACGAACGGTGGCTCGATGCGGTCCACGTCGATGTCCGATTCCCCTTGAACGGATTCGGGACGGTCATTGCCGAGTATGCGCGGTTCGACTGTCGTGATGTCCGGACGACTTTTGCGCTCGAGCGTATCCGTGTCCCGTTTTTGGATGTCTGTGGAGGCGACGATCTTTCGTCCTGGATGCAGGAACTGCCGCGGGCCATCTGGGTAGATCGAATCGTGCCGCTGTCCGATGAGCCTGCCGCGACCATTGTGCGACTGTTCGAGGAGACATGCTTGCCCGGAGTTCCAGGCGATATGCTGGTAATCTGCCCGTTCTGGCTGCGACTTCTATCGTGGTGGCAGCACCCGGAAAACTGGCTCATTTACCTTGATAAGACAGGTCGGGTTGTGGCGCGGGTTGTTTGGTGGCGAGATGGCGGCCCGATCGACATCGGCCAGGATGGCATCTGGGGAGAAGGAGTTTTCGTGACGGTCACGCCAGAAGGGCTTGAGCAGATCGAGTCGGTGAGCGGGCGGCTGAAAATTCAAGTGCACGGACGCCGTACGGTTGCGGAGCCAGGCAAGTCGACGGTGAAAGTTCGACGCGCAAGCGCGGTCGAATGACTGGGCGGCCAGTCAACGGTCCTTATGCAAATCGAACCTGTCCAGGTGGAGCTTGAGATAGTGGGCTTGCTGCTCGTTGGGGATATTTCGCAGGTTCGCCGGAATGCCGAGGATCGCGCGATCTGCCTCTTCGACCACGTGTGAGATCAGCATTTCGCCGGTCTCTGGATCGAACGCGATCAGGTGCTTGTCGAAGAGTCTGTCGAGCGTGGCCATGAGCGGCAGACCATTGTATGGGTCCAGGCGCTCTTCATCGGTGCTGTCGGCCCACGGTTTGGCATGGCTCGCGATGAGTGCCGATGGCGTGGTAAGGCCCGTCACCGCGCATTTGCCGTCCCACAATTCCAACATCTGCTTGCGGTAGGTTCCTTGGCCGAGCCGAGCTTTAATCAAGGCCTCGCGCTGCGTCCGCGTCAAATCCGCCCGCCGCTCTATGGCGACGACATCAGCTGCCGCCGTCTCGTCACCCTCCAAAGGAAAAATCGCACCGGCAAATTCATATGCTGCTTCGCGAACTTGAGCGTAATCGCTGACGTGCCAGTAGGGCTGTCGGCTCTTATTCGCGTGGGCGTAACCGTGGCGCTCTTGGCCTGTCAGACGTTTCATGAACCGCTCCATTCTGTCGACCAGAGAGTTCCCTCCGAGCCCTACCGCGTAGCCTTGGCCCGCGGGTGTGATGTAGAGCCTTTCCCCTCTGTTGGGGCCTATAAGGCTTATGTTTTCCTTTTTCTTGGGTTGCTGCTGCGGCTCAATGCGCGGATTACTCAGCATTGCGTTTATTTCATCCGCGAGTGCCCACACCTGCTGTTTAACGATGCTCGTTTCCACCGTTACCTCCGAATTGCAATCGCGGAGACTGCCGCAAAGTTGGACATGATACCAAGGCTTCGCGCTCACACGGCCCGGCGGCTCGGCTAGTGGCTGTCGGTCTTCGGAAGCTGCCCTTGATGGCAATCGCTCGAGGGTCCGAAGTGGGTCGGCAACGAGCATTCGATTTCCCCGACAGCGGCCATTCACGATAGAAAAATTCAGCGGCCACTGAATGACGGCAATGGGGTCCTCACCTGCCGCTGTCGTGCCGTTGAACCTACGACCGCAATGGCCGATAACCGGTCCACCAAAGCTCGACCGATTTAGCACGTCAACAAAATCATGAGGGCCCTGAGATCACGACGCTTCAGCGATATCACTCGACGCCCTTCGCTTCTCGTTCAATCATCAATGCGTCAAACGCTTGGCGAGCGTCCTTCAATTCCTGCATCGCGGCTGCAAACCTCGCCAACTCGAGAGTGGTCGGAGCATGTGAGGCACCGTTTGAAAAATGCACTTCAAGCGCGATTGATGCTGCCTGCACTTCACGCGCGGCATTCGCGACCCGCTCGAGCGCCCTCGCCTCGCTTGATTTCTTCTCGCTCTTCTTCATCTTGCGTCCGGGTCCTACCGTTCGAAGTCCTGTGACGTGAGTTTAATCACTTCGGTCGCCAAGCGACGTGCCTTGCGTTCAGCTATCGCGACAATTCTCTTTCGGCCATCTGAAAACGCGCGAAGGAGGCGTGCCTCGTTAGCCTGCCGTTCGAGCCAGAAGTGAGCCTCGAGCGCCTCGCGGGTAATAGAACACGTCAGCTTTTTCCCACGCATCTCGATCGCAAACAGGACGGCATCCCCGCCGCGCGAGACCGTCGTCAACGGCGTAACGTTCGTATTCACAAACACACCTGTGCTCTTTCCATAAAAATCGGCCGCTGCGTGAACACCTAGCGGTTTGAGGCTTGGCCTCGCTGAATTGTTTGTGCTGACAGCCGCCAGATCCAACTGAGCGCAGCTACGCAGTCAACTCGTTCCTCTATTCCGCTGCTGTCAAAGCAGCGCAGAGCGTCATCATTTTTTTAACCACGGTGCTCGAATGGTTCAAAATCATCTCGCCTGTAAAAAGGACTTGGACATCCGATTGTCGCACGGTGATTCCCGCTCTACGCAGATCTCGCCGGGCAACTTGCAAGGCCAACTGCCCTATTTTGACGGCGTTCAAGCCAATGCATCACGACGGCATGCCGGGCAAGCCAGATGCGGCAGCTTTCGACGACGTGATCCACGCGCCATTCGTGCGTCAGCGAACGCGACGCAGCGGCTGTCGCGACCAGAAAACACAGCAACTCGGCGCGGGCGCCGGGCCGATCATCGATCTCGTGTCCTGCCATCTCTGTTCTCTCCTGGATCTCGGCTCATACGTCCCAAGTTGTTTGCGGACAAACGCCCGCGATGGAACTCCGCTGGCACAGCGAACATTGTTGCCAACGCATGCCCGTCACACCCTTTGCGACAGTGCGTGTACATGATGCTCTCGTCAGCAATCCGCCGATTGAAATCTCCCCGACATTTTTCCCATTTTTTGCTTCGAGGCGCCGGTACAAGATATCCATTTGATTTCGATTGATCGCCGGCGACTTAAAAGGGTCAATTCATTGTTGGCGTTTTCGATGTAAAGTATTGTACATCCATACAGTACTTATCGTACATCTCCCTCATGCCCGCCCTGCCGAAACACGTCGAGTCGATACACCCCGCGCTGTGGCGCGGGTCTCAGCTTGCGCGTGCGTACGGCAAAACGGTCGACACGGGCTACGCGGTGCTGTCGGCGGAGCTTCCTGGCGGCGGTTGGCCGCTCGCAGCACTCGTCGAACTGCTGGTGCAGCAGCCCGGCGTAGGTGAGTTTCGCCTGTTGCGTCCGGCGCTCGCCGAACTCGGCCGCCGCCCGGTTGCGTTGCTGCAAGCACCACACGTGCCGAATTCGCTCGCGTTCTCCTATCTGGGATTGCCGCTCGACAAGCTGATCCAGTTGCGTGCGCCGAAGTCCGCCGACGCGCTCTGGTGCGCCGAGCAGGTGCTGCGGGCACGAAGTTTCGGCGCGCTGATCTTCTGGCAGCAGCACATCCGCGCCGAGGCCCTGCGTCGACTGCACTTGGCGGCGCAGGCGACGGAGACGCTTTTTCTTCTCGTCCGGCCGCTTACCAGCGCAGCGGATGCGTCGCCAGCCACTTTGCGACTAGGCGTGCGTTCGGCCGATGGCGGCATCGTCGTCGACGTCGTCAAGCGACGAGGACCGATACGAAACGAGACGCTCAGCGTCGCCCTGCAACCCTCACCGATTCTGCTCA
Source organism: Caballeronia choica (assembly GCF_001544535.1). Lineage (GTDB taxonomy): Bacteria > Pseudomonadota > Gammaproteobacteria > Burkholderiales > Burkholderiaceae > Caballeronia > Caballeronia choica. Next base: position 24,414 of record NZ_FCON02000085.1, on the reverse strand, counting down.
GCCCTCATGGCCGTACTCGTCGCCATTCACCTGCCCCGGCTTTCGCTGGAGGTATTCCGTCCAAGGTGGTCACCTAGGACGGAGAACAAAACCACCGGCCATTCTATGGATCGACGCTTACGCTCGTCTCGACGGGCGAGCGCATCGAGGCCGGCTGGTTCGACGGCGATCTGGTGCGCGCGACTACTTCGTCGCCGAAGCCGCCGACAATTGTTGCTACTGGATCTACCGCGAGCGGCCGAGCGCAACCTCGGACGAAGTGCGCTGGTTCCTCCACGGCCTCTTTGGATGACATGAGCCAAGCGCCGTGGATTCGCCTTTCTCCGCCCTGCCCGCTTACGCGGAGCTCTTCGCCTTTTCCAACTTCACGTTCCTGCATGGGGCGTCGCGCGGGGAGGAACTCGTCATTCGCGCGTCGCAACTCGGCTACTCGGGTCTCGCCATCACCGATGAGTGTTCGCTCGCCGGCATCGTCCGCGCCCACGTGCAGGCGAAGGAAGAGAAACTGCCGCTTATCATCGGATCGTATTTCAAGCTCGTGCACGTCGACAAGCGCCCCGCCTTCGGACTGATTCTGCTGGCCCAGAACCGCGATGGCTACGGCAACCTGTCCGAACTCATCACCCTTGGACGGATGCGAGCGGCGAAAGGCAGCTATCTGCTAACACCGCAGGACATCGCCCGTCCAGAGACGGCCTACGCGCACCTGCGCGGCATGCCGAATTGCCTGGCGATCCTCATCCCGGAATTCCCTGCGAAGGAAGAGGCGCTCGCCCCGCAACTCGAATGGATGAACGCGACGTTTCCCGCTCGGGCGTGGGTGGGTCTGACCTTGCATCAGCGCGCCATGGACGATATCCATCGGGGCACGGTCGAGTATCTTGCCTCGCGCTACCTGGTTCCGGTGGTGGCCACGGGTAACGTCGTCATGCATGTACGGTCGAGAAAGCCGCTGCAAGACACGATGACGGCCATTCGCCTTGGCAAACCCGTCGCGCAATGCGGCTACGATCTGGCGCCCAATGCCGAGCAACACTCGCGCTCGCGCTTGCGTCTCGCGAAACTGTATCCCGAGCACACGCTGACCGAAACACTGAGCGTGCTCGAGCGCTGCACTTTCTCGCTGGATGAACTCAAATACGAATATCCCGACGAGCTCGTTCCGCCAGGCTTTACACACGAGGCGTATCTGCGGCAGGAAACGTACATCGGGGCGCATCGGCGGTTTCCGCACGGCATCCCGCACGCCGTGCAGGAACAGATCGAGCACGAACTGCAGTTGATCCGCCATCTCGAGTACGAGGCGTATTTCCTGACGGTCTACGACATCGTGCGCTTTGCCCGCAGCCAGCACATCTTGTGTCAGGGACGCGGTTCGGCGGCCAACTCCGCCGTGTGCTATTGCCTGGGCGTGACCGAAGTGGACCCCTCGCGCGGCAACATGCTATTCGAGCGATTCATCAGCAAGGAGCGCGGTGAGCCGCCCGATATCGACGTCGATTTCGAGCATCAGCGGCGCGAAGAGGTCATCCAATACATCTATCAAAAGTATGGCCGTGACCGCGCGGCAATCGCGGCTGCTGTCTCCACCTATCGGCCTCGTGGCGCGCTGAGGGAGACGGGCAAGGCATTGGGCGTCGACCCGCAGATCGTCGACCGGGTGGCGAAAAGCCATCAGTGGTTCGACGATTCGCGCGACCTGCTTTCGACGGTTCGCCGAGTCCGAACTCGCTCTCATCGCCGCCTGGGCCTCGCTTGCCGGGCAGATACTGAATTTCCCCCGGCACCTGTCGCAACATTCGGGCGGATTCGTGATCAGCCGGGGCAAGCTGACCCGGCTCGTTCCTGTCGAGAACGCCGCGATGGCCGATCGCAGCGCCATCCAGTGGGACAAGGACGATCTCGAAGCGCTCGGGCTGCTCAAGATCGACGTGCTCGCGCTCGGCATGCTATCGGCGATTCGCCGCACGCTCGACATCGTGTCCGAGCAGCGCGGCGAGCGCTTCGAGATGCAGGACATCCCCGTCGAGGATCCCGTTACCTACGAGATGATCTCGCAGGCGGACACCGTCGGTGTGTTTCGGATCGAATCCCGTGCGCAGATGTCGATGCTGCCGCGCCTTCAACCGAGGACCTTTTACGATCTGGTGATCGAAGTCGCGATCGTGCGGCCGGGACCGATTCAGGGTGGCGCAGTTCACCCCTATCTTCGCCGCCGGCAAGGGTTCGAGCCTGTCACCTACCCCAGCGAGGCACTCGAGGCTGCGCTCGGACGCACGCTGGGCGTGCCGATTTTCCAGGAGCAGGTGATGCAGGTGGCGATCCTCGCGGCGGGTTTCACGCCGGGTGAAGCGGATCAATTCCGGCGTGCTATGGCTGCGTGGAAGCGCAAGGGCGGCTTGCAGAAGTACTACGACCGTATCGTCAACGGCATGCGCGAGCGTGGGTATAAACAAGACTTTGCGGAAGCCATCTTCGAACAGATCAAGGGCTTTGGCGAGTACGGCTTTCCGGAGAGTCACGCGGCAAGCTTTGCGCTCCTGGTGTACGCAAGCAGTTGGCTGAAATGTCACGAGCCAGCGGCATTTCTCGCGGCGATGCTCAATTCCCAGCCGATGGGCTTTTATTCGCCCTCGCAACTCGTCCAGGATGCGAAGCGGCACGGCGTGCAGGTGGCGCCCGTCGACGTCACGATCAGTGGCTGGGATTCCGTTCTCGAACGTCGCGAAGGACAGAAGGCGGTGGTCGTGCGGCTCGGGTTGTCTTTGCTCAAGGGAATGCGTGACGGCGCGGCCGAGCGGATCGAATCCGCGCGCGCGGTCAGGCCATTCCTGAATGTCAGCGATCTGGCGCGGCGCGCGCAACTCGATCGGCATGACCTTCAGGTGCTGGCGAGTGCGAATGCGCTGGCTTCTCTCGCGGGCAACCGTCGCGAAGCGTTGTGGCAGTCGGTCGCGGCCGTCCCCGACAAAGACATGTTGGCCGACGCCCGCCTTGAAGACGCCACACCGGTACTCGGCGCTCCCTCTGAAGCGGAAGACATCGTCGGCGACTATAAGTCGACCGGACTCACGCTCGGGCGTCACCCGCTGGAGTTGCTCCGCCCGATCCTGCTCGAGCAGCGACTGATCCCGGCATCAACTCTGCGAACGTATCCGAACGGCAGGCTGGCTCGCGACTGCGGCCTCGTGACCGTCAGACGGCGGCCCGGCACTGCCAAGGGCGTGATGTTCGTGACGCTTGAAGACGAAACCGGCAACGTGAACGTGATCGTCTGGCCGTCGTTGCTCGAGAAACAACGAAAGGAAGCGCTCGGCGCCTCGCTGCTCGCGGTCTACGGCACCTGGCAATGCGAAGGAGAGGTCCGCCACCTCGCCGCGCAACGGCTCGTCGACATGTTGCACCTGCTGGGCGGCTTGACGACGGTCAGCCGGAACTTTTGCTGATCTATTCGCAACGCACGGCATGAGCCAGCGGATCGCCAAACTTCTCACGAACCACCTGCACCGGCCAGCGCGGGAAGCCCAAGTGCCGGGGCCAGCGTCTTATAGTCCAGCAAAAACCGCGGGTCGGCCGCTGCCTCACGCGACATCCATTTGGTCAACTCTTGCCGGCACGACTCCGATTCCATCCGCACAAAGCATGTCGAGCGCTTCGGCATCATGCTGGCAGCCCAATAGAACTTGAACAGCGTCTGCCGCTCGGACGGATCCATGTCGAGCCCATCGGGATCGTGTCCCGAGAGCCACCGCTGGACCTTCATGCGCAGGGAAGCTTCTGATTCGTTCGGCGCATACGAGAACATATAACCACCGCCCGTCTGCGCAGTACGGAAGTCGTCAAGCAAGATTGCCAGCACGAATCTCGCGGCTTGCGGGTTGATTTTGAAGTCTGCTGCCCGAGCGCCGTCTGCCACATGCGACATAGCGACGGCGAACACGAGAATACTGCTACTGATCCACTTGGACACGACCTGGCCGTATGTTTGCTTCGTTAAAGACTCATTTTCTTAGTAGCTTACGCCGGTCGGGCTGTGCCGCCGTTTTTGTATGATTTCCATGTCTTCGATTCGGTATGGTCGCGTCATTCGGGTAGAACCTGAACAGCTCGCTAAAGCAAAAGAACTGGAATGGAAATGCGCACGAAAGCACGCTAGAGCGCGCTAAGCGCTTCGCGTGATTGACGATTAATGGCATAGTTCGGGCATGACCATTTAGGAGACCCCTCATGGCGACTCTTGAACAAATCCAAGCAAAAATGAAGAAGCTACAAGCTCAGGCAGAGGCATTGATCACCAAGCAATTACGCGCGGTACTCGACGACATCCGTGCTTTGATGGATCGACACAATTTGACGACCGCTGACATCGACGCTCATCAGAAAAACCCGGCGCGCAGAGGACGACCGCGCGGCGCGCTGTCGAAGGGAGCATCGAAGGCGTCCTTGCAGGCGTCCTCCGCATCTTCGTCGACAACGGCCACTAAGGGGAAGCTCCCGGCGAAATACCGCAATCCGAAGACAGGCCAGACCTGGAGCGGTTGGGCACGCCCCCCTGCTTGGATCGCGAAGGTGAAGGACCGGACCAAGTTTTTGATCGACGCGAGTTCGGCTGATGCGACGACGACTGCAACGGATGGAGCAACGACCAAGCGCGCAGCGAGCCAGCCGGCAGCCACGAAGCGAGCGTCAGCGAAGTCGAATGTGACGTCGACCAACGCCAAGACGCCCGTTGCGAAGAAAGCCGGACGGCCCTCCGCAGCAAAGAAAGCGACGTCCGTGGCCGCGCCCGCTCCCGTGACGAAGACCTCCGCGAAAAAAGTAGTCGCAAAAAAGGCAACTGCAAAAAAAGTGGTGGCTAAGAAGTCGGCAGCCAAGAAGACCCGGTCAGCGAAGGCGCCAGCGGGAAAAGCCGCATCCAAGCGGACGACCGCGACGGGAACACGGGTCGGACGGTCGGCGGCCCAGGCAAATGTTGCGGCGCCTGACACGAGCAACGCCGACGCCCTGGCGACTCTGCCGCCGGCGCAGTCGAGCGGCGCCGAGGTCACGGCTTAAATTTGACGAGTGTCGAGAGGGATCATGGCGCGGCCGGGCCGTCACGTACCACACTCCCGTCTCCTTCAACAAACGCGTCGCTGCGTTCGAGACGGAATCAAACGGATCAGACGCGTCCGTCATTGCCGGAAACAAGAAGCGGCCCGCAGGGGGCCGCTCTGAGGGGCTACGAAGCTCGATCGATTACATCGGCTGAATCGTCGAAGCCTGCTTTCCCTTGGGTCCTTGCTTGATCTCGAAGCTTACTTTTTGATTTTCCTGCAGCGACTTAAAGCCGCTGCCTTGAATCTCGGAGAAGTGCGCGAACAAATCTTCGCCGCCACCATCCGGCGTGATGAAACCGTATCCCTTCGCATCGTTGAACCACTTCACAATACCGGTTGCCATTTTTGCCACACCTCTACAGAACGATAAATGCTGGATGAGAATGCACCAACGCCCTTCGGTCGTCAGCAGCGCTTTTTAGCACGCCAGCGTCCGAAATCTCAATCAGCATTTTCGCTTACTGAAATGACATGAAACCGACATGACCGTCTCTTCGTCTCCGGAGAAGCATACGAACTAGGCATTCACGGCGAAAGTATTGGCGGCTAAAGCGGCTTCGTGGGCGACCAAATCCAAGGCCCAGCAGCCATTTACGTCAGTGAAAAGCGCCCAATGACCCCATCGGGACATGTCAGTCATCGGCGTCGTCGACATAACGTTCATTCTCGATCGTAACGGTCAGATCCTCGGCATCAATCTCATCGTTCATCGGTGAACAACGACCTCGCCGTCCTTTTTTACAGTCTGTCGCAATCAGCTCGAGCACGATGATCTTGTCCGAAATACGTTGAAGTTCCTCAGAACTGATCGTCGTGAGATTGACGATCTCGTAAGTCTCGGCATCTTTGAAGAGGGCCTCCCAGCGCAAGCTGTCTGCGACGAGTTCCACAAGAACGCCAGCGCGGCTGACGATTCTCAATATCCCATCGAGCACATAACTCGTATCCTCGCACTCCGCGCTGAATTGGGCTTCAAAAATTCTCTTGCCCACGACCACATCCCACTGGCTGTGCACTTATTGTTGGTAACTTGGTTTGACGAAGCGCCAGCTTCGCGTATCCTGAGGAGATTGCCAATTCAGTATATCGATTTATGACCCTGGCACTCTGGACGAGCGATCCCGAAACAGCCTATGCGCAGTGGCAGCGCACCGAAGCCGCTGGCGCCGACCGCCGAGCTTTCGCCGAACGATCCATCGTTCAACACTGTGCGATGTTTGCGCGCTTTAATCGATTCCTAGGCGCCCGTGGCCAGGCTTTGACGACGTTCGGATCGGATCACATTAATGGATTTTTTGAGGAACTCGCGAGAGACTGCGTACCGGGCACAACGACACGGCTAAGGTATCTGAAGCTCATCGATCGGCTCGTTCGACATCTGGTCGCCATGGAGCTTCGCTCGGCTAACCCTGCGGCTCAAATGCTCGGCTCAGAGTCGTGGCCCGAGGACGAACCCACACCGACCTACCTTTCGCTTGTGGATGATTGTCGCTTGCAGTCGGCCTGCGTATCGCAGCCGGACGCAGACTTCAAATCGCTCCGCAACACAGCCATTGTCGCGACCTTCTTGGGCGCCGGCATCACCGCCGCCGAATGCCGTCACCTCCGCCTTTCCGATCTTGATGTCCACGGCATCCGGCCCGACGTGTTGGTGCAAAAGCGCGGTCCGCGGATCGCTCGTAGAGTTACCCTCGAACCTTTCTCGCTCGACGTCCTGCGGGAGTACTACGACGCACGAACGAAGTTGCCTGGTCAAAGCGAATGGCTCTTTCTGGCGACGGCCGCCGGCAAGCCGATGAAGGATGACACGCTCGGAAAATGCGTGCGGGTAGCGCTGAAATCCCTGAATATTACGGCGGCAGACATGAGTCCACGACTTCTCAGGAATACCTACGCGCGTCGACATCTCCATGCGGGTCGCACCGACGAGGAGGTCGCGAACCTGCTGGGCCTTTCCAGTCATCGCACCAGTGTACGACTGCGGCAAACGCTTGAGCCATCATTCGCACCGCTTGTTGATTCTGAAACGTGATTCATCACTTCCGGCACACTGTCTCTTTTCTCTGAAACGCCCCTAATTGTGGCCAGCACTTTCAAGCCTACCGCCGAGCAGGAAGCCGTCGTGATAGCCGCGAGGAGCGGCGACGATCTCAAAGTGAAGGCGTATGCCGGCGCCGGCAAGACGTCAACACTGCGACTGGTGGCTCACCAGCTCACCGGTCGACGCGGAAGCTATCTCGCTTTCAACAAGGACATTGCCGACTCTGCGCGCCGCGGTTTCCCAGCTAACGTGGTTGCACGCACCGTGCATTCACTCGCGTACGCCGGCGTCCCGTCGCGACTCACCGCACGCATCAATCTGCCGTCTGAACCTCCTCACGAGCTTGCAGCACGGTATGGTCTCGGGGCAATCGAGGTACCCACCATCACCGGGAAAAGCGTTGAGATCACGCCATTCGAGATTGGCCGGATGATCTCAGACGGTTTGGGCAGGTTCTGTCGCTCGTCAGACGATACGCCGCGGGCCTTTCACGTCCCGGTGGATGAGAAAGTGCGCGAGGATGCTGCTGACTGGCTGCGTGAGCTTCTCACGCCCAGCGTCACGCGGCTGTGGAGCGAGAGCATTGACCCGCGCGGCCGCAGTGCGATACAACCTGATGTGTATCTGAAGGTCTGGGCGCAGGGCCATCCTCGCATCGATGCGGACTTCATTTTGTTCGACGAGGCGCAGGACAGCGACGGTGTCATGCTTTCCGTTCTGTCGCGGCAACGACACGCACAGATAATCTATGTCGGCGATCCCTACCAACAGATTTATGAGTGGCGCGGCGCGGTCAATGCAATGGCCCAAATCATCGCACCGGAGCGGCCGCTGACCGAATCGTTCCGCTTCGGGCCAACGTTCGCCGCGCTCGCGAGCCGCGTTCTGGCCTTACTCGGGGAGACTACGCCCATCCAGGGTCAGTCCGGTATCGGCTCGATCATGGTCGAAGATCCGTCCATTTCACCCCCTGTGGACGCAGTGCTTTGTCGCAAGAACGCGACGGCGATCTGGCAGTTCGCGGCCGGGATAGAAATGGGCCATAGACCCGCCATTCGCATGAGCGCAACCGAGATCGTCGCGTTCGCAGATGGTGCCGATCAGTTGCTCGCGGGCCGTCGAGCGTTTCGTCCTACCGCGTTATCGCTATTCGAGAATTGGAAGGACGCTCAGTCGTTCGCGCGCAGTGCAGTCGGTCGCGATTTGCTGCCTATCGTGGAAATCGTCGACGGCCGTGGCACTGATTATCTGCGTGCTCTCGCTCAGCGTCTGACGCCCGAAGGTCAAGCCGACTACGTGATCTCGACCGTACATCGCGCGAAGGGACTCGAATGGAAGCGGGTGCGAGTCGTCAATGATTTCCGCTTCAAGATGGTCGATGGCCGGCTGACGTTGGATGAGGATGAAATGCGCCTCCTTTACGTCGCTTTGACACGCGCGCAGCACGTGCTCGACATCTCCGATCTACGGGACGAACTGCTGAAGCTGTTCACCGTCCGCTTTGCCCGGCAGAATTAGAGTTGGAGAAACTCGCCGGGGATTCGACGCCTTCTTTGGATCGGGTGATTGCCGAGCTCACCATTCTGTCAAGGCGCTCGCAAGCCGCCTTCACCACGCCAAGGCGCACTTCTCTGAATTGCCGGTCGTGCTCGTTGATGACAGAGGGCAGCCGTTCAAGAAGCGTTTCCGGCACTTTCCAGTCGTCAGCTGTCTTTCCCTGGTCTAGAAGCGCAAGCACTTCTTTCTCGACTTCCTCAATGAAGGGGAGTTCGAGCAATCCATGCCCTGCCTCAGTCATAAACCCGGTAAGCAACACCGCCTGTGCGACGTGCCTGACGTCTCTCGCGGTGGCGCGTTGAGCACGCATTGCCTCGAATGCAAGCCGCGATCGCAGGGACATCGCATCTGAGTCGTGCCGAGGCATCGGCAGTAACAAGCCTTTTGATCGGTCGCGCGGCGCTTTGACCGATCTACGCTTTTTCGAGATTGGCATGATGGTTCGCAGATGAAGCCGTTCGATATGTTAACAAATGCCAAAAGCAAGACGGTTCCAGACTGGTTGCATCCGGGAAGGTACCTTTGGCGAGGTCGCACTTGCTTGAGCTGATCGGGGTTGCACGAATGCATCATCGACTTTTTGCATCCCGGGGCAGCGCGAGCGCCGCACGCCAAGGTAAATTCAAGCCCCACCGGATTGAAATCAGATTGCGACAGCCTCGGAACATCTTTTGCTGGTTGTTCCAATTCTAGTCTCAGGAGAAAACACATGGCTGGCGATAGTTCGTTCAAACCGGGCCAGATTGTTAAGGTTTCGGGCATCTATTCGGTTGTCAACGAAGACGGAAAAGGCACTTTCGAGGTAACGTGCGTTGAGGGAGAACATTTCCCGCCTACTCGAAGCGGAAAGGGCACCACTTTGAACTCAAATACGGGGCGACGTACGCCCACAAGCACGCCGAACCGAAAGGAACTGAGGCGCGAAACTAACGCTTCACACTTATGCCACGGCGCATCACGCCGGTAATGCTTTTTCGCGTGCGCCAATAGCCACCAAAGAGTCAGAGCTGAGTGCCCGTTGGCGCTCGATGGCTTCGGACATGATCCACTGGTCTCCGCTTCTATCCTCTACTCGTCCCACGAGCGGGCATCGACACCGCCATACCGGACCGAGCGCGCACGGGTTTGAACCATTGGAGCATGGTGGAATTCGAAGGAGTGAAGGACATCTGGCTCTATTCCGACCACCTTGAAGCGCTGGCTGTCGCACAAATTTATGGCGAACGCATCGTCGAGGGCCACCTCGCGAACCCGGAAATGTAGTTCATGGGGATGTAGGAAGTCGATCAAAGTAGACCAGGGAGCGATCTATGTGTTACTCGGCTCAAATCGAAGCGGACTATCGCAAGTACGTGAAGATGTTCGGCGCTCAAATGGACATCCGCGAATATGCTCGCCTGTACTGGGAGCGTGCCGAAGGCAGCAAGGCAAAGATCCCGAAGGCGATGGATGACTCGTTCCGTGCCCCGCAGACGGACGGCGAGCGTGAGATAAAAGAATTCATCGACCGGTTCAACGCTGAACAGGCAACCAGGCTCGAACAGGAACTCTTCAAGCAGCGGACGCGGCTTGCCGATGCGCAACGCACTCTGCAAACGAAAACCACGAAGGCTGCGACTGAAAGCAAGCGAATTGCGACCGACAAAATCGAGACTTCGCTGCGACGCCTGGAAGACCTCAATCGGACGGTACCCGAACCGCGTGACTCGCGCATCTTCCCGGGCCACTATGCCCCGGTCCTTGTCGTCGAGAATGGGCAGTACGTCATCAGGCCGATGCGCTACCAATGTCGCATTGCTGGCAAGCCCGCAAACTACGACATCAAATTTCCGGGCACCTACAACGCCCGTCGCGATAATCTTGAAGGCTTCTGGAAGCCTTTGTTCGGACATACGCACGGCCTGATGCTCGTCGATGTGTTTTACGAGAACGTCAGCAAGGCAAAGTGGGAGGGGACGTTACTCGAGTCTCACGACAAAGACGAAAACGTCGTATTGGAGTTTCGACCGAGTAACGGCCAGTTGATGTTGGTCGCCTGCCTGTGGTCTCGATGGACCGCCCCGGGCGAGCCAGACTTGCTGTCATTCGCAGCGGTTACCGATGAGCCCCCGCAAGAGGTCGCAGCGGCGGGTCACGACCGGTGCATCGTGCCAATTAAACCGGAGAACGTCGAGGCGTGGTTGCATCCGGATGCATCGAATCGGGATGCGCTGCACGCGATTCTTGATAACAAGGAGAGGCCGTACTACGAGCACCGGCTCGCAGCGTAGCGGCGCGCTCCCTCCGAAGTGCTTTTATGCAACGAAGCCATGCTCAATATGCGGCGAATGGATCACGTTGTCCAGATTCGTCAATCCGCCGCGCCGAGTTCGTCGTGACTTGCGAGAACGCCTTGACGTCGGCTCAACCCTGCTTAAGCGCGGGCGCCACGAAGCAGGCAGCGTAGTATAGGAATGAGATGGCGGCGATCTGCGGTCATCATTCGCCAAAGGAAAAAAGATGGAACCGATGAAACCCATGAAACCGATGGAGCCGATGAAACCCATGTCGGCCATGGAAAGATGGTGGCCTGATGAACTGGGTCACGCGTCGTCGAGTGGTTCACAAAATGACGTGCGCTACGCGTTCTTTGCTGATAAACATCGCTTGCTGATCGAAGATCACGGAAGCCTGCGTATCTACGACAGTGGGGATCATCAGATCAACGGGGTATCGCAGCAGCAGAGCCACGGGCACTCGCTTGCGTTTACGAGCCAAACCGGCATCGTCAACCTGGACGAGTTGAAACAAGTTTCCTGAGTCGGCTTTGCGCCGGCAGGAATTATGATTTGCCGGCTATGCCATGTGCGCATAGCGCACACCGTTCGGGAGGCGCGCCCTATCGCAGGTGTAGCGCAGAATGACGCCCCAAACATTCGCCTTGAATGGATAAAGTGCAGACCACGGGGCGTGCTGCGCTATCGGTGCGGATGCACAACGAGAGGCGTGACCATGCGACCCGTCTGAAGCATCGCCGCGAGCCAGCAAACAGGGACCACCGATTTCCGTTGCCTTTTCTGCAGTGCTGAAGTCGAAATCTCGCGTCTGGACGGGATGCGTTTGCGTATCGAAGTTCGGAATAGACACTTGGCTACTGCGGCAGATTTGCGAGTTCCGCACACGCGCCACGCACATCGCTTGCAAACAAAATCGGATTCTCAGTGCGAAGCTTCTCGTAGCCACTTATCGTTTCTTCCTCACGTGTCCAGCCTTGGCTCCAGTGGGATTCGAAGCTGTCAGGCTCCGCAACTCTAGCTCTAACCTTCGCCTTGTACTCAGACGCCTTTGCTGACGACAGGCCACAAAACTTGGTTCCAAAGTGAGCATTCGCCGCGGCGGCCTCGATGGTTGCCGCTCGGACGTTGTCGCGGGCGTCCAGGCTCGCTGCGAACGCGCTGTTCGTCGCCAAGTGTCACGGATCGGCGTAATCGAGCCGGGGATGATCGGCCTAATGAGGCCACGCAGAGTAGCCCCGAAACGCAATTTCGAATGGTTTCAAGAATGCGGTTTTTTGCCTGATTTTGCAATGACGTTTTCGCCGTTTTCAGGCATTGGTCTGGGCTTACGGAAGCTCTCGCCTTCAAGGACGATCCGATAGCAACCGTGGCGTAGTCGATCAAGCGTGGCTGCGCCGAGCACACGGTTGTCTGGGAAGGCGTCTCCCCATTCGTCCAGATCAAGATTGGAAGTCATTATGTGGAATTGAAAGATTTTTTATCGTCGCTGCTCGCTCATAGCGTGCGGCAACGAGATCATGGAAGTCTTCGTCGTGTGGTGCGCGCAGCGGTTTGAGCGCGAAGTCGTCGACGATCAGCAGCGGCACGCGCACGAACTGTTGGAACTTGCGCTCGTACATCCCAGTGGCACGCGCTGCATGCAGCTTCTTCAGTAGGTCTGTCTGCGTGACGAACACGACATCGCGGCCCTGGCGCGCGGCGCAGTGGCCCAGTGCCTGTGCAATGTGTGATTTGCCGACGCCTGTTTGACCCACCATCAGAATCGCAACCTTCTCGTCGATGTAGCGTCCCGTCGCAAGATCATTGATATGCGCCCGATTGAGTTTAGGAAGGCGGTCAAAGTCGAATGACTCGAGTGTCTTTCCTAGCGCAAACCCGGCACGCAGGATGCGCGCGCCCAATTTTTTCTGGTCTCGCCGCGCGACTTCATCATGCAGCAGCATGGCGAGGAATTCGGTGTATGCAAGTTTCCCGTCGATGGCCTGCCGGTTGCGCTGTTCGAGCGAGTCAAGCACACCAGACAGCCGAAGTTGTTTGAGCGTCGTGTTCAGTTCTGGACTTGGATTCATGATGTTCAATGCAGAAGGAGGGAGTTGAGATCTCGACCGAAACGCCCGCCACTGAGGTACGTATCGGTGGGCGTTTGCGGGGGCGCGGCTACCGGCTCGCTGTCCAGTCCTTTATCGAGGATGCCTTTGACGGTGCGGTACTTCGGACTTGCAAACGCTAGCGCGCGTTCGCAAGCAGCGTCGAGCCGCTTGTCACCCACCTTCTCGCGCAATCGCAAGATGCCCTGGACACCGCGCAGGTTCACAAGCACTTGGTCGTTAAACAGCGCAAGGGCGACCGCCAGGCAGGAGGGGCCGATCTCTCTGGCACGAGCAAGGCACCACTGCGGATCGTGCTCGAGCCACGCCTGTGCTGCCGGTGGCTGATGGTCGCGCACCGTATGACGATCGCCGGGCTTGCGCAGCCGCGGATGCGTTGCAACCAGGCCATGCTGGTGAAACAATTGCACTACCGTGTCGGTGGCCTTGAGCCATAGGTCCTTACCAACCAGCGTGAACGGGACTGAGTACAGGGCCTTGCGGTAAACGACGTGGCCGTCGCTATGCACGGTAACTTCCTTCCACACGGCCAGCACCGGTGGCACGTCGGGAAGAGCTGCGAGCAGTGGCCTCTCGACGGCGAAGCGTGTCAGCGGTTGCTCATGGGTCGTGTCGTGCTTGCGGGTGCTGGCTTCCTGCATGATCCATTCGTGTAACTGTCGATTCGCGTCGCTTAAGTCGCGAAACGTGCGCAGCGGTACGAAGGACTCTTCACATATTTGACGCCCGATTCCACAATTCCTTTCTTTGCGGGGTCGTGTGGCGGACAAGCGTCAATCCGGAAACCGTATGCCTCGGCAAGCGATGCGTAGGAGCGTTGTACTTCGGGGCTGTAGATACACGCTTTAATGATTGCGCACTTCGCGTTGTCTATAATTACGCGCTCCGGGTGGCCACCGAACCATTCAAAGGTACGACGGTGGCAAGCCAGCCACGTCTCGACCGTCTGGTCGAACACAATCTCGGCATACTGATGCCGAGACCAGCACAACGTTGCCACATAGATCCACGTCTTAAGCGGCGTTCCGGATTCGTGCATCAATACGGGCCCGGCGCCGAAATCAACTTGCATTGCGTCGGCCGGCGCGAACTCAAGAATGGTCGTGGCGGCTACGCCACGCTCGTCCTTCAGGTGGATCAGGAAACGACGCATTGCGGAGTAGCTGCCGGTGTAGCCGTGATTGCGTTTGAGCGCGCCGTACATGGTTGTGCCTTGCACACCAGCGTCGAACCAGCTGCGGATCAGGTCGCGAAAGGGCTCCAGCGTTGAAATGCAGCTCCGGGCGACACCCGGATTGCGTCCGAATATGCCTGCCAACTCGGCATCGTCCGGTAGAGGTCGGTCCGGCTCTAGCCAGCCACGGGCGAGCGCCAACTTGCGTACGCCCTTGAGTTTGCCGCGGCCCATCAGCCGCGCGCTAGCAATATCGCGATCTGAATCGCCTTGACGCATGCGCGTCAGAACTTGTCGATATTCAAACACCTCGAATCTCCTGTTACTCATCGGCCCTCCGGGGAAAAAACTCCGAAGGATAGCCAGTTACGGAAATTCGAAACGCGTTTGGGACTACAGCAACACCAGACAACGAGCGAGCAAAGTGGCTCGATCACGCCGATCCTGAAGTGGCCTCATACGCCGATCATCGAGTGGCCCCAATATGCCGATCATTGACTGGCTCGATTACGGCGATCATCCGGTGGCTCGATTACGCCGATCATGAAATGGACCGATTACGCCGATCCGTGACACCAAGCAACAAGAGAAGAGCAAGGACCGCCATCGTTGCATGTTGCGTATCCCCAATCTCATTCAGTGGCGGCTTCGGGTCCGAAACGTATCCTGTGATTTTAACGATAATATCGTAGGCGACACGGCTCGAAGTCAGGAGGTAACTGTGAGTCAAATCCCACACAATCTTGACAGCGAGGCGCGGGCCGAGCTCCTCTGCTATCTTGTCGCGTCTCAACTCACCGCGCGTGCGCTCACCGGCACGTGGCTATCTGCGCCCAACGTTATCGAGTCTCTGCGAATTTGGCTGCGTGCGAATGGTGCCGCAACGGATTGGGAGGACCGACTCGCCGTGGCCGGCGCTGCAGAAGAGGTGGCTCGGTCATTGTCAATCGATTTCCCGTCTGACGAGCACTCGCTAGCGCGACTCTTTTGTGTCGACCGTTGGCAACTGGACCACCGCTCGCCTACCGTGCAATTAGTGTACCGAGCATGTGTCGAGTATCTCGAGAAGCGATAACAAGACCGTGGGCAGATGTCGGCGTCGAAGCCACCGTACGCGAAAGCACCTGAGTGACCGAAGCTTTTGTTCAGGTTCCGAGTGCCTCGGAGGCTAGCCTTTCGGTTGGTTTGAGCGGTTTGAGCGGTTTGAGCCGTATTCGACGGCCCGTTTAGGTTTCACTGCTGAGGCGCGGTTACGATGCAGCAGTGCGCTGAAATCATCGTTACGACGCTATTCGATAAGCGTCATCAGGAGACGGCGCTCCGCCTCGGCCTTCCCGCACGGAACAGCGTACTGGCATGCGTCCGCTTCAGTCTCAATTCTGCCGAGCGCGCTATTCCCGTACTTTTCGTCGACTCGGCAAGTGACGATTGCCATCGACACGAAACCGGATGGCTGCCATTCAATGGGCGTGACTATCCCGGCTCCGATGAAGTCGACACGCGGCACGTGCATGACGACTCGCCGTTGTGCGTCGACCCCCACTGTGTTGGCTGGCTTCATTTCGCAGCCTTGCTCTCGCTGTCCACGCCGCGTGCCGCCTTTTCCCAGAACTGGACGTCCTGGCCTTTGGGGGCGCCGGCCTGTTCCCACAAAACTCGTGCCCGGGGTCGAATCTCCGCGTCTCTCTCAGAGGTAAGCTCAAGTGATTCGAGGCTTTCGCCGCTTTCGCCAGCGTGGATGCTTACTACGTCGTAGCCGTCAGCCGCCGTGGTCCAATTCGTGACGTGCCTGGCCTCTTCGAATTGGCCGATGGCCGCTTGGACTGCTTCATCTTTCGTTCCCTGAGCGACCGAGACCCGCATTAGCTCGCTGTGATGCGGAAGGCCTGCGTGGCCCAGTACTTCTTTATAGAAAATCACTTCGAACGGACGTCGTTCGGAGCCGCCGCCCTCAAGGTCGCTCATGGATATGATTCCGACCAGGTGACGGTCAGCGTTGACAACCGCAAGTCGTTGTACATGCGCCTGACGCATGAGCGTGGCCGCTTCTTCGACCGAGTCTTCCTTCAAACAGCAAATCGCGTCCACGGACATCGCGTCACGTACCCGCATGTGATTTGGGTCGCGATTGTCTGCGACACCGCGCATCGCGATGTCGCGGTCGGTAATCATTCCGAGCAGCCGGCCGTCTTGGCAGACCGGCAGACAGCCAATATTGTCTTTTCTGAGCTTGCGTGCTGCTGTCGCCAACGTCTCGTCAGGCTCTAAAAATACTGCGGGTTTCATCCGCTCTCTAACTAACATGGTGTGACCCTCCGATGGAGGTTAATTGCAACAGTTGACCCGTTTCTTGGGGCACCGAAAGTGACGGCGAATGCCACGGGGATTAGATTGCCCATTGGATTTGCTAACCCGGCGAGCGTGGTTGTCCCTTCTGCCACCGTTTTGAGCGGCGGTTTGCAGGAGTGGTGTATTGCTGTTTTGGGAGCGTGCCGGCTGAAGATGATTGACCCGTCGCAGCCGCTTTACCGGGTGCTTGTCTTTTCAGAATCGCGGTCTAATGACTGAGGCTACTCCTTGTTGAGAGGCCGAAACTACTTTATTTCTGTGACGTCGAATAACTTGTTTTCCTGGCGTGGGTCATCATCCACGGTCTGGATGCCGGGCTCGCGGATTCGGGTGACGATCGCGTCGTAGTGCCTCTTATCAGCTTGTCGAAAAACGGTCTGCGGAAGGCTCGAAAGCAGTTTTCCGGATGGTCTGCCCCTCCGAACGTTACGCGAGCCGCTTGCAGAGTGTTTCGGGCGTTCTTCAACTTTTCTTGAACCTCACTAGGCACAATCCAAGGGCGCTTTAGACGACGATAACGCGGGCACCGGCCTGCCAGTAAGATGTCCAACTCTAGCGTCTGAGTACGACCGTTCGCGATACCCGTTGACTTCACGAACCATGCCCGTACACTTGATTTGTTGCAGTGCAATATGCATTTACGACACCGGAGCCAACTGCGGTCGACCGCGGCGCCCGACCATAGGAGACGTCATGAGCACAGTGTCCCCGCAACAATTCTTTTCCGCGCAGTCGGTTCAAGTTCAAAACGTGTTTGGTGCCTTCCAGGCCGCGTTTGATGGCATCGAGAAACTTACGACATTGAATCTGCAAGTTGTCAAGACCTCGCTTGCCGAAAACCAAGTCATCGTTGAAAAGGCACTCGCGACACGGTCGCCACAGGAGTTCGTTGAGCTATCGACTAGCGTTGCCAAAGCGACCGGAGAAAAGGCGAGCTTATATGGTAAGCAAGTAAAAGAAATAGTCTCGAACATGCAAAGCGAAGCCTCGACGACGGCGAAGTCGCAATTGGCTGAATACCAACGCGAAGGCCAAGAGGTGCTGAACAAGTTCACCAAGAAGCCGGTACTTGAAAGCGGAGTAGTTGTCGCGCCCTGATAGAGGGCTGCGTCCCGCGAGGAGGAAGTAAGCGTCGGGGCTCGTTGGGTCTGAAGACTCCGTGGGCATCGGCCGCAACAATACGCGTCAAAGCTGCCTGACCAAGTGTTCACCCGGATAGTAGCAACTCCGGAGGCTCGATATTCACTGGCGCTGTACGGCCCAAAGTCCGGAGCATGCCGCATGAAATCGAGCGAACGCAACCGAATTGCAGACGAAGTACGGTGCCGACAGAAATACGAGGTCGAACTGGCCCAAGGGGCATCGCACATCGCAAGCATGCTGTACCCGCACACGCTCAGGGACGCGGTTCAGGAAACGGTTCGCGCCTTCGCGGACCGACACGGTCGAGAAGAGTTGCGAGTGTTCCTCTCCACGCTGGCTTCCCAGCTGGAATATCGCGGGTGTGACGATGCTGTGCCGTTACTTCAACGCGTTGCGCAGCGCACGAACTCCGCCCGATTCAACGAGTACCTCGCAACACTCGGGTCCCAGGGGCCGACTTCCAAGCACTAAGCCGCGCTGCGACCCACCGCTAAATGCCGCACGCGACGAGCAAAAAGGGCCGCGACGGTCACGTTAGCTAGCCGCACGGGCGGTCCACATCGCGCGTGAGCTGGTGTTGCAAGCTGGCAGACGGCGCCGACCCAGCTCGCGGCGACTGTTCACGGCGCAAACGGCGGTGAACTTCGCTTCATCGCTATTGGGAGAAGTTCGGAAAAGCAATGAGCGTGCAGCTACTACGTAGGTGCCCTCTCCCAGATGGGCTAGATGTCGCGTGGGAACAGCGGTCGCAACTGCGTGTAAAGAGCTCACTACGACGCTATACGCTGGAAAGGCCGATCAGCCCATCCCTCAGTCGGATTGCGCTTCCACTTTGCACTCGAGCAAAATCCAAACCCCTCGCACACCTGCGGCGCGAATCCGCTAATGGAGAGTATCGGTCGTCTGGGCGAATGACTACTCGAGGAGGCCACGAGACGACGACCCGCGACCTACTTGCTCTGCTGCACAAAGCCATCTTTAGATGGGCTTTGTCGGCGTCGAAGGTGGGCGCAGCGTGCCACCCTCCCCTTGAACGCGTTCTACTTCCACAGTAGTGCCTCGGACGGTGTCATTGATAGTCTCGGTGCGCTCGGTCGCTTCCTTGCCTACGACTACTTCCTCTACCACGCGCGCCGTTTTGGAAACGACGGGTTGTTCTTCTGTCTCGCGGATTTCGACGAACCCCTCCTTCAGGTCGGCCGCATTGGCAGGGCGGTCGACCGGGCGACGTTCAATGGCAGCGTGCTCCTCGCGCAAATTAACGGTCTCACTAACCGGCGTCGCGGTTGCGCGCGAATAAACGCGAACACCTCCTGTTTGCACTTCGCGCTTCCCAACCGCGAGGTCTTCGCGCACCACGGGAAACGCCTGCCGTTCAGCCGCTACATCATCCGCTGTGTACTCCCTCGCGGACGGGTCATAACCCGCGTAGCCGCTAGTTCTCCACTGAGCAACCCGTTCGTCAATGTCGACCGCCCCGGCGTCGTTAAGTTCTGCACGGACCAAATCGGCCTGGGCTTCGTTCGCCACCTCTACAGTCACTAACGCGCTTCCGCGGCGAACGGCTTCATGATAGTGGCCGACTTCTTCTGGCCGGTCGTCGCTGCCGAAGAGGTTCGAAAAGAAATGCTCTACGCGCGAGACTACACCTTCACCTTCCGGGCGGCGTTCTGTACTCGCCGTCGTGTCATACGTCCGGGCACCCGACTCTCGCCCATGAACTTGAATATCAGTACGCGCGATACCCGCTCGCTCAAGGCGCTCAACTGCTCGGTTGGCTTCGTCAAAGCTGTCAAAAACGCCAACGATTGCTTGTGTCATATTCGTATTTCTCCAATGATGATTGAAGCGGCCAAGGCCGCCCATAGGAACGCGCTACTTACCGAGGTTATTTTTCTGCGTTTGTGCGTGTGCTATCACTAAACCCATCTTCTTCTGCAAGCCACTCGCCGCTCGCACCGTCCCGCCGCTCAACAACCAACTCCTCGCGGCGCACCGATGCTCGGTGCACCGCGTCCACCTCCGCCGCCGCTTTTGTTATTCGGACCTCTTCCTTCAGCATAAGTCGCATTTCTGTGACCGGGACATACTCAAAGACAGGCACAATCAAAGTGTCGCCTTCTTGGCGTGCACCGTACTCCGCGGACACGGGTTGGTTGATTGAAACCCGCTCCACGATGACCGATTCCGTCCGCAGCGTTATCGGTATCTCCTGAACTTCGTCGTGAGTCAGCTTGCGCACACGCACAGCACCCGTCTCCGTGCGCTCGACTTCGACTGCGAGTTGTTCTTGAACCGCGGAAATTGTAGTCACGTGTTCTCGATGGCCCGTTGGCTCTGAAACATCGTCGTACGCCGTTCCCATCGTGTCACTCCGTGCGTCGTTTGCGATGCCGGGCAGGTCGCATCAAAGGGACTGCATGCACTACGCCCCGTGGGTTGCCCGGCCGAAAATGGTCACTACCCGCCTATTGCCCTCGCAAGTTAGCGCAATGCACGTGCCCGGCGTATCCGAAAACGGAACGGGCCCAAATGTCCACACCGCTTCGTCGGCGAGGAGCCGCAGGCCCCATCCAAGATTGATCAGTGGGAGTGGGTTCTTTGTCGGCCGTAGACGCGCCCAGGTGGCATTTCACGACGAGCTCGCGGCTCTCGCAGGCCAGGCTGCCAAGTTCCATTACAGCGATGTTTTCGGTCATTTTGACCTCGCGGCGCTGCTCGGGATTCAGGCCGCCGGCACGCAAGTCTATGTGTGTGGGCTCGGCCCGATGTGCAAGCAACTCATGAGGCGGCGAAAGCCATCGGTTGGGACAGTTCGCGCGTCCGAAGCGAGAAGCTTCACTGTTATTCTATTGATGCTTATCAACGACGATTCTGGCGGCCTCCGCGTTCGCTTCTTTCCGGAATATGAACATGGCCTCTGCCCGCGAACCGAGACCTTCGCCCCTCGCCCGCTACACGAAAATGCGTAATTTCGGGGTGACCCCGGAACCCGCTCCGTCGGCCGAAACGACAATCAGGTCCGGACATCTCGGTTTCGTCGTCCAGAAGCACTGGGCGAGTCGCCTTCACTACGATTTCCGTCTCGAGATGGATGGAGTGCTGGTTTCGTGGGCATTACCAAAGGGGCTTTGTTACGACCCGAAGGAGAAGAGGATAGCAATCCATGTGGAGGACCATCCGCTGGAGTACGCAACGTTTGAAGGTACGATTCCACCAAAGCACTACGGCGCCGGGACCGTCATAGTGTGGGACCGTGGGACATGGGACCCGGTCGGCGACCCGCGAAAGGCAATGACGGCGGGCAAACTGGTCTTCCAGCTCCATGGCGAAAAGCTCTCCGGCTTGTGGGAACTGGTCAGAATTTCGAAGCCGGAGGACAAGCAAGATCATTGGATGCTGTTCAAGAAGCGCGACGAATGGGCGCAAGCGCTGGCGAAATACGACGTCATCAGAGCGCTTCCCGACAGCGTCATCACCAAGCCCCTCGGGCTTGCTGAAGAGCGTGAGCCGAGGGTCGTACGGCCTGTGCGTGGTCGTAGCGCTGCGATGGACCTTACTGCTGCACTAGACGCGCCGCTTCCCGCGAAAATCGAACCGCAGCGCGCGGCACTGGCTTCGTCGCTACCGACCACCGGCGACTGGATAGTCGAATCAAAGCTAGATGGTTACCGCATGCTCACACGTGTCGAGAAGGGGCGTGCGCGGATGTACACGAGCGGCGGGCACGACTGGACGAAGAAGTTTGCGAGGCTGGCCACAGAGGTCGAGAAGCTCCCTTTCTCCAGCGGATGGCTGGATGGTGAAATAGTCGTGCTCAACGACGGCTTACCCGATTTCGGCGCTCTCCAGAATGCAATAGACGGTTCGGCGAATCAAGAAATTATCTATTTTCTATTCGACCTGCCGTACCTCGATGGGAAGGACCTGAGGAATGTCCCTCTGTGGACCAGGCGCGCGCTGCTTCTGCAACTGCTCAAGAATGAGGGCGACCGCATAAGGTTTAGTCAGGATTTCGACGCACCAGTGGCCCAGATATTCGAGGCCGCCGCCGGTTTGGGGCTTGAAGGTTTGATGTTAAAACGCCGGGACGCGAAATATGAGTCGGGAAGGACCCAGACCTGGCTAAAGGCTAAGTGTCGGCTTCGGCAGGAACTGGTTGTCTGCGGTTTCACCGCTCGAGGCGGCAAGGATGGCGAGGTCGGCAGTTTGCTGCTCGGCTACTACGTTGGCAACAAGCTTCACGACGCTGGCAGCGTTGGCACCGGCTGGGACGCCCGCACTGGCCGGGACCTGTGGACTCGTCTGATACCGCTCGAACTCAATGCGACGCCATTTGACGTCGCCGTGTCAAAGCCAAGCCGTCGGTCCAGACGTGCCGACGGTGCCGAGCGCTGGGTTCGCCCGGAGCTTGTTGCCGAGGTCGAGTTTGCCGAGTGGACTGCAGTAGGCGTGGTGCGGCAGGCGTCGTTCAAAGGGTTGCGCGTCGACAAGCCTGCGCGATTCGTCGTTCGCGAGTCCGGAGCTGCGCTAGCACCTGCTCCCACCTCCCACGTCAAAATCTCCCATCCGGAGCGCGTCGTTGACCCGTCGAGCGGAGTCACGAAGCTCGACCTCGTCCGTTATTACGAAAGCGTTGCCCAATGGATGCTGCCCCACCTGGCGGAGCGGCCGCTTGCGATGGTTCGCGCGCCTACAGGCATTTCCGGCGAACTGTTTTTTCAGAAGCATGCAGAAAGGACCAGCATGCCCGGGCTCAAGGCGCACGACCGAAGCCTGTGGCTGAATCACCCGCCACTGTTGACTATCGATACCGCGGATGCGCTGTTGTCGGCGGTCCAGATGAACGTTGTTGAGTTTCATACCTGGAATTCGACGGTTCTGCAAATCGACCAGCCTGACAGGGTCATCTTTGACCTCGACCCTGGCGAAGGCGTGAAGTGGAAGCAGATTCAGGAGGCTGCAGTTCTCGTCCACGCATTGCTTACGGAGTTGGACCTACAAGCTTGGTTGAAGACGAGCGGCGGCAAGGGCCTCCATGTCGTCGTGCCACTTACTCCGAAACTTGACTACAAGTCTGTGAAGGCTTTCTCACAGGCGCTCGTCAGGCATATGGCGAGAACAATTCCCGACCGCTTTTCGGCCACATCTGGCGCCGCCAACAGAATCGGCAAAATCTATGTTGACTATCTACGAAACGGAAAAGGACAGACGACCGCCACCGCATTTTCCGCGCGGGCGCGGCCGGGCATGGGGGTCTCCATGCCGATTTCATGGGAGCAACTGTCCGAGCTTAGAAACGGCGCGCACTGGACGGTGCAAACGGCGAGAGAGTATCTTAGCTTTCAAACGCTAGACCCTTGGGAGGCGTACTGGTCAACGAGACAATCGCTGGCGTCAGCCATAAAGCGTTTGGGATGACGCATCTCCGCGGACGCGACACGTGGGTCCCGACGCGAGCCAAACTCGCCAGCCCTCGTTGTTCAGTTTGCTGACGGCAACTGGCGGCCACTCCTGTTATGAAGGCGGGCACCCGACTCGACCCATGCAGGCAGCGGGGCAGCCAGAACGCGCTGCAGGGGGGTGGTGGCGGCGGCGGTATCGGAATAGCACCCACCCAGGCTGCCGGTGGCGCCGGCGGTGGTGGCGTGGGCGGGGGACGATGAGTATTCCGGGCGGCGTCGGCCGGCGAACGCCGGTGGTGGCGCGGCGGCGGCGGTCGTGGACTTGGCGGTCGCGGCGTCGTGATTGTCGCGTACTGACGTGCCGACGCGCACCCCAAACGAACCAGGGCGCCCGGTCTCTCGCAGGCGATTGGCATTCCGGCGCCAGGTCTCAGAGCGCCTCACTTGAGCACTTGAGCTAGACTCGCTTGAGCAACCAAGGAGATTCGGATGATACGCAAGACGCTCAATACCTCGCAACTACAGCAGGAGGTCCACCGGCGAATCCATCGACTGCAGGAAATCATCGAGGACGGCGTGAAGATTCGTGTGCCGCGGCCGCAGTTGCAGAAGCCTGACAAGACAGGTTGCAACTGGAACATGACCCACTTCGGCAACGCGGTCGGCTTCGAGCGCGATATCGAGGGCGTGCTCGAGACCGTGCGTGCGGAATACAACCTCAATACCGAAGTGAATGACACCGGCAACCCGTTTGAGCGAGGGCTAGCCGGAAAAGAACACCTCCACGGCGGCGTAGATTCAGTTCTATGAACCCAAGAAGTCCGCTTCGCCCGGGCTTTTTCCAATTGCTCTCGGTCGTCAGCGAGTGTGAGGCCTTACAGGCTAAGGTGCAAAATATGTCCCACCAGTACAAACCACGAAAGCAAGGGGACCGACACTGAAGACGCGGTCGCGTCGCCAGTTCGTCGGCCGTAACGACGGCGATTGCCTCGGCCTGACCAGTGACCCGACCTCCTACCGAATTGCGTCTTGCTTTCCTGCTACCGTCTCCTTGTGCCGCGCTCGCTTCGACGTAGGCTTTGCCCTTGTCGCCGCTTCGGAGATCGACGCCATTGTCTTGCTGCGCTTGCGTATTCCGGTGATCGTGACCGACATTTCCGGCATCGTGACCGCTGATTCCGTTTTATCGTGACCGCTGATTCCGTTTTATCGTGACCGCGGTTTCCGGTTGATCGTGATCGGCAATTCCGGCGATCGTGACC
>NZ_FCON02000084.1 GCF_001544535.1 Caballeronia choica | reverse complement strand
CGGATGAATGACTGCTGTTCCACTCCGCGCAGCGGTGCGACGTGCGCGCCTTTTCTACATGCCAACAACGATGAAACTCCGCTAACGACACTCCCCCGGTTGGACCACTCCGACATAACGGTCTGGCGACGACTGGCAAGAATTGGCGTTGGGAAGCTGCTTTCTTTGCTTACTTTCTTTGCAGCAGCAAAGAAAGTGAGTCCCGCCCCGGACAGGGGCAGAGCTAATAAACCAAAACCAAAGCAAGTTCCGCAGAAGCCCAAGCGCATCAAACGGTGTAAACAACTCAACCCACCCCACTCCAACCCCAAGCGCCAGCGATCATCCATCCCTCGCTGCGCCAGCCTCCAACCCCCTCCGTGCTTCGATCCGCCGGTAGATCATCGAAAACACCACCGGCACGAAAAACAGTGTCGCGATCGTGCCAACCATCAATCCGCCGATCACCGCGCGCCCGAGCGGCGCGTTCTGCTCGCCGCCCTCGCCCAGACCAACTGCCATCGGCACCATGCCGATCATCATCGCGAGCGCGGTCATCAGCACCGGGCGAAAGCGCGTAAAACCCGCTTCGAGCGCGGAACGCACGGCGTCGCCATGCTCCTGCAACGCGGAACGCGCGAAACTCACCACCAGGATGCTGTTCGCCGTCGCGATGCCGATGCACATGATCGCGCCGGTGAGCGCGGGAATCGACAGCGTGGTGTGCGTGAGGAACAACATCCAGACGATGCCCGCGAGCGCGCCCGGCAACGCGGTGATGATGATGAACGGATCGAGCCACGACTGGAAGTTCACGACGATCAGCAAGTACACCAGCACGACCGCAAGGATCAGCCCGAACGCGAGACCGCTGAACGACGAGTTCATCGTTTCGACCTGGCCGCGCATCTCGATCGACGAGCCCTTGGGCAACTCGCCGCGCGCTTCGTCGATGATGCGCTGCACGTCGTCCGATACCGCGCCGAGATCGCGCCGCTCGGTCGTTGCGTAAAGGTTGATGCTGGTCTGCGCGTTGTAGTGATAGACCACCGCCTCGCGCGAGCCGCGCGAGAGCGTGGCGAGCGAGCCGAGCAGGTTCGTCTTGCCGGACGCCGACGTCAGCGGGATGTTCGCCACCGATTGCAGCGAATCCATGTCGTATTGCGGCGCGGACGTGATGACGTTGTAGCTCACGCCGTTGGCCGGATTGAGCCAGAAGGTCGGCGTCGTCTGCTGGCTGCCGGAAAGCGTGATCAGCAGATTGTTGGCGACGTCGCGTTGCGTGAAGCCCGCCTGCAACGCCTTGGTCCGATCCACTTCGACGAAGATCGACGGCAGGTCGGAAGGCTGCTGGATGCGCGCGTCGACGAGTCCGGGCACGCTGCGGATCTTCGCGAGCAGGCGGTTCGCGAACGCGCGGTTGCCCTGCACGTCGCGACCGACGATCTCGATGTCGAGCGGCGCGGGCACGCCGAAGTTCAGGATCTGGCTGACGATGTCGGCCGGCAGGAACGAGAATGCGACGCCCGGAAACTCGACGGGCAGGCGCTGGCGCAATTCGTGGATGTAATCGGCGGTCGGCTTGTGGTCTTCGTTGAGGCTGATGAGGACGTCGGAGTCGGCGGAACTGATCGTGCCGGTATTGCTGTACGAGAGGTTGATGCCCGACACCGGCAAGCCGATATTGTCGATGATCGAACGCACTTCGGTTTTCGGGATCAACTGGCGCACGCGCTGGTCGACGCGATCCGTCAGCGCGGCCGTTTCCTCGATGCGCGTGCCCGTGCGCGTGCGCAGGTGCATCGCGATCACGCCGGCGTCGACGGAGGGAAAGAAGTCGCGGCCGAGGAACGGCGCGAGTCCGAGCGAGAGCAGGCAGCACAGCAGGAAGATCAGCGCGAAGCGGCCCGGATGCTCGAGTTGCGCTTCGAGAAAGCCGCGATAGCGGTGGCGCACGGACTCGAAGCGCCGCTCGAAACCCAGGTGGATGCGCACGAAGGGATTGCGCGAACCCTTCATCGATTCGACGTCGCCGCCCATGTGCTCGTGGTTGCGCAGCAGGTATTTCGCGAGCGTCGGGATCAGCGTGCGCGAGAAGAAGTACGACGCGAGCATCGCGAACACGACCGCTTCGGCGAGCGGCACGAACAGGTAGTGCGCGACGCCCGTCAGCAGGAACATCGGAATGAACACGATGCAGATGGAGAGCGTCGAGACGAGCGTCGGCACCGCGATCTGCTGCGCGCCGTCGAGGATCGCCTGCTCCAGCTCCTTGCCCTGCTCGAGGTTCTGGCTGATGTTCTCGATGGCGACCGTTGCGTCGTCGACGAGGATACCCACCGCCAGCGCGAGGCCGCCGAGCGTCATGATGTTGATCGTCTGGCCGATCGCGGAAAGCATCACGATCGAGGTCAGCATCGAGAGCGGAATCGAGATCGCGATGATCAGCGTCGCGCGCCAGCTGCCGAGAAAAAGCAGCACCATCAGCGCGGTCAGGCCGGCTGCGATCACCGCTTCGCGCAGCACGCCCGACACCGAAGCGCGCACGAACAGCGACTGGTCCGCGACCGGCTCGATCTTCAGCGACTCCGGCACGAGGCCACGCAGCGTCGGCAAGAGCGCCTTTACGCGCGCGACGATGTCGAGCGTCGAGGCGTTGCCGCTCTTGTTGATCGTGAGCAGCGAGGCGCGCGTGCCGTCGAGGCGCACGATGTTGGTCTGCGGCTGGAAGCCGTCGCGCACGTGGGCGACGTCCTTGATATAGATGGTGCCGTTCGGGCCGGTGCGAATCGGGATGTCGTTGAGGCCTTCGATCGTGCTCGGGCTCGCGTTGAGTCCAACCGAATATTCGGTCGGGCCGATCTTGGTCGTGCCGGTCGGCAGGATCAGGTTCTGGGCGGTGATCGCATTGACGACATCGGTCGGCGCGAGGTTTTTCGCCTGCAGCTTGCGCGAGTCGATGTCGACCATGATCTGGCGCTGTTTGCCGCCGTAAGGCAACGGCACCGACGCGCCCTGCACGGTCGCGAGCTGCGTCTTGAGGAAGCTGTTGCCGAAGTCGTAGAGCTGCTGCTCGGTGAGTTCCGTCGACGAAAGCGCGAGCCGCAGGATCGGCACCGTCGATGCGTTGAAGCGCAGGATGTTCGGCGGCGTGATGCCGGGCGGAAGCGAGCGAAGCTGGGTTTGCGAGAGCGCCGTGATCTCGGCGATCGCTTCATCCACGTTCGCGTTCGGCTGGAAATAGATGCGAATCACCGCGATGCCCGGCAGCGATTCCGATTCGATGTGCTCGATGTCGTTGACCGCGACCGAGAGGCCGCGCTCGTAATTGAGCGTGATGCGCCGCTCCATCTCGGCCGGTTGCAGGCCGTTGTAACTCCAGATGACCGAGACGACCGGGATGTCGATGTTGGGAAAGATGTCGGTCGGCGTGCGCAGGATCACGAGCGGACCGATGATCAGCAACAGCAGTGACAGGACGATAAACGTGTACGGGCGCCGTAGCGCAAGTCTGACGATCCACATCGATTTCGCTTGCCCGAGTGTTTTTTCCGTGTCGGCCGGTTATTGAAATATCAACGCATCGATAAGATGACACAAAGGAAGCTTACAAAACAAATGGCGCAAACGGTTGCGAGGGTTTGTGCTGAAGAAATTCCACCGAGGAATGGCGCGGGGCGCGGTGTCTGCACCGTTTGATGCGCTCGGGCCACCCCGGGCGCCAGCGCCCCCTAGTTCGCCGGAATCGTCACGATCGGCGCCTTCGAATCCTGCGTAACCTCGGCGAGCGCCATCAGGTTCTGCACGACCGTGAACGCGTATTTCGAGTCGAAGTCGCTGCGTTCGATCCAGTACTCCGACTGGCCGTAGAGAATATTCACGTACGCATCCGCCGGCGCCTTCTTGCCCACCTTGACGACGATGGTCGGACGCGTCTCCCCGCCGATCAGTCCGATGGTCGGCTTGGTCGAGCCGCTGCCGATCAGCTCGGACGGCACGTCGACCTGTGCGCCCAGGTCCGTGAGAATGCCGAGCACCGAGCGCGTGACCATCGGTATGTGGTCGCCGCGCTGCGCCGACTGGCCGTAGACGATCTCGTAGGTCTTCGTCTTCGGCGACAGTTTCAGCAGGCGGCGCACGCTCGCGAGATCCTCGGCGGTTTCCTTCGACGTCCCGCTCGCCGTCCCACCGATCGTGAGGAATACCCGGCCGGCGTGATTGTCGTCGCGCGACTCGATGTTCAGCTCGCCCGCCAGTTGCAGCCGCCGCAGCGCGCGCAGCAACTGGAAGAACTCGGGCGCGCCCGAACTGTTCGGGCCGCCGAGCGCCGTGCCGTTCTGCAGGCCGCCGATCGACTGCGCGGTGATGCGCAACAGGAGGTCGATCGGCATGCCGCTCTCGGCGAGTGGCATCACGAGCGTCGGGGAAAGCGGCCGGATGTAGGCGCTCGCGTAGGCTTCGCCGGTCGTCGGCGTGAACGTGAAAGTCGGATGGTTCGAGTAGGACACCGAGCCCGTCGCCAGCGCGTAGTTCGGCTGGCTGCCGGAACCGGCGTTGAGCGTCGAGCCGGCGGTCGCATCGAACGTGTAGGCGGCGATGACCTGGCTGACCGTCAGGAACGCGGGCGAATCCGCGAAGCGCAAACCGACCATCGCGGCAAGAATTTCACGCTTCTTCGCGTCGCCGAGGGCGCGCGCGTAATCGACCTGGTCGGCCTTCAGCCGGTTCGGTCCGATCATCGAACATCCGGCGGAAAGGCACGCCAGGCTGAGCACCGCTATCGAAATTGCTTTCCTTGTCATGGCCTTTGATGAGTTGGATCAGTCGATCAGGCGGACGAGCAGCCGCCAACCCGGGGCCGTGGGCGCAATTTTCGTACCTTTAGGGTACGTATGTTCAGGGAACGATGGCGGTCTCGAAGGACGATAGCGCGCCCGCGCGCATCCGTCGATGCGCGCGGGCGAACCGTCCGGCCGCTTCGGGCCGCCGCGATCAGCCCGGCGTGCCGCTCGCCGGCGCCGCGGCCGGTGCTGACGACGGGCCGGGCGAAGCGTGGCGGTCGGCGATATTGCGGCTCGCAGCGGCATGCTGCGCGACGAGCGTATCGAGAAGGTCTGAAGCAAAACGGGGTCCGTCGTCGCGCGCAAAGGCGGGCGCGGCGAGGGAGGATGCAAGGGCCAGCAACGACGCGGTCAGAAGCTGCTTTTTCATGATTCGCTCCATGAGTCACCGGACGTACCAACTTCGGAGGACCGGGTGGCCCCCAGCGCTATTTGACCCCCATCCTGCCTCGCTATTCAAGAGCGCGCTTGGTTCGTCGTGATGCGCGGCGCACATACGCTTCGATGTTCAGGCTTCCGGCGACCTGTTCTTCTCGCGGAAATTCGAACCGTTCCGCGAAAGATTAAATCCACCGCCTCTCGGAAAATCATCTCGCGACCCACCGCCGGCCGCTTTCCCTTCTGTGCGATCGCGCGCACACAAACACGCAAATCGCCGCCTAGAATCGTTATCAAACGTTTGCGGGCCAACAGAATCGACCGAGCCGTCCGATTCATCCGCCGTCGCTCGCAATAACAGCCTAAATTAGAAATCGAACCGATGTACCCGGGCGCGCGCTGCCGCGCCTCGAAAACGGGGAGACTGGCATGAGCGTTCCTTCATCGCAGGGCATCGCCGCACCCGAATTCGACAATGGCAACGGCCATCCGGGACCGCGCGTCGCAAAAGACGTCGTGAAATGCGAGGCGCTGATTTCTCATGCGGCGGAAACCGGCACGTCGCTGGAAAAAACCGACGTCGACGCGGTTCGCGACGCGCGCTGTGCAATCGATCACGACACCTGGAATCACGCGATCGACGGCGGCTTTTATGCGGCGATGAGCCGCATTGCTGCGGCAGTGCAATATCCGGGAAGAAAGATCACCGAAGACCTCGATCACTGTCGCGACCTGGTTTCGTATGCCGCGCAAAACGGCAAGCTGCTCGATGAAAACGACGTGGAAGCGATGTCGAAAGCGCGCGACGCGCAGCAAAGCCACACGTGGAATCCCGATCTCGAAGCGTCGTTTTATGCGGCGATGAGCCGGATCGCGCATGCGGTCACGCCGGTCGTCGCGGAAACCGCCGGCGACGATGCGCGTCACGGCGCGCGCCGGGCCATTCGCATTTACACGCGCTCGGCCGTTGCATTGACGATTCTCGTCGTATCGCTATCGTGCGTGCTGTTTGTCGTGAACCAGATTTCCACCGATATCGCGATCGTCGTAAAAGACAACGACGCCGCCGCTTTAACACTGCATAACCAGTTGCAATCGCACGCGGTGGCGATTACCGAAGCGAAAGTGAAAGGCACCGACGCCATCGTCGCCTTGCAGAATTCGCAACCGGCCTTGCAGATCAAGCAGGAGCTTCAGCAATTCGCGACCAATAATCGCCAGTTATTCGCGGACGTGAGCCGCATCAGTTCGCTCACGACAAGCGTTGGATTGGGCGTGATCCGCAGCCCTTATAAACCGCCTTGTCCGGGTGAAAAGACGGTGCTCAATTTCCCCAGCGCGTATGCCACCGCGCATTCGACCGGTTATATCGAGCACGAAGAGAAAGACGACTGGCAATGCAATCTCGCGATCGCGCGGGAAGTGCTGGAAATCACGCTGCCGCTGCTCGCCAGTCCGCACGCCGAGCCCGGCGAAAAGCATCCGCCGCCGCCCGAGGACGCCGTCGCGCAGGGATTTCAGAAAATCGCCGTGTATCAGGACATCCGCGCGATGGCGCTTTATGTGAACGACATCATTCTTTCGATCGTGGGCGCTGTCACCGGCTTCATGCTGCCCGTGCTGTATGCGTGGCTCGGCGCGTGCGCGGCGATTCTCAGGCAATTGAGCGCCGATTCCGCCGCCAATACCTTTCATCCCGAGCATTCGAAAGTGGCGAACCGGGCGCATGTGACGAGTGCGGTGATCGTCGGAATCTCGATCGGCCTTTTCAGCAAATTGCTGGAAGGCGGCAAGGAAATCTCGCCCCTGGCGATCGCGTTCATCGCGGGCTACGCATCCGACAAGTTCTTCTTCTTCGTCGACCGGCTGGTCGGCGCGATCTTTCCGGCGCGCGTTCCCGACAAACCGGATGGCGGGCGCGGGGGTTCGCCCCGCTCACCGCGAGCAGCGGCGTCGAAGGCGAGCGGTGATGATTCGGCGGCGGCGTCGAAGCATACGTCGTGACTCTGCGAGTTCGTTTGGAAAGATGCGGCGGTCCCGGCCGTCGATTCCAGCATTGCGGTAGCAACTGACTCCAGCCGCTACCCGCCGCCGTGCGAATGCCGCTTACCAGACGCCGCGCTGATTCATCGACGAAGCGTCCGACCTGACCTCGCTGACGCGCGTCCAGTCGTCCCCGCTGGAATCGTTGCGTGGTGCCGTGAGCAAGGTTGCGTCGAACGGCTTGGCGGCGTCTTGCGGGTTCTCGCGCGCGACCGAACGCGCATCGCCGGACGCGCTGCCGTGCATCAGGCCG
This sequence comes from Caballeronia choica, assembly GCF_001544535.1. Lineage (GTDB taxonomy): Bacteria > Pseudomonadota > Gammaproteobacteria > Burkholderiales > Burkholderiaceae > Caballeronia > Caballeronia choica. The sequence continues at coordinate 25,476 of NZ_FCON02000084.1, read as the reverse complement.
CTTCGGCCGAACCACGCGCTGGCCCACGGGTCTGCGGCGGATTCGCCGCTGGGCGGGGCGTTGCGCGTTGCCGACGCGCCTTGCAGCATCGGTAACGTACGGTTGCCCGAGGCACGCCCTACCGCCACCGATTTCGACATCGACTCCGCATCGGCTATTCCGGGCGCTTGCACGACGCGCTCCGTCAACCGGGCACCGGTGACGCCCGCCGCCAGCGGCGCGGCGTCGCGCATCGACTGGCCGACGCCGTCCGATACAACCGCCGCGCGAGCATCGCGTCCTGCGTTCGCCGACTCGGCGAGGCTCGCGGCCGAGGTCCAGTCGTCGAAGATGGGCAGCGGGCGTGGATCGGCGTCGATCGACACGGTCGCCGGAGCGCGCGTCGACACCGTGTCCTGACTGCGCGCGCCCTGCTCCGCCAGCGCGACGCCGCTCCGATTCCGGTTGCCGTTCGTCGCGAGGCGCGTGGCGGGCATGCCGTTACCGCCCGCCGCCCGGATTTTCGCCGCATGCACATTGAATCCGCCGCCATGCGCCGGATGATGCTGCGCGACGGCGCTCCGCTTGCCGCCCGCCTTAGTGCCCGCGCGAGCCGGACGCTTGCCGCGCGGCGCCTGATAGGGTTCGTCCACCAGCACGGAGTCCATCATCTCCGTCTGATGCGACGCATCGAGACGATGTCGCCCGCTGTCAGCGGTACGCGCCGGATCCTTGGGCGCGGGTGCAGCGGTCCCGGCAAACGACGGCGCCGCGCCCGCGAACATCAGCGCGGCGAGCGCCGCTTGCCGCAAGGAAACGAGCGGGGCGGGCTGCGCCGCGCTTTCTGGAATGCCTGATTGCCGCTGCTCGCGGTGGACGTCGGCGCGAGTTGTCGCATCGCGAGCGAACACGACCCGGAGACGAGGAAGCGCAAGGCGGTTGCGGAGGTTCATATCGTTCGCATCACTGATTGACTGACCCTGCAACATAGCGGAAGTCTGCGCGGGCTACTGTCAACAATTGTTGAGTGGCCGCTTTTTCCCTCTCCGTTCCAGGCAATTCCACTAAATTCGTACGATCGTTCAACCAAACGCAATGCCGAAAAAAAACCGGACGCCAAGGCGTCCGGTTTTCCATTGCGATGCTGCGAGAATCAGAAGCGGTGGATGATACCCACGCCTGCCGCGAACATGCTGCCCGAGGACGAAGGTGCCGTCTGGAAGCCGTCGCCGACCGTCGCCGTCGCGTTGATGATGTTGCTCGCGCCGGCATTGCCGAGCGTCTGGCCGCGGGCGCGCTGGAAAGCCTGCAATGCGTAGAGACCCGTGCGCTTCGAGAGCGAGTAGTACTCGGACAGGTTGACCTGCTGGTATTGCGCCGTGCTCTCGATACCGTTCGACTTGGTCGCGCGCGTGTAGCTGTAGCCCGCGCCGAAGTCCCACGTCGGGGTGGCCTTCCAGTGCAGCACGGCGCCCGCCGTGTTCCAGATCGCCAGGTCGTGGAAGCTGGAGTTGATGCCCGGAATGTACTGGACGTTCGAGTATGTGAGCGACACGTCCCACGCGCTGTTGAACGTATACCCGCCCGCGACCGCGAAGCGCTGTTGCGCCTGCGCCGTGCGGAAGCCGTTCGTCACCGCCGACACCCCCGACTGGCCGTTCGTGTTGGTCGTCGAATCCGCGCCGAAGGCGCCGCCGCCCGGCGTCGAGTTGTTGAGGCGGGTGATGCCGACCGCGAGGCCGATCGGGCCGTTCGCGTATTGCAGCGCGCCGCTCCAGGTCGCGCCCTGGTTCACGCTGCCGGGAACGCCCGCGAACGAATACGAGCCGCTCGCCGTCAGGCCGTAGAACTTCGGCGTCGTATAGACGAGGGAGTTGTTCGCGCGGTAAATCGTGTCCATCTGGTCCAGGTCGCCCGGGTGCGCGCCGTAGAAGCCGGTGAGCCAGTTGGTCGGGCTATACGGCGAGAGCAGCGTGTAGTACGACGTGTACTGGCGGCCGGCCGTGAACGTACCGTAGGCGTTGTTCGTCAAGCCGACCCATGCCTGGCGGCCGAACATCGCGTTGGGGTACTGCTGCGCGCCGGTGTTCGCACTGAAGCCCGATTCCAACTGGAAGATCGTCTTCGTGCCGCCGCCCAGGTCTTCCGAGCCCTTCAAGCCGAAGCGGCTGCCCGCCCACACGCCCGAGGCCATCTTGAAGTTGTGCTGTCCGCCACTCGTCGAACCCAGCGTGGTCTGGCTGTTCTGATACGCCATCGACAAGTCGACAATACCGTACAGCGTGACACTGCTTTGCGCGAACGCAGCAGGGGCTGCCGTCAGCGCGGCGCCGGCGATAACGACGGCCTTGGTCTTCTTGTAACGCTTCATTCTTTTCTCCTCTGGACGGTTTGTCGGATTCTTATGCTGAGTTCGAGGCAGCACCTGACACGGTCGTGCCATTTGCCTGGACATGTTGAATTTTGTTGCTCGCCAGTTTAATGGCTTACAGATGGAATGCGAAAGCTTCGAAACAGCGAGTGTCGTTTTTTTTCACTGTCTGGTTAACGAGTATTTTCGCGGCCGACGGGTTGGCGCTGGACTGTAAGTCCAGGACTCGGTCCGGCCTGGGGATGCACTTCGACAAGGGGATGGATGGTCGTTATGACGGCGGCGTTGCACCGCGTCAATGGCCGGAATCGATGCGCGCGCCAAGGCTGGCACGCTGCGGTCCGGCTGTCTTCTTCAGGTTCGATGGCCGGTCGCTACCGGCCGGAGACACGAAGCCTCGCGGAGGCACCGCTGAACGAAAACAGCAGCGTCCAGCGGCGACCCGTCTACAAAATCACTGACGCTTCGACGCCTCCTTCTTCACCTTCTTCGCTTCCTTCTTTTCCTTGGGCGTCTTGGTGGCGACTTTCTTTTGTGCCTTCTTGGCGTCCTGACTCTTGCTCATGATGGCCTCCTTTTGGTTGTCTCAGGTTAGATTCGTCATATTGCCCGAGCGGGCGTGATTTCACACACAAATATGCGTCGGCGAGGTGCGCCAGGTCAACGTCGCGCCTCGGTCGCCATGCGCCATGCCAGCGCGGTGAGCACCGTGCCCATCAGCCAGCGCTGCGCGACGAGCCAGAGCGGCCGGCCGGCGAGAAACGCGGCGATCGATCCGGCCATGATCGCGATCAGCGCATTCACGGCGACGCTGATGGCGATCTGCAGCGTGCCGAGCACGAGCGACTGCGCAAGCACGCCGCCGTGCCCCGCGGCCGGTGTGATGAACTGCGGCAGCAGCGACAGGTACATGACCGCGATCTTCGGATTGAACAGGTTCGTGACGAAGCCCATCGTGAAGAGCCTCGCGGGCCGGTCGGCGGGAAGCGCGCGGACCTGGAACGGCGAATGGCCGCCCGGCTTCACCGCCTGCCACGCGAGCCAGAGCAGGTAGAGGGCGCCGCCGAAGCGCAGCGCGTCATAGGCGAAGGGCACGGCGAGCAGCAAGGCCGTGATGCCGAGCGCCGCGCACAGCATGTATACGACGAAGCCGAGCGCCACGCCGCCGAGCGAGATGAGCCCGGCGCGACGCCCCTGGCAGATCGAGCGCGAGATGAGGTAGACCATGTTCGGCCCGGGCGTGAGGACCATGCCCAACGCGACGAATCCGAAGGCGACGAGATTGGCAGTTTCAGGCACGGCATTTCTCCGCAATATCGATGACGAATGTCGATCAGGAAATGAAGTGCCCAGGCGCGCGGCTCTCGACGGTTCACGCTCCCCGATGGTGATCCATCCCGAGGCGCCAGTCACGTGAACCGGGCTTGGTCTTGCCGCGCTCGCCTCGCGCGAACGCGGCGCTGTCGTTGCTAGTGCCGAAGCTGCATCACTGGTCGACGCGCGCGCGCAGTTCGCGCGCCGTCTCGAGCAATCCTTCGTAGCCTGAGCGCGCATGCGACGGCAGGTCAGGATCGCCGACGAGCGTGCCGAGCGTCTCGATGATGCTGTACAGGATGCCCTTCGCCGCGCCCGCGGCCATCCTGCCCGCGGCGACCGAATCGTCGACGTGGGTGAGCGCCGCGTCGAAATGCTCGAGCTCGGGCTGCTCGCGCTCGATATTCGCAGGATCGCGGTTGGTGGGGTCAGTCGAGTCGCGTGTCATGGTGGCAACCTGTTTCGTGTGGAGCATGCCTTCTGTATAGCGCCACTGCGCGTTTCGCGCCAGTGGGCCATGTACTCACGAACGCCGAACTCACGACGCCGGCAAGTCGGTGATCGGCTGGATCAGGTGCACGCGGCGCGGCTCGACGCCATGCGCCGCCGCGTCGCGGGCCGGCGCACCGCGCTCGGCCAGGAGCGCGCGCAGTTCGAGAATCACCGGAAACACCTCGTGGTTGTGATCGGCGCCCTGGCGGTCGTGCGCTTCCTGCTCGCGCTCGACGATCCAGCGATCCTCCTTGAAAATACGCTCGGTAAACCAGATGAGCAGCGGCCACGCGGCGTCGAGCAGGCCCGGGATTTTCGGCCGGCGGATCGACAACAGGCCAAACGTGCGATTGGTGCGCTGCTCGCGGTCGAGCGGCACATACGCGATCCACAGGTCCATCACCATCGTCTCGTCCTTCGTGCGGATCTTCAGCGTCTGGTACGGATAGACCGTGCGGATCGTCATGATGTCCTTGAGGGACTCGTCGGGCTTCGTGTCGCGCTTATGGCCGAAGACCAGCGCCTCGCCGAGCGGCTGCTTGCCCGCCTCGCGCGCGAACGTGTAGTCCACTTCCACCCAGTCTTCGCCGCGCCGGCGCCCGAGCGAGCGGGCGCGCATGCTCCCCATCTGCCGCCGATGCAGGAACTGATGGTTCATGTCCATCAGATTCTCGTGCATGAACGTGTAGTGGCATTTGACCGCGCGGCCGAAGCGGCGCGTCTTGTAGGCCTGATCGGTGGCCGAGCCGAGTTCGGGAAAAGTCGCCGTGTCGGCGAGGAGCGGGTCGCCGGTGAACACGAAGATGAGCCCGGCCTCCTCGCGGCACGGATACGAGCGCACGCCGTTCGGCAGCCGCTCGCGACCGAGATAGGGAACGTCGGTGCAGCGGCCGGTGCAGTCGTAGGTCCAGCCGTGATAGCAGCAGCGAATCGATTCCCCGTCGACGACACCCGCATGCAGCGGCACTTGCCGGTGCGCGCAGCGGTCTTCCAGCGCGAACACGCGGCCCGATTCGGTGCGCACGAGCACGATCGGGTCGCCGGCGAAGAAAACGCCGTGCGTCTTGCCACGCTTCACCTCGCGTGACCACGCGAGCGGATACCAGTGATCGGGATGGATATCGACGCGTCGCAGGTCGCGCGATGTCTTCGACGAACCGGCGTCGCTGGAACCGGCTTCCTGCTCCGCTTGCTGCGGCAACGCTGCGTGCATGTACGGCGCCTCCTGTAGGAAGAAACGGACGATTGACCTGGCCGCTGCTGACGCAGCGTAGTGAACGATCATTCGAAGTCTACACGGCGACGCCGGTTTAGGCGCGCGGCGTCGTGGGTCGATCTGCCCGGAAAGGTGTCGCTTGCGTGCCTTTCAGCACGGAGCGCCGGCGCCCTTCCTGAACACCAGGCTGAAGTTGTTCGCGGGCATCGGCACGACCTCTTCCAGCACGAACCCCGCCGCCTTGCCGAGCGCCTCGACCGCTTCCATGTTGCGCACGCCCCAGCGCGGATCGCTCGCGCGCAGTTGCGCATCGAATGCTTCGTTGCTCGGCGCCGTATGCGCGCCGTTGCGCCGGTATGGCCCGTAAAGGTAGAGCACGCCACCCGTCGTGAGCAGCCGGCCCGCGCCTTCGAACAGCGCCTGCCCCGCTTCCCACGGCGCGATGTGGATCATGTTGATGCAGACGATCGCCGCCGCCGACTCGATGCCCCAGTCGTTCGCGCATACGTCGACCGCGAGCGGCGTCTTCAGGTTCGGCAGCGCTTCGTGAGCGCGCCAGGCCGCGATCGACGCGCGCGCGCCGGCGTCCGGATCGCTCGGCTGCCAGACGATGCCCGGCAGCGCCGCGGCGCAGTGCACGGCGTGCTGGCCGGTGCCGCTCGCGATCTCCAGCACGACGCCGCTCGCCGGCAGCACACGCGCGAGCACGGCGAGGATGGCGTCGCGATTGCGCAGGGCCGCGGGTGCATTGCGGCGGGCGGCGGCTTGCTGAGTGTCTGGACCGTTATCGGAATCGGTCATGATGAGGCGGCTCCAGGTCGATGGATGGGAATTGACGAATGAGTCGGGACGAATGAGTCGGGCAGCGTTGCGCCGAGCGTAAGTGCTGACGATGCAACGCGTCAACGCGAATTGCTTGGCGCGAATCGTGCTGACGAGAAGCCCGCGCGAACGCGGCCCGCGAGCAAACCTGTATCCTTCGAACTGCGCTGCGCGCCGCGCACGGGAAGGGTCTCCGGCAAACCGTTCCGCCCACGCGCGCATTTCACCACGCAGCCGAGAAGGAGCCAGCATATGCAAGAACCCAACAACGCAAGGAACGAAGGCCCCGACGAAGACATGATCGCATTCGCGAGCGAAGTCTTCGACGTCGCCCGGCGCGGCGACGCGGCCATGCTCGACGCCCTGCTGCACAAGGGCTTGCCGCCGAACCTGCGCAACGACCACGGCGACACCCTCGTGATGCTCGCGAGCTATCACGGCCACGCCGACGCCGTGCGCGTCCTCCTCGAACACAAGGCCGATCCCGACCTGCGCAACGACCGCGGCCAGACGCCGATCGCCGGCGCCGCGTTCAAGGGTTTCAAGCCCGTGATCGAGGTGCTGCTGGAACACGGCGCGGAAATCGAAGGCGCATCGCCCGATGGCCGCACGGCGCTGATGATCGCCGCGATGTTCAATCGCGTGGAACTGGTGGAGTATCTGATCGAGCATGGCGCGAACCCCGACGCACGCGACGCGAACGGCTTTTCCGCCCGCGATGCCGCCGAAAAGATGGGTGCGCCCGACACCGTCGCGCGACTCGTCGCGGCGACCGAAGCGCGCTCGCGGCCCGCCGGCGTCTGAGCGGCCGCAGCAAGCGAACAAGCGAACAAGCGAACAAGCATCAAGCACGCTCCCACGACTTCTCACATATCAATCCGCCCCGGTTCGCCGGCGGCGATCTGACCCAGGCAGGGCCCGGAAACATGGAGCTTTTGTGATGACTGGCGGTTTCTCGCGTCGAGGTTTCTCAGCCCGAGGGCTGCTGTCCCTGATGCTGTCCCTCTTGCCGTCCCTGCTGAGCATGACGCTGGCCGTGCTGCTCGCCGGCTGGCGCACGCGGGTTCTGGCGCGATCGGCCGCGCCGCTCGTGGCGCTCTGCGCGCTCTCGGCATGCAGCCTGTTCCCGCAGCAAACGCCCGTGCCGATCGTCGAGCGCTCGTTCCAGCCGCCGCCGAGCGAAGGCGAAGCCGCCGACGCCGAGGAGCCATCGTCCGCCGTGGTCGCGGCCGAGCCCGCGTCGGAAGCGAAGGCGCCGCGCCCGGCGAAGCCGAAGCGCCGGGTTGTCAAGCCGAAGCCCGTCGTGCCGCCCGCGCCACCGCCCGTCGAGGAACCGGAGCCGCCGCCACCGCCGCAGATCATCTCGACGCGCATCCTCCAGCACGACCAGCTTCACGGCCTGCTCGACAGCGAAGTGCAGCGCCCCGACGGCAAGGTGATCGGACGCGCGGTCGACATGTTCGTCGACACGGCAGCCAAGCCGAAGATCATGATGGTCAACCTCGCGGGCTTTCTCGGCGTCGGCGATCGCAAGGTCATCTTTCCGTGGTCCGTCTTCCGTTTCACGCCGGCGTCGAAGAGCGCGCCGATCACGCTCGCCCCGCCGCCGCCGGTCGTCACCGGCAAGGCGAAGCCCGACCCGACGCCCAAGCCGCAGCCGGTCAAGGACGTGCCGCCGAACGTCGCGCAACTGGTCGATTCGACGGTCCTCGCGAAAAGCGGCGGCCGCATGGGCCGCGTGGTGGACGTGCTGATCGACTCGCAGGCTCAGCCGCAGGCGCTCGTCGTCGACCTGAGCGACTCGCTGTCCGGCGACAAGCGCCACGTCGCCGCGAACTGGGGCGACCTGCACGTCGTGTCGCGCAACAAGACGCTGCAACTGCAGATGGATTTCAACGACGCCCAGTTGAAGGCGTCACCCACTTACGGACCCGACCAACCGATCAAGATCGTTTCCCCTGTCGTCCCCGCCCCCGCGCCTGCAAGCGCCGCCGCTACTGCCTCCACGTCCGCGCCCGCGACGTCGGGCGCCGTCGCGACCGGCGTCGTGGCCCCGGGTGCGTCGAGCGTAGCGGCTTCCGGCGCGCGCCCTTCCAGATAACGACACTGACAGCGATCCACAACAATGGTAATTGCACGAAGTCTTCGCGCGCTCGACTGGCTGAATTTCTTCGTCGCCAACGTGCAGACCGGCTTCGGCCCTTTCATCGCGTCGTACCTCGCGGCCAACAAATGGACGCAGGGCGAAATCGGGCTGATGCTGAGCGTCGGCACGATCAGCGCGATGGCGAGCCAACTGCCGGCAGGCGCACTCGTCGATGCGATGCGCAACAAGAAATTCGCCGCCGCGTCCGCGATCGTCGCGATCATCGCGAGCGCCCTCTTTCTCGCCGCCAGCCCGACCTTCGTGCCGGTGTTCGCGGCCGAAGTGCTGCACGGCTTCGCGAGCTGCATGCTCGTGCCGGCGATGGCAGCGATTTCACTCGCGCTCGTCTCGCGCGCCGATCTCGGCGACCGGCTCGGGCGCAACGCGCGCTGGGCATCGATCGGCAGCGCGCTCACGGCGGCACTGATGGGCGTATTCGGCGAATATTTTTCGCTGCGCTCGGTGTTCTTCCTGACGGCGGCGCTCGCGCTGCCGGCGCTCGTCGCGTTGAACATGATCCATCACGAGATGCCGCCAAAGCTCCCGCGCGGCGCCAACGCGAAGGCCGCGCAAAAGCTGACGGCGGACGGCGAGGAACGCGAGTCGCTGCGCGATCTGCTGCGCGACAGGCGGCTTCTGATCTTCGCGGCGTGCGTGGTGCTGTTTCACCTTTCGAACGCGGCGATGCTGAATCTCGCCGCCGGCGAAGTCACCGCGCACATGGGCGACAACGTTCAACTCGTGATCGCGGCGTGCATCATCGTGCCGCAGTTCATCGTGGCGGCGCTCTCGCCGTGGGTCGGCCGGCAGGCGCAGCGCTGGGGCCGGCGGCCGGTGCTGATCCTCGGCTTTTGCGCGCTGCCGTTGCGGGCGGTGCTCTTCGCGGGCGTGAGCAGCCCGTATCTGCTCGTGCCGGTGCAGATGCTCGACGGCATCAGCGCGGCTGTGTTCGGCGTGATGCTGCCGCTGATCGCGGCGGACGTGGCGGGTGGCAAGGGGCGCTATAACCTGTGCATCGGGTTTTTCGGGCTGGCGGCGGGAGTCGGCGCCACGCTCTCGACGGCGGCGGCGGGGTTCGCTGCCGACCGCTTCGGGACTGCGATGAGCTTCTTCGGCCTCGCGGCGGCGGGCGCGCTTGCGGCTGCTCTCGTGTGGCTTGCGATGCCGGAGACGCGCGACGCCGCCATGGAGAAGGCCGTCGAGGAGCCGGCGGTGGAGGCTTAGCGGTGGTCTCCCAAAGCGCGGGCGGCAACCCGTCACGCGCTACGCGAGCGGCTTCAACATGCCAAGCAGCGTCGGCACGAGTTCGCACACCGTCGGATGGACGTGCATCGCTTGCTGAAGCGTGGTGTACGGCGCGCCGGCATTCATGATATCGACGAAGGTGTGGATCGCCTCGTCGCCTTCGATGCCGTGAATCGCGGCACCGAGAATCAGCTTCGTCTTCGCATCGACGAGCGCCTTCATGAAGCCATCCGTTTCGCCGCGCTCGCGCGCCCGCCCCACCCGTGCCATCGGCATCGTGGCGATCAGGGCCTCGCGGCCGTCGGCGCGCACCTCGCTCTCGCTCATGCCGACCCGCGCGAACGGCGGATCGACGAAAACCGCATACGTCATGATCCGCCCGTCGACACTGCGCGCTGCCCCATCGAGCAGGTTCGCCGCGACGACCTCATAGTCGTTGTACGACGTATGCGTGAACGCCCCGCGGCCGTTGACGTCGCCGATTGCCCAGATGCCCTCGACCTTCGTGCGCAACTGGCCGTCGACTTCGATCAGGCCGTGCTGGTCGACCGCGATGCCCGCCGCGTCGAGCCCGAGATCGTCGGTGTTGGGCGTGCGGCCGGTCGCGCAGAGCAGATGCGACGCGTCGACGGCTTCGTCGCCCAGCATAATCCTCACGCCAGCGCCCGCCGGCTCGACGCGCGTCGGCTCGGCGCCGAAGCGAAACTCGACACCCTCCTTCGCCAGCACTTTCTGGATGCTCAAGGCGAAGTCCGCGTCCTCGCGCGACAGCACGCGCTTGCCGCGCACGAGCACCGTCACGCGGCTGCCGAAGCGCCGGAACATCTGCGCGAATTCGAGCGCGATATAGCTCGCGCCGACGACCACCAGATGCGCGGGCACCTCGCTCAGTTCCAGCAGTGTCGAGTTGGTCAGGTAGGGAATGCGCTCGATGCCGTCGATTCGCGGGATCACCGGCCGCGTGCCGGTGTTGATGAACACGGCGTCGGCCTGCAAGTCGTGCGGCTGGCCGTCGTGGCCCTCGACGCGGATCGAATGCGGCCCGGTAAACCGTCCGTGGCCGGTGAAGACCGTCACGTCCGGCGTCGTGCGCAGCCATTTTTCGATGCCGTTGCGCGACTGGCCGATCACCTCTTCCTTGCGCGCCTTCACGCGCGCCATATCGACGCGCACCTCGCCTTCGAGCATCACGCCGTACTCGGCCGCGTGGCGCGCGACGTGCGCGGCGCGCGCGCTCGCGACGTAGGTCTTGGTCGGCGTGCAGCCGACGTTCACGCACGTGCCGCCGAACAAATGCCGCTCGATGACCGCCGTGCGGCGCCCGCTTTGCGCGAGGCGCACCGCGAGCGGGGAGCCGCCTTGCCCGGTGCCGATCACGACGGCGTCGAAATGCTGTGACATGAAAGCCTCCCGCGAATGCGTTTCGATGGACGACAGCTCATGCTTCAATGCGTGCTTCAATGCGTGCTCCGCCATCTTACGCGTGCCCGGATGGGCTTGCGCGGCCACCAAAACGCGGGCATGCCCCGTGCTATTCTCGTCTGGGTTCCGGCCCTGTAAACAGCCGCGCCGGCCATTTTTCCCAGCAGACAGGTTTCCATGACCGAGACGATGTGGTTTCTCGTCGTAGGCGGTGTACTCATCTTCATGGGGCTTGCCAGTTCGACGTTCAAGCATCTGCCGATCAGCACGGCGATGTGCTATCTCGCGATCGGTTTCGCGCTCGGCCCCGTGGGCGCGAATCTTCTCTCGCTCGACCTCGACCGCGATGCCACCGTGCTGCGCCGCATCACCGAAGTCGCGATGCTCGTCTCGCTGTTTGCGATCGGCCTGCGCCTGCGCGTCCCGCCGACCGACCGCATCTGGCTCCTGCCGGTGCGGCTCGGCATCGTCGCGATGGTGCTCACCGTCGTCGCGCTGATGCTCGTCTGCGTCTACGTGCTCGGCCTGAACTGGGGTCCGGCGCTGCTGCTCGCCGCGATCCTCGCGCCGACCGACCCGGTGCTCGCCCACGACGTGCAGGTCGAAAGCCCCGGCGATGTCGACCTGCTGCGTTTCTCGCTGACCGGCGAAGGCGGCCTGAACGACGGCATCGCGCTGCCGTTCGCATTGCTCGGCATCGCCGTGTGCAACTACGAGGCGTCGCCCGGCCAGGCGCTCTCGTGGGCGTTCACCGGCGAGGCGTTGTGGGGCGTCGCCGGGGCGCTCGCGAGCGGCTGGCTGCTCGGCGATTTGTCGGTGCGGCTCGTCGCGTTCCTGCGCACGCGCCACGGCCAGGCGCTCGGCCCAGAAGGCTTCTACGCGCTCGGGCTGATCGCGCTCTCGTACGGCGTCGCGCAATTGCTGCACACGTATGCGTTTCTCGCCGTGTTCGCCGCCGGGCTCGCGATGCGCCGCGTCGAGCAGCGGGCGAGCGGCGACAAGTCGCCGCGCGAGGCAGTCGGGACGATCGATGCCGATGACGTCGGCGCGGCCGCCGTCGATCCGCTGCGCGCGCACGCGTTCATGGCGGAACGCGTGCACGGCTTCACGATCGAGCTGGAACGCATCGCGGAGGTGGCGATCATGCTGACCGTCGGCGCGGTGCTCGCGACGGTCTGGCAGCACCTGTTCACGTGGCGGGCCGTCGTGCTGATCGTCGCGCTCTTCGCGATCGTGCGGCCGGCAGCCGTCGAAGCGTCGCTCGTCGGCTCGATGGCGACCGGGCCGCAGCGCCGGCTGATGAGCTGGTTCGGCATCCGCGGCGTCGGCTCGTTCTATTACCTGATGTTCGCGCTGGAGCACGCGCCGACGAGCGCCGCCGCGCCGCTGATTCCGCTCGTGATCGCGGTGATCACCGCGTCGGTCATCGTGCACGGCATCACGGCGACGCCGTTGATGAAGTGGTATCAGCGCGGCCGCTGATTTAGCGGTTGTGACAGCGGTTGCGACGGCGGCTGATCCTGCGCATGATCGGCTGATGCGCGGAGCGCGCTCACCTCATCATTCGGGGACACCACCGCATGACGCACCTGGTTTTCTTTTGCGGCCACGCCGGCACCGGCAAGACCACGCTCGCGAAGCGTCTTTTTCCACGGCTCATGCGCGCGACCGGCGAGCCGTTCTGCCTGCTCGACAAGGACACGCTGTACGGCGGCTACAGCGCGGCCGCGATGGGCGCGCTGACGGGCGACCCGAACGACCGCGACAGCCCGCTCTTCCTCCAGCATCTGCGCGATCCCGAGTACCGTGCGCTCATCGATACGGCGCGCGAGAACCTGGAACTCGGCGTCAGCGTGGCGGTGGTCGCGCCGCTCTCGCGCGAAGTGCGCGACGGACGGCTCTTCGACCGGCAATGGCTCGGCATCGGCGATACGGTGACGATCCGCGTCGTCTGGGTGCAGGTGACGGAGGATGTCGCGCATGCGCGGATCGTCGCGCGCGGCAATCCGAACGATGCCTACAAGCTCGCGCACTGGGACGAGTACCGCCAGCGCCGCTTCGTGCCGAGCGGCGATCAGTGCCGCGACCTGCTGCGGTTCGACAACTCGGCGCCGTCGAACGAAGCGTACGACGAATTATTGGCGCGGCTCGTGTCGTCCTAAAAACAAAAAAGGCGCCGGGGCGCCTTTTTTGTCTCTCAGGATATTGCCGGCTCTGACGGCCGTTGGGATCACGCCGCGATGAGCTTCCGCGCCGGCTTCAGCACGCTCTCGCCTTCATACAGACGGCCGAAGCGGTTGTTCAGGAACGCCTCGAGCGGCACCTGTTCCTGCCGGATGAAACCGCTTTGCGGCAGCACGCCTTCACGGAACAGATCGAGTTCAGCGCAGATCGCGCCGGCCGTCGTGATCTGGATCGCGCTCATCGGCTCGCCGCAGACATCCTTCGCGAAGATCTTGCGCGTGAACACGTCCTGCACGAGCTGGCCGCGCCGCATGCCGGTCACGGTGACGAAAATCAGCACGACGTCCTGCGCCGTCGACGGCACCGCGCGCTTGAGCATCGCCTTCAGGCCGTCGCGATCGGTGGACATGCGCAAGTCGTCGAGCAGGAACTTCATCAGGTCGCGATGGCCCGGATAGCGCACCGACTTGTAGTCGAGCGTCTCGACCTTGCCCGCGAGCGTCTCGCAGAGCGTGCCCAGTCCGCCCGACGTGTTGAACGCCTCGTACTCGGTGCCGTCGAGCGAGAAATGCTCGACGCCTTCGAGCGGCTGGACCCACTGCGTGCGGCCTTCGCGGATCGCCTCGCACGGCTGGCAATACTCGTTGATGAGGCCGTCGATACTCCACGTCAGGTTGTATTTCAGCGCGTTGGTCGGGAACTCCGGCAGCGCGCCGACGCGCATCTTCACTTCGCGCACGTCGTCGAGGCGCTTCGCCAGGTCGTGCGCGACGATGCCGATGAAGCCCGGCGCGAGGCCGCATTGCGGCATGAACGCCTGTTGCGAATCGTCGGCGATCGCGCGGATCGCGTGGGTCGCGCGCACGTCCTCGGTGAGGTCGAAATAGTGGACGCCCGCCGCCTTCGCCGCCGACGCCACGTTGATCGCGAGGTAGTAAGGCAGCGCGTTGACGAGCGCGTCGAAGCCTTGCAATGCGTGGCGCAGCGCGGCGGTATCGGCGGAATCGACGCGGCGGGTTTCGATGCCTTGCGCGTCGAGGAGCGCGAGCGCGTTCGCATCGCGATCGAACGCGACGACTTCGAAATCCCCCGTTTCACGCAGCAGGTGGGCAATGCTTTGACCGATCAGTCCGGCGCCGACGAGGGCAATTTTCATGGTTATCTCCTTGTGCAGGGCGTCATGTCTTAGGGCGTCATGTCCTTCCTGTACAAGTGTAGGAGCGCGTGAATATTGATCCTAGACGCAAAATGATGCGTATCGACGAGCGTTTTCGTCGTTTCGACGAAGATTCGATGCGAATCGTCGAAACTCAACCGCCGCGGTCGATTTTGCGTGCGAGGATGATCGACGTGGTCGTGCGCTCGACGCCTTCCAGCGCGCCGATTTCATCGAGCAGGTCGTTCAGGCGGTCGGGGGAATCGGCGCGCAGCCACGCGACGTAGTCGAACTCTCCGCTCACGGCGCAGAGCAACTGGATCTCGGGCATCTTCGCGAAGCGTTTCTGCACGTCGCGGCCGTATTTCGGCGCGAGCTTGATGCCGACATACGCCTGGATGCTCGCGTCGAGCACGTCCTGCCCGAGGCGCACGCCGTAGCCCGCGATCACGCTGTTCTTTTCAAGGCGGGCGATGCGCGCGATCACCGTCGTGCGCGCGACGCCGAGCTGGCGCGCCAGGTTCGCGACGCTTTCGCGCGCGTTCATTTGCAGGAGCGCGACGAGGTTGCGGTCGATGTCATCGAGTTGATCGAGGCGCGGCGGTCTCATGCGGGCGTCGTCCGTTGTTGTAATCTGGATCGCGCATTATCGCCCGCCGCGTGCGTCGAACGGCCTTCGCCGCTGGACGGAGGCCGCCTTCGTGCTATCTGCCGTGCTGCCGCGTCAGAGGACGCTGTCGCTCAGTTCGACCATGACGACTTCGCCACGCTCCTGCGACCGGCTTGTGAAGTCGATGCCGGAGCGCTCCATCACTTTCCGGATCTCCTGCGGGACGCGTTCGCTCACGCTCGCGGCGACGATCGGCCGGTCGATGTTGCTCAGGAACTGCCGGATGCCCGGCGCGGGCCAGTAGACGAACATGTTGATCGGATACGACAGCTTCGCGCCGGCTTGCCGATGCGCGGTGATGTGCAGCCCGACGGTCGGCGCGACGCTCATCTGACGCGGGGAAACGTGAAAGTCCAGTCCGAAGCTGGTCGCGACACTTTTGACGAGGAACGGCAGGCATCTGTCCCCGAACACGCGGTTTTCGGTTTTGCTCAGCGCCATCTCGGCCTCCGGTTGCTTTTGTGCAGGAATCGCAACGTGAGAGTAGAACCGAAGTGATCGCGGCTCTGTGGCGCGGAACACATCAGACGTGAAAATCTGTTCGGCGGATGCGCGACCTGAACCGCAACCGGTTTAATGAAGCCATCCAAACAAAAGGAGAACAAGTCGAGACGTCAGTGCGCATCAGACGAACGGCGAAATATTCGCCATCGCGCGCGACACGTAGGTCTCCTTCTCCCCCACTGGCGCCACATAGTGAATCGCGCTGCGGGCAGCCTCGACGCCTTCCAGACGCGCGATGAACCAGGCCGCCAGATACTGCGACGCCAGGCACCCGCCGGCGGTCGCGACGTTTCCCCTGGCCACGAACGGCGCGTTGAGCACCGCCACACCGGCCTCCTCCACCCACGGCCTGGTGGTCAGATCGGTGCAGGCCGGAACGTCGTTCAGCAGGCCCAGCCTGGCGAGTATCAGCGTCCCCGAACACTGCGAGCCCAGCAACTGGCGCGTCGGGTCGAACCCCAGTTGCGACATCAGCGCAGCATCGGCGACGACGTCCCGCGTCCCTATCCCACTGCCCACGAGCACGGCGTCCGCGTCGCGTGCGTCCGCGAGTGATGCTTGCGCCTCCACCACCACTCCGTTCATCGAGCGCACCTTGTCCGCCGGGCTGGCGATCGACACCCGCCAGCCCGGCCGCTTGACCCGGTTGAGGATGCCGAGCGCGATCAGCGAGTCGAGTTCGTTGAAACCTTCGAAGGTCAGGATGGCGATATGCATGGTGGGCCTCGTGCAAGTGGAGATGTTGTATTGCGCCATCGTAAGTCCGATAATCAATACATTCAAATAATTGTCATGGATACGTTCAGCCATGCCTCAGCCTCGCTACAAGCAACTGGTCGACCGTCTCGCGGCCGATATCCGTGCGCAGCGGCTGCGTCCCGGAACGCGATTGCCAACCCACCGCGATCTCGCCGCTCGCGAAGGGCTGGCGCTGGTCACGGCCACGCGCGTCTACGCGGAACTGCGGGCGATGGGTCTGGTGAGCGGAGAGACCGGTCGCGGCACGTTCGTCAAGGAGGCGCTCCCTCGCGGCCAGGGCATTGACCTGCATGCCTGGAGCGCCGACACGGTGGACCTGAATTTCAACAATCCCTCATTGCCGGAGCAGGCAGACCTTCTCCGCGCAGCGCTGCGCCAGCTCGCCGCCGCAGGCGACCTGGAGGCGCTGCTTCGTTACCAGCCGCACGGCGGGCGCGAGCACGAGCGAGCGGCCGCGGCGCGTCACCTGAGCGGCCGCGGACTGGCGGCATCGGCTGAAACCGTCTTGCTCGTGAGCGGTGCGCAGCACGGGCTGACGACAACCGCCATGGCCTTGCTCGAGCCCGGCGACGTGGTGGCCGTCGATGCCCTGACGTACCCGGGATTCAAGCTCGCCGCCGAGACCAACCGGCTGGAACTCGCCCCCATTCCCGCCGCTGGAAACGGCCCGGACCTGGACGCATTGGCGGCGCTCTGCGGGCGACGGCGAGTACGCGCGGTGTACAC
Organism: Caballeronia choica; assembly: GCF_001544535.1. Classification (GTDB taxonomy): domain Bacteria; phylum Pseudomonadota; class Gammaproteobacteria; order Burkholderiales; family Burkholderiaceae; genus Caballeronia; species Caballeronia choica. The sequence goes on along the minus strand of NZ_FCON02000084.1, from coordinate 8,470 downwards.
GATGCCGACGCTTCATAACCCGCTCGGCTGGGTGATGAGCGCCGCGCGACGTCGGGCATTGGTCGCCATCGCCCGGCAGCATGGACTGATGCTCATCGAGGACGCGGCCTACGCATTCCTGGCGGAAGGCGCCCCGCCTCCGTTGGCGTCGCTCGCCCCCGAGACGACGGTCTATGTGTCGAGCTTGTCGAAGAGTGTCGCGACCGGGCTGCGCGTCGGCTTCGTCTGTGCCCCGCGCGAATGGATTCCCCGGCTCGAACGGACCATCCGGGCCACAACCTGGAACACCCCGGCCATCATGACGGCCATCGCGTGCGGCTGGATCGAGGACGGCAGCGTCGCCAGGCTCGAGGCCGACAAGCGCCGGGATGCCGCGCTGCGCCAGAGTCTTGTCACTGAAATTCTCGGCGGACTGAAGCGGATCGGTCATCCCGCGTCGTACTTCGTCTGGCTTCCGCTGCCACTGGAAGTTCGAGCGGACGCGATCGCGATGGCGTTGATGCGCGAGCACATTTCCGTGTCGACGGCCCATCCGTTCGCGACGTCAGCGCATGTGCCTCATGCCATCCGGCTGGCACTTGGCTCCGTCAGCCTGTCGACGCTCAAGCGGTCCCTGGAAGCCGTGGCGCGAATTGTTGCGGATCAGACCTACTGACGCACCTTCTTCGGGGGCCTCCCGTTCGACGATCCCGTGACGGACGCCGGACACATAACGCGATGTCACGCGATCTGCTCGACCCATTGACTCCGCCAACCCGGTGCCTCAAAGGGCTCCGAAAAATACTGGGTCTCGTGAACGACCTTACCGTCGCGAAACTCCATGATGCTCACGACGCATGCCGCCCGGCCCTTATAGACGATTGTGTATTCCGTCACCCAGAGATCGCCGGCTCCCTGAATTCGCCTGACATCGAAACCTGACGGCGTATCGGGATGATGACTCCGCAACGCCTGCAAATGGGTCCGCCCGACGATTCGTTCCCCTGATTGAGGATAATCACAGATCGCATCGTCATCGTAAATCTCGTGCTCCGCGGCGAGATCGCTGGCGGCCGACGCCTGCCAGTGCGCATTCAGCGCTTCGCGGTTTTCTTCTTCCTTCATCGGCTGCCTCCGGACGCGGATCACGTTTCACTGTGGCTTGCTCTGCGGGATGAACCCCGGGCTGCCGGTCTTGACGACTTCGTTGAACCTCTGCCGGGTCTCGATCCGATCGATCTCGTCGAACGCGTCTGCCGGAAGCATGGAGATGTCGAAATTCTCGCGTGCGCGGGCCGCGGACTTGGGGGTCGTAAGCACAGCCCCGCCACGCTGCACCGCCCAGGCAAGCAGTACCTGTGCGGGTGTCCTTCCCGTTCGCGCGGCAATCCCGGAAATGACCGGGTCCTCGATCGGTCCCGGCCTGATCCCGTGACCCAACGGCGCAAAGGCCAAAAAGACTATCCCGTTCTCCTTGCAGAATTCCAGCAGTTCAGTTTCCGGTAGATACGGATGTGCTTCGACCTGCACCACCGCCGGCTTGATTCGCGCCGATTCGTAGAGCGGGCGCAGTTCGTTCAAGGTGATGTCGGAGAGTCCGATGGCCCGGCTTCTTCCATGATCGACGAGTTCTTCCATCGCCCTCCACGTGTCGAGCAACGTCACGCCTTTGTCGTAGATGACGTCGCCGTTTTCGTCGCGCGGGTCCTGCTCATCTCCCGGTTGAAAGGCAAAGGGTGTATGGATGAGATAGAGATCCAGATAGTCGAGCCCGAGCCTTTCAACACTTGCCTCGAAAGCCGGCCAGACTCGCTCGGGCCGATGATTGGAGTTCCATAACTTCGTGGTCACGAAGATGTCTTCGCGCGTGATGCCGCCAGCAGCAAGCCCTGCCCGCAGGGCCTCGCCCACCTCTCGCTCGTTGCGATAACGCTCGGCACAATCGATGTGCCGATATCCGGCTTGCAGCGCGTCTCGGGTAGCGCTGATGGTCGTAGCTGCATCGGCAATCAGCGTGCCGAATCCGACTGCGGGCATACAGCCGCCTCCGTGATCAAGCACAATTCTTTTGGTCCGAAAATCGGAAGACTCGGTCATCACGACACCTCCGCACTATCTCGTGCCAGGCAATGCAGCCATCGATGTAGAGGCAAGTATGCGCTATCGGGCCGCTTGGCGCGGCCTGCCGCCTTGCTTCAGGCGGATCCGGGCGGTGTAGCCTATACTTTCATCCTTTCGCCCTCGCTCCGTAATCGTTCCTGTTGCGCCCCGGTTCTACACGAAGTTTTTCCGCGCTACGTCGTAGCACTCGGACCAAAAAGCGAGCAAAAATCACGTAGAGCAGACTCAAACGAGACGTTCGGAAAATCGTCCGCAGGATTATGAACTTGCAGCAAAATTCAATGAAATCAACGCCGCGGCGCGTGTCCGTCGCTCCGATGATGGACTGGACCGATCGGCATTGCCGGTCGTTTCATCGCCTGATTTCGCGCGATGCGTGGCTCTACACCGAGATGGTGACGACAGGCGCGCTCCTCTACGGCGACGTCGCGCGGCATCTCGCCTTCACGCCCGCCGAAGCGCCGGTTGCGCTGCAACTCGGCGGCAGCGAGCCGGCCGATCTCGCGAAGAGCGCCAGGCTCGGCGAGCAGTGGGGCTACGACGAGATCAACCTCAACTGCGGCTGCCCGTCGGAGCGCGTGCAGCGCGGCGCGTTCGGCGCGTGCCTGATGAACGAGCCGCAGCTCGTCGCGGATTGCGTCAAGGCGATGCGCGATGCGGTCGCGATTCCGGTGACGGTGAAGCACCGCATCGGCGTCGATGCGGCCGAGGCGTACGAGTTCGTGCGCGATTTCGTCGGTACGGTCGCCGATGCGGGTTGCGAGGTCTTTATCGTCCACGCGCGCAACGCGATCCTGAAGGGCCTGAGCCCGAAAGAGAACCGCGAGATTCCACCGCTCAAGTACGAATACGCGTACCGGCTGAAGCGCGATTTCCCGCAACTGGAAATCTCGATCAATGGCGGCGTCAAGACGCTGGACGAAGTGGAAGAACATCTGAAGCACGTCGATGGCGTGATGCTCGGCCGCGAGGCTTACCACAATCCTTATGTGCTGGCGGCCGTCGACACGCGCTTTTACGGCGCGCAGACGCCTATCGCGACGCGCGAGGAGATCGAGACGGGATTGATCGACTACGCGCGCAAAGAGTTCGCGCGCGGCACGTATCTGGGCGCGATCACGCGACACGCGCTCGGGCTCTATCGGGGCGTGGCGGGGGCTCGTGGATGGCGTCGCGTGCTGTCCGACAGCCGGCGGCTGGCGAGTGGCGATCTCGCCATTTTCGACGAGGCGCGCAGCCATCTGCGGGATTCGGTGGAACTGGCCGAAGGGTGAATCGATTCGATTCGCCCGGGGACTAGGCAAACGGAATCTTTATTCGTATAATCTCGCTTCTTGATCGGCAAGCCAGTTCTTGGTGAGCCCGGGTGTAGCAAATCAAGTTGTCAGTGGTGGCTGTAGCTCAGTTGGTAGAGTCCAGGATTGTGATTCCTGTCGTCGTGGGTTCGAGTCCCATCAGCCACCCCATGTAAATCAAACACTTAGCCCAGTTAATGCGACTGGGCTTTTTGCTTTCTGAAATCCGTGTAAGTGCAGGTGTAAGCATTTTTTTTACAACGGGCGCGGCTCATCAATCTTTGTACCCCAGCCTGCGTCGTTCGGCGTGGACCTTTTCCATGCCGACAAGTTGGTGCGGCCTGTTCTGCATGTAGCCTGCGAGCAACACGGCCGCCGGTAATCCGATAATCCCGGCGGCCATTGTCACGATAACGCCCGCAAAGGTGCTTTCGTGTCCGGTCGAGCCCCAGATGAAGAGGCCCGCGAAGGCCAGCGCGCCCCCGACGGGGACAGCAACAGGACGAAGCCCCCAATTAGCGTCCAAGCCTTTGCAAGTGGCCCCAGCAGCCCCCAAATGACTAGCAGGGCGATGACGATAAGCAGAAAGTGCAACATCCTCTGAACCTCATTCATTGTTCGCTTACGGCTTCTTGCTTTAATGGTAGGAGGCTAAGGCGCATGCAATATGCGGCCCGGCGTCGCGTGTTGAGCCTCTACCCTAACGATTGGCCCGATACGTGCACACTCGCGTGGGCGCGCGTGGTCGCGCTCGTGGCGCGCGTGCAGCTAGTTATCGGCAGTTGACGCAGTAGACCGGCGTAGGCGAGACGTAGACTGGACGGCGCGCAGCCTCCTGCGCCGCAACAGAGTTGGAGACATTGGTCCACGATTGAGTGTAGGCCGCCTTCTCAGTTGGCGAAGATGCAGCCCACTGGCGTTGTGCTTCGTTCATCGAATCAACAAAGGCGCAACCACTAGAGAGAGCCGCTGTGACAAGCGAAAGAAAGATAATTACGGTTTTCACGGTGTATCCCGGCGATTAGAGGTGTGGCGCGTTGACGCACCAATTGTAGTGGTCCAGGGTCCGCGCAAGCCTGACCGAGCTAACGCTCGTCGCTTCACTTCAAGATACGGCAGTTGAGTGTGCGCGGCGCGTGGCGTGACGCCGCATATTGAGTCTCTACTCTAAGTATTTAGTCGCGTACGGTCTCGCGCGCGCGAAATAAACTGATTCCCTACGACGGCTCTTTCCCCTTTTCGAATCGAACCGCGTCGCGTGCCGTGATAAGCACGCCGCTGCCGTCCGGCTCACGAATTTTGACAGAGAGCGTGCGCGGCCCGTTGTTACTCGGCTGCCACGTATGCCGAATCTGATTCTGCGTGCGGCGAATCATCCTCGCGTCTTGGACGTTGTCGGCAGAACAGTGAGGCCGCGCCGCTAGTTCAGCGACAAGCAGCCGGTCAAGGAGGGCGCCGGTGCTTTCGCCACGTCGCCGATGATTGGCGAGCAGGCATCGCAGCTGCGGCGAAATAAACACACTGATGCGCCTATAACCTTCGGCCTTCAGGTTTTCACGGTGCCTTGCGAGCGCCGCAATATCGAACTTAGTCATATACGCCTCCTCCCGGTATGACCATCTATCGTACGGCCGGAGAAACGCGATCCGGACGACCGATGTGCATGTTCGCTAGCGAGGTTGCCCTCCGGAAAGCGATATCCGGAGGCAACTGACTGAGCCGCGACAGGCAAAGCCGCAGATTGCGCTTTTTTCACTGGGACAGCCCCGATAACGCTGCGCTTATGGAAGGCAAATGTCGAGCGAGCGCGACTGGCGCCTCGCGACCCGTAGCTGCCGGTCGAGCCGTCAGAGATGCAACGGCAGGTATCAGAGGCGAGCGGTCGCTCGGTACCGCCGCTCACGGACAACAAGTCGGCGATTCCGGCCGTTCGCGCTCTTTCGCACGCGGTCATCGTGGTCTTCACACCGAATTTCACTCCGCTTTCCAGCAATCCATGATTGACGCTGAACGAGGCATAAGAGGTGACGTCGCCATCGGACCTTCGGATTGGGGGCTGCTTTCAGGCGGATTGTTTTGCTGCAACGGGGCGATGGCGCCGGGTTGCTTTGCTCGGGACGGGAGGGGGCATTGGGAAAAGAAGCCATGTAAAACATGCATGCTCTGCGATGTTCGACGGGGTATGCTGCACGATAGGTGCCAACAACTTGGGGCTGGAAGCCGGAGTACATTTATGGTTGCAGTAGCTAAACGGTAACAACAGACCACGCACGTTGAGACTGCAGTTAGCCACCCTGGTCGTGTGCCTGTGCCATGGCCGGCTCGCGTTGGGGGGGAGGACGATGCTGCGAGCTTGAGCGACAAATACCTGCGCATATGCGCCAGCGTTTAGCTGTCACTTTCCGTCATCCGATGCGCGGTCTTCAGGGCGCCTGCAACCGAGATCGCCAGTCGAAGCTCCGTCGCGACCTGCTTGTAACAGAGCCGCGAATACGCTGAGACAATGCATACGAATTCCGGATAGTCGTTCGCATGGAAGGGCATGTCATGACGAGACTTCGTTTTCTTGCCACCCTGCTAGTTGGGATCTACGTGCTCTTGTCGCCGCCGCGAGCAGAGTCAGGAGCGGGTGAGTCCACTGTCGCACCAGCATCATCGCCACCGGCTGCTGTCGCCAAAACCCGCCAGATGAACATCGCGGCCAAACCGTGGACCGGCGACTTTGACGCGATGCTCGAGCGCCGCGTGATCCGCTTTCTTGTGCCGTACAGCCGCACGCTGTACTTCAACGACAAAGGCCGGGAACGTGGCTTGACCGCGGAACTCGCGCGAGACTTCGAACAGTATGTCAACAAGCGTTATGCCGGTCAGCTCGGCAAACGCCCGGTCACAGTCCTTCTAATTCCGACGACCCGCGACAAACTCCTGGCGAACCTCCAGGCCGGGCTGGGCGACATCTCGGCGGGCAACCTGACGGCGACCGACGCGCGGCGCAAGCTTGTCGACTTCGTTGCGCCGCGTGACCGCAGGCCAGTCAGAGAACTGATCGTCACGGGTCCTGGCGCTCCGGCTCTCGCCACGCTGGACGACCTCGCGGGGAAGCAGGTCTATGTACGCAAGGCGACGAGTTACTACGAGAGTCTGACGGCGCTCAACGACCGGTTCAGGAAAGCAGGCAAGCCGGTCATGCAGATAGCGCTGCTGCCGGACGCACTCGAAGATGAGGATGCCCTCGAAATGCTGAACGCGGGAATGCTCCGCATCGTGGTGGTCGACGACTGGAAAGCAAAGCTGTGGGCGCAAGTCCTGCCTCAGATCAAGGTCAGGGAGGATCTGGCAGTACGCAGCGAAGGCTATGTCGGTTGGGCAATCAGGAAAAACAGCCCCCAACTGCAGGCTGCGGTGACTGATTTTTATAACGAGTTTGCCAAAAAACAGGGCGTCATCGACTATCGGCTCGCACAGTTCATGAAGCGTATCAAGCAGGTCACGGATGCTTCGGGAGCGGCGGAACTCACGCGTTTCGAAGCTACACTTGCCCTCTTCGAGAAGTATGGCAAGCAGTATGGCTTCGACCCCCTGATGCTGGCCGCCCTAGGCTATCAGGAATCGCAGTTGAACCAGTCGGCCCGAAGTCACGTTGGCGCAGTCGGCGTCATGCAGTTGATGCCGAGAACAGGCAAGGAAATGGCGGTCGGCAACATCGGCGTGACCGAATCGAACATCCATGCGGGAACCAAATACATGGATCGGCTGATGACACGCTACTTTCCGGACGCGCACTTCGATGACACCACTCGTGCAATGTTTGCGTTCGCGAGCTATAACGCGGGGGCGGCCAAAATCGCAAAGATGCGCACGGAAGCCGCGGCACGCGGGCTCGATCAGGACAAGTGGTTCAATAACGTCGAAGTCGTAGTCGCGGAGAAGATCGGCATTGAAACGACGACGTACGTACGCAACATCTACAAGTATTACGCCGCATACCGCTTAATCGTTGATGCGCAGCAAGCGCGCGACAAGGCGATTCGCAAAATGCAGCCCGGCGATTGACCGTTGTCGGGGCGGAGCCGACGTCCGAATGCCCGACTGACGTTACGGACGAATGCCGCTTTATGGCCGATCACGGAAGTTCGTCGACGCCCGATGATGGCCGGGACGTTCGCGGGGTCGAGCTTCCGGAACCGACCTTCTTCGGACCTTGAACTCGCCGTCACCTCTACCGCTGCTTTTACGTGTTTAACGGCCATCCACACATCGAGGTGACTGGCAAATCGTTGCCCATAAGTGTTATTAGCAGTTTCCAGAAAACATTTAATCGTTGTATGTCGTTGCTACCAGCGTCGCGCCGCGAGGTTGTACGCGCTCATCGCAGGCACGTCCGCTCTTGGCGAGTACACCTTCCACGAACCGTCGTCGTGTCGGAAAAAAGATGATCGCCCAACGGTTCTCTGAACCTCCGTCAACGCGAAACGTAGCGGTCTCGACTCGAGGCGATACGGCTGAACTCCGTCACGCGTACGTCCCACTCGCGCGGTGCCCAAGCCACTTGTCAATCAACTTGCGCAAGGAATTCTCACCGTTTGGCATTTCGCTTGTCCCAAAAATGAAATTGGACGCCGGCTAGGCGTCGAAGCTGCCGAGCAGTCGCCTGACCGAAACCCTCGAGGCTGTCGTCTCCCGATGATTCGTCCGCTCACGCGGTCGGCGACTTATCCCCGTCTTCCCCGTATTGCTTGAGTGCAGTCTAGGCCGAACTTTGACTTCTCAAGTAGCCGAAATCCGCGTCAGCGCTGGGTTTCGGCTTTTTTCTTAGGCTATCATGTAGCCATGTAAAATAGTATTTATATATTGCATTTTGCGGTGGTTGTGCTTGAATCAGTGTTCATGTATATCGAACACGTTCCTAACCGCAACTCGCCGCCCGCGGTGCTGCTGCGCGAGTCCTATCGCGACGGCAACTCGGTCAAGAAGCGCACCCTCGCCAACCTCTCGGCGCTGCCCGCCGAGGTCATCGAAGGCTTGAAGGTCCTCTTACGCGGCGGTGTCGCGGTGTCCTCCGCCGAGGAGGCCTT